>CAYUFX010000035.1:0-41612 GCA_964444135.1 uncultured Pirellulales bacterium | reverse complement strand
CTTGAAAATAATCCTTAATCCCTTTTCCAAAATACTTATAAAGGATATATCTTAACCTTAACTGCACAACCACACTATCTGCCCCCGTTAGACGATGTTCGCAACAGTACGGCGATGGTATCGTGATCACCGGTGGAAGTTTTGCTGTCACCGATCATCGCATTATCGAGGCTAACAAACGCCCTGATCTTGTAGTTTGTCTTGAAGTCGAGTCCGTGGGCCAACGCGTCTCTTGCCCGGTTGAACGAGCCATAGCGATGCCTGACCTTGTCCAGGGGATCGACCTCTTCCCGGCTGAATGCCGCAACGAATATCCATGTTCCCTTAAACAGGTGCGGTCCAAAAACACGACCGTGATTGTTGTCAAGTTCGGCTAACTCATCAGAAAAAGCGACACGAGTGCCTTCCGGAATCTGGGGATAGAGAACGCCTCCAATATAGCCCTGATACCCTGTGGAATGGTGTTCGCGAACAGGGAAACCCACTTTCTTGAAGTTGCTAAGCAATCGTTCCCTGGCCTCTTTCGCTGATTTCGCAATATCGTCGATGATGATCACATTAATCGGTTCACGCAGGTCGCGTCCCCTATATGGCTGGCCGAGCCATTGTGCAGGTTGCTTCTCGGAAGTCAGCATCCATTTCCCCATGTCCGGCAAACCTTCCGGCGCTGCAACATCCGCCGGGGCGGGCCGCCAAGGAATGTGAGCGGCTGGCTCATTGACGTCCTCAGAGTATGAAAAGGTTCCCGTTATCACGATGACGGCAAATATCTTCCAATTCATTTTGGCCTCCAAAGTAATGTGTTAATAACCTGCCCCGCCTGCCATGCCTGTGCCCGGGGTACAGGTGGGGGCAAAACACCCCCGGCTATTTTATTGTGGCTGTGAGCCTATGAGCACTACTACGCTCAGCATTCCATCGGTATAGTAGCGGTCTCCCCCGGCGTTTCGCCCATTTTGAGTCGGACCCACGCCGAGAACCTGAAACTGCCGCTGAAGCTGACCCGCTTCACTCAAATCCTCTATCAACTGATTTCTTTGTGCGTCCACATCGGGGTCGATGTGGTGGGTGATTTGTTTTGTGAGATGACTCAATCCCGCTCTTATGTCGTAAGTTGCGCTTCCGATCCAGGAAGGTCTGCCCTCCTCATCCTGCTCATTGGATTGCCACCAGCGGACGTGGTGCCGCCGACTGGCACTAGATCCCACTTCCTTTTCAAAGGCCAGATCCTGTTTACGATCAAACAAGAAGAGATTGCTGACGGGTGCGTCCGGGTCTGGTCGATGAAACAGGACGCTCTCGGCGATCTTGACGCTGCTTTTGAAAGTGGTGGGATCGGCGGGGCGCCAGCCTGCGGCCAGCATCGCACCAACGAGCTGTTCGCGGCTGCCGATCAGGCCGACATTGAGGGGGTCACCGGCGATTCCCTCTGCGTTATGAGTGACCTTCGGTAAAGATTCGAACGCCTGGCGGCCCGGTTGCTCATGTTCCAACCAGAGCAACGGGAGGATCGCGTAGGTGGCGATCAAGTAGGCGCTGAGCAGCGCGATCCCGGCGACAAGTACGGTAAGCGGTCCCCATCGCCAGCGGGTTTTTCGAACATTCATTGCCTGATCCTTCCTATTCGTCAGTATGTGTCAAACTAATGACAGTCACCCTATTAAAATCTACGCCACACCGGCTTATCAAAATATTAGACCGCAAAAGCCCAACAACCGCACAAAACATTAACCGCTAATCAAAGATGTCCTCTCTCAGTAATGAGAAATTTACACAATTTAAGTGAAATTTTCAAGATAAAAATGACGGTTTTTTACCGTCATCCCGACCGAAGCCCCCATTCTTGCTTTCGTACCTGTGCCTGCGTTACCCCCGTTCTTGCTTTCGCACCTGTGCCTGCGTTACCGACAGGTGCAGGCAAGAAAGCACAGGGGGCGAAGTGGAGGGATCTGGCCTCGCCATTACATTGTTCTTTTTTTCTAATGTGGCCTTCTTTCTTTTGTCTTAAGTCTTGCGTCTTTTGTCTCTACCACCCCAATTAAACACTCACCATTAACCAATTAACTATTCACCAATCTCTAATCTCTAATCTCTAAGAGCGTGTGTGAAAAGCCCGTTTCGTCATTCCGAGCGGAGCGCAGCGGAGTCGAGGAATCTGTTTTAATAGACCCCTCGACGCAATTTACCCTGAGCGAAGTCGAATGGGCTCGGGGTGACAACAGAATGATTCTAAGCTTTTCACACACCCTCTAATACTCTAACTCCTTCTTACGTCTTGTGACTTATTTACCGTTAAGATAGGTAAAATATCAAGTGCAAATCCCTCACTACTTGACTTTGGGGGGATGACCAACAAAAATTGTTTTTTCCCCGTTTTTCTTTTGACTATTGTTAGATATTGTGTTAAAATACCCCCATGTTAGCCAGCAGGCAAACATAAACCGCCAGTAGGCGGCATTCAATAGACATTTCAGCTCGCATGTCGTAAGCCACAGCGTGGCACGGTCCCGGGGCCAGAAGGCCCAGTCAAATTAGTCATTAGTAAATAGTAAATAGTAAATCAGGAGTGTTCCCAATGGCTACCGAAGCCCAAATACTCGCCAATCGGCGAAATGCCCAAAAATCCACAGGCCCCCGCACCAGACAAGGCAAGGCCGCCGTCTCCCAGAACGTCGTCCAACACGGCCTTTCCGCCCGGCAGGACATAATCAGCTCAGAAAGCCAGGCCGACTTCGACCTCTACCGCGAACCGATGCTCGCCGAGCTGGCCCCGGCCAGCCCTATGGAATCTATGCTCGCAGAACGCATTGTCGCTCTCTCATGGCGGCTAATACGGATCTGTAGAATCCAGAACCAGGTCATAGACGCATTGAACGCAGATAATACCTCCAGCCCCCTAACTAAACTCAACCAATCCCTGTTTTTCAAAGCCGCAAACCGTCCACAGAGCAATCCGTCCGCCTGTGACCCCGATTTGGCTCTCGGTCGTTTGGCCATAAAGGACTTCTCAAATGCAAGGGTCCTCGACCGGCTCCTGATGTATGAACGGCGAATAGAGCACAGCCTATACAAAACGATACTTGAGTTTCAAAGACTGAACCTTATTAGAAAACTGAACCCCGAATGTGAAATGCCATCTAACAAATTAACCACTCACCATTTAACCATTTAACCAAATTATCCAATTTTACCAAATTAACGAATGAACCATCACAACCATCAAGTATCCAGCATCCGCCATTTGGCGTCCTGTGGAGAGTATCGAGAATCCAGTTATTTACGTGCCTATAAGGCACCTCTACATCTGTCGAGAACCCTCTACAAATCAGCTCTTTTTATGCAAAACAAACCCAATTTCCAAAAAAGTCAAATGAACATAAGTAATTTATCACAAATGTCTTATAAAAATAAATCCAATTGGACACTTGGTGAAAACAAACCCAATCAAACCCAATTCAAACCCAATCAAACCCAATTTCCGAAAAGACCCAAAATGAACTTAAATATCTATTATACAAAGGTATATAACAATGAAACCGCCTTCAGGCGGATAAAAAACAAACCCAATCAAACCCAATTTCAAACCCAGTGCCTTTATAAGCTCTTTTTGGCTTTTACTTTTCTTTGCCCCGGCTATAATCTGGCAATGCAGACCTGGACGATACAAAAGCTCTTAAACTGGGTCACCGAATACCTCACGGTCAAGGGTATTGATTCGCCACGTCTAAGCGCGGAGCTTTTGCTCAGCGGCGTTTTGGCAATGGAGCGGATTGAATTATATACGCAATTCGACAGGCCTGTTGCCAAGCAGCAATTAGACAGGCTGCACGATTTAGTAAAACGGGCCGGCCAGCAAGAACCTATCCCTTATCTGGTCGGCAAAACCGAATTTTATTCTCTGGAGCTAAATGTCACGCCGGATTGTATGATTCCTCGTCCAGAGACGGAATTACTCGTAGAACGTGCTATTGAATTTTTGCGGGCCCGCCCCGGCACTCAATTCGTTTGTGACCTGTGCACCGGCAGCGGATGTATTGCCGTGGCAATCGCCAAAAACTTTCCGGATGCCCGCATAATCGCAACGGACATCTGCGATGCCGCCCTTGCCGTCGCCGCCGGAAATGTCGAAAAGCACCAGCTAAAAGACCAAGTCACATTGCTATGCGGCGACTTGTTCGACCCGATTGTGCCTCAATTGGATGTTAATGAATTCGACTTGATTGTTTGCAACCCGCCGTATGTAAGTACCGCCGAGTATGAAAAACTTGATAAAAACGTGAAAGATTATGAACCAAAAGTGGCGTTGTTTGCAGGAGTCGATGGCCTTGATATTTACCGCAGAATTATCGAAAAGGCCGACCAATTTCTAAAGCCTGATGCCGCTTTGATATTGGAAATCGGTTACGCCCAGGGCCAGGCTGTTAGACAACTGCTCGAACAAACCGGCGCTTTCGCCGAAATCAAAATCGAAAAAGACCTCCACAACAACGACCGTATCGCAATCGCAAAAAAACAAAAAAGACTTGATATGGAAAAAGTATAGCTTGAGTGGAGCAGATATCTGTGGAACAAAACCTTTAATAACCAAAACGGTTTGCTATAAATCCCATGGATTGGGAATAGGATGAAAAAATTACCGACATCTTATGCTGTGGTAGTGCTTTTGGCAGTCCTCGCTTATCAGGCTGATGCGACTATCGTTGCATTAACGAAGGACATAGGGACGCCCGGCACGCTAAACGCAACGGAAACATTATTCCCTGACAGAGACTTGTTTACAAGAAATGAGATTCTCGGCGCTTTATATATTCGTGATAATAATGACGTTACATTATCGAATATACTTGGTGCTGTTTCTTTTGGCTTGACTTCCGATGGCAGCGAACTTCCCAAATACATCCCGATAATCGACATCACCGTACTACTCTTTGACGAAGACTCTTCTGCAGGAAATTATATCCGCGACGCAGTTTATGTTCGCGACAACAACGGTTTAATACTCCCAACCATACCTGCTGCGATGCCCGGCGGCCTGATATTAGAAGACAAGGGCTTTCCAGAGTACAACCCGATGCCTGATGTCTCAACATTGTTCTATTACAAAGACTTGTTTGCAGTAAGTGACATCCTGAATATAGTTTATCTTCGCAAGAACGACGGCACAATACTAACAACGTCTCGTGCAATGTTCGGCAGCCTGATTTTTAGAGACTTCGACCTTCCTTACTACAATCCTATAAGTGACATCGCGATATTATTCTTTGACGAGGACTTGTTTGCAGGAAATCAGCTCGTCGATATGGTTTATATTCCCGGCAACAACATAATACCGTCGGCAGCCTCGGGCGCAACGCTTGACGGCCTGACTTTCGAAAATAGAGGTCTCATCGAATACAATCACCCAACAAACATCACGGCTATGCAATTAGCCGAAAGTATCTTCGCTAACATCGGCACCTTTTACATTACACCGGATAGCTTCGTGATTCCTGAGCCGGCGCCGATTGTTATTCTCGGCCTCGGAAGCTTGTATTTGCTCAGAAAACGCAAAGGCATGTAGGGGCAGGCCTATGTGCCTGCCCAGGGCAACGCTCCGTCGCCAAAGCTATGGAGCGTCGGCGACCACATCGGGTTGACCATCGTGACACGGCAACACCGCGATAGGCCCCTGTTAGTATGAAATAATTGATTTGACGTTATAGTAGCTTATTTTTTCTCTTCCACGCAGGTCGGCAAGCTCTATGAGAAATACTATCCCGACAACTTGTCCACCTATTTTTTCGATAAGTTTACAGGCCGATGCCATTGTCCCCCCAGTCGCCAATAAATCGTCAACCATCAAAACTTTAGCTTGGTTTTCAACGGCATCACTATGCACCTCCAAGGTGTCTGTCCCGTATTCCAAATCGTATGTGATGCTTTCAGTCTCAAAAGGCAGCTTGCCTTTCTTCCGTATGGGCACAAAGCCGGCCCCGAGCTTTTCTGCAACCGCCGCTCCAAATATAAATCCTCTGGCTTCCACGGCAGCAACATATTCGATACCCGCCCCCGTAAAATCGGCGCACAGGGCATCCACCGCTGCTGCAAACGCCTTCGGGTCGGCCAGCAATGGTGTGATATCGCGGAATAAAATCCCTTTCTTCGGCCAGTCAGGTATGCTGCGAATGTATCTTTTCAGGTCAATCCCATTACGCATTATTAGTTTTCCTCTATGGTTCTTTTCGAAATTAAGATTGCTCGAACAGATGGACCGTTCGTCTGCTGATGTCTATTGTTGATATATTTATAACGAAATGCAAGTTTTATTGAGATGTTATTAAGGGTTATTCTTCGTTCATATATTCGTAAAGCTTGGTAAGCGCAT
Source organism: uncultured Pirellulales bacterium (assembly GCA_964444135.1). Taxonomy (GTDB): domain Bacteria; phylum Planctomycetota; class Phycisphaerae; order Sedimentisphaerales; family Anaerobacaceae; genus NIOZ-UU13. The sequence continues at coordinate 35,248 of CAYUFX010000035.1, read as the reverse complement.
CGTGTCGAATTTGCCGAATTCTCTCTCGCGTCAGACCTAATTTCTTGGCGATTTCTTTCAACGGCATCGGCGCGTTTCCATCAAGACCGTAATGCAGCCTCAAAATGTTCGCTTCTCGAGGGTCGAGTTTGTTCAGCAATTTCAAGGCCTTTAGTTCTTCTTCAACCGCAGCCAGCACATCTTCCGGTCTGCCGGCATTTGGGTCCTCCAAAATCACCTCGAGCATTTGGTCTTCGTCCGAGACATCGCCGCTATAAGATTCACTTACAGAGCTAAGAACCTCGACTATACGATGTATTACCTTTGCCTTGCGCAACGGTAGTTGCATAATATCAGCCATCTCTTCAACACTCAATGTTCTGCCGAGCTCACTTTCCAGCTCGGCCGTGGTGTGCCGCCATTGATTCATCAATGCAACCATATAGGTTGGAATATGCACCGGCTGAACGTTCTCCAGCAAGGCACGTTTGATGCTTTGTTTTATCCACCACGCTGCATAGGTGCTGAAACGAACCCCACGGTCAGGGTCAAAGTAATCAACAGCTTTTATGAGGCCGAGATTACCCTCTTCAATCAGGTCGCCGAGACTCATCCCCCGGCCGCCGTATTTCTTCGCGATATTAACGACCAGCCTGAGATTACTTCGCACCAATTGTTCCCTGGCCAATTGGTCGTTTTCTTCGGCAACCAGTTTGCCTAACGAGCGCTCCTCTTCTGCGTTCAACAGCGATGCCTCGTCGATCTCTTTTAGATATTCCTTTATGGTGACATCAAATGCTATGGCTCACTCCCGCCCGGCCGAAAGGCCTTTCGGCTCCGGCCATAAGGGCAAATTGTTGCTCGAACTTACCTCCTTTTTATAGGACCCTCGGCTCCCTGCCGGAGATAAACCTATTTGAGGTATCGGTTAAATTTGCCTGTGAGTTTACCACGCTAAAAATTTCCCCTTCCCACCTCACCGAGTGAGTTGTTGACTTCTAACATTGCTCGTGCTCCTTGGCGACCTCGCAGGGCAGTGCAATCTCCCCCTGACTGGGCGCCGCGGCGACTGCAAAATAGTCAATATTGCAGTCGAATATCCGCCATAGGCGGAAACCGCCGTCTTATGGCGGATCCAATGAAAAAGGGGCCTATACCAAATCGGTATAGGCCCCGAATTGACCAAATCTACCCTGGCTGGGCGCCGCGGCGACTGCTACATTAACCACGTCCCCATATCTTGCCTCGTAATCCTAAGTCCACAGGATGCCTTGCGGCAGAAGCAATGGGGGCCAGCAAAATCTTGGCTTACTGTGCCGGCTCCGGCGGCAGAGGATACAGACGAATATCGTCGAAGTACATCGTACCTGAACCACCAGCTTGCGGATTCTTCCTGTTACCAAGACCAAGGGCAATCGTATTGACATTGGCAAGGTTCACACCCTGGTCTGCAAAGGCCTGCAACGGGATGAGCCACTCCGTCCAGGTATCGATCGTTGCGGCACCCGGATCGTCGTGGACCACAATCGCAGGCGCGCCGCCAGCGTTGGAGACCGCCACATATAGCGGCTCAGCCGCATTACTGAGGATGCCGATGTCCTGGTTCGCCCACTGCGTGCCAACCGTACCGGTCGTCGTGACGTTCGAGAAGACAGCCTCGCACGTCCGGGCTGCGTCGTGGCTGGTTACTGCCAAGCCGATATAGATGTTCAAGCCCATCTGGATATTTTCCGGCGTGCCCTGCAACTGCCACGAGACCCCATCGGCTGAATAGTAGGCTGAAAAGTTGCTGCCGATACCGCGCTCGATCTTCACCCAGTGCGGTGCAGAGATCCCGCCGGTTGTCGTGTCGGTACTGCCGCTGTCTGTCACGGTGCGTCGCTGGAAGGAAACACCCTGGCCGGGTGTCACGACCATCGTCGCATGCTTTGAGCCTGGATCAAGCGTCTCACGAATCATCACACCGGCCTTGGCCCAGTTATTCGTATTGCTGACACTCTGGATCCTCGCGACAATCGATCCTGTCCCGGTGAGCGTCTTGAAAGCATAGTGGAACTCATCGGCGTTGTTCCAGATATCGGCGCCCGAGCCGGTCATCGTATAGGTGCCTGCCGGGCCTTCTGTGAAGCTGCCGACATAGGGGGGTAGGCCACTGAACCACAGCGACAATTCCACAACGACTTCCTCGGTCCAGTCACTCGTGTCACTCAACGTCAAAGTCGCCTCAGAGTAGCCAACACTATTGTCATAGTAAAGCGGCATCGACTGGTTGCCGCTGTGAACGATAGTTTGCTCGGCAAAAGGAGGAGTGTCATAACCAACTAAAGAACCGTTTGTCGGGTTGTCATATCCGTCTATCCACGCGTTAAATATCCTGTTGCTTTCGGGGTCCGCGGGGTCAAGGTCATTGTAGCTCTCAAAATCATCCACGAGAAGGAAGTCGGCTGTCGTAAAGCTCCAGACAGGGCCAATCCACGGACTGTCGGGATTAGCGTCATTAACCTCGTCAACACGCCAATAGTAAGTAGTTTCCCACTCAAGTTTTCCGGGGTCATAGCTCTCATCGCCAAGGTCCCTAGTGCCTTTATAATCCGGCGAATTTGTATCGGCATTTTTCACGGCATTTTCATCAGCGCCGAAATAGACCTGATGCGAAGCGGGATAGGCTCCGGGATTCCAACTCAAAATCGGTGTTTGCTTCACATCCACAGCGCCATTAGGCGGATTCGGGCTCCCGATGGCGCCTTGAGTCGTGAAGCTCCAGACGTCGCCTTTATATGTGGCGACGGCATCAAACTCATCGACCCGCCAGTAGTAAGTCTTAGTCATTTTAATTGGGCCGGGACTATAGGTCGTAGCTTCCTGAGGGAGACCTCCGGTTGCGTTGTTGACATCGTCAAAATTGTCTCCAAAGTACACTGTGTGCGATTCTGAACCCAAACCTCCCGTCCAGCTAAGGTCTGTATCCGGGTCTACAGACTCGGCACCATCAGCCGGGTCGGGTGCATAGGCGGTTTTGGGTGGAATTGAAAAGCTCCAGACTGGACCTTTCCAGGGACTATTGGGCTCAGTGTCATTGACCTCGTCAATCCGCCAGTAATACGTTGTGCTTGGTAAGAGGCCATCCGGATAGGCAAATCCAGGAGAGCCGGCATCGTAAAACGTTGTAGTCTGGTTAATCCGGAACACATCTGAATCTCGCGTAGCTTCGTTGACGTCGTCGAAATTGTCACCCAAATACACATCATGCGAGACCGCAAAATCTCCCGGAAACCAGCTTAGGTTCGCCCACGTATCTGGATGCATGGCACCATCAGCCGGGACGGGGCCGAAGGCATACAGATATCCTTCACGACCTTCCATAGCAGCCAGAATCTTGGGCTCCGTCAGCGCCTCGTTGTATATCCGGACATCGTCAATCAGGCCTATAAAAAACTTAAACAAACTGCTATCTCTGTGGTCTGTAATCGCGCCAATATAGGCATTATGTTGAGAGGTACCGGAAAGATCATATCCAGTAGGTACGTTATCAATAGTTGCATCTAACAGCCCGTCAACGTACACCTGCAAGGTATTTCCATTTCTCAGCCCAACGATATGATGCCACTCGTTATCGTTAACCAGTCCGCGGGTACCTATTGCCTGCAGCTTCGTGCTATCGTCATCTGTGGTTAGGACAACTGCGCCGCCCACATCTGCTTCGCCCACTGCCAGCGTGAACCGTATTCCGCCACCATAGTCTCCTCCGTTGGCAAAGATGCTGCCTGTGCCAATTTCGCCTCCGCCAGTTATAGTCGTTTTTATCCACGCAGAGATAGTCCAATCACCCGTAGCGAAATTAAGAGCATCGGAATTCCCACAGTCCACATGTCCTTCACCGTTGAACTCCAGGGCTCCACCTATCAGGCCAACTGCCCAAGTTGCATCACCTTCCAAGGTTCCATCATTATTGCCGGCAATATCTGTGGCGGTGCTCCCAGAACCCTCATCAAACCTCCAGTGAGCTATGAGATCGGCTGAAGCATTAACTGACATGCTCAGCACCAAAACAGAAGAAACCAGATAAATCAATTTTTTAGACACAATAGTCCTCCTTAACCCCGACCCTTCTTCGACGCGTGGGGTTCAAAAAGTTAAAATAACTATTTATGCTTTGGCCATACACCAAAACACTTGTCGTTCTTAACAGGCGACAAAAACCTCATCTATGAGAATTGCCACTCGCACAGCTTATAGTGCTACCGGTTATAGCTCCGGCGGCAGAGGATACAAACGAATATCATCAAAGTACATTGTACCTGAACCGCCAGCCTGTGGATTGCTTCTGTCACCAAAACCAATGCCAATCGTATTGACATCGGCAAGGTTTATACCCTGGTCCGCAAACTCCTGCAGTGCGATTTTCCACTCCGTCCACTCAATTGCCATAACTGCTTCCGGGTCGTCGTGATAGACTACAGCACTGTCATTGAGAACCACATACATCTGTTCAGTAGAATTAAATATTTCGCCTCTTAACCACAGTGACAATGTATTAACGCCCTTTTCTGTCCAATCACGCGGATATTCCAGCGTGTGAGTTGCCTCAGAGTTCCCGACACTGTTGTCGTAGAAATACGGCATTGACTGAGAACCGCTATGCACAATACTCTGCTCGACGAAAGGAGGTAATTCATGACCAACGAGAGCTCCGTTTGTTGGGATTTCATAGCCGTCCAGCCACGCGGCAAATATCCTGTTGCTCCCGGGTTCATCGGGATTAAGGGCATTGTAGGCTTCAAAATCGTCTATCACAATGAAGCTGCCTGTCGTAAAAGTCCAGACAAGGCCTACCCACGGACTGTTGGAATGGACATTATTGACCTCATCAATCCGCCAGTAATAAGTGGTATCCCACTCGAGTTGTCCGGGGTCATAGCTCTCTGAATCAATGTCTCTGGTACCTTTGTGCTCGGGCGAACCTGTATCGGCATTGCGCACGGCATCTTTATCTGTGCCTAAGTACACCTCATGTGAGGCGGCATTATCTCCCGGCGACCATTTAAGAATCTGTGTGGGATTTACATCTGTGGCGCCGTGAGACGGGACAGGGCTTCCGACTGAACCCAGAGTTGCAAAGCTCCAGACATCACCCTTATACGTATCGACGGCATCGAACTCATCGACACGCCAGTAGTAAACCTTCGCTGACTCAAGAGGACCTGGATTATAGGTCGTAAGTCCCGCCGGTAGAGCCCCAGTGGCATTACTAACATCGTCAAAATTGTCGCCGACATATACGTAGTGCAATTTCGCACCGAAACCAGGCTGCCAGCTAAGCCGCGCATCCGTTTCCACGGACCCGGCACCATCAGCCGGGTCGGGATTAAAGGCGATCTTGGGAGCTACCGTAAAGCTCCAGACATTGCCTTTGTGTTTCGTCCCATCGGCCTCAAGCTCGTCTATCCGCCAATAGTATGTGGTGCCTTCAGTAAGACCATCCGGATAAGGAAACCCGGGAAAGCCGACGATAAAACTCATCACGGCCTGATTGCCCTGGAACGTGTCCGCGGCGCCGGAATCCACATCGGCAAAATTCTCGCCTATATACAAATCGTGTGAGACTGCATCTTCACCCGCCGTCCATCCCATGTTCACCCATGTCTCCCTGAGCACCGCACCATCATCCGGAATGGGATCACTGGCCTGAAAATCTTTCGGCTTAAGCACGGGGTACAACGCGCTCTGTGGAACAAGCTGCCTTGGGGTGGATGGACTCTGCCAGTACAACTGCCATTCCGCTTCTCCACCATTTTCATATCCTTCTACTACTATAGGATACCTCTGACCTGCAACGAGCTCTACCGGGTCGGCCGTAGTCTCGACACGGTCTTGATCGGCCCAGGCATCAATGATGAGCTCTCCATCCAGATACATTCGTATGCCGTCATCGCTGCCGGTTATGAAGGTGTACGCCTCAGAGGAAGGTGCCACAAGTTCACCCGTCCATCTGACCGAGAAGGTATCAGCTCTTACCCCCGGTGGCGGGGGGATTTCTAAGGCCGGCGTAAGACCATCCGGATGGTTGGCTACAAATCCCGGATTCCAGTAGCAGTATATTTGCGGTTCTATCCGGGTCACCACCAGATCGCGGAAGGCATCCGCCCGAGATGGAGGGGCAGCCCCTGACCAGTGAAAGTACTCCGCTCGCAAACCCGTGCCGTCCTGGCCCCAGGTGCTACTAACCAGGCTCAGCACCACAACAAAAGAAATTAGATAAATCAATTTCTTACACATAATGTTCCTCCTTCAACAAAAGTTAAAAAAATATGTACGAATTATGTTTTGGCCACACACCAAAACACTTGTCTTTCTTAACGGGCGTCAAAAACCTCATCTATGAGAATTGCCACTCACACAGCTAATAGTGCTTCCGTTTATGGCTCCAGAGGCAGAAGATACAGACGAATATCGTCAAAGTACATCGTACCTGAACCACCAGCCTGCGGATTGCTCTTATTGCCTAATCCAAGGGCAATCGTATTGACGCTGGCAAGGTTCACGCCCTGGTCGGCAAAGGCTTGCAGGTCAATATCCCATTGGGTCCACTCATTTATCTGTGCTGCATCAGGATTATCATGGGTGACCACAGCGCTGCCATTGAGAACCACATACATCGGCTCCGCATCGTTACTGTTTATGCCGATATCCTGATTGGTCCACTGCTGACCAACAGTCGTACCGGGAAAGCTGACGTTAGAGAATTTGGCTTCGCACACTACGCCGGAGTTATGACTGGTCAGCGCCAAGCCTATGTACATAGGCGTATTCATTGTAACCGTCTGTGTCCCCAATTGCGTCCAAGTGCTGCCGTCCACTGAATAGTAGGCTCTTACAAGACCACCTACATTACGCTCCAATTTCACCCACTGAGGCGCTGTGATCCCGGCTTCGGTAGTATCGCTGCTGCTGGCGCCTGCTGGGGTGCGACGCTGGAAGGAAACTCCCTGAGCGGGCGTAACGACCATCATCGCGTGACTTGAATCCGCATCGAGAGTATCGCGAATCATAACGCCGGCTTTGGACCATTCGTTTGTGTTCTCCACGCTCTCAACCTTTGCTATAATCGTGCCCGCACCGGAAAGCTCCTTATATGCAAAATGGAACTGGTCTGAGTTATCCCAGATATCCGCTCCCTCTGCGGTCATCGTGAAAGTGCCGGTTGGTCCTTCCACGAAGCTGCCCATATACGCCGGATAACCTTTGAACCACAGTGACAATACTTTCACACCTTCTCTGGTCCAGTCCTGCGCAGGACTAAATGTGCGTTCTGCCTCTGAGTAATTTGCCGTACCACTGTTGTCGTAAAAAAATGGCATCGACTGAGCACCGCTGTGAACGATACTTTGCTCGGCAAATGGAAAAGTATCATTACCAACGAGAGCTCCGTTTATCGCGACCTCGTATCCATCTATCCACGTACTGAATATCTCATCAGGTGGATAGTCGTTGTAGTCCTCAAAGTCGTCCACGACAAGGTAGTTGGCAATCGTAAAGCTCCAGACGTCGCCCTTCCAGGGACTATTCGGCTCAGTGTCATTAACCTCGTCGATTCGCCAGTAGTAAGTCGTGCCCCGAATAAGACCATCCGGATATGCAAATCCGGGAAAACCGATAGTTAAAGAAGTTGTAGCCTCGTTGCCCTGGAATGTCTCGGTGGCGCCGTTGTTCACATCATCAAAATTATCGCCCAAGTACACATCATGTGAGACCGCAAAATCTCCCGCCCGCCAGCTAAGGTTCACCCACCTATCCTCATGTATGGTACCATCGACCGGATTAGGGGCCGAGGCCAGTGGACATGCGCCGGCACTGCTCTGCATAATACGCTGAACCTCTTCCTGGGTTAATGCCCGGTTGTATATCTGCAGATCGTCAATCAGGCCGGTCCAGTAGCGCCCCGTTGCTTGAGAATTGTCTCCGATCCAGAGAGGATAGCTGCTGACAGTGATCTGCCCGGTAGACTCTTCAGTTGCGTCCACCTCACCATCTACATACAAGTAGTTCATCGTGCCGTCGTACACCCATCCGACGTGGTGCCACTCGCCATCGTCAACGGGGGTGACCCCATAGGTGTATTCCCCAGTCGTACCGCCCACAGCGGCCTCCATGAAGTTATTCAAACTTGCCCTCGACGACCGCCAGGAGTCGTCGCCCCTCGAAAGGACAGTGTTCCACTGCTTGTCAAATTCGACAACCTTGATCCAGTACGTGAAAGTGATATAGTCGGTAATATCGAACTCCGGAGGAGCCCCGCAATCCACGTAGTCGCCGTCACCGTCAAGGCTTATCGCCTGGCCAAAAACGCCGGCCTCATAGGTCGGGTTGCCCATTTCTGTGCCGTGGAGGTCATGACCGGAGCTGTCAGAGGCGTCACCGTCAAACCGATACCAGGCGACAAGATTTGGGTCGGCACCTTCGGCTACGCCCGTTATAATCAGGCTGGTCACCAAAATAAAAGAGAATAAATAAATCAATTTTTTACACATAATAGTCCTCCTTAAAAAAAAGTTAAAAATAACTATTTACGCTTTGGCCACACACCAAAATCCTGACTTATTCAAATAAAACGACCGATAATAATTTTTACACTCATTACATTTAATCTATGTCTGTCTCGGACAATTTTCTGCGATTCGATACTACCTCCTTCCTTCACCCCGTCCCGTCTTTGCCACAAGGCATCCTGCGGACGACGGGCGGGGTTCACAAGCCCGAATATGAGCTGTTAATTGAAATGTAAAGGCCTCATTGCAAAGCCCAAGGCTCTTACTTGAAACTCGGCACCTCACTCACTTAAAAAGACTATATAAACTCTACCTGCTTGTAAGCCAAACTCCACAAGCTTTATCTAATCTATTTGTACCAAATTAGCCACCTTCACGTCAAGAAAAACCTGGAGATTTCTCAGAAAATCGGCGAGATTATACGACTTTTCCCCAAAAAATGAGCATTGGCTTCAAAAACTTTGAGTGAGTTGGCTTTGAGTGGAGACACGAAGTAGCGGTAGCTAAACCTTGTTTGGCCCTACGGTAGTCTTTGGTGCTGGGAAAACCACAAGCTTTTTATCCAGTCTGTCGGCGTCCTATCGCTATCTTTGTCCTTCACGCTGTCCTTAATCCATCGCCCGCCAACAAATCGACAAGACTGTAAACGGCAAATCCCGCCATGGCCGCAAGGACCGTATAGAGCTGCCACTGACCCCGAACAGTTTCTATAGTCTGCGGGATTCTATCAACTAAGGCACCCCCACGCGCGGTGAAACTTCCGGCAGCGCTTTGAAAAACCGCCGCAATAGAGCCCGGAAAGGCTACAAACGCAACAATTGCGGCAGCGCCGAACAAAATACATCCCGCCAGAGCGAGTCTTTCCTGCAGAACCACACGGGTTAAAATCTTCTGCTCTTCGGCTTGCCTAATCCTCCTTAACATCCTCTCGCTAAAATCAGCCGGCACCGGCTCCGAAGACGAGCGCAAAGCTCGCCCTAACATTTCATCAAATTTATCATCTGTGTTTATTCTATCCGCCAACATCAATATCTTCTCCGAAGGCTGGTGCCAACGCCTTTTTCAATCTCCCGCGTGCTCTGAACAAATATGTCTTAATGGTATTTTCCTTCGCCTGCATTATCTTTGCAATATCGGTTATGCTCTTTTCTTCTCGATAGTACAATATAATTGCCATGGCCCAGAGTCTCGGCAGCCGTTCGACTGCCTCCCAAACGATTTTTTCTGTCTCTTTGCCTTGTATTGCCGCCGCCGGCTCTTGCTCTTCACCGCTGGCAATTTGTTCATCCCGTTCGACTTCGAGCCGCCACTGCCTTCGATTCTTGCGCAGGTAACTTACCGCCTGACGGTACGCTATACTCCACAGCCAGGTGCTCAATTCAGCCCGGCCGTTATATCGGCTTAATCCGTTGTATGACGCCAGGAACGTCTCACTCGCCACATCCTCGGCCTCATCTTCTCTCAGCCCTAACCTTCGGCAGCACAGAAAAACCGTTTCTTTGTACTTATCAATGAACCGGGCAAACGCCCCGTGGTCACCGCTGCGTAGCAGCCGTAACCAGTTATCTTCCTTTTGCTGGTCCCATATCTCGTGTACCAACAAGTCTTCTTTCTTCATATATTAGTCGCAGCCCGGACTTAATAAGTTTCAGATTTTCCGAAACGTTTTTCATAAAAACAGTTAGTAATTTATAAAAGACAATAATAATGCCAAAAACAGGAAAAAACACATATTTTTTGAAACCTGCTGAACGGAATCAGCGACCAATTTACAAAAGACGACAAAAACAAAGGAAAAATGAAACAATTAAGGAATATCAAAAATGGAAACAAACTACTATATCAAGCCGGCCTGGACGCACAATGGGACAATACGAACAGACCTTCCCTTAACGGTATTTGGAAAGTTGACCAGGAGGAAATTTGCAGAAGCAGTAAGCCCGGGACAACTCTTTTGCGTCGGCAAGGTCTATCTGAGAACCCACAACGGCTCGATAAGAATAAAATAATAACCAGGCATAAATTGAAAGGAGAAAAAATGGAGAATGGTTTGTTAAAAAAGGTATCGCTGGGTTCTTTACTGTGCCTTCTGATTGTCGCAGCGGGCTGCTGTTTCAATATAGGGAGCTGCGCAATGCGGGCAAAATACGAACGAACAGTCCAGCTTTCAGCGCCTCTGTCGCCCGGCTCAAGCTTCGCAGCCCAGACCCACAACGGATATATAACAATCACCGGTGCTGATGTTACCGACTGCAATCTTACAGCAACCATTATCGGCCAGGCGATAACCGAAGAAGACGCCAAAAAAATAGCTGAGCAAACAACAGTAAAACTCGAACCCTGGGGGGGCAAGCTGACTGCCAAAATTGACAAGCCCACCTATATGATTAATCGGTCTGTTTCCGTAAATCTTGAGGTAACAGTCCCGAATCAGACTGACCTGGAGCTCACAACTCACAATGGCAAGATAGAAATTACAAATATCACCGGCCGGCTCAACGGCACCGCTCACAATGGAAAGGTCACTGCCGAGCAGGTTTCCGGCGACATCGAGCTTTATACACATAACGGCTCTATCATTTGCAAGGAAATTTCAGCTGATGCTCAACTGAAGTCGCACAACGGCGGCATAAACATTTATTACTCCGAGACCGCCCCACCCGTCTGCGAGGTATCACTAATTACTCACAATGGAAGTATAGATTTCACAAGCCCACCGAATTTCTCCACCGAAGTGGAAGCCTCAACACACAATGGCTCAATAAATACTGAACTGCCTATAACGGTAAGCGGAAAGCTCAGCAAAAGAAGGCTCACAGGAAAAATCGGCACGGGTCAGGGCAAACTGCACCTTGAGACCCACAACGGCTCAATAAGAATAAGATAGACAAGTAAACAAACAATAAATCGGGAGAACAGAAAATGAATAAAAAATATTACACGGGCCCGGCTCTTGGCTTTTGTCTCTGCCTGTTGTTGATTTTTAACGGCTGTGACATTCAAATAGGTGATTGGGGCAGGGCAAAATATGAGAGGACAGTTCAGCGGCAAGCCCCCCTTGCTCCCGGCTCAACTGTTATTGCCCAGACCAGCTCTGGTTCGATTACGATTACCGGTGCCGAGGTTACTGATTGTAGTGTAGTTGCTCAAATCCGCGTTCAAGCACCCACTGAAGAGGAGGCCCAGGAAATAGCTGAGCAGGTGGAAATAAAACTTGAGCCGGTCGGCCAAACGTTAACAGTCAAGGCTGAAAAACCTCCTAAAAAACACAGACGCTCGATAAGCATAAGCTACGATATAACCGTCCCGAAGCAAACCAATATCGATTGCACCAGCTCGTATGGTGCGATTGAACTGAACAATATCGACGGGAACGTAAAGGGCAAAACCAGCAGCGGCTCGATTTCCGCAGAGGATATTCAGGGCTCGGCACAACTGGATACGTCCTACGGTTCCGTTACCTGTAGGAACATCACGGGTGACAATATCCAGTTAAAATCCGGCAGTGGTTCGATTAGAGCGGAGAATATTGTCGGCCCAGTTAATCTGAATACATCCTACGGTTCCATCACGTGCGATGATATTTCCGGCGGTGATATCAAACTGAAAACCAGCAGTGGTAATATAAAACTTTCAAAGGCTTCCTGCGAAGATTACGATTTGCACACATCCTATGGTTCTATCAACGCCGACGAGCTTACAGGCAGCTCACTCAAACTGCATTCCGCCAGCGGCGGTATTTATGTTACAGAAGCTTCTGCAAACACAGCCGATATATCCACATCCTACGGACGCATTAACTGCCGGCAGCTCACAACTACTGACCTTACCGCCAAGTCCGGCAGTGGTAATATCGATATTATCTGTTCGGACTCGACTCCTGCCGAAATCACAGCAAACGTAACTACCTCATACGGAAGCATCGATTTTACAACGCCACCTGAATTTGCGGGCCAGGTGGAGCTGGCAACCAGTTACGGCTCGATAAGAACCGACCTGCCCATAACGATAACCGGCGAAATAAGCAAAAAGAAACTCACAGGAACAATCGGCCAGGGCAATGGAAAACTGTACCTGAAAACCAGCAGCGGCTCGGTAAAAATAAGATAATCAAACAAACGAGTCGCGAATCGAAAGGACGGAAAATGAAGAACAGTTTCACAAAAATATCGCTGGCTTGTCTGATTTGTTTGCTGGTCGTTATCACAGGTTGCTGTATAAACATAGATGGCTGGCCGCGAGCCAAATACGAGAGAACAGAAAGGCTTGAAGCCCCTCTTGAACCCGGTTCAATCCTCGCTCTCGATAACGATGTCGGCTCAATCACCATTGACGGTCGCGATGTTACCGAGTGCAATGTTACCGCCACAATTTCTGTTAAGGCCCCCACCGACGAAGAAGCGAAAGACCTGGCCGAGCAAATCAAGATAGAGCTTGACCGGGACGGAAACACTTTAACGGTCAGAACCGAAAAGCCTCGCACAAAAAAACGCCGCTCGATAAGCATCGGCTTCAATATAACTGTGCCAAAGCAAACCGCTTTGGAGCTTGGAAGTGACGTAGGAAAAATCCGGGTCTCGAATATTACAGAGAAAATAAAAGCTACAACGGACGTCGGCCAAATTACTTGCAAAGAAATCTCAGGTGATATCAACCTTAAAGTAGATGTGGGCACGGTAAAAGTTGTTTATTCAAAAGCCGCCCCCGCCGACTGCAATGCGACTATCACAACGAACGTCGGCGGTATTGACTTAAGCACACCGCCCAATTTTTCGGCTGCCGTGGATGCTGACACAGATGTAGGTTCGATAAGAACCGACCTGCCGTTAACCGTGAGAGGCAAAATCGGTAAAAGTCTGCACGGAACAATAGGCGATGGAAAAGGAAAACTGTATTTAAGGACCGATGTAGGTTCAATAAGAATAAGGTAGTAAAGAAAGTTTGTTAACATTAACTTAAAATTGAAAGGAGAAAGAAAATGTCACCACAAGAAGCAATTGGAGTAGCGCTGATATTAGTTGCTTGTGCAGCCCCTGTAATCGTCATCGGTGTGATTTACTATCTTAAGAAGCGGTTCGAGCACAAACAGATTATGGCAGCCATCGAGAAAGGCACCCCACTATCGGAATTAAGAAATATTAGTCCCAGAGCAGTCGGGCCAATATGGGTAAAACACCTTTCGGGTGGGGTCGTAATACTTGCCATTGGATTGGCATTCTTAGCGGTACAACCATGGATGGGTCATCCGACAACGTTTGTAGGTATTATTTTGTGCGGATTAGGTATCGCCTCGCTGATTCGCGGCCTGTTGTATCGAAAATACCAGCCGCAAAGCCAGCCTTTGGCTAAAAGCAACGCCGCGAAAAATAAAAACACGCTCGGCGTCTCTGCCTCAGAAACCTCGTAGTAGCTCAATGAATAGCCTGGACTTCCAGGCCAGAGAAAAGTAATCTAAAAGGCAATAAATGATGTGGCTTGTGTACAGGGTACAAGCCACATCTTTTTTGGAGAGTTTGACAGTGAAAAGCATAACGATACTGCTAATTTCCACCTTTGCCTTTGGCATAACTGTATATGGAAGCGAAAATTCCAGGCAGGTCTTGATACCGCAAATTGACGGCCGGTGGTGGCAGGTAGCCGGCAGTCCGATGGATCACAAATACGCTACCGAAAAGCAGCCGCCGGTTGATTTTGCCCTCTGGCAGGCTGCCAATGGCACCTGGCAGATATGGTCCTGTATTCGAAATACAACCGCCAGCGGCCGGGATGGTAAGACACGATTCTTCTACCGCTGGGAAGGAAAGAACCTAACAGACACTAACTGGAAACCGATGGGCATTGCTATGGAGGCTGACCCTTCATTGGGCGAGACTCCCGGCGGACTTCAGGCCCCTCATGTGATAAAGCTCGGTGAGACCTATCATATGTTCTACGGTGACTGGGTCAATATATGTCACGCTACAAGTGAAAACGGCAAAGACTTCACTCGCGTGCTTCAGGAGAACGGCAAAACCGGGATGTTCAACGAAGGCGATGGAGAGCACGCCCGCGACCCGATGCTCCTTCAAGTCGGCGACCGATACCACTGCTACTACACGGCACACTCGATGCGCTCTCCGGCCTCGAATCATCGCGGCGTGAACTACTGCCGCATCTCTACCGATTTGCGAAACTGGGGACCTTCAAAGGTCGTCGCCGAAGGAAGCGCCTATGCCAAGGGTCCATACTGCGCCGAATGTCCCCACGTCATCTATCATCCCGAATCGAAGCACTACTACCTGTTCAATACGCAGAGGTACGGGCGTCGCCGGCATGCGACCGTTTTCCGCTCTGCCGATCCGCTCCGCTTCGGTATTAATGAAAATAGTCTCGAAGTAACAACACTGCCGGTGGCGGCTCCGGAAATCATCCTCCACGATGGCCGGTACTACATCGCCTCCTTGATGCCGAGCTTGAAAGGCATTCAGGTCGCTCGGCTGAAATGGGTCCCCAAGTCCGACTGAGCAACAGCCGCAAACAAAGTCAGGAGAAATCACGACTTCGATACTCGATTATCGTTTCTCGTTTCTCGTTTCTCGCATTACCGATTCTCCTTCCTATTCGCGATACGCTAAAATGCCCCCGTTCTTGCTTTCGCACCTGTGCCCGCGTTATTCTCCAGCCCAAATAGGCGATAAGCAATACTCCGTCTATGTATATGCATCGAGTTCATAGTGATAATTGATACAACTGATAATCCGTTCTTTTCACTTGGCCATATTTTAATTTGCCCGAATTTACGAAACAAGCTACAATTTTGACGTGATTAAAAGGAGAAAAACAAAGACGGTCAAGGTCGGGGCGGTTAAAATCGGCTCCTCGGCCCCTGTTGTCATTCAGTCGATGACGAAAGTGCCGACGGTTGATATTGCCCGCTGTGTGAGGCAGGTTAATCAGCTTGTTAAGGCTGGTTGCCGATTAGTCAGAATCGCCGTGCCCAGACGTGCGGACACCGCTGCTTTTGCAAAAATCGTCCAAAAAGTTGATGTCCCTCTTATCGCTGACGTTCACTTCAGCCCTAACCGGGCCATTGAAGCGATAGAAGCCGGGGCCGCCAAGATAAGACTAAATCCCGGCAATATAAAAAAGCGAAAAGACATCCTGCGAATAATAGATGCCGCCAAAATGCACAAGGTCGCCATCCGCGTCGGCGTCAATGAAGCAAGCATAAGAGACCTCAAGGGCCGGCCTGTACCAACCGGAAAACGCACCGCTTTGATGTTAAGGGAAATGAAAAAATACGTTCGACTTTTTGAAAATCGCAGTTTCACCCAGTTAGTTCTAAGCGCAAAAAGCAGCGATACCTTACGAACCATCGAAGTCAACCGCAGAATTGCTAAAACCTTCGACTATCCGATTCACCTCGGCCTGACTCATGCCGGTCTGCCCGAAGACGCCCGGATACCCTCAGCCGTTACTCTGGGTACTCTCCTTGCAGAAGGTATTGGCGACACCATCAGAGTAAGCATCGCTGGTAATCCCGTCGAAGAAACAAAAATCGCAAAACAGATTCTAATCGCATTAGGCCTTTATGAACGTTCGGGCCCGGAGTTGATAGTCTGCCCAACGTGCGCCCGCGCCGAAATCGATGTCATCAAGTTGGCCCGCCGGGTTGAAAAAGCCGTACGCGATATCGATAAACCGTTGCGTGTCGCTGTGATGGGCTGCATCGTCAACGGCCCGGGCGAAGCAGCCGATGCCGATGTCGCCCTCTGTGCCGCAAAGAATAAGGCCTACATCTACCGCAACGGCCGAAGGGTCTCAATAGTCTCCGAAGCCAAAGCCATCCCGGCACTGTTGAGAGAGCTTCAAAAATTATAACAAAAAGAAAGGAAATCAGGTCATCAGGAAACAAGGGTGCAGAATATCAGAAAATCAGGATACCAGGAAAAGACAAAGTCAAGCTTATATTCTGGTACCCAGATAAACTAACATAATGTATGGGCACACAAAAGAAATTAGCAGATGAATCAACGGAACCACTAAAGAAATCAATCAAAAGATTCTGCATCGTTGTCATCTTCGGCATTGCCTTTGGATATATTGAAGCCGCCGTGGTTGTCTATCTGAGGGAAATTTTCTATACTGACGGATTCACCTTCCCGCTAATCATATTCGGCGTTGATCCACTCTGGAAGCGATTTTTATTAACTGAAATCGGCAGGGAAGCTGCGACAATAGTTTTAATCTTCACCGGCGCCTGGCTGTTCGGCCGAAACCGCCGGCAGCGTTTTGCTTATCTCTTGACCATCTTCGCAATCTGGGACATCTTCTACTACGTCTGGCTCAAAGTCCTTCTTAACTGGCCCGCCTCAATTATGGACTGGGACATACTGTTTCTAATACCAGGAACCTGGGCCTCAGCAGTCCTTTACCCGGTCCTTATCTCGATTACACTGCTCATATTTGCAGCGGTTATACTCTATAGAGATGCTCGCGGCAGACCCATCAAAGTAACACGGACCGATTGGCTTGCCTTCTTTGTTGCCGCGATTATTGTGGTGGTTTCTTTTTGTACGCCCGGTCCTTATGTCACCGAACCGGACTACAAATCATACTTCTATTGGCCGCTGTTTGCTGCCGGTCTCTTATTAGCTATCGGGATGTTCCTGAAATGCCTCTTGAAGTCTAAGTGCAGACCGTAAAAAAAAACACAAAGGAAATTAAAAAGTATTAAAGTGAGCTAAAGTGACAGCAAAGCTGTCATTCTGAGCGAAGCGAAGAATCTCTTATTCGTTGGCCAGATCCTTCGGCTTAGCCTCAGAGCTTGTCCTGAGCTTGCCGAAGGGATGACACTTACGTGTCATTTTAGGCACTTTTAGTTTTTGTTGTCCCCGGAGGTATGTGTTCCGGCCGGCTTTTTCTGTAGTCTGCGCCGAGCGTTTCCGTTCGTCTCCTGCACAAACCCCTCGAACTTGCCGAAAATCATCTTACCAGCCGAGGTCTGAAGCGAGCTGGTTATGCTAATAAGCAATTGTCGCCCAATTTTGTTGCGGGCGCCTTCTACAACAACCATCGTCCCATCGTCCAGATAACCGATGCCCTGCTCCACCTCTTCGCCGGGCTTTATTATCTTAACCTCCATCGTCTCGCCGGGCAAAGCAACCACTTTAAGCGAATTAGCCAAATCGTTTATATTCACTACGTCAACTTCACGCACTTGTGCAACCTTGCTGAGGTTATAGTCGGTTGTTGCCAATCGCCCGTTACAGGCCCTGGCAAACATTACCAGTTTTTGGTCAACTCCCTTAACCTCATCGACCTCTGTAAACATAGTGTCATCAATCTTCACGTCAATAACGGAACTTGACTGCATATTGTTGAGTATATCAAGTCCCCTTCTTCCGCGGTTACGCTTTAGCTTGTCGGCCGAATCCGCTATAAGCTGCAGCTCATTGAGAACAAAACGTGGAACAACCACCGGAGCGTCAAAAAGCTTGCTCTGACACAAGTCTGCGATTCGACCGTCGATAATTGCCGATGTATCCAAAATCAATGGCCGGGCGCCCTTGACCTGCTTGGCAAATTCAACGTAAGGAATCACAAAACGCACGTCATCTTTGGTCCGCATTACGATGCTTATTGTAAGATAACATATACATATACCCAGCATCCACTTAATTGCCGCAATCGCCTCGGCCACCAGCGGAATTCTGTAAGAGCCCGTAATCATATCTATCGGCAGGGCCAGCGCCCCGCTGATAATTATCCCAACTATCAGGGCGAAGAAAACCCCAGCCAGAGCACTGAGTTTCTTTTTCGGCGTAAGAATGTCCAGTAGAAAAACAAAAATCGCCATCCCTGCACCGCTCAAGACTACCGTCCACCAGCTTGGAGAATTTTCCGCCGCCGTGAAAACCTCAGAACTCGCATTAACAAACAGAACCGCCAAAACAACGATAATAAATATACTTCTGAAAACCCAGAGTAACATAGTTATAAACCTCCCAATTATGACATATTTTTGTTATCCTTATAAACCCCTGCTATTATATCCTGCTTACAAATCATTATCAATAATTACTTTATGTTCCAAAAATAATTTCTTTTGGCCTCCTGACCGAATCGCTGAAAGTCCCGACCCGCCTGGGAAACAATCGTAGCCAGCGGCCCAATCACCTATCGGCTATACATCGCAAGATACTTTCCCCCATTTCAGAAGAAAACCGAAATTACCCCCACAAATAATGAAATGTTAATGTCGCAGTCGAAGATCCACCACAGGCGGAATCCGCCGTTTCGTGCGATGTCCTCGCAGGATTCTCTGTTATTGATTATATTTCTTATCATTCGGACAATCGGCCTTTCGTACCTTTCTACTATGAGTCTGAAGGATTCAATATCGCCTTGCAGTACCTGACGTATAACCTGTGTTTCCTGCGTCATTACGCGTTATCCGATTTAGTGATAAGAGCTTTTACTTTGTTATACAGCCGAAAATAACTATAGTTCCACACAATTTTAACACCGATTTAGTCTTCAGGACGCTCGGAAATGACCAATTTTCGCTAAATCTTCTCCTCACCTCAGAATAATCTTGACAAGCAGCAACACCGGGACTAATATTCCTAATGTGCCGAGCGATGAAAAGCTACGTTGTGTTGACGCCGGATATCAGATTTTTAGTTGTTTTAAATCGGAGGAGGCAATATGTTTGATGAAACTCAAACAAAAAAAGAAATGAATAACCAGACCGTTACCCAGGATACCAGCCGTTCGGATTCACCACTTGTAGGCCCCATTGGTTTTTTGCTCACGGCTGTATATTTGATCCTGTTATCAATTCTCCTTGTGTTCGCCATAGTTCAATGCTGGCCGTCTCCCGCTGCACCAAGAGGGCCGGCCTACCCACCGTCGCAGGCCAATTTCCTGTTCTGGGCATTTTCCATCTCGGATGAGGCTCGTTTGCTCCTTATCGTGGTGCTTGCCGGTGCGCTCGGCGGACAGGTGCGCTCTCTCCGTTCGCTTACCTGGTATGTCGGTAATAAAAAATTGAAGAGGAGCTGGCTGCCGCAATACATCCTCACACCATTCGTCGGAGCAATCCTCGCGTCTGTTTTCTACTTTATTATCCGCGGCTGCTTCTTTCCAGCGAACACAACCGCACAACAGACAAGTGTGTACGGATTTGCAGGCTTGGCCAGCATTGTCGGTATCGCCTCCGAACCTATAGCGCTCAAGCTCAAACAGGTGACTGATACCCTGTTTACAAAGCCGATACGGGGAAAGGATTCCAATCCACAGGAATAACCAGACCCATATCGGCCCGCTCCGGCCCTTCTACGGCCTCGGCGAAGGCCAAGCCGTAGCCCTGAACAAAGCCGAAGGGGCAGTCTAAGGCGAAGCCGAATGGGCAGGAATCCAAAATAAAATGTCATTGCGAGGCCTGCCTTTTAGGCCGAAGCAATCTCAATACTGGTTAGCCCCCAAACCTGCCCTGAGCAATGCCTGCCCTGAGCAATGCCGAATGGGTCGAAGGATTCATTTGGGGGTCAATTAAAAAACAAACCCTGCCACAGCCAGGGTTTTCCTTATTGGTTGAGCAGAGCCGAAGCGAAGCGTAAGTCCAGCACTTACAGCGTTAGTGCTGGGCAAAAATCAGGCCGCATCAGCACCCACCCGGTCAGCCGAATTGTCCAATTGACCCCGTCAGGCTCCAAGAGACCTCTGGCAAGTCGAGAATAATACCAATTCTATTTATTGATTGCCGATTACCTGACCTTGTCATTCCTGCGAAGCTCGTCCTGAGCAGGGTCGAAGGAGCAGGAATCCAGGCCCTCCCAATTAGTATAAATGCAATTTTTTCGTCTATTTTTAACTGCAATTGGTATAACTATTTGTCCTTGACGGGAACGGCCATAATCTGATACACTACATATCAGCGAAAAAGGGAAAGCCGTTGATTACCCTGTGATAAAATAGGTGGCTGAACTTTTGGCGTTTCGTCTTAAACCGGCTAATTTTGTAAATCCACGAACGCGTAATGGTCGGTGCTCCTTTGCCTTCAGGCTAAGGGGCATCACTTGCGTGTCGTGGATGGGCCTTGCCGGGCCTGAAGTGGACATGATGTATCGGTGCCTTTTTATGTGAGCCCGGAAATATTAACGGTTTTTCAAAGGAGTGTAAGGAGTGTATCTTGCTATTTTAATAAGTTTTGGAATTTTACTTATATGGGCAGCAGTAGTTGGCGTAGTTAGTACAGCTTTGCAACTATCTAATGCTGGTGCTGTCGGTATAAGTGTAATACTGCTTCTATTGACATCAATTTGGGCAGGATTTGATGCACATAAAATTGAGTTCAAAAAATACAAGACGTCATTAGGTTCAACAATACACGGTGGAGTGGGTGTGTTCGCAGGAGTGTTAGCACTTTGGATTATTTTCTTCCCATGGTATTTGTACTCAAGGGGTAAGATATTAAGTGGACGTGCCGAACCGAAATACAAGTATAAAGATACAATAACCATAATGAAAAATAATAGAAAGAAAATCAATAGTGGTTTGTGGGGTCTTGGTATTATTACAGTTGGATTGATATTTTTCTGTTTATTTTTCCGTGTTGTAATCCTTACTAACGATTTTAAGATAGTTGCAAAAAAACATCCAACCTTTTCAAACACATTTGTCAATTTGGATGATTTGCTTAAACGATATAATAAGGCCATAGAGAAATATAATAGTGAAAGATTTGACCCAGCCAGAAGACCTCTTGAAACCTATCTGCGTGAACAAGCTCTTGACCCAGCATTGTACGAAGAATTTTGTGAAAAAGGTCTTATTGTGCCGAAAGAAGAAGATATTGCCAATAAATGAAATGTTTTGTTACATCGGATTTTATTCAAAATAAGATATCTTTAGTAAATTAAAGGAATGAAATGAAAAAAATATTACTCACAATTTGTTGTCTTGTTTTGATAAGTGGGTGTTCGTTGTCCGAAAATTTTGCTTTAATAGAAAGTAATGTAGAACAAGAACCAGAAGTACAAGAATATCAATACAATATACAAGCATATCAACGCCGATATGAAGAAGAAGAGCGGCAACGGCGGCAACGTGAACAAGAAAAATACAACATAGACAAGGAACAAGAAGCCAAATATAAACACATCAAAGAAGAATGGGACAAATTCATACAAAGTGGGAATGGCTCCATAAAGAATAAAACAACGCAAGAAGTCAAAAAATTAGTTGATCAATGGGAACAAGAATATTTAGATAAAGCGATGGCAGGGAATATAGAAAAGATTCGAGAAGTTTTTTCTTTAGAGAATTTTTACAAGTTATTTGGTAAACCATGGAAAATGCAGTTTATCAGTAATTTTGTTTCAAGAGATGATATTTTCGGTAATTTTGTTTCAAGAGATAGCTATATTTTATGGTATATTTGTAAAGGTGGTTACGTTCAAATTATTGTGAGTGGATATGAGTATGATGATGGTTGGGTTAACATCTTAGACTTGAATATTTTATAAGGAATAAAACACAGTTGCTCGCCCTGGGTGCGGTGATGGTGAAAAAGAAATGGTTTATAAAAATTGTTAAAGAGAAAAAAATGGACATTTCAAAAAAAGATGCCGCAAAAATGCGACGACTTGCTCAAGAAGGAAAACAAATTACAAGAATTCAACGTGAAGACCTTCCTCAGTATACTTATGAACAAATTTACGAAGTAATCTACAAAGCAGGCGGAAGATCTGCTGGGGGAATAAAAAGCATGGTTACAACAAGGTTAAACAAGTTGCTTCATTCCAAGAAGGAGACAAGAGCGTCATTGATTAATGAAATTCAACGCTTAGTTACGGACTTATTTGAAAATCACAAGAAGAACCAGAAAAAATTAGATAAAATCCGTAAAGTGCTGCAAGAATAGTTAATTGATGAGGCCCTTGACCGCTGTTTGCTTGTTGTGGATAAACTATAGTTGGCATTGAGTTAGCACGATGTAGCGTCGTCCTTTTTAATGCGTTGCAAAATATTAATGATTTTTCAGGAGGTTACAAAAAATGGTTACTCAAATTGAGTTGATTTTAATTGAGGCATGGAGAAGGTTTTGTGATTATTATGACACAATGGCTCCAAGATATCGAAGTTTATGCTTTAGTGAATATGGGACTGTAGGAAATGACTATTGGATTTGCTGGAATGAATCTGATTTGACCTTTCACATTAGAAGATTTCTTTATGAAATTTTAAACAAGGATGAACCATTCTCGGGTATAGAAATACATTCTGAAGTACCCCTTAGATCCGGGAACTTTAATGGTTTTACGAATTTACAAACTTGTATAAAACAGCTAAACAACAATGGAGAACAGCCAAATCAGCCAGAAGTAGACATGATAATTGCTCGTGAGAATAAAGATGAATCCTTTTTATTATGTGCCGAAGTAAAATGCTTCCATTACGAAAATCACAGAGAAGGGCCGATCGATAATATAAATGATGCTATAAACAGATTGAGAAGGATTCAAAAATGCAGGATAGCCAAAAGTTTTGTTTTTATTCTTTTCGATGATTATTACTGGCGAAATAATCCAAATACTGCAAATGAAATTCATCAAAGATTGGAAGAAATCCGACGAGATGGTATTTTAGTGTTATTCCATACGTCGGAGGCAAAATTAAGAGAAATATAAAAAGCGAATTTGGGTTTAGACCTGATTGTTGGGTTTTAATCAAAAAAGAGCAGCGCCTAACCTTCCCCTTCACCCTCGCCCGCTCAGACGTTATGAGGCCTGCTCGTACGAGCCAGTTTTGTCATTTGAGGTTTGGATTTGTTGAGAGCTTCGGATTTAGTTCTTAGTGCTTCGAGAATCAAGCATCCAGCTTTGTAGCATGAAAAAGCTCGTAGTCATTTGACTATCCGCAGCCGACATCTCACTTGGTAAAAGGTGGCTAAAAAAAGTGCTTTTTTATTCATTTTTTTGTTGACATTGTTTGAAAATATATTAAAATACCAGTATGTTAGCCAGCAGGCTAACATAAACCGCCAGCAGGCGATAGAAATAGCGGAGAACCGCACGTTTTAGTATCAGCAGATACACGCCAAAAAGCATTGTCCGTAAATATTGAATATCCGGTTGCGGTTACGCTGCTCGTTTCGTTTATTGTCTTTCGGTTACGTCTTAAAAGGCGCTTCGGAGTTTATCCTGAGCGTAGTCGAAGGGCTTAACGCAACCGATACGAGCTGCGCATCCGACTGACGAAACACGCAACCTGATGGTCTAATTTACCCATTTAACCAAATTAACCAAATTAACTATTTAACCACTCATAATGAACCATGAACTATGGACAATGTACCCCGATATACGAAACACGCTTAACGCAACCGAAACGAGCTGCGCAACCGTCCAACGAAATTCTCCTCTACATCTGTCGAGAATCCTCTACAAATCAACCCTTTTTATGCAAAACAAACCCAATTTCCGAAAAAGTCAAATGAACGTAAGTCACTATTTACAGACGGCTTATGAAAATAAATCCAATTGGACACTTGGTGAAAACAACCAGATTCTGTTCTGTTTCTTTGTCCACATAGCGGATCCGCCGAAGTCTTTCGGGATAATCTTTCGATGAATAAAAGCCTGTCAGCACGATTGTCTGATCGCACCGCAAACCGGTCGATTTGTCTATTGGATGAGAATACAATCGACGAAATTGAAAGTTTCCTTTTGCCCGAGTTACAAAGAACGCCAGGCATTGATGGAATATGTAAAGGCGAGCGAAATCGACGTATCCGCGATCCATAATATAAAATGCTCCGGCTTCCGGAATGATGTCGTCGAGGATGTTGACATCGTGAATGAGGGCCTCTGTAATGCGTATAAACGTGGGAATATTGCCGCGTAAGTCCAAAAGTGTATGAAGCTTTATTCCTGCTTTGTGCTTGCGAAACTTTGCCCATGGGAATAGTGACAGGCATAAATCTATTGTTGTCGAATCGAGTGCGTAAACTGTCTGGTCCAATTCTATCCCAAATTCTTCTTTGGCGTAAAGACCTCTGGCAATATGAATCAACACCTGGGCAAAGTCGGCGTAGATACGCCAATCTCTGTTTTCGTTTGCGTCGGCCAAAGTTGACTTTGAAACCCTGCTGCGGATTCCCATGTGATAGAGTTTGGATTGCATCGCACGCAAACATGCTTCTATATCTCGGAGACTTTCGCGATAGGTTAGCTGAGCAAATGCCATACATAGGAACTGATCCATGCATGAAAACTTTTGAACCTTGTAATTTCCTCGATATCGTTTGATACACTTTCTCAAATCTCGTAGCGGGAGAAAATCCATTATTTGCGAAAAGACTGTCCGTCCGGTATTCATCGGCCATTTTCTCAATATTTTCCAAATTGAAATGACCTGAGTCTAAAAGTGATTTCAAATCGATTACAGTCAATTTTTCTTGTAACCTAATTTTATTAAAATCGTTATAATACTTTCCAAATCAAACAACCGGACAGTAGTGAAATATTATGAAAAATGGTAACAACGACAAGTTCGAACTAAAGATACGGAATTACTTGAAGGATCGCCTCCAACCACAGCCTATCGGTGAGGTTAATATATCATTCGAGAATTTCCGAGCAGAAACGATTTGTCGAGTGTATGTCCAAGCAAGCAAAGATATTATTCATTTAGATAACAAAGTATATGTGCGAGAAGGCAATACAACGCAACTCCTTGATGGGCGAACATTAACCGATTGGATTCAAAAAAGAAAAAGAACGCAATAACCGGATTTTGTCTTGTCCAACAGCTTGGACAGTAACCGCGCAAAACAGGAGATTTTCATAGACAGCCATAGACACAAAAACGGCCAGGACACGCTAAAGAGGGCTGTTTTGGTCGTTAATCAAATAGCCCCAAGGGGATTCGAACCCCTGTTGCCGGGTTGAAAACCCGGTGTCCTAGACCTACCTAGACGATGGGGCCAACCGGATTTAATCCATAGTGATTGCTTCCTCAGGACAGGCATCAACACAAACCCCGCAATCAACGCACTCTTCGACGTCAATCGTTGCCTTATCGGCAACTATGCTTATAGCTTCGCTGGGGCACTCTTCTACACAAGTTTCACAACCAGTGCATTTTTCCTCATCTACTTTAGCCGGCATTTACACAACCCTTTCAAAAAACCTCAAAACTTATTGCTGAATGAGCTTTTGCGTAACCTTAGTTACTAAATAGAATACGGAATGTTACAAAATTATGACGATATTACAACCTATTTTTGAGTAAATTTTACAGTGCAGCAAGATGGTGAGTAGTGAATATTCACTCACCAATTAACCAATTAACTACCTGCCCAAGGCTATTGCCATATCGCGAACGAGTTCGTTTGAATCATTGTTTGCCGTCCAGTCCAGGACCTTATCGAAGCCTCGGTCATCAGTTTTGCTCAGCAGATAAACAGCCATCATACGGACCGGCCAATTAGTATCGTTAAGATTCTTTGCCACCGCACTTATCAGCTCGTAATCCAGCGGCAAAGAAAGCATCTCAGCCATAGTGTGCACCTTAACGTCCCACTGGCCGTTGGCAGGATTATGCAATAATCCGGAAAGTGCAGAGCTCAATAAAGGCTCCATCCAATCGGCATACATATATCTGTAAAGTGGCTTACGTTTTAACATCTCATTTTGTTCTTTCAAAAGGCCGGTGAAAAGCTGGGCGGTTTTAAATTTTTGGCCGACGGAACCTTTCGAGATTAAATTCAACCGGCTTCTTATATAGTTACCGGTAAGTTCGATGCCGGGACGTTTTATACGCACCTTGATTGGCTCAAGATAAGTGAGTCTGTTGGTAATCTTGCCCTCATTAGTGGTCACAGGGTCGAGATAGAGTGTAAATTCGATATCCAAAGATGCCTGTGGATAGGTAAAAAGTATCTTTCTAAGTTCGCCTGTAATAAGCCGCAGAGGAATGAGGATACTGCGGCCAGGCTCGATAAGCAAGGCCGTCCGAATTTTTGTAGAGACCAGGTTTGGTATCGTTCTGTTAAGGTCTCCACTAACATCGGCGTCAATCCTGATATTGCCCTTAAATAAGGCGTCATCGCTGATTACAAAAGGCTCAGTAGAGTTATTTATTATTGCGACATTGCCGCTGAATTCACTGCCGTATGGAAACTCATTTCCCTGAATATTAAACTGGACCGTGAATATCTTTTCCGGGGGAGTAAATATGGGAACAAGTGTTCGCCCGAAGACATTCTCCAACATAGTTAAAACAGCATTAGGGTCAATCGGCGGGGTATATTTTTCGCCCTGTTGGGCCAGAATTTCTTTGGCACGTTCGGCTGCAAACGAACCAGGGTCTTTAATAATTGCGGTCTTGAGAGTTTCGATTGCCGCATCCTTTTGTCCATCGGCCAGTTGAATCTGAGCTAAGGTTAAATCTGCGATTTGACTTCGCTGGGAATTGTTGATAAGGGGCTTGGCCCATTCCGTTTGATTATTCATCACGAGCGCATAAGCCAAAACAGCGGCTGCCGCCGGCGAATTGCTTTCGGTTTCATAGGCTCTGTTAGCCCAGTCTAATGCTTTGTCCGGAAACGGCAAAACAAAACAATAAAACCAGGCAAGCTGCATGGTACTAACTTGTTCTGAATCGCTGGTATCCAAGGTCTCTGAAGCGTTTAGAGGCGGTTCGCGAACCGCCCCTACTTTTGAGGCTTGCATAAGTAGCTGTTGAGCTTTTTTTTCAGCGGCCTGGAATATCTGGGTTGCCAGCTCACCGTTGCCGATTTTCGTTGCTGCTTTGCCGGCTATGGCCTCTACACGCAGGTCAAATCGGCCGTCTCGCTGGATGCGCTGGGCAATTTGGAGGCATTTGGACTGATTTCGTTGCGTGTTGTAATTGCTAATCGCCCAGGGCAGATAAATGCGGGCGGGAAGAGCTTCAGAGGGGTAAAGATAAGTAAACAAATCGGCACAGTATTCATAAACACCCGCGGCTGTCTCATAAAGTTGTAGCTGTTCTGCCTGTTGCGCAAATGTAAGAGCAGCTTCGATATCCGACGGATTCTCACGCAATGCTAATCTTAACCGTTCAAGATATATTGCCGGCCCAATCTGCTCGGGCTTAAGTTCCGCCAGCTTTGCAAAGGCCAGCTTATTGTATCTATTCCTTTGGTAGGCCTGCATAAAATAAAATTCAGCAGCTTCCAAATCCGCCTTCCCGGCCTTCGCAGCCGAAGCCGCTTCGGCGGAGTAGGCTTCGGCCTTCAACAGGCCAAGAAACGTTGACAGATCGGAACCGAAAACAGCGTTCTTACCGCCCAGAGTCCCCAACATCTGCTCAAGAAGCTTCTCCCGCTGCTCACGGGTGTTCAGATGGGCCAGTAAATACACGACCGCTTTTTTTGCAACCTCAACGTCAGCGGACTCATCTACATAATCCATAAGTAAATTATACACCAGGTTGCCACCCCTGCTTTCTTGCGAGAGCAAGGGGGAGGGCTGCTCCGGCTCCTGACAGGCGAGCTTAATAAGTAAGTAACGAGCATCACCGGCGTTTTTGTCAAGCTCCATCGCAGCAGTTAAGAAAACAAACGCCGTCTCGACTGCCGGGCTGCGGCGGGCTGCGCCCAGACGAGAGCTCGACGAAGTCAGTTCGTAAGCTATTTCGTAAAACTTTTGGCTCACGGACGATGAAAGCAACTTTCGATTCTCAATGCCGGATGCTCGATCCTCGATACTCGACGAGCCACGAGTATCAAAAATCGAGTATCGAGAATCGAGTTGAGCCTGGGTCGCGGTAGAACAGCAAAAGAAAAGAAGCGCCAAATGAACGACTCGACTGAGCTCGCCGAAGTCTAAAGAAGACGCTCTCTTACGCATTTTTTTTCTCCATTAATCCCGCACAAATTGAGTATAGGCTCACGACTAATTGGTGCCGGACAAAAAAACGTTCTTTGCGTTATTATAATTCATACTTCGGACAATTGCCATTTTTGCTTTAGAGATAACGATAAACGATAAACAGCTATTTTGGGTAGTTCACCTGCCTCCGGTGAATAGAGAAAGCATCTCGATATGGAGGAATTTTGCGGCCAGCACATATACCGCTGCCGCAGATGGCACAACCACGGCGAGTCTCAGGATATCAAAGGACCTGCCATCGGGCAAATTCTTGCACAGAAACATAATTGCCGCCCCGGCCAGACACATAAGGGTTGCTGCTGCAAGTGTTTTCATCAAGGTAACGGGCAATCCATCCAAGATTTGTCTGAAAGGGCCCAGTTTTCTCCGAAGCACCGTAACAAGGATTATGACCTGCAGGTATGAGCACGCCGCTGTCGCAGCAGCCAGTCCTGCTGTTCCAAGGTACCAGATAAGAGTCAGATTCAGAATAATGTTGGCAACAACTGCATATAAAGCGCTTCGTGCAGGTGTCTTTGAATCCTGCATAGAGTAAAATGCCCGCGTTGTAACCTGCTGGCAAAAATAACCACACAGCCCCAAGGCATAAAAGGCTAATGTCCATGCTACTATTGGCGTGTCCGTGCTTTTGAAATTGCCATGTTCAAATATGGCTGAGATTAAAGGCCTGGCGACCAGAAAGATTCCTGCAGTTGCCGGAATTGCAACGAATACAGCGGCCTTGATTCCGCGTGCGATTGTTTTGGTAAGGGCATCAAAATTTTTTCTGGCGGCATCTGAGCTCATAACAGGGAAAATCGCTGTCGCTAAGGATATCCCCAATACACCTAAAGGAAATTGGTAAAGCCGCTGGGCATAGTATAAATAAGACGGTGCGCCATAACCCAACGGGTCGCCCTGCTCATTCATAAAGCAAAGTGCAATAACATCATCTCCGAGTGTGTTTAACTGCGTAACGGTAAGACCAAGTATCATTGGACCCATCATAATGATAACTTTTTTAAACGCCCTTGAGTGAACATCCCAGGCAGGCCTGATAGAAACTCCGCTGGCACGCAGAGAAGGGAGCTGAATCGCTATCTGTATAAGCCCTGCAAGCAGGACCGCAAACGCCACGAAAAAGACCTGCTGTTGGGGCTCCATTTTCAATCCCCAGCCGGTAAATAAAATGCTTCCAATAACAAATATATTCAGCACAATGGGCGCCGCGGCAGGCGTGGCAAAATGTCTGTGGACATTCAGAATGCCGGCCAGAATTGCCACTATGCAGACAAATATCATATACGGCAGCATGATAGAGCACAACAGCAGTCCGAGTCGGGGGCCGGCTCTGGTTTCAAAAAGAATGTAGTAGCTCCAGACCAGCCCTTGGCCAATAAAGACGATTGCCGCAAGAATTACGAATAAAACGGTTACAGCCGTGTTAGCTAAGCGTTTTGCCTGCTCCGGGTTGTTATGAAGCTCTTCGCTATATATGGGGATAAGAGATGCCGAAGCCGCCCCTTCGCCAAAGAGCCTTCGGGCGAGATTTGGAACCTTAAAGCCCATCGTCCAGGCCGTCATCAACCAGCCGGCCCCGAAAAAATGGGCGAACGCTATGTCCCGTACCATGCCGAATACTCTGCTGATTGCCGTAAGGGAAGCAATTTGTCTGAAGCCTTTTATCATTCTCGATTCTCGGTGCTCGATTCTCGATGCTCGTCGAGTATCGAGCATCCAGTATCGAAGTTGACGAGTTACTTTTTTGGTGCCACGCTAAAAGGCCTGCACCGTCCGACGTTATTTAATAAACCTATTGAGGCCATACTAACCAGCAGGCTTGAGCCTCCGTAGCTTACCAGTGGTAAAGTCAAGCCCGTGATGGGCATCAGGCCGACGGTCATACTCACATTGATGATAACTTCAACGACAAACATTGCGACAATACCGACAGCTAACAATTTGCCGAATGGGTTGGTATTGTGGGCCGCTATTTCCAGCCCACAGCCGACTATGATAATATAAAGCGCAAGCAAACCCAGGCAGCCCCAGAATCCCCATTGGTGGGCAATCATAGCAAATATGAAATCGTTGTGCCGTTCGGGCAGAAAGTTATATTTGATAAACGGCCCTGCCCGAAAACCATAGCCTTTGCCGTGATTTATTCCGCCGGAGGCGACCGCATACTTCGAACGGACCAAATGGTAACCCCAATCGTTTTTCCACTGCTTTGTACTAAATTTTCTGCCGACAAGGATATTGCCGAGGGTAGGGTATTGCTCGGCTTTCTGGCGAATCCACTCATTTTGCAGCAGTACGCTACTTATTCTTGTTCGCTGATAAGCCTTCATCTTGTACCACAGCAGCGGACTTACCAGAAGTGCCATAAGTACTATAATCAGCAAATGCTTAACCTTTGCCCCCGCTACAAACAGCATTGTGAACAATATCGGCATCATTAGCAGCACAGTGCCCAGGTCCGGCTCAAGGAGTATAAGGACCATTGGCAGAAGGGTTAAAACAAAAGGGCCGATTAGGGAGCTAAGATTGTCGTAATTGCTGCGGTAGCGGAGATACCAGGCCAGGGCCAGGACGTACACGAGCTTGCAAAATTCCGAGGGCTGCAGGGCCGGCAGTTCCCGGCCGGCTATGTTGAATTTAATCCATCTGTGTGTACCATTGATTTCGGGAACGAAAGGTAAATTTACAACATACCTGCCGATTAGTAATAGACCTAAAAGCAGCAGTATAAAAGCATATATCCAATAGCTTACCGCTCCGAAGCGTCTGTAATTGACTGTGTTAACCGCAACAAAACCAACTATGGCGACCGCGGCGAATATGACCTGCTTTTTCCAGAGATTGCTCAGGTTAACGATATCGGTGGCCGGGCTGGGCTCTGCGGGGTGGCCAACGGAATAAATAGTAGCTATCCCGATGCCAATCAGGACTAAAGTAGCCGCCAGCAGGCATAGTCTTACAATTATCAGTCGTCCTTTTAGAAACTTGAACATAATGGCAACATATGTTAAATCGGGTAATTATGTCTCAAATTCTGATTTTTTTTGTTTTTTTATATTTCTTTTCGATTCTTGCACAAACATGTGGCGTTTTCCACTTAATTTTCGCCGACAGTCCGCAATAAAAGGATGGGTACTTTATTTTTTATGTGGTTTCCGCCGGTTGGCCAGAAAGAAGGAGATGCAGACAATGGATTTCCAGTCTCAATTTTTCGCTTTTTTTTGGCAGATTTTTCTTGAAATACATAAAAACTTGTGTTAGGATACAATTGATCTTCACCAAGATTAAAACCTGTAAAAGTATTGTAGGACATATATTTCGCTAATCAGCGAGAAAGGAGGATGTCTAAAGTAAGAATTGTGTGTATTTCCGGCTGCTCCTGCCGGCCGGGGCGCTATGTTCGATAATTCAAACGTGCTATGCGTAATAATGGACAAGCGTGCATTTTCTACAGCAGGAAACAAAACCAAGAGTGCAGAGTGTGTGGCTCTGTGCAGACGAGAGAAGATAAGGAGTTGTATTATGAGAAAGATGTTTTTTGCTGTGGCGGTGGTGATGCTTGCTACACCGGTGTGGGCAACTGTTACAATCACTGCCACCGACCTGGGCGGAGGAGTAGTTGCCATCGACTATTCGTCGGATGATGCTGAGCTGGTCAGAGCGTTTGCTCTGGACATCACGGTTGACGCCGGCATTATTGAGGCCGTTGGTGACTTCAACGTGGGGGACGACAACAACGGCTACGGCATTTTTCCGGGCAATTTCAGTCGGTACATTACCGTCGATCCTGTGACTGGTGAAGTCAGTGACTGGGGCGTAGACGGTTATACACCCGTGGCTGACGGTAGTGACCCGGGTGCACTGGGTGGCCTGGGCACGAACGGTATCACCATCGAAATGGGTTCGCTTTATGACACTAAAGCTCCGCCAAAGCAGGGGAGACTTTGCACGGTTACGTGCAGTGAAACGTGCTTACTGACTGTTACTACCAATGCGACCCGGGGAAATGTGGTACTCGAAGATGCTTCAGAAGCAACCGTGGATCTGACAGGCGCAACTAATGTTCAAGTCAATGTTGGTGCACCACAGTCCTACACCGGTCCGCAAATGGACGAATGGGTTGTTGTTGGTAAGCCTGATTGTTGGTGTGCCAATATTAACCCGAGACAGTGCCATGGTGACGCAGATGGTCAGTCTCAGGGTAACAACAAATACTGGGTATCAACCAATGACCTGAACATTCTGATTGAAGCCTGGAATAAGCCGTTGGAATCACTGACCGGCAATCAGATTTGTGCTGACTTCGACCACCTACCTCAAGGTAAAGACAAGTATCGCGTCTCGACTAATGACTTGAACATCTTGATTGCCAACTGGCAGCTTGCCGATGCTCCGGCTCCTGACTGCCCGTGATGTGGACCCAGATAAGCAGTAATTGGCGAATTTGAAGAGCGAGAGACATTAAGAGGGGTCTGTTTCTGCGTCGTCGCAAATAAGATAGTTAGCCTTGGCCAAGGCCAACAAGTTGGTTTGCAAAGAGGCGAGTCTTCTGACTTGCCTCTTTTTTTGTCTTGCAGTCCATGTTGAGGTTTCTTAATATTGACAAACGGGATTTGGCCTATGAAAAAACTATTGGTCTTATCAATTTGCGGTTTCTCTGTTTTTCTGCTTGGTAGCTGCCGGAGTTCCGGCGGGAATAGAAGTGGCATCGAAGTAATCATTGACGGCGATGGACGATTCCCTGCATTTCTTGTCGGCAGATGGATAGCAGATAAAGGCGGCTGGGAAATTGTCTTTGAACCGGATGGGACAATTTCCTCAGCAGTAGTCAGTCTCGGCAGGGTGAGAATGAAGCCCGGACAGGTAACTACCACGAAGATGATATTAGGTGGTAAAGGACGGTTCGAGCCGGGCCAGTGGACAGTTCAATACTCACAGGCCAAACGCGAATTAATTGTTGAGATTGCAATAGAACATTTTCGTGTCGAACTTGGCGATAATGTGGTGCAAGGTCAAACTTGGGATTTTTTCGTTGGTTTGGTTTCCAGTGATGGCCTATTGTGGTGGGCCGACCGGTTCAGTTTTCCCGAGTACATTGTAGATACGAAGAAATATCCGAATTATAAGCTGCCTTTTGACCCCAATGACGAACCGCGGGAGAGCTTAATTTTCCGAAAGGTTACAGAATCAAAGTGAGTAGTGAGTGGTAAGTATTCGACTCACCAATTAACAACTCACCAATTAACAAATTGGTTTTCAGTAGTCAAAGTAGCGAATTCCGTATTTATCCATACCCTGCCAATCGAGTCTGATTGTTTTTGTCGCCGCCTGATATACCCAGCCATAGTTACCGGTGGGGTCTTGAGGAAAGGTGCCGCTGTTTCCGATCATCCAGATGTCTTGGCGGTTATTGTAAGGGTTCACAGGTATTCTTGACATATAACGCCTCTCGATGGTGAGCTGATTATAAAAGTTGGCGCTGCTGGGGGAAGTTTGTGGGTCATTGTTTGTATAGCCCGGCGGGATACCACCATGTTGGGCGGTGTACAGCTCAATCGCACTTCGTAATGTGCGCAGACTGTCCTTGCCCACGGATTCCTTGGCCTCTGTTGAGTGGGACTGAAATTGAGGCACAACGATAGCTGCCATTATTCCAAGGACTGCAACCACTATCATCAACTCAACAAGTGAAAAACCCTTTTTCATTTTTTGGCGCCGTTACCTGTTTATCTCTTGCCAACAAGCGTACAATTCACGCACCGCAACTATCTTTTCTCTTATCGACTTATGCAATCGACCGCTTGAGCGGGCAAATACGTTATAGGACGCTTTCTTTGCCTGCCTGTCGTGATGCCCGTTGCAGCGCCCGCCTTGTCGGAGCACTGGCGAGACAGGCAACGCGGCGAACGGCCGCGATACGGCGGGCAGAGGAAAATAAATCCAACGATAATAAATACTGGAAAAGTCTTCAGCCAAAGGTATAATTTGGGTAGGATGGCAAACACAAAATAATGCGTTTGAGGTTGCTTGTCCCTAAGGGACGAGCTGTTTGCGGGCGTAATTCAGTGGTAGAATGTCAGCTTCCCAAGCTGAATGTCGTGGGTTCGAATCCCATCGCCCGCTTTTTTCGTATGCTCATTATAACCAATAACTTGCGATAAATCACTTCTCTTAATTTCCTCATCATTTTGGCTCAAATTGGTATTTTGTGTAACGTTTTGTGTAACATTTTTCCAGAAGTTATTGTCTGATGCTTTCTTATATTCAGATTCTGGTACTTGTAAGTAATATTTGTCGGTTGTATCGAAGCTGCTATGGCCCATCCATTCCTTTACCACGTGGGCTGGATACCTCTCGGCCCAATCTCTTACACAACTTTTTCGAAGGGAGTGTGTTGGCCTGCTGTAGGGATCCACGTCTGATTTGTGAAATAGAACTTGGATATCTCGCCAGATGTTTTTCACTACAACCTTTTTAATGACCTTGCTACTGCCCGCTTCGGCTTCATCGTAGGCCTCCAGCAATATGGTCTATAATTCTGGGCACATAGGTATTATCCGTTTCTCCTTATCTTTCGGCAACCACTCATCCTTAGCTATTACTCGAATGCGGTTGTGTTCCCAATTAATGTCAGTCCATTGGAGGTTCAACGCTTCTCCACGTCGTAGTCCAGCCAACCGACACAGAGATATTAAGAGCTTAAATTTCACTGAAGCAAAATTCATCATCTTTTCATATTCTTGTCTAGCGCATGTTTGTAAGTTGCATTTGTAAGTCCTTGTAAAATAAGGACTCAAA
>CAYUFX010000034.1:0-42254 GCA_964444135.1 uncultured Pirellulales bacterium | reverse complement strand
AACAATGTCGTCAAAATGGGACTTCTTATATGAATCATTTTGCGTTCCTACTTAGGATTTGACCAATGTATAAGGAGATAAAAATGAGTTTTTCAGAATATACTATTCAGAAGATTTGGGAAAAGGGTGATATTGTATCGGGTAATGACCCTAACATTTGGCGAAAGGACCAGTGTGGTGCTTGGATTTGCAGAAGTTATTACGGAAATAGAAACTCACAGTATGGCTGGGAGATCGACCACATAAGACCTGAGTCACATGGTGGCGGGGACGAACTTTCGAATCTTCGTCCACTCCAATGGGAAAACAACGTTGGCAGACAAGGTGGACGTCTTATGTGCCCGATTATAGCTTCTGGTACGAAAAATGTGCGTAGCTAAATGTCCAGTTGAGACCTCGTGGTAGGGAAATAGAATATCGGCTTATTGCTCTTAAAATAGCTTGTTAAGGCGAGTTTTGCAGTATTTTAATGCTCGTTCTCTATTCCTTTCACGGTTAGCTTCTGGATGTAGAAACATGGGCGCGGGGACTATTTTCTCCGCGCCTTTAATATTTTCTTCTTTTTAACCTATAACTTTGATGTTTGAAAAGTGATTTTCTTGCAATAATAAATCCCTATATATTGATATGCTCACAAATCCGATAGCGCTTGATAGAAAGCATACTCCTTAAAAGTTGTATTTAAAAAAATTTTTCTCTCCTAATATCCGGTAAATGTAAGGACTGCAATGACTAAGAAACAATCCAAAAAATTTATAAAAAAAACTTAGAATTTTTGTCTTTACACCTTATCAAATTATCATTAATTTGCCGATACTGTTTTTACGGGTTTGACCACTATATCTGGCTTAATTCCCGGTCATTTTTCTATATGTTGTAGTCTTTTTTTCGCAGGGAGGCGTTAAATGTCGTATAAATTCGACCCCGAGAATCCTTTTACAACGGAGCCGTCGCAACCAGAAACGGCTGTAAATGCAGTTGAATCAAGGGGTTTGAAGATAGAGCATTTCTTTTCGACCCCGGGTGTACATCCCTTTGAGCAGCTTGAATGGCAAACACGTTCGGCCAAAATTACAGACGATAGCGGAAAAACAATCTTTGAACAGGAAAATATCGAGGTGCCGACCTCCTGGAGTCAATTGGCAACAAAGGTTGTGGCCAGTAAATACTTTTTCGGTGATATCGAGACCGGCCAGCGGGAAAATTCAGTAAAACAGCTCGTTCATCGGGTTTGCAAAGCGATTGCCGACCGGGGCAGAAAAGATGGTTACTTCGCTACTGACGAAGATGCCGAGGTTTTCTATAACGAGCTGACCTGGCTCTGCGTCAATCAATTTGGAGCATTTAATTCGCCTGTCTGGTTCAATGTGGGCCTTTTGGATGTCTATGGCGTTGCCGGCGGCAAGCACAATTTCCATTGGAACCCCCAAGAGCAGACCGTCGTTGCCTGTGAAAACAGTTACGAATATCCCCAGGCGTCAGCCTGTTTTATCCAGTCGGTTAAGGACTCTATGCAGGATATAATGCGCCTGGCGACAAGCGAAGCAATGCTCTTCAAGCACGGCTCCGGAACTGGAACCGACCTTTCCACGCTGCGAAGCAGTAAAGAAAAGTTGTCCGGCGGAGGAAAACCGTCAGGGCCTTTGAGTTTTATGAGGGTCTATGACCAGATAGCGGCGGTAATTAAATCCGGTGGAAAAACCCGCAGGGCGGCAAAAATGCAGTCGCTAAAGGTTGACCATCCCGATATTAAGGAATTCATTACCGCCAAGACCGAGGAAGAGAAAAAGGCCTGGGCACTTATTGAGGCCGGATACGACGGGGACCATAACAACGAGGCATACAACAGCGTAATGTTTCAGAATTCCAATCTTTCTGTACGTATAACGGATGAGTTCATGCAGGCAGTGGAAAAAGACGACGACTGGGCTACCTATACCGTAACAACAGGACAGAAGATAGGCGAGCACTCGGCACGTGAGCTGATGGAGCTGATTGCCGAAGGTACAAGGATTTGCGGCGACCCGGGCCTGCAGTACCATAGTACAATCAACCGCTGGCACACCTGTCCGAACTCAGGGCCGATTAACGCCTCGAACCCCTGTAGTGAATATATGTTCGTTGATGATTCGGCCTGCAATCTGGCTTCCCTCAATCTTATGAAGTTCCAAAAAGAGGATGGCTCGTTCGACATTGAGAGCTTCAAAAGGGCGATTCGCCTCTTCATCATTGCTCAGGAAATTTTGGTTGATAACGGAAGCTATCCCGACAAGGCAATTGCTGTAAACAGTCATTTGTTCCGCCCGCTTGGTCTTGGTTTTGCAAATCTCGGTTCTCTTATCATGAGTCTGGCCCTTCCCTATGATTCCGACCAGGCCAGGGCTATCGCCGGCGCAATCAGTGCTGTTATGACCGGCACCGCTTATGCAGCCAGTGCCGAAATGGCTGAGATGAAGGGGCCTTTTGAGCGATTCAGCGAAAACCGCGATGCGATGCTTAAGGTGATAAATATGCATCGCCAGCACGCTTATGATATTCCGGAGTCACATTGCCCGGACTATTTGCGCAACGCTGCCAAGGACGCCTGGGACCAGGCCTTTGACGACGGCTCCAAGGTCGGCTTCCGTAATGCTCAGGCTACCGTTCTTGCACCGACGGGGACCATCGGTTTTATGATGGATTGTGATACCACCGGCATTGAGCCGGATATAGCGCTCGTTAAGTACAAATTATTGGCCGGCGGCGGCATGCTCAAGCTTGTCAACAAGACCGTGCCGATGGCTCTTGAACGGCTCGGCTACAGTGCCGATGAGGTCAAATCCATCTGCGACCACATAGATAAAAATGAAACTATCGAGGGGGCCAAAGCTCTTAATCCTGACCATTTGCCGGTCTTCGATTGTGCTTTTAAGCCGCGTAATGGTAAACGCTGTATCAATTATATGGCGCATCTGAAAATGATGGCCGCCGTCCAGCCCCTCATATCCGGAGCCATAAGCAAAACAATCAATATGCCGAAGGAAAGCACAACCGAAGATATTGCTCTTGCTTATATAGAAGGATGGAAGCTCGGATTAAAGGCCGTTGCAATCTATCGCGATGGCTCGAAGAAGCTTCAGCCGGTCTCTACCAAAAAGCACAAGGATGCCAAGGCCAAAGCCGCCGCTGAGGCATCCCCACCGGCCAGGCCGTTCAGACGCCGACTGCCGGATACCAGGCACAGTATAACGCACAAATTCTCCGTCACGGGACATGAAGGCTACCTGACGGTGGGGCTGTATGAGGACGCTCAGCCTGGTGAGCTGTTCATCACTATGGCCAAGGAGGGCAGCACCGTCGGCGGCCTTATGGATGTCATAGGCACCGTAGTTTCAATGGCATTACAGTACGGCGTGCCTCTAATCACGCTCGTGGACAAATTCCGGCACGCCCGATTTGAGCCGTCAGGAATGACCTCGAACAGGGACATTCCATTTGCAAAAAGCCTGATTGATTACATTTTCTGCTGGCTCGGCTGTCAGTTTATACCCGGCTACGCCGACAAGAACACCCCCAATAGGGCGGCAGTGCCCGGCTCGGCGGATAACAAAAATATAACCACCGCCAGAGAAGTGGTTGAGAAGACCAAGGACCTCGCAAAAAAAATCACCGAGGCAAAAGCCGAGAAAAAAATCAAAGCAGAACCAGCCGCTCACGAAAAACCAGTTCTTTCAGCCTCAATAGGGGCTAAGCAGCCCTCTTTAACTCCAACAAACATATCCACCCCGTTAGAAGTTCCTTCGCAGGGTGGTATACTTCTAACGGGGTCCACCGACCCTGCCAATCGAATTGGTGTTCTGGTCGGCTCAGCAGTTACTGAGAAATCAGAGTCATTACAAGCTGAAGCGAAGCTTTTAGAGCAATTTAACGCCCAATTTGCCCATTTCCCGGATGATGCACCTGCCTGCGATGTTTGCGGCTCAATCACCGTCCGCAACGGCTCCTGCTACAAATGCTTCAACTGCGGAAACTCTATGGGCTGCTCCTAAAAAAGAGCATAGTATTTTAGGGATACGCTATAGTGCTCCCGATTGAAAATTCCCGTTTGTGCGCGGGTAAGTAGCTTTACAATAATAGTTTATGATTTTACTCGCGGGAATTTACAACCCTTCAAGGGTATAATTTGCTCGATTCTTCATACTCGTACCTCGAATCAACTGAGAGGGGGGGTGTGATATTTCACACCAGTTTTTCTGAACCCAAAAAAATTAGAATAAAGTTGCCCACTTCTTACCTATCAAGCCAAAACGACGCCGAAGCGCAGCAAGGTAATCTCTGTTGACCTCGCTTTGCTGGCTTCTGGGAAGAGTAAAAGCCTGTATATTGCCATCTTGGTCTGGTCCGACAAACGACCCATGTGAACCCTTACCTTTATCGGGGACCCAATAGATACCTAATTCTTTGAGTTGCTTCCTAATGTGGCGAAACTTTACGCGAGGGCGGCCTGACATTCATCCATGACCTCTTTTGTACCAACAATATAATCAATCCTCCTGCCAATACTCAGAGGTTCCACAAAACCAAGACGGCGATTTGATTGACTAATAATACGGTCTATCAATTCGTCGGGAAGTTTGTGCTTAGCTTTTTTGGCTCGCTCATATTTTTGCCATACATTTGGCGGAGCAAAAAATTGCAAATGTGCTCCAGTTTCCTCGCATACCTCGATTTGATTTTCAATCAGTTGCAATAATTCGCCGACAGCGCCCTCAACAGTCTTGTCTTGTCCAAATATATCCAATTCCAGGCAATGAGCGGTAAAATAGCTTTTGTCATATTGTGACGGATATACACATATCCTGAATGACATTGATTTTGATATAACTTGTTTAGCTGACTTAGCCATCTTGCCGTCCTATGCCTCCTCACCCACTTACTTCTAAGAGCTTATCCGAATAACCGTCTCGTTATGAGGCCGTAGGGTGGGGCTTGCCCCACCATTGTTTAATCTGTGCTTCTAAATATACGGTACCAGAAAAAAACAGTTCAGTCAAGCTTTTTTCGCTATCCGGCGTATAAATATCGGCCAATGGCCCTGAAAACTTGCTTTAATAAAAACCAAAAATTGCTGTTCTTTTTCATTTTTTTCTAACAAAAACTTCCTCAGAATTTTCTTCACCATCACCGTAACCAAACCGAGCAGCACCGAATGTCTATTCTTCTTTAGCGCCGTGGGATTTGAGCAGTTTAATCATTTCTTCTGATTCGGCATAATCAAGTGGTGTTTTTCCGTCTTTATCCCTATCTATAAGCTTTGCACCAGTCTCAATGAGCATCTTTGCACCAATGACATTATTGTATTTGGCTGCAATGTGGAGAGGGGTTTTATCAGATTCATCACGAGTAGAAACATCGGCACCTGCCTTTAGCAATGCCTCAATAACCAACATGGCATACACATTTCCACTATTTTCATGTCGGAAGGATAAGCTGGTCATAAACATAGCTTCGTGGAGTGGTGTTCCCTGCTCTATAGTTTGGCCCCCTTGTAAATTCGGATTTGCACCTTTTTGCAGTAAGTATGCGACTGCGGCATATCGCTCATATTCATATGTAGGAAGTGCCATTGCACATTCTAATGCGTGCACTTTTATTCCTCTATAACCTTCATTTACTTGGGCTCCATTATTAATGGCTTTTTCCATCTCAACAATATTGTGCTCTTGTGCAAAATGTAGGAGTCGTAGTTGCACAGCTTCTTGGAGTGGCATTGGCTTTCCACCATTTTCGATAAGAATATTAACAATATCACCATATCCATACCGTTCTGCAATCTCGACAGGTGTCATTTCCCTAATTTTCGCATTTGGGCCAGCTCCCTTATCAAGTAAGAGTTGTACTACGGCAGGAAATCTACCCTCAATTGCGTAGAGCAAAATGTCTTGCTGTATCTTTGCTCCGGCATTAAAAAGCAATCTCAAAATCTCAATGCAGTGCCTTTCAGTTTCTTCCCGTTCAAGCTCTGTAGGGCCGCAGAACCATCTTGCATGTATCACAGCAAGTCCTATCGCAGAAGAACTGCGAGGATAAATTTCCTTAAAATCTTTATTGGGGTTAGCATCGGTATCTAAGGCGTTTTTTACGCCATCAACATCAAATTGATAAATTGCTTCTGCCAGCTTACAATCAGCAGGAGTAGCACCAGAATCTAAGAGTCTTTTTTTCATCACTTCTGGCATTTTATGCTCATATAATGGTTTAGCTTGTATTTCAAAAACATATACAGTGAAAAGTACAAAGAATATGACAAGGCAACCTATTTTGCGAAACATTCTTAACTCCTATGATAAAGTTTATAGTTCCTTAGCTCCGTGAGATTTCAGAAGTTTGATCATTTCTGCTGATTCAGCATAATCCAAGGGAGTTTTACCTGTGTCATCTTTTGGCATAATTTTAGCTCCTGCTTTAATTAAGGTAGTAGCCATATATATGTCATTCTGCTTTGCTGCTATATGAAGGGGGGTCATTCCATTATAGCCGCGTGATGATACATGAGCGCCTGCATTTAGCAAAGCTTCAATAATCAACCGTTGATAAACTGTTTCATTCTCGACCTTTTCTGCCATTAGGCCATGAAACCCTACAGCATGATGTAATGCAATTCCATCCAAACCACTGTAATGTTGTGTTGACTTTAAGTTTGGATTTGCTCCTTTTTGTAAAAGATAAACAACGGTAACATACTCGTCAATCTTATAGGCACAACTTATGGACTCGACTAATGCTATCTCACCTTTACTGTTTTTACCGTTGACGGTGGCACCATTTTTTAATGCTTTTTCCATTTCTATAATGTTTTTTTGTTCAAAACGAGCGGTTTTTTCAAAACTATATCTTGCCCATTTTACAAAGCGGTTTTGAGCTGCTTGGTTTTTAGGGACAGGCTCTGCGCCATGCTTAATAAGGACCTTAACAACTTCTTGGTGTCCATATGTTTCTGCCAATTCAATTGGTGTCATTCCTTCCAACTTTGTGGTTGGGTTGGCTCCTTTATCAATTAGTAACTCCACGACTTTGGTAAATCCATCAGCAATAGGGTTAAATAAAATACTTTTATCACAAGGCTGAATTTTTGCGCCTGCATCGAAAAGAGTGTTCAAAACTATCAAACATATTTCCTCTTTCTTTTCCTTTTTCAACCGGGTATTAAATGAATCAGCCTCAAGAAGTGCCATCCCAAGAGCAGACAATCTACCATTGTAGAAGGTCAAATTGGGATTAGCTCCGGCTGCTAAAGTAGCTTTTATTCCGTTTACATCCATTGCTTGTATAGATTCTTTAAATTTTTGGTCGGCATTGAACTGCGAATCCTGTTCCAATCTGGTTTCTTGAAGTGATGAGACCGAATTGGAATCAGCGGCAACACAATGATTCGTCGTTCCTATCAAAATACATTGTAAAACCAAAATACGAAAAGCCTTCATTTTCTCGCCTTTCAAAATTCACTAATCTTGGGTGAGAAATTACAAATCCAGTATTATAACGCAAATCACTCGCATATCTTACTATAACTAATTCGCGGCGAACAAACAAGGAAAACTACAGCAAAACCTTTCTTTTTAAGCGTATTAAATGTAGAATCGCGTATATATCTTAAAATCGGGACGACCGACAAGCTACCGGTCAAGCGGTTTGAGCAGCAGTAAGGTTTTTCAATCATCTGTCTAACCTGCCGCTGTTCAAACCTACCCGAAGAGGACAGTTGAAAATGCAGTTGAATGAATCACAAAAGCAGCTCCACCCCAAAAATTATCTTGCTGAGGTTTCGGAACAGATAAATGGATTTATTGTTGGTCATCCGGCAAAGAAAAATAAATTCTGTGAGCACATCGAAAAAGTAATACGAAAAGCGGAAGAATACGGGAAATATCTGCGGACAGAATGGCAGAAGGCAAAGGAAGCGAAATTAACGCAATATGATGAAGACAAAGACAAGGAAAAATGGTTTTGGTGGACTGCCTTTACGAATGACTTGATGACAGGGGATAGCGTCTATTTTGCCAACGATGAATGTTTGGATGTTCAGTTTTACATAGAGGGAAAGCCAAAGCAAGACCCGCTTGGTTATCTGTCCAGTATGATTTGGGGTTGTGTCGGGCAAGATTATAAAGGACTTGAACGTTTGGATTATCAATTCGTTTTACTTATCATCATTCACGATGCGCAAAATTTGCAGGCAGGGCGAGAAAGGATATATTTCAATCCACTGGAAGGAGAGGGTTTGTCCGAAAGGCTTTGCCGGTCAGTCTGGCATCGCTTAGAAAGTTATGAAACACCATACGAATTCAAGGATGTTCGGCAGACTATTGAAACAGCTATCCGTGCGGTAAAAGCTAACCTTGAGCAGGAAAAAGACGGACAGAGCAACGGCGGCAAGGTGGATTCACCAAACGAAAAATCAAAAGAAACTTGGTACTGGAAGCTATACGAAAAAACGATAAAAGCTGTTATTTCTGCGGTTCTTGATAAAGTAAACCCATCGTAAAACATCTCAAGGCTTCTTTAGGTACACACGACGGGTGGCAGCCACTGAGCGAGCTTAGTGAGCAAAGTGTATGGTAGTTTTCGAATAACCAATCTCTAATCTCTAATCCACTCAAGAATCCGTGCTAATCCGCGTTTACTGACTATTGAACTATCAGTGTGAATCCGTGCTAATCCGTGTCTAACGAGAACCGTTCTTAGCCAGCTGCTGTAAAAGGCCATTTCGATGGCCTTGTGGACGAAGGCAATGTTCTATGATAAAGCTTGCTTTAGGATTAGAATTTGCCGAGAACACCAAGCTGGCTAAAACATAATCCGTGTAATCAGTGAAGCTTGTCCTGAGCGAAGTCGAATGGATCCGCGGTTAAAATATTATTGAATTCTCTGAGTCCTCCCTGTCCCCGCGTTTTACCCCTACTGCTTCGTTTTTGTGAATCAGAATGTTGGGGGTAGCGGGGATGTGCCCTCTTTGGCTAAAAA
Organism: uncultured Pirellulales bacterium; assembly: GCA_964444135.1. GTDB lineage: Bacteria > Planctomycetota > Phycisphaerae > Sedimentisphaerales > Anaerobacaceae > NIOZ-UU13. The sequence continues at coordinate 33,251 of CAYUFX010000034.1, read as the reverse complement.
AAAGTGCTTTTTTATTCATTTTTTTGTTGACTATGTTTGTGATTATGTTAAAATGCCCGAATGTTTGCCAGAAGGCTAACATATAGGACCTCTCCGGATTACCGGATCGTTATGAGGTCGAGCGAAAAGTTTGAGGCCAAGGCGGCAGGTCAAAAAGGCTCGGAGGCGTGGCTTAAGCCACGTTGAGAACATTTTTGCACCGACAACGCAGGCATCGGCCTTTGCAGCAGACCGCAATAGATTGGGTTATTTGGATAGGTTCTTAGCCCGTAGGCGAAAGATATAGCGGAGAACCGCACGTTTTCGTATCAGCAGATACACGCTAAAAAGCATTATCTGTCAAGCCAGACAAGGTTTTGAACATTTAATTTTGTGTAATTTGGATTTGTTTCGAATTCTTGTCCGCCGTAGTCTTAACGTAGGCGGATAGGGATTAGGATTTCGGATTTCAAACTACCAGATAACTCCTTATGCAACAGTATCTTATCATCAATCGTCTGTATTCTGTAGTCTGTCATCTGTCGTCTGTCTTCTTTCATATGTCCTCTGTCGTCTGTCATCTGTTGTCCGCCCTCTACATCTGTCGAGAACCCTCTACAAATCAGCTCTTTTTATGCAAAACAAACCCAATCTTGTCCGCCGTAGGCTGATTGCAAATGAACGTAAACTCACTGATAACAATTGATTATGAAGATATAAGCGATTGGACACTTGGTGAAAACAAACCCAATCAAACCCAATTCAAACCCAATTTCTGTAAGGCCCAAAATGAACGTAAATTTCTATTATACAAAGGTATATAACAGTAAAACCGCCTTCAGGCGGATCAAAAACAAACCCAATTCAAAGCCTGTCCTGAGCGCAGTCGAATGGGCCAATTTCAAAAAAGCCCAAAATGAGCAAAAACCTGAAAAACTTACCCAACTTAACCTTTACCGGTACATTTCATCCACCAGTCTTCCCACAGGCCGGTCATTTGTTTGACCTTCTGTGGATATTGCGCGGCCAGATTGTTCAATTCTGTTCTGTCTTTCTCAAGGTCGTAGAGCTCCCAGTCGGCCTGGCCGTTACGGACAAGTTTCCATTTACCGGTCCGAACGGCTTTGGCCCTGTTAAACTGCCAGTACAGCACATCGTGTCCCTGTCTTTGTTTTCCCTGGAAAATCGGCAGCAGCGATTTGCCCGCGAGGGGCTTAAGTTTCCTACCATTGATTTGCTCTGGATAGACAGCTCCGGTTATATCTATGAATGTCGGAACAATGTCGATAATATGTCCCACCTGGTCGGTGATAGTGTCCGGCTTGATAACGCCCGGCCAGGAAGCTATGAAAGGAGTACAGGCGCCTCCTTCATAGTCGGTGGACTTGTATTTCCTGTACGGCGCGTTGCTGGCATTGGCCCAGGCCGGGCCCAGCGCACGATAGCCCTCAACAGGTCCGGGTGGAATATTGGGCGTCGTATCGGGCGTTTCGGGGCAGCCGCCGTTGTCGGCAAGAAACAGCACAAGCGTATCTTCCCATTTGCCGAGCGCTTTTATTTTGGCCAATACCCTGCCAATTCCCTGGTCCAGGCGGTCCACCATCGCGGCATACACCGCCATTTTCAAATCGGCCTGGTCCTTTTCAGAGTCACTGAGCGAATCCCAGCTCGGGACAAGCTCATCCCGTGGAGAGAGCTTATATTTCGCATCGAGCATGCCCATCTCTATCTGGCGCTGGTAGCGCTGCCGGCGAAGCTTGTCCCATCCGATTTTGTATTTTCCGCGGTACTTGGCAATATCCTTCGGCCAGGCGTGCAGCGGATAATGCGGTGCCGTGTACGGCAGATAAAGCAGAAACGGCCTGCTCTCATCCTTGTACTCTTGAAGCTGTTCAATCGCATAATCCGTGAAGGCATCGGTGGTGTAGAAGTTCTTGTCTTCAGGGACGTATCCCATAATCTCTTTGCCCTCGATGGCCCAGCGACGTGGTGCCGGCCTTTTTCGACCGGGTTCTCCTTCGCCGGGTCTGGCTCTGGTTCCGGGGTTCCAGTAATTACAGCATCCGTCTGCCAGGCCGTAATAACGGTCAAATCCCCGGGTTGTGGGAAGCGGTCTCTGATGCCACTTACCGGAGATGATTGTTCGGTAACCGGCAGCACCCAAAATCTCAGCGAAGGTAGCGCCATGCTCCATATTTTTGACACCCACGGCATGCTCATATTGGCCGGTCAGAAGGGACGCCCGTGTCGGACTGCACTTGGCGCTGTTATAGAACTGCGTAAACCGCATTCCGCATGCTGCCAATCCATCGAGGTTCGGCGTCTTGATTTCTCCCCCGAAACATCCGATGTCGGAGTATCCCAAATCATCGGCCATGATGAGGACAATATTTGGCTTGTCGGCAGAGCGAAGAGTGGCTTTCCGCGCCATGGCTTTCGAGCATTCGGACAAAGCCACAGATGCAGCCCCCAGACCCAAGAATTTTAGAAAATCACGTCTGGTCTGTATTTCTATATTCATATTATTCACCTGATTTGTGCGTTGTTCAACGGACGGTTTCCTGTTCAGCATCGGCAAGCGATAATCCTCCTAATCGTTACCTTGAGTTTTTTTGTCCTGTCTTCTCATTTTCCCTTTTTGTATTAATGCCTCGATCCACTTATCGTACCTGGGATTGTATCCATCTTCATAATACCATAGCCCGTCAATAATTTTTTTGTCCCCATACTTAAAACTCTGGGAGGGTTTTTCAAAGTTCTCAGGATATGCCGATACACCATAATGGTGAAATCCTCCCTGCATTCCCACCGCTACGCTCCCATCGATGGCTGTTTCTATGAACATCGGATCAAGATCCAGAATCAGTTGAGGGAATCGTGATACCTCCTGAACAGGCTCAGGACGAACTATATAGCGGTTAGGCGCCGCCAGATTCCCTGCTAAGACTTCTCTTGATAGTTCTCTGCAAGCCTCCAAGAGAGCCTGGTGGTCTGTCTCAGACAATAGGCGCACTTTTCTCTGTTTTTCCACTTTAATTGCTGCTTTCATTAGTCTGAGAAATTTCCCGCCAGGCGTTAGATAAAGAAATACCAGACCAAAGGCGAAAGCAACGAGCAAGCCGATAACAGTTTTGAGAACCGTTCTTTTACTTACTTTCATTATCACATCCTTTCTTTAGGCAAAAGGTACCTTCAATAGAAACCAATTAGACTCTCTGAAAGCAAGAGTTTTGTTGAACACCGCCTAAAGCCGGACGAATATATCATAATCCCCTTGCACTAACAGTTATAACGACAACTCAACTTGTCTGGCGAACCTGTCAACATTTTATAATCAGGTATTCTAAACGATTCAGTTCCGGCAAGCAATAATGAAGCACGTCTGGACGAGCTCATTGCACTCGACGAAGCCCTTGAGAAACTCTCAACAAGAGACAAGGTCAAGGCTGATCTGGTCAAGCTCCGCTATTTCGCCGGGCTAACCTGCAAGCAAGCGGCTGAGGTTTTGGGTATCTCGCAAAACACAGCTGACCAATATTGGGCCTACGCACGCTCCTGGTTACGTTTGGAGATCACAAAAGGCGACGAGGCAAGTCAGATCTGACACCATTCTTTAACGGAAGATCCCAAACACGGCGATACTAAGTTGTAATTTGCTCGCACAGCGATTTTGACAGCAGATGTGCTCGCGAAAAGTATGTGGATAATAACCACTCATTTCATAATGACTTAGCTCGCTTTTTGCCGCCGCTCAGGAAATATTTCCCATATTTTTTCAGGAATTTTCAGATTTTTTCTGGGGTATCCCATGCTCGAATTACGCATTATATAGTGGAACAAATTAAACAAGGAGATAATCATGGGTACCGAGCATAAAGACGAAGAGGCGATCTTTTACGCCGCCCTCAAACTGAAATCCCAAGCTGAACGAAACGCTTATATCAAAGCAGCTTGCGGGCATAATATCAATCTCTTGAATCGTGTCGAGGCCTTACTCAAGGCCCACTATACTGAGGACAGCTTTCTTGAGGTCCCGGCTCTTGAGCCGGACGCCACCCTGGATAAATCTCCTATGATTGAAGGCCCGGGTACGATGATTGGTCGATACAAGCTGCTTGAGTTGATTGGTGAAGGCGGGATGGGCTTGGTGTATCTGGCCGAACAACAGGAGCCCGTTCGTCGCAACGTAGCGCTGAAGATTGTCAAATTAGGTATGGACACAAAACAGGTTATTGCCCGTTTCGAAGCCGAGCGTCAAACTTTGGCCGTGTTGGACCATCCCAATATCGCCCATGTATTCGACGCGGGCACGACAGAGGCCGGGCGGCCATACTTTGTTATGGAATACGTAGAGGGCATGTCCATCACTAAATATTGCGATGAACAGAAGCTGAATATTGAGGAAAGGCTTGAGCTTTTCAAGAACGTCTGTGAAGGTGTTCAGCACGCACATCAGAAAGGAATTATACATCGGGATATCAAGCCATCAAACATCTTAGTTTCTAATCATGGTGATAAGGCGGTGCCGAAGATTATCGACTTCGGCATTGCCAAAATTAGCACGCAGCTTCTGACAGAGGAGACTTTTTACACACATGAAGGTCAGTTACTCGGTACACCTGAATACATGAGTCCTGAGCAGGTGGATTTGGCTACACAGGACATCGACACCCGCTCGGACATCTATTCGTTAGGAGTGCTGCTTTATGTGCTGTTGGCAGGTGTATTGCCACTTGACCGAGAATCATTAGAGCACGCAGGTTTCGCCGAGCTTCAGAGGACGATACGAGAGGAGGAACCGCCCTTGCCAAGCACACGACTGACGAGCTTAGGCGATAAGGCCAAAGCGATTGCTGAGAGCCGTAGAACACAGATCATCACATTAACCAGACGTCTTCATAGAGAATTGGAGTGGATACCCATGAAAGCGATGCGAAAAGAACGAACGAGAAGATACCGGTCGGCCTCCGAACTGGCAGATGATATTCAGAACTATCTTACCGGCACCCCTTTAATTGCCGGGCCTGAGTCCGCGGTGTACCGGGCCAGAAAGTTTGTGCGTAAACACGCCGGCTCAGTAGCCACGGTTGCACTCATAGCCGTGGTGATAGTTTTGGGCCTTATTGTCAGTACAGCAATGTCCTTCAGGGCCGAGCAGGCTCGCGAAAAAGAAGCTATTGCCCGTACCCGGGCCGAGCAGGCACGGGATAAGGAGGCCGCTATGCGTGCACAAGTTGAACAGGCTCTGGTATGTGCTGAGCAGGCTGAAAAGGCAGCCAAGGAGAAATCCGAAGAGTTGCGTCGTACTCTTTATGTAAACAGTATTTGGTTGGCTGATGCCAAATACGCCGAGGGAAACATACGCCGCGTTCGCGAATTATTAGAGTCATGTCCTAACGACCTTCGCGGGTGGGAATGGTATCGCCTCCGGCATATCGCGGACCAGTCCCGTATGACCCTCCTTGGGCACAAGGAACGCGTCAAATCTGTTGCGTTCAGCCCTGACGGCAAGCGTATGGTCTCAGGCAGTTTGGACGAGACAGTGAGGGTATGGGATGTTGCCACCGGGGATGAGTTGATTACACTCCGAGGACACACAAATGAAATCTATTCGATTGTGTTCAGTCCGGATGGCGAGCATATCATCTCAGGCAGTAACGATACAACAATCAAAATCTGGGACTCGGCAACCGGCGCCGAACTGATGACCCTCCGCGGGCATGGGCAATCGATCAACTTAGTAGCGTTCAGCCCTGACGGCAAGCGTATGGTCTCAGGCAGTTACGATAAAACAATCAAGGTATAGGACGCGGCGAACGGCGAGGAAGTAATGACTCTTCGAGGGCATAGTGACGGGGTTATCTCTGTAGCGTTCAGCCCGGACGGCAAGAGAATCGTCTTGGGAAGCAACGATGGAACGATCAAGGTATGGGATGTCTCGACCGGCACCGAATTGATGACCCTCGTTGTTGGGAATGGGGATGATGTCTTTTCAGTAGCATTCAGTCCGGACGGCAAAACCATTGCAGCAGGATGTTTCGGCAGCAGTATAAAACTCTGGGAATCCGGCCCTCGCCCCGCCGAGGGTGGTTCAGACCAAAGTGGTGGATCAACGCAAAAGGTCGTGGATTGAACGTACGATGCAGGCAAGATAGTGGCCGACCAGGACGAGCAAATAGAGGTCTGAAAATGCAGATTGCCAATGCCAAGTTGTGGGAGGACGCAGAGAAGCTAAAGAAATAAAAGAGCCGGGAGATATTTAGCTCACCTGATGGGGAGAAGTGGGGACAGACAACAAAGGGCAGCAATTTAGATCCTTCGACCCTTCGGCGGAGTTTACCCTGAGCGCAGCCGAATGGGCTCAGGGCAGGCAGGGCTACGGCTAATTCAGGGCAAGCTTTTATTCGCTCAGGTCAGGCTTTTGTTGCTCAAATTCACCGCACCAGTGGTCGATGCTAACTTTGCTCCAATTTATCTTTAGAACGTTTGGCCTGGGTGCATATCTTCGGCATTCGCCCTGTTTTTCCATTTTTTCGTTATAGAACCGGCATTTACCGCATTTTTCATCCGGCAGCATATTTCACCTCTTGGTAATTTAATTTCTTCTGATGTTCTTAGTCTAAAGGCTTTTTGCCTTCCGGTCAACATCTTGCAAAATTGCTCCCCCAAAACTACATGCTCTGAGCTAAACGCTAAACTCTGTCTTTCATCGCAGGTCTGTATCTCAACTCTTTTTTATAAAAGCCATAAAATAAGTCTTAAAAAGAGCAAGAAATGCCTCTCAAAATCAGTTTTTTCCTTGACGGGAAGGTAGATAATTTGGTATAGATAACATTAGTGAAGCTTGTGCCTGTGCAGTTGAGCAACTGTGAGTCATAGGTCGTCCAGCGGGTGCAATTCTTATAATTTTCCAAAAATAGGAGGAGTTATCATGAAAGGCGCTGAGCCTTAAACAAAAATTTTGTGCTTCGAAATAGAGTTTTTGCCTTTCAATTAACAACCAAATTTTTATTTTTTTAATCCCGCCCGTCGTCCGCAGGATACCTTGCGGCAAAGACGGGACGGGGTGAAGGAGGATTATTATGTCTAAGAAATTGATTTATTTGGCCTCTTTTGTTTTGGTGCTGTCTCTGGTCGGGACTACCGTGAGTGCGCGTGAGCTACCGGTAGCGGACGGCCTGGAACTGCGTTTCGACGCATCGGCCATCACCGGCCTGGCTCCCGGCGACAGCATCAGAAGTTGGGACGACACATCAGGCAATGACCGCCATGCAAGCGGGGGCGATGGTGGTGCCACGTACGGCGAGTACATGCTACGTGGTCTCGGTACAGTAACATTCCATGGCATATATAGTGAGTCCATGGCGTTTGATTACAGCCCCAATAACAAAGACATAACGGTGATTGGCGTCAGCCGTAGCCGAATGCAAAAAAGTTTAATGAACACTGAGATTGAACGAGAAGGTCAGGGTTGGCCCCATTACCACCAAGGATATATCGCCTGGGGTGAAGTAGGTGGCTTTGGCGTAACCACTCCAGGGGGCTTCCACATGGACAATACCTACATTATGTTGGGCGGTGGGCCCGGCATGCGATGGGAGGTGAATTACGATCATCCGGAACTGATAGAAGGCTTTACTGTCAACATAGTCCGGCTCAATAGCATGACTGGTGTCATGGACGTATATCGCGACGGAGAGTTTCTTGGCGAACGCCGTGATATCAATCACGGCATCCAAAACGCCATGTCAGAAGGGCGGATCGGCGGGTTCGATTTTTACGGTGGCCTGGGTTGGGACGGTGATGTGGCAGAGATCCTGGTCTACAGCCGGGCGCTCACTGACGGGGAAATGGAGGCCGTCGAGGAGTACATGTATAATAAATGGCTCTTGTTGACCTATGAGGCCCGTAGACCCGTCCCTGCTGATGGTGGCCTACATCAGGATACATGGGTGAGCCTTAGCTGGACGCCGGGAGGTTGTGCAGTCTCACACGATGTATATTTCGGTGAGAATTTTGATGATGTGAACGAAGGTATCGCCAATACGTTCCAGGGCAATCGGACCGAGACGTTTTTTGTTGCCGGCTTTCCAGGATTTCCTTATCCGGAGGGTCTTGTCCTCGGAACGACTTACTATTGGCGAATCGATGAAGTCAATGACACGGACCCGAACAGTCCATGGAAAGGCTATGTTTGGAGCTTTAAGGTTCCGTCCAAGGTTGCGTACGACCCTTATTCGCCTGATGGTGCTAAATTTGTGAACCCGAATGTAATCCTTAGCTGGGCTCCCGGATTCGATGCGAAATTGCATACTGTGTACTTCGGTGATAATTTTGACGATGTGAACAGTGCCGTTGGCGGTGTCCCTCAGGGACCTACAACCTATACTCCCGGCACGCTTGAATTTGAGAAGACTTACTACTGGCGGGTCGATGAGTTTGATGCCATCGAGACGTATAAAGGTGACGTCTGGAGCTTTACTACTACTCGTGAAGGTGGCGGCCTGAGAGGGTCGTACTATCACTGGTCCGGTTCGGTTCCTCCAACGGAACCCTTCCAGACACTGGTATTGGAGCGCGAAGATGCCCAGATTAACTTTGCCTGGGTCGAGGAATCTCCGGATCCAAGGGTCGACATCGATCAATTCTCCATACAATGGACTGGCGAGTTGGAGATACCGTTCTCCGGGACCTGGACCTTCTATACTACGAGCGATGACGGTGTCCGCCTGTTGGTGAATGACCAGTTAGTCGTTGATAACTGGACTGAGCATAGGGCCGTCGAGAATAGCGGAACGATTGAACTTGTCGCCGGGGAATATTCCCTTGTGATGGAATATTTTGAATACGACCTCGCCGCCGCGGCCCAGCTGCGTTGGCAAGGTCCAAAAACGTCAAAACAAGTGGTTCCTCAGGCGGCACTATCGTTACCTGTAAAGGCAAGCAGCGCGAAGCCCTCTAACGGTGCCACAGGTGTTAAGCAGACACCAACTCTTAAGTGGGGAGCGGGAGAAGCAGCCGCTTCGCATCAGGTCTATTTCGGCGCTGATGAAGACGCCGTGAAAAATGCCGATACAAGTTCGCCAGAGTACAAAGGCACCGGTGACCTTGGTTCTGAGAGCTATGAACCCGGAAAACTCGAGTGGGATGCCACCTACTATTGGCGTATTGATGAGGTCAATAACGTCAATCCCGACAGTCCGTGGACAGGAAATGTCTGGAGCTTTACGACTGCTAACTTCCTTGTCGTGGACGATTTTGAATCCTACAATAACCTTGACCCCGATGACCCCGAAAGCAACAGGATATTTAACGCGTGGATAGACGGATACGATGACCCGACAAACGGCTCTCTCGTTGGTTATGATAATCCTCCGTTTGCCGAGCAAACTATCGTTCACAGTGGCAACCAGTCGATGCCGCTTTACTACGACAATAGTGTTGGGTACTCTGAGGCAACTTTGACATTGACTTATCCGCGTGACTGGACCGAGAATGGTGTTAGCACATTAACAATTTGGTTCAGGGGCAATTCGGACAACGCTGCTGAGACTTTATATGTCGCTCTCAATGGCAATGCGGTGGTTACTCATGATAACCCAAATGCAGCACAGATAGAGACCTGGACGGAATGGAATATCGACCTGCAGGCATTTGCCGACCAGGGCGTGAATCTTGCTAATGTTAATACGATTGCTCTTGGTCTTGGTAACAAGAATAATCCGGTAGCCGGTGGTTCAGGTAAAATGTACTTCGATGATATTCGGCTATATCGGCCGACTCCATAACCAGAAGTACCGGAAGCCATAAATGGCAATTGCTCGTTTGCGGTAACAGACAATAGTGAAACGGATTAGCATCTATTCGGGGCTTATACCAATTCGGTATAGGCCCCTTCATTTGTTGGTAATTGGAAAACGGTAATTGGTGAACGGTAGTCATGATTTACAACTGCGATTTTGTTTGATGATTTTCTCCATAAAGCAATATCATGAGTATGCATTTTCATAAATGGTGACAACATCGTCCAATGTTAACTCGACCGGCGTTATATCGTAAAGACTACCCATCGTATAAAAGGAGCTTTCAGCAAAAGTTTTCAGCTGGCTTTTCTCAATCCCAAAACCGGAGAGCTTTTCTTCTTCAAGGCCTACATCTTTAATAAGCTTTTTCAATCCGGTGATGAATGCCATAGGCCTATCCTTCTCCGGGAGGTCGTCAATATTTTCTCCCATTGCCCCGGCAAGGTCCGGGAAGCGTGCCGGATTTCTTTCGGCTAAACTAGTAAAGTAGGAGACCGAAAGCATCGTAAGACCGCAGCCGTGAGCAACGTTAGGGTAATATGCACTGACGGGATGTTCCATAGAATGAAGGGATATACAACGAGACAGTGACTCGCATATCCCCGCCTCGGTATTGGCCCAGGCAAGTTTAGTTCTTGCCTCGATATTCGTGCCGTCTTTTACGGCGATTGGCAGGTATTCTGTAATAAGGCTGATCGCCTCCAACGCCAATTGGTCGCTCGCCGGCTGACTAATGGTCGCAAGATAAGTTTCAACCGAATGAAAGAACGCATCCATACCGGTGTAAGCGGTCGTTTTCGGAGGAACGCTTACCATTAATTCCGGGTCCACGATTGACAAGCGTGGAAAGGTAAAATTGTTTCCCCATCCTATCTTCTCGTTTGTGTCGCTTTTGGTAATTACCGTCCACGGGTCGGCTTCGGTTCCTGTCCCGGCGGTTGTGGTTATGGCTACGATAGGCAGAGCGCCGTTAGGAGGTGTTTTTCGGCCGCCGCTTCCCCGGTTTATATAGTCCCAATACTTGCCCGGATTAACTGCCATAACCGCTATGCTCTTAGATGAATCAAGAGTACTGCCGCCTCCGAGACCGACAACAAAATCACAGCCGTTTTCTTTGGCGAGGGATGCCCCTTCTTCAACGTGCTCTGAAACGGGATTAGGCTGAATTTTATCGTACACAACCGCCTCAACTCCATTTTCCTTAAGGTACTTGAGGACCCTGTCAAGATAACCATATTTTCTCATGGCTCCGGAGGCGCCGATTACAACAAGAGCTTTCTTTCCGGGAAGATAGGGTGTGGTTTTAAGCTCGCTCAGCTTACCGCAGCCAAAGATAATTCTTGTTGGCATATAATATGAGAAATCCAGGTTCATTTCTGCTTCCTTAAGAATTCGACAATTTTTTCTATTACCAAAATATCATATTGAATACCGACTTGAAAAACAAGCCTTTAGCTGAATTTCTGCTACGTATTCACGAGCACAAATTCGCCTTCGTTGCTGAGATTTTCATCGAGCATTGAGGATTTCTCCGGATGTACCGAACGCTGCGCAAAGGGAATCGGGTACATACAGGAGATGTCACGGTCGCGGTAAAGCAACTCCATGTTGTCAAAGCTGTCGAAGTAATAGAGTGCCGTATATGTGTCCCGCTTGACATCCCAGCTATCCAAAAGATTTTCCTTGACGGGAAGGTGGCTGATTTGGTATAAACGAAAAGAGTAAAGCTTGTGCCTGCGCAGTCGGGCATCTGTGGCTTTGAGGTAAACCTGCCTGTCTCGGCCTAGCTCGTCAAGGCCGAGCGAGTCGGAGCGGGGCTGAGCCAAGACGGGCAGGCGCAATTCTTGTTGTTATCAGAATAGAGGAGGAGTTATTATGCAAGACACAGAGTAGCAGCGGAAAACGTTGTGCTCGGCGGTCATTTTTTGTATTTCAATTAACAACCTATATTAATTTTTCAAAGGAGGACTAATTATGTGCAGTAAACTGGTTTATTTATTTTCTCTTGTTTTGGTGCTGGCTATAGTCGGCGATGCCTTGGCTGACCTGGTTGGTTACTGGAAATTTGATGAGGGCAGTGGAAATATTGCTGTAGATGTATCAGGATATGGAAATGATGGGACAATTAACGGAGCAACATGGACAACAGGAAAATTCGGCCCTGCTCTGAATTTTGACGGTATAGATGACGACGTTGATTGCGGCAATGATGATAGTTTGAATATTACCGGTGAGATTACGATTGCGCTATGGGTTAAACCATCAGTGGCCGGAGAAGGAGGTTCAAATGTCGGCCCGGTATGTAAGGCAGAAGCAGGAGTCGATCCTTGGAGCTGGCAGCTAAGATACAATGCTCCGGGTGGTGGAAATTATATGGGATTCCAGTTTAATGGCGACCCGGAAGGTTCGACATGGGTTTCTGTTCAACAGAATTTATTGCCGGGAGAATGGTATCATATTGCAGGAATATTTGATGGCACTAATATTGTATGCTATTTAAATGGCGTTGAAACAGAAAGGAATACAATTTCCGGGATTAGAGGCGGCAGTGGCCGTTTCTTCATTGGTCAGGATGGTTGGGATAATATCTTCAATGGTGTTGTTGATGAGCTCAGGATTTACAATCATGCTCTGTCGGCGGTCGAACTTCTGGGCGCTATGGCAGGTGAGGTATGGCCTTACGCCCTGGGCCCCAAACCGGAAGATGGTGCCCTCTATCCGGATACATGGGTGAACCTTAGCTGGTTACCGGGAGGTCTTGCGGTCTCCCACGATGTGTACTTGGGCGATAATTTTGACGATGTCAACGCCGGCGCCGAGGGCACGTTCCAGGGTAACCAGCTCGAAACGTTTATTGTTGTCGGCTTTCCCGGATTTGCTTATCCGGATGGTCTTGTTCCCGGCACAACTTACTATTGGCGGATTGATGAGGTAAATGACACTGAGCCGAATAGTCCCTGGAAGGGTAACGTCTGGAGCTTTTCGGTTCCACCCAAGACCGCATACAATCCCAACCCGGCTGATGGTGCCGAAATGGTAGATCCGGATGTAATGCTTAGCTGGACGGGAGGTTTTGGTGCGAAATTACACACCGTATATTTCGGCGACAATTTTGATGAAGTGAACAATGCCGCCGGGGGTCTCCCACAGGGAACTGCAACCTATACTCCCAGCACACTTAAATTGGCAAAGACTTACTACTGGCGTGTCGATGAGTTTGATGCCGTCGAGACGTATAAAGGCGACGTCTGGAGCTTTACGACTGAGGGCGGCGTCGGGAGCCCGGACCCGGCTAACGGCGCTGTGGATGTAAAGCATACATCGGTTCTTACCTGGACGCCGGGAGTCTATGCCGATTCGCATCAGGTCTATTTCGGCACAGATAAAGAGGTCGTACGCAATGCCGATACCGGTTCGCCGGAATATAAAGGCACAGGAAACCTTGGTGATGAGAGTTATGAACCCGGAAAACTCGAGTGGAATACCACTTACTATTGGCGTATTGACGAGGCCAATAACACCGAGCCCGACAGTCCGTGGACAGGTAATGTATGGAGCTTTACCACCGCCAGCTTCCTCGTCGTTGACGATTTCGAGAGCTACAATGACCTTAATCCCGAGGACCCCGCCAGCAACAGGATATTTTTCGCGTGGATAGACGGATACGATGACCCTACAAATGGCTCTTTAGTTGGTTATGAGAATCCTCCGTTTGCCGAGCAAACTATCGTTCACGGAGGTAACCAATCGATGCCATTATTCTACGACAATAATGTTGGGTACTCTGAGGCGACCTTGACGCTGACTTACCCTCGTGACTGGACCGAGAATGGCGTGACCACATTATCGATTTGGTTCAGAGGTAATTCTGATAACGCCGCTGAGACTTTATATGTTGCTCTCAATGGCAGTGCAGTGGTCAATCACAATAATCCTAATGCAGCACAGATAGATAGGTGGACCGAATGGACTATCGACCTGCAGGCGTTCGGTGTGAACCTTGCCAATGTCAATACTATTGCCCTCGGCTTAGGCAATAAGAACAATCCGCAGGCTGGTGGTTCAGGTACAATGTTCTTTGACGATATTCGGCTGTATCCACCGGCGCCCTAAGCCGTGTGATTTAGCTGGTAGTTAGAATTACGTGGTTGATATAGCAAATTTGTGACAATCAGGGGCTTATGTCGATTGATTCGGTATAGGCCCCCTTGTTTTAGGGGGCTGGAGAGAGTGAAGCATCGAAATAAGGCGGTCGAGTTACGTCTTTGCAAAGAGGATAAACAGCAATTATAATAAGCCCGATTAAGTAAGCAAGTTGATACAAGGAGCAGCTCGGGTGCACAACGAGGCAATTGAAATCAAAGAAGGTACATTCACGGTTAAGACGTACGAGTGCCAAGCTGACGGCAACATCAAGATACCTTTGCTTATGCAGTATTTACAAGAAATTGCAGCTCTCCATGCAGAACAACTTTGCCTCGGATTTGGCAGGATGAATGAAATAAACAGCTATTGGGTGCTGTCGAACCTCAGAATAGAAATCGATAGATTTCCGAAATGGAATGATAAAATTACCGTCACAACATGGCCAAGCGGATATACTCGTTTGATGGCAAGAAGAGAGTTTATCGGTAAAGACCAATATGGCCGCGAGTTATTGAGAGTTAGCAGCGAATGGATGGTATTGAACAGACAGAAAAACCGACCGAAGAATCTATTCCGACTTGATATGAGGCTGCCTAAAAGCGGGCCCAAAGCGATATCAGGTGAACTGAACAGATTGGAACCGCGAGACAGCTATAGTGACATTGAGCAAGTGCGTGTACCGTACAGCTCGATAGATATAAACGGACACGTTAACAATACAGAATATGTGCGATGGGGCATTGACACATTGAGAAGAATATTCGAATTCAAGGGAAACATCCATTTTTTGCAAGCTACCTATTTGTCTGAAGTTTTTGAGGGGGATGAGCTCGATATACTCGTTTCTACTGAGAGGAATGAACGCTTTTACGTTCTTGGAAGAAAGTCCGGCGGGGATAGCAATGTATATGTAATGGAAATTTCCCGCTGACTGCTGCATTACCAGCCGGGCAAACAAACATACCTGATAAGTGTATATTTTTGCCTTAAGGATGTGCTTACCCGGAAAGGCCCTGGTAGTGTCCCAATTGAAGATGATAGTCGCATCTTATTCGCGCCAGAATGGACGATTTCCCCTGGTGGGTATCATAGGATTTTATTACCAAAGATCGCGATTTAAACGGTTCTACGTTTGCATCACAGCTCCGGGTGTGTTATAATTATGTCAGGTAAACATACCAGAGACTTATTATATCTCTTTGAAAGAGAAGGGCGAATATCATGCGCAAAAGAAACGGCTTTACACTAATAGAGCTTTTGGTAGTGATAGCTATTATTGCATTATTGATGGCCATATTGATGCCGGCACTAAACCGGGTAAAGAAACAGGCACGGACGGTAACCTGCCAGGCAAGTCTGCACCAATGGACACTTATCTGGTCGATGTTCACCACAGACAGGGACGGCTATTTTCACGAAGGTCTCGGCGGAGAGAGCCAAACGAGCGAGGGCAGATGGCCGGTCGTGATGCGGACGGAGTACCGCGACCTGGATATGCGTCTTTGCCCGATGGCTACGAAACCTTTGTCCGAAGGAGCTCGCAATCCGTTTGCGGCATGGGGTATCTTTTCAGACGGCTCCTACGGAAGCTATGGCTTCAATGAGTGGCTGTGCAATCGAACCTCGGGCAGTAACGCGAGCAACTACTACAGGCATGTCAATATCAAGCCTGCGGATCGGATACCGCTTTTCCTCGATTGTTTTTGGTACGATGTCTGGCCGTTTCACAACAATGAACCGCCGCTATATGACGGCGCCACGGAAAACCTCGCCGGCAGCAATGAGATGCGGCGGGTCTGTCTAAACCGGCACAGCGGAGCGGTCAACAGCGCCTTCCTGGATTGGTCCGTCAGAAAAGTCGGGCTCAAGGAGTTGTGGACATTGAATTGGCATCACAATTACGACATCCATGGTCCCTGGACCATTGCCGGTGACGTTCAGTCGAGCGACTGGCCGGATTGGATGAGAAGCTTTAAGGACTACTGAGCAACTAATACCAATTTTAATTAAAAGCTGCGCTTTATATAAAGAGCAGCGAGCCATCCCCAAGCTGCGCTTGAGGCTGCTATCCTTTTGTGCTAAATACAAGGAGCGCAGTAATTAAATGCAATTGGTATAATAAATCTCCGCAGGTAATCTCGCTTTTTCCTATTCTCTCCCTCCGGCCTACAGTAGCTCCACCGTCAAAAATACGCATTTGCTATAATAGACACCGTAGCTATGTTGGTGCTACTTTTGAGCGGACTTCCGGTTAAACCATCGCGTCTCACTGACCGGGCGGCTGACTCAACTCCTTGATGAAAATGCGACGGAACTGGAGGAAGGACGCTCCCCATTCTCCGTCCTTCCGATCACCGTGATGCTGTAATGCAATTGGCCCCTGAGCCGGGACGCCGGGCAACTGAGCGTTGTTGAGGACCAGCTTCCCGTTGAGCGTAACCGTCAGGCGATCCCCCTTCATGATGATATGGAAAGTGTTCCATTGACCAATCGGCCTGTCCACCTTGACCTTTGGCGTGACCCCGGCGTGGACGTCGGGCGAAAACGCCGGGTCGGTACGATAGCCCCATACCTCGCCCGAACCGACCGGCCAGCACCAGATGTTCACTTGAGACTTGTGCCGGCCGCGGAGAAATATCCCCGAATCCGTGTTCGGAACCTCGATTAGCACTTCCTTGCCGGAATCGTCCTTCTTGTACGTCCCATCGGGGAGAATAATCCTGGCGGCCCGGTTGATGTAGGGACTGTCCTTGATCCGCCAGTCCACAAGCAGCTCGAAGTCGCCGTAGCTTCTGGTGGTCCACAGGTTCCTGTCGCCCCGTCCCTCATGGGGGTCACAGTCGATGACTCCCTCGACGACTCGCCAATCCAAGTTCTCGGATTGCCGTACCTCCCAGCCATCCAGATTGATTCCCAACAGCGGTACGAATCCTTCCGGCACAACCTCGCCCGGTCCCGCAGCGGCTCCCGGCTCGCAGACGGGCGTCCGGATCGTCTGGCGGCACGAATCAGCCACCAGAAGAAAGCCGGCAAGCAACAGTAAGCCTGCTATAATGCACACAGCTTTTGACGGATTTGTGTTTTTCATAATCAAATAAAACTAATAGTGAATGTTAAGCCAAGGTTCAGAATTAATGTTATTTCTGAATCCCGAGGTATCTTAACAAGGTCCTACTATTACTATTGAGCGGATATTTCTACAAAGAACATCGGTTGCAGGCCACCGCCGATCCATGGGAAAGTGGTAAGACCAGCAAACCAGCTCAATTCTCCGTCGTCATAATCGATGCCCAGCAGTGAGAACCCAACGCTGTCACCCACACCTGGTGGGAATACATCTGTTTCAAAGTCACCCTGCATAGCCGACCAGGGGATCTTAACTTCCACGGCCCAGTCCTGTGTTTCTACATTCACGGAACCGGCAAAGTCAGCCTGTGCCATGATATCCTCTGTGATCCAACCGCCGAAATCGTTCTTTGCAAGGGGATTTCCACTGCCGTCATCCGGCGCTATGGTGGGAATGTACATGTTTGCCGTAACCTCTTCCTGAGTTGTCTGACCAAAGACGAACTGGAGTGTGTCGGAACCATTGGGATTCGGTCCAACGAAACTGTAGTTATCATCCTGGACCGACGCAGCCGCATAGAAGTATGTATCGTCCCACATGAAATAGTATGTGGCATTGAAATCCTCCAAGGATGTCTCGGTGGATTGGTCGTTCAATTGACCCGCATGGGTAACACCCTCGAAATAGGGGTCTTCCGCGGTAAGCGTTTCGGCGTTAAAGACCAGCGCCTGTGCCCCTGTGTACTCTTCTGCGGAGACCCGGCCGTCGATGGTTATCTGCTGACCCTCAGCGAGTCTTACGCTGTTCACAGGCCAGGTGAACTCTTGTTCCGACACCGGCTCTTCGTCTTCTACCGTCAAGAAGACGTCATCAACATATATCATCTTGCCTGCCGGCGTTTTGGAGAAGAGCTGCACCTGAATGGTAGTCCGTTCACCGGGTTCATACACCGTATGAAGGGTGTATTCAAACGGGGTCCAGGCATCCAGGACAGGAGCTGAAAGTGTACCTGTGAGGTTCTCGACTTTCCCGTCATATTCCTTGATGCGGAACCAAATAACTGCATTCTCGTCCCAGGCATCGGCAGGGACATAGTAGGTGCCCCGAAGCGTAAGGGCTGCGCCCTTCGGAATCCTATCCCATTCCTCGACATCCTGGGCAACACAATGGTACTGGTCGGTGCCAAGGCCTTCGATTCCGAGAGATGTATCCCCGGAGACTTTCTGCTCCGTGGCCAGAGAAAAGACACTGATGTCACCGGCGCCCTGATGAGACCAGGGGTCCAAGGACTTTTCAAAGCCGTTATTCATAATGTATTCGTCATAGAGCCTTATCCAGTCGATATCCACCATAACCAGCTCGTCATAATGGCCAAAATCGAACCGGAAGTTATTAATCCAGCTATCCCAGAAGCTACGTGTATCTATATATTGAACAAACCACTCACCAATGACGGGGACAGTGAATCCCCTGGAGCCATGTCCCCCTTCAACAGGAAACCAATACACGGCATGCTGAGGTTTTTGCTGATCGCTTTCAGTACCGCTCCACTTCATGCGAACAGCGATACCCCCGATACTGTGGGCATAATAAGGCCCCGCGGGTGCAAAGAAGTAGGGGTCAAAAGTCCCTCCCGGTAAATCCAGCAACAGCGCTCCGTCGTTTACATCAAAGTAGGTAATTCGTTCCGGGTCAAAGTTCCACCAGCCCTCCGTATCGCCCTTTGTGTTGAACTCCCAGTGGGAGTTAATGTAGCCCCAGTGATCACCTCTTTCATCAATGACCGGCTCAGCAAGATCCACAAAGACGTCATCAAAGTAGAAGACCTTGCCGGCGGTCATCTTTGAATACAATTGTACGTCCAGAGTGGTTCGCTCTTGGGGTGTATAGGCCAACTCCAAGGAGCTCTCGCACTGGAACCACTCGTCAAACACATTGACCTCGATAGGTGGGCTGAGTTTTTCTTCGGTGCCATTGAACTCCCGGATACGAAACCACAGCGAGGCGTTCTGGTCCCAAGAGTCGGCAGGAACCTTCACCGCTGCATGTATTGTCGCGACATACCCTTTATCCACTTCCAGACCGCGTTTGACAGGCTGAGTCAAGGCGATATAGTCTCCGGTTCCGGTGCACTTAACTGCATAGTCGAGAGAGTTTACATTCTCCCACTCGTTGTCATCAAAGCTGTTTGTATCGCCGACAACATCCCAACCTAATAGACCACTCCACTCGAATGTCTCGTTGGTCAGATAGAGACTCTCAAGACGAACCCAGTCAATTTCAACCGTTCGCTCTTCGGGGATTCCATCCCCCAGATCAAAACGAATTTGATCAATGGTCCCGGTCCAATCCTCCTGGTCCATCAGATCGACTAAAACCACTTTCCATTCGTTGGGCTCAGGTGCTGAATAAGGTATTTGTTTTGCTGTGGGATTGAACCAGAAAAACGTTGTCCCCGGGGACGTGGTTGCATCCGCAGACCAGCGCATTCGTGCAAGGACACCTGTGATGTCACTGGCGTCCCACGGACCATCCCGGCTGCAACTAATGAAAGGGTCGGTCATATTAGACTTAATCGTGGCAACCAACACTCCGTCCCTGGCTTTCAAATCTGTAATACTTGCATTGGGTGTCCATCCCTCTGTATCATCATCCGTATCGAACTCCCAGGCCAATACGTTAGCCGATAACACAAAAATAATGGTACACATAAGCAATGAAATAAATCGTCCCATCTACCTATCCTCCATTAAAATGGTTCTCCTCACACCTAAATCCAATGTTTATAAAATACTGCTAAAACATTATTATACAAAATCATTCGCTTCAAATCAATTACACTATTCTCAAATAGTGATTTATCGATTCAGGCGCATACTTGCAACGTCTCAAAGACAATTTCCACGCGGCAAACATTCAGACAGTGAATTGACATTCCTTCAATCTTGGATGGTCGCTAAGAAATCACCTGAGCCAATTACATTTGATGCTTGTCTATTTCTCGGCATAATATTTATCTCCAAAATAACGTTATAAGTGTAGCACAGCATTTGCCGAGGTAGATGACGCAGAAATGATTTATCGCAAGCCTTTTGATGGCGAAAAGATAGATCAATGGAGCCAATGGGATTCGAACCCACGACCTCTTGCATGCCATGCAAGCGCTCTCCCAACTGAGCTATGGCCCCAGACGATTTACTATTTATTATTTACTATTTTCTATTTACTATTTTTATCTTTTGTTTACATTCTAAATAATTATCGATCAGAAATCAATAGTAACCAATAAAGGATATTAAGAAAAAAAGATTGTGATTAAAAGACAAAGAATATTAATAACGGGGCGGGTGCAGGGAGTTGGCTTTCGACCGGCTGTGTATAGAATAGCACGGGCATTGGAGCTTTCCGGTGTTGTCTATAACGATACAAAAGGCGTTGTAATCGAATTGCAGGGGAGAGAAGAAAAAATAGCCGAGTTCTTAATTCGATTGCAATCTGATGCCGACAAGCCGCCGTTAGCAGAAATAAAATCCTGTAATACAATCGATATATCGGCCATCGAAGGGGAAAGTGAATTCACCATCAGAAACAGCGACACGCATGGAACACCGCTGTCACAGGTAACCGCCGACATCGCCACCTGTCGAGACTGCCTTGCAGAGATGGCTGATAAAGGAGATTTTCGGTACGGATATCCATTTATAAACTGCACGAACTGCGGCCCGAGGTACTCAATAGTCAAAAACATTCCTTACGACAGGCCTAATACCACGATGTCGGTTTTCAAGATGTGCGATAAATGCGCTGCTCAATACACAGAGGTAACCGACCGTCGTTTTCACGCCCAGCCCGTTGCCTGCGGTGAATGCGGGCCGAAAATCCGGCTGACAGACGGCAAAGGAAAAACAATAAAAACACAAACCGAGAAGGTAATCGCTGAAACCGCACACTTACTTTCGACCGGAAAGGTTGTGGCAATAAAGGGAATCGGTGGTTTTCATTTAGCTGTAGATGCGCTTAACGATAAGGCGGTGGAACGATTGCGGGAACGCAAGAAGCGAGACCATAAGCCCTTTGCTATGATGGCGGCTTCGATTGAAAAGATAAAAAAATACGCAATTGTGAGCGAATCAGCAGAGCAGGTCTTAAAGAGTCCACAAAGCCCGATTGTTTTATTACGTCAAAAAAGAAACTCCCCAATAGCCCCATCGGTTGCCGAAGGTGTTAGCACTTACGGCTTTATGCTTTGCTATGCTCCACTGCATTATCTTTTGTTCGAGCAGTTAAACAACTATGGAACAGATGTTTTGGTAATGACCAGCGGCAATATTTCCGATGAGCCGTTGATTTGCAAAAATAATTTGGCTCTGGAAAAACTCGGTTATGTTGCAGATGCCTTTTTGATGCACGATAGAGAAATCTACCGGCAGGTTGACGACTCGATTGTTCATTTTGTAGATGAACAGCCGGTGCTTTTAAGAAGAGCCAGAGGATATGTGCCAAGCCCAATCTTTACGGGGAAAAATTGTCGGCAGGAGATTTTCGCGGCGGGGGCGGATTTGAAGAATACTTTCTGTTTTGCAAAACAAAATCAGCTTATCTGCAGCGAACATATAGGCGACCTTGAGGATGCAGAGGTCTATCATCACTATATTAATTCAATCGAGCACTTAGCTAAGTTGTATGAAGTCAAACCCACAGTAGCGGCCTATGACCTTCACCCCGGCTATCTATCCACACAATATGCACTGTCGCTGGATAGTTCAAAAGCGATTGGCATTCAGCATCACTGGGCGCATATTGCATCTGTTTTGGCCGAGCACGACCTTAGCGGGCCGGTCATCGGAATTGCAGCAGATGGCACCGGCTATGGAATAGATGGTGCTATCTGGGGCTGTGAGTGTATGATTGCGTCGCTGGACAAATTTGAGCGGTTCGGCCATCTGGCTTATTACCAACTGGCAGGGGCAGATAAGGCAAGCAAAGAGGCTGTAAGACCCGCTCTATCATTATTAAAAAAAGCATACGGCAGCAAATTTAATTTACAGAAATTCGAGTGGTTGCTGAAGCGAATCGAGCCTGACACAAACAAATTACGGATTATATCAGAGCAGCTTGAAAAAGGCGTTAATTGTGTAGAGACTTCCAGCTTAGGTCGGGTTTTCGATGCGGTTGCCGCTATGCTCGGCCTGGGCAGCTACAATCACTTCGATGCCCAACTGCCGATGGCACTTGAGGCGGTAATTGAGAACGAGATTGAAGAGCACTATGATTTTGAGCTTACAAACAGAACTGGAGAACCGTTGCAGCTTGATTTGGGCAAGATGGTAAAAGAGCTAATCGCCGATATCCAAAAAGGATTTACCAACAGTATTATCTCGGCAAAGTTTCACAATTGCCTTGCCGCAGGCCTGCTTGAGATGGCTAGGGCAGCGAGAGAAAGCACAAAATTAACTACAGTTGCACTAAGCGGCGGGGTGTTCTGCAATCGATATTTGACTATTCGCTGCATTAAACTCTTGAAGAAAACCGGTTTTTCAGTATTATTTAACAGGGACGTCCCGTCTAACGATGGCGGAATATCCCTCGGCCAAGCGGCAATCGCTGCTCAGCTCGGCTGGAACACCCCCGAACAAGATTGAGGGTGCCACCTTCGTAAAACTTGAAATACGAGCAATAGGATAAATTATGTGTTTGGCAATACCGGCAAGAATAGTGGAATTGGAGGGGGACAAGGCGGTTGTCGATGCGATGGGCAACCGCTGGAGAGCTAAAACTACGCTCCTGCCGGAAGCTAAATTAGGAGATTTGATTCTGATCCACGCCGGCTTTGCCATCTCACTTGTCGATGAAGAAGAGGCAAAAAAGACCTGGCAGCTTATTGCAGAAATTAACGAATTCCAGGACACGCCGAATAAGATTTCAGGATAGAAAACAGAGAACGTAAAGCACGAAATTCGAAGCACGAAGCACGAAACAACGTCAAAATTCAAATGTCCAAATGACCAAAACTTTATGTTTTGAATTTTTGATTTTGGCCATTTGAATTTGTTTCGAATTTCGATATTCGGATTTACTTATTATATGCTTGAGAGAATTCAAAAGGCAAAAAGTCTTTGTGATGCCGCCTGCAAGCATTTAGGACGGCAAATCAATATAATGGAGGTCTGCGGTACCCATACGGTCTCTATTTTCCGTAACGGGATAAGGTCTACTTTGCCCAAAGGATTGAAACTTTTATCCGGGCCGGGCTGTCCGGTCTGCGTTACCGACCAGGGCTATATCGATATTGTTTTGCAGTTAGCGGACCGCGACGATTGTTTAATCGCCACGTACGGTGATATGATTCGAGTGCCCGGCAAAAACAGCTCGCTTGAAAAAAAGCAGGCAAAAGCCAACGTCAAAGTTGTTCTAAGCAGTGAAGATGCACTTCAATTAGCCAAAGACAATCCTGAAAAAACAGTTGTGTTCGTTGCAGTCGGCTTTGAGACCACTGCGCCGGCCACTGCCGTAGTGGTAAAGGAAGCGGCTGAACAGGGTGTCGATAATTTTTATATTTTGAGCGGGCACAAGCTGGTTACCCCTGCGATGCGGGCATTATTAAGCGCAAAAAACGATAAAATAGATGCCTTTCTTTGTCCCGGACACGTCAGTGTGATAATCGGCTATGGGGCCTTTGCTGAGATTGTGGAGGATTTTAGTCGGCCTTGCGTAGTGGCCGGCTTTGAGCCGCTGCAAGTAATGGAAGGAATCGGCGAAATCTGTCGGCAGCTTACAGCCGGCAAAGCCGAACTAAAATCAATATACAATGCGGTCGTTAGCGAGAAGGGTAACATCGCTGCGCAAGAAATCATCGATGAGTGCTTCGAGGCGGTTGACGGCCACTGGCGAGGACTGGGAAAGATAGAAAAAAGTACGCTTAAGCTAAAAGATAAATACAGCCGATTCGACGCCCTTGTACGATTTAACATAAGCGAAATGCCGGGCGAAGAAAGAAAGGGGTGCCGATGCGGTGAAGTTTTGTGTGGATTGATAGAGCCGCCGGAGTGTGGATTGTTCGGTCAAAACTGCACGCCACAAGAACCGATTGGACCTTGTATGGTAAGCTCCGAAGGGGCGTGCGCGGCGTGGTTTAAGTACGGCGGAATCAGCGTACCAGGACGTCAGGTTATCGGGACACAAGGGTATCAGGAATAATGAAGAAAACAAGCAAGCACGATAGAATCTTACTTGCTCACGGCGGCGGCGGACAACTGACGGATGACCTAATCCGCCACCATATTCTGCCGAGCCTCAATAATGAGGTACTCGCTGAATTAGGCGATTCGGCAAAGCTGAATGTTGCATCGAACTCGCTGTGCTTTACAACGGACAGCTATGTTGTAAAGCCATTATTTTTTAACGGCGGAGATATTGGGAAATTAGCTGTTTGCGGGACAATAAATGACTTAGCTGTTGCCGGCTCGAAGCCCGTTGCTCTGTCGTTGTCGTTAATAATTGAAGATGGCTTTGAATTCAAGCTGCTCGAAAAGATTTTAGCCAGTGTAGGTGAAGCCGCTCGCCAAAACAATGTTGATATTGTTACCGGTGACACCAAGACGGTTGAGGCCGGTGCGGCTGACAAGATTTTCATAAACACAGCAGGAATCGGGGTAAAATTAGCCGACGTGGAGATGGGCTTCGAGAAGATTGCGGTCGGGGATAAAATCATTATCAACGGCACAATTGGCGACCATGGGATGACTGTTATTTCGCAGCGAGAGGACATTAAATTTCAATCGCAATTGCAAAGTGATTGTGCGGGCCTGGCGGAGTTAACCTGTGAACTGTTGGAGAATACGAACGGCATAAAATTTATGCGTGACCCGACCCGTGGTGGGTTATCCGCGACACTTAATGAAATCTCGAGAAGCAGCGGACTGAGCATTGAAATTCGCCAAATCGATATACCGGTCAGGCCGGCGGTACAGGCCGCAGCCGATATGCTTGGTTTCGACGTGCTGACAATCGCAAACGAAGGCAAATTTGTCGCAATTGTCTCACCGGAATCAGCGGATGAATGTCTGAACATCTGCAAAAATCACCCGTTGGGCAAAGAGGCAAAGATAATCGGTGAGGTTTGCCAGAGCCGCGATGTGCCTGTGGTGGAAATGATAACGCAAATCGGCGGAAAAAGAATTGTGCAGATGCCATACGGGCGAGAACTGCCGAGGATATGCTGATGCACGAAATGATGGTGGCTGACAGCCTGCTGACGACAATATCAGACGAAGCTGCAAAACACAATGCAAAACCCATCAGCGTCAAAATCAGTTGTGGAGCGCTTAATCCTATCAACGATGAAGCACTATGTTTTGCCTTCGAGGCAATCGCCAAAGGTACATCGTGCGAAGGTGTGAAATTAGACATAGAGCATAAGCCAATACAGGCTCAATGTAAGAATTGTAATCAGAACTTTAAAGTTGAGTTTTCGTGCCCAAGATGTCCGAAGTGCAACGGTGAAGATTTTGAGTTGCTGGCTGATGCGCCTTTGATACTGGAAGAGATAGAACTCCAAACGGATTAATGCTATGAAAAAGATTGATATCGGCAAGAAAATTCTCAGCGAAAATGAGAAGTATGCCTTCGAGAACATTCTGTTTTTAGCCGAACAGAAGAAGCTATGCCTGAATATGATATCGTCCCCTGGCTCAGGTAAAACCACAATTCTTGTCAGGACAATAATCGACTTAAAAGACAAAATTAAAATCGGTGTTATTGAAGGCGATATTCAGACCGACATAGACGCTGAGAGAATCAGAGCAACCGAAGCACCAGTTGTTCAGATAAATACCGAAGGCGCCTGCCATTTATCAGCAGCTCAGATAAGCGCTGCATTAAAACAATTACCTGTCAAAGATTTGGACTTGATTTTTATCGAGAATGTAGGCAATCTGGTTTGCCCATCGGCTTTTGAATTAGGTGAGAGCGGCAAGATAGTTGTGCTTTCGGTTGCAGAAGGTGATGACAAGCCGGCCAAATATCCTGCCATTTTTGCAAAGTCAAAGGCGCTGCTTATAAACAAAATTGACCTGCTGCCGGGTGGACAGGTGGATTTTGATATCAAAAGAGCGCAGGCCGATGCCTGCAAACTAAATAAGGGAATTAAAATCCTCCCAATATCAGCCAAGACCGGCGAAGGTATGACCGACTGGTATGACTGGCTGCTAAAGTCGGTCAAGCAAAACAGCTTGTAGTACCAATGTGCACCTTACGGACTGTCTGCTATTGATTTTGATTGGTAGAGACCGTGTTTTCGAATATAGTCGGCGACGGCGGGGTGCAGCATATCGGTTACATCGCGGCCGGCAGCCATTCTATTCCGTATTTCGGTGCTGCTTATATCAATCAAAGGGGTTTGGATAACATTTTGCTGGAGTTTTTCGATGCGCTGATGGCCCCATAGAGCCTCATATTTGGCAAAATTCGGTGGTTTGCAGCCGGCTCTGTACATAGTGGTTAAATTACAGGCATCAATCAGCTCGACAATTTGATGCCAATATGCCAAATCATCAATGCTATCGGCACCCACGAGCCAATGGATTAAAGTGTCGCTGCCGTACTCGGCCTGAAACTGCTTTATGGTATCCAAAGTGTAACTCGGCGCCGGCTTTTTCAATTCGCAATCACTTACTTCAAAATTCTTTTGTTCGGCGATTGCAAGAGCTATCATTTTAAGGCGATGAGCATCATTTGCTTTTGGCAGGAAACCTTTGAGTGGAGAGCGCTTTGCAGGAATGAAGATGATTTTCTCTGCGCCAATATGTTTGGCTGCATCGGCAGCGACAGTAGTATGGCCGAGATGAATCGGGTCGAACGTGCCGCCAAACAAAGCTATTTTTATTTTTGTCATAAATAATTAACAACCAACCTGTGCGTTGTTGAAAAAATATTACAAAGGAAATTAAAAAACTTTAACCAGTAAAAATATCAGCAAATAATAAAACATTTAAAGTGAAATCCGGTTTTTACTTTCTTCTTACGTTCCATAACACTTTGAAAACATATTACATAGTGACACAATAAAAACCTTCTCTGATAATCAAAAACGCTGAAATCAACCTATAAGTTAAGTAAATTGACTCCAACAAGGGTAATTGTAACAAATCAGCTTTTCAATTTTAGTAAGAACTTCATTTGCAATAAAACAATTTGCATCGTTTTGTTAAAGAGTATGTTAAACAATATACGAGGTTGTGTAAAACACTGATGACAAAATTTTTATCAAGTATTTATAAACTTTTGGTCGATAAAAAAAATATGAAAAATAATTAACTTTTTTGTTTGATTCTTTAACGAAGTATTTTATTGTAAATAAGTATTTTAATGTTAAGTATAAAGTAAAAGGATTTTTGGTCAGCCAAAAGGAGGTGACAAAATAATGGCAAAGAAGAAAAAAGCAAAAAAGAAAAAAGCCAAGAAGAAAGTAAAGAAGAAAGCCAAGAAGAAAACCAAAAAGAAAAAATAGTGTAGCAATTTAGTCAAAAGCCCGCTTGTCCTTATGGCTATGGATTTTGGTGGGCTGCCGGTTAAAGCCGGTTGTTTCAGCCGTAATCAACTGCGGCAAGTTATGCGAAAATGGAAGGTTTTTTCATTATGATAAAACCTTCCATTTTTTATTTATATACAGAACCTCAGTTATAGCTATAACACCTCTTAACACTAAAATTATCCCTACACCTTAAGAACAACTGCCTTCTTGCAATTAGCGGCCAATTCTTTATACTATTCTTCAATACAGATGTAGATTTTTGTAATCTTCGAGGACGATTCGCAAAGAGAATAACAATATGGACTATTTCAACTATAAAAACGGCAAGCTATTCGCAGAAAATGTAAGTGTTGAGAAAATCGCTGACGAAGTCGGCACGCCGGTTTATATCTACAGCAAGGCCACTTTTAAGGAGCATCTGCAAAAGATTCAGCAGGCATACAGCCTGCTCGATACTACTCTTTGCTATTCCGTTAAGGCCTGCGGTAATATAAATATCCTCAAATTTATGGCCGAGACAGGCAGTGGATTTGACATTGTCAGCGGTGGGGAGCTGTACCGCGTGTTGCAGGCGGGGGGCGAACCATCAAAAATCGTCTATGCCGGTGTCGGTAAAACCGATACCGAAATCATTGAAGCACTCAACGCCGACATCAGCTATTTCAATATCGAATCAGAAGCAGAACTGGAAAACCTAATTCGATTAGCAAAACAACAAGGCAAACAACCGAAAGCTGCTCTGCGCGTCAATCCGGATGTTGCCTATAAAACCCACGCCTTCCTGACCACAGGCAAAAAAGAAACAAAATTTGGCGTTGATATCGAGCGGGCACTGAAAGTCTTTTCTGATTACGGCGACAATGCGGCGGTGAATCTCTGTGCGATTCACGTCCACTTAGGTACTGGCGGCAAAAAGATTGCCCCATACGTTAAAGCTATTGAAAAAGTCTTACCGCTTATTGACCATCTCCGCAGCAAAGGCCACACTATCGAAGCTCTGGACTTAGGCGGCGGTTACGGCGCCGACTACGAGTCTGATAGCGTACCTTCAGCAGAAGAGTACGCAGCAGGTATCGTCCCGCTGCTGAAAGACAAGAACCTTAAACTCATCTTGGAACCAGGCAAAAGCATCTGCGCCAACGCAGGGATAATGCTAACTCGCGTGCTTTATATCAAACACGGCGGCAGGAAGAAATTTGTTATTGTCGATGCGGGGATGAACGATTTGATTCGTCCGTCGTTGTATGATGCTTTCCATTTTATTTGGCCTGCGAAAGTAGATGAAGAACTTGTTCCGCCGCAGCGGGAGAAGGATTTGCGGTTGGACGGTACCGAAGTTGTTGATGTAGTCGGTCCGATCTGCGAAGGTGCGGATTTTTTTGCGAAGGACAGGACCCTGCCACCGGTGGAACGAGGTGATTTAATCTCTGTCTTTACGGCCGGTGCTTATGGCTTTAGTATGAGCAGCAATTACAATGCCCGCGGTCGAGCCGCCGAGGTACTCGTTGACGGCGAAAATTTCTCTGTCATCAGGAAACGCGAAACATACGAAGATTTAACATCGCTGGAAAAGTAATTCGTCGCTCGTACCTCTTTGCTCGTGGCCTATGTATCGATTGACAATTTACTGACGACTAACAAAAAGGGGATTATCACTGAGGCCACAATATTTATATTAAAGAGGGGCTGAGGTTTTTTGGCTTGCGGTAAATAAGGTGCCTTCTTGTCTTACGCAAGTTTTTTCCTCAGCCCTTTTTGCTCAGCAAACTATGGCCGGATAATAGCCGAGATTTCCTTTCGTCAATTTGGGTAGTTGGTTCTGAGAAAAAACTAGATTCCTGATTGCACGGGAATGACTGTAAAGAATATCGAACAAGAAATAAAGAAATTCGAAGTAAAAAGATACGAGGATGAATCCACACTAAATTACCCCCGCCAGAGAAATGCGAGGGCAGGCGGCAGTAGCATATCCTTCGATTACACGCAGGTTTTGTGCGTGGCAAGCATAGTGGATTGCATCGTCGTGCCTACGATGGCTAAACAAATCCGCTTAAATATATTTGTGATTGCTTCCTTTTCGACTCCTTCGGCTCCGCTCAGGGCTAAAGGCTTTGTGAGTTCGGAAATACAGGGATAGGTATGCCACCACGCCAAGGATAATCACCGCCCCGTCATTCTTAAGACGACCAGGACACCTAAAAGGCCGAGCAGGAGCACTGCGGCCCTCAATATTCGCATGAGTTGTGTTCTGGGCTCCAATAGCTTCCACACAAAGGCCCAGAGAGTCGCGATAAGCAATATTCGTAAAATAAAAGATATAAATTCTGTCAACATAGTCATATAATATCCCATTTTAACATACGAAGTCAAGTGTTATTTGCCTATATTAACATTTTATTTTTAAAATGGGTTAGCCTGCAAGGCGGAAGGCCGATTTTTGAGGGAATATATCACTATATATTTGTCTATTGTCCGTTCAGA
Organism: uncultured Pirellulales bacterium; assembly: GCA_964444135.1. Taxonomy (GTDB): domain Bacteria; phylum Planctomycetota; class Phycisphaerae; order Sedimentisphaerales; family Anaerobacaceae; genus NIOZ-UU13. Next base: position 3,244 of record CAYUFX010000034.1, on the reverse strand, counting down.
GACAGGCAAAGGACTTACTCTACCTGTTTGCAACTCTCGAAACTATGGATTATAGACAATATAAAAAACCTTTAGACTTGTTCATAAAGGCCATCAACGGATTTTTTACGCCCGTCATATGACCGATTAACCGCCCTTTCAATACTGATAGGTCGGTTTAGGGGGTATTCTTGTCAGAATTTTTAAATATACAGGACTTTTTTGATTAGTCTTATATTTTCATCTTGTAGTCATAAAATTAAAGTAATTCAAAAGATATGCCGACTTCACTGCCAGTGTGTTTGTAATTTGTTGGTTTTATTTAACTCAATTTAGGAGAGAAAACGATGCGATTTCTTGAAGAAGCAAAAAGATGGCTGGGTGAGATTACTGAAATTGCCTTGTTGTTGATCGCCCTTGGGATTGCTATTGAAATCCTATTTGGTAATGCGGTTCCTTTCTTTGGAGGAATTGTTGCCAATCTTACCGCTTTACTTAGCACTCTGGGCGAGAACGGGCTCGTTGGCTTGATTGCTCTGGCAATTATCCTCTTCCTGTTTTACAGAAAGAAAGCCTTCTCCCATCCTCAGAATTAGACCAGGTTAAGGCGTTAGGTTAGTGGGGGCCAATCGGTAGCGCTGTCAGTCTGAGTACTATGATATTTTACTCTGTGATAGCGATATCGGTTGGCTCCAGATATTTTACAGAGGACGGATTGACCTATTAAGCCCATCTTCAAACCATAGGCTGTTTTGCTGTCTTCTTTGTGCATGCTTGTTCCGTTAAGGTGAATTTAACGACAATTAGCCTTAACACATTTCAGATAGACGTAAGATGTAGAGGCCCTACAAAAAGACTAAAAATCGGCCATATCAGCACAGAAAATTCGGCTCGTGTCCATTTTGATAGAGACTCTTACAATACGAACATAAAAATATCGAACAAGAAACGTTCTATTTAGAAACTTTATCGGCGATGTGACAGGAATCACGAGCCGGAAGATTAGAAGTTTCGTTCGACGAAGCCGGTATCGATTTTATTTTTGACGAAAAGATTGTGTGAGAGTATGTCGAGGCAGGCGGGTATCGTTGTTTTGATTGGCTCAATGACAAATTCCCGCAAAGCCCTTCTCATTGTGGCAATGGCTTCAGTTCGCGTTCTCTGATGGACAATAATCTTGGCAATCATCGAATCGTATTTCGTTGAGACCGTCCAGCCCTGATGGACGTGCGTATCGACTCTGACGCCGGGGCCGCCGGGCGGAATATATCTGGTAATTGTACCCGGCGAAGGAGCAAAATTATTTTCAGGGTCCTCGGCGTTTATCCGGCATTCAATTGCCACACCGGTTTGCTTAATATTTCTCTGGCTAAATTTGATAGGTAAACCGGCGGCGATTTTCAACTGCCACTTAATCAAGTCGTGGCCTGTAACCATTTCAGTAACGGGGTGTTCGACCTGAATTCGCGTATTCGCCTCAATGAAGTAGAAGTTTTTATCGTTGTCCAACAAAAACTCAACTGTTGCGGCATTGACATATTTAGCCTTTTTAATAATTCTCAAGGCAGCTTCGGCAAGCTGTCCTCTCGTATGCCTGTCCAGGACGGGACAGGGCGATTCTTCAATCATCTTTTGATGTCTTCGCTGAATGGAGCAGTCCCTTTCGTAAAAGTGTAATACGTTGCCGTGCTTGTCGGCCATTACCTGGACTTCGACGTGCCGAGGTTCAACTATAAACTTTTCCAGATAGATTCTTCCGTCACCGAAGGCAGCTTCGGCTTCGGCACGTGCTGCGCTAAATGCCGAGCGCAGACTAATATCATTATGGACAACTCTCATCCCTCGTCCTCCCCCGCCGGCAGCAGCTTTTATTATTACGGGGTACCCCACTTTGCCCGCCAGTTTTAGCGCCTTGGATTCCTTTTCGATAGCACCATCGGAGCCGGGCACTATCGACACATCCGCCTTGCGCGCCAGCTCGCGGGCCTGGACCTTGTCGCCGAGCAGTTGCATTGCCTCAACAGGCGGGCCGATGAATATTATTCCGCACTCCCGACATATCCGCGCAAAGTTTATGTTCTCAGCCAGAAAACCATAACCGGGATGAATTGCCTCAACGTCCGTAATCTCGGCGGCACTTATAATACGGGGGATATTTAGATAACTTTCGGCACAGTCGGGCGGCCCAATACAAACGGACTCATCAGCAAGCTGCAAGTATGGAGCATCTTTATCCGCCTCGGAATAAACTGCCACCGCTTCAATTCCAAGCTCGTGACAGGCACGGATGATACGCAGGGCTATTTCACCACGATTTGCTATAAGAATTCTTGAGAACATAATTCAATTTACTATTTATTATTGACTATTTACTATTGTTCTGGTGTCCCTGATTTCTGTCCTTCTTCTCAATAATCAATAATCAAATATTAGTCCGGCTTGACCCTGAAAAGCACCTGGCCAAATTCAACAGCCTGGCCATTGGTTACAAGTATTTCAGCAATCGTTCCGCTGATCTCGGCTTTTATCTCATTCATAACCTTCATTGCCTCGATTATGCAAACGACCGTCTGCGGGCTGACTGTGGAACCGACTTCCACATAATGCTCAGAATCGGGGCTTGGCGTCGTATAGAATGTCCCAACGATAGGTGATTTTATCTCCACCAAGTCCTCCGCACTCTGTTCGGCTTGCGAGGCGTAAGTTTGAATCAAAGCCTCAGTACCTCCGGGGTGGGCAGGTGCGGCGCCGGGTTCCAGCCTCATCGTCGGCATAGCACTTACAGCCCCGCCAATGTCGGATTGAGGCTGGTGACGCTTTAAAAAAATCTTGTCGTCACCGTGCTTTATCTCAACCTCGAGAAGCTCGTTCTCTTTCATTATTTCAATGATTTCTTTTATTTTCTTCAAATCAGTATCATTTTCCGCCATCGCCGAATCCTTTCCTTGCAACGTGAATCGCTCTGGTCTGGGCGAAGCCCGCCGTAGCCCGACAATCCGGATGAGTATAACCAAAAGGGGCGTTTTTGCAAACAATTTTTAGCACATCCGCCAGACGGGTGCGGCCGGATTTTTTGGCAAGCGATTTTGGCCTTTGAAGAAATTGGGTTTGAATTGGGTTTGTTTGGGTTTGTTTTTTTGGGCCGGAAGGCGGTTTCATTTTCATAATCCTCTATAATATATACGTTTGCGTTCATTTTGGGCCTTTAACGAAATTGGGTTTGTTTATTCGGACTATAAAATCATCTTTTTTTCTGTAATCCTTT
>CAYUFX010000033.1:0-43560 GCA_964444135.1 uncultured Pirellulales bacterium | reverse complement strand
TGAAGCTCACGACCAGAGTCTCGGATATGGGTATATGGTTCTCTCGGCCGAGCCTCCTTCTGCGCTGCCGGAGGGATGGCAGAGCCAGGATATAGGCACCACCGGTGGTAGCGCTGCTGAGAGTGACGGCACATGGGTCATTAGCGCCGATGGAGCCGACGTCTGGGGTAGCGCGGACGAATTCCACTACGCGTACGTGCCGCTGTCCGGAGATGGTACGATTATCGCACACGTTGTCGATAATGGCACCGGCTCAAACAACTGGGCCAAGGGTGGCGTGATGATTCGCCAAAGCCTTGAAGCCGGCTCGACGCATGCCTTAATGGCTGTAACCGGCAGCGAGGGTGGTGGCGGTGCCTTCCAGTGGCGGCCTGCTGCAGACGGCGATTCAATCTCAGCGCATGACACCGCCGCCGGTATAGCGCCCGGGTATTGGGTTAAGTTAGAGCGAGTCGGGAATGCTATTAGCGGCTCTTATTCGCCCGACGGAGTCGAATGGACCCAGCAGGGTGATGCGCAGACGATTGAAATGACGGATCCTGTCTTGATTGGTCTGTTCGTCACCTCACATGCAGCCGGCGAGATACGGACATATACGTTCGACAACGTGAGTGTAGTCAAGCTGGTTGATGTTACTGCGCCAGGGGATGCAATCCAGGGTGTCCCGAATGACGGAGATTGGCCTGGTGCTGAAACGCCCGACTTGGCCATCGATGATAACATCGAGACGAAGTATTTGCATTTTAAAGGCGATTTTGACCCCGATCCCGGAACAGGTGGCACTGGTATTCAGGTTACACCTGCAGCGGGCCCGAGTATTGTTACCGGGCTGACTTTAACCACAGCCAATGATGTTCCCGGTCGTGACCCGGTTGCATTTGAGCTCTCTGGTTCTAATGAGGGTATAGATGGTCCTTATGAGTTGATTGCCAGTGGCGATATCGTCGATTTCGCCCAGGAGGCTGAGTGGCCGCGCTTCACAATGAACGCAACGCAAATTTCGTTTGATAATGATGTGGCATACGCTCACTATCAGCTTATATTCACGGCCATTCGAGGCCCCGTAGGTGGTTCTGTGAATAGTATGCAGATCGCCGAAGTGGAGCTATTGGGGGTCCCCGCTGGTCCAGTGGGGCACTGGATGCTTGATGAGGGCGAAGGGGCCGTAGCGGTTGATTCGTCCGGCCGTGGCAATGACGGGACCATACAAAACGCCGACACTGGCGGCCTGGGCGATGGCGGCTCGGTTTGGGTTGACGACCCGGAACGTGGCACCGTTATTAGTTTTAATGGCACGGCCGAAGGTGCTTTTGTTCGCGCCGGCAACATTCCTCAAATGACACTGACCAACGACTTTACCTGGGCCTTTTGGGCGAAACATAATGCTGAAAACACGGCGGACAATGATATTATTCTCGGTAATCGGATGGACGAGAATGCAGTCGATTTTGTGCCGCGTCAGTTCATTAAGTTTACTCCGACTAAATTCGAGTGGCACATGAATGGCAACGGCGACGACAACCTGGATTATGACGACATTCCCGCCGACGTCTGGCTCCACCATGCGGTAGTGAAAACCGCAGATCAGTTGACCTATTACCGTAATGGCATTGAAGCCAGTTCAGGGACGTTCACACAACCCCTGGACTTTCCTCAACCACTTTTCTTTGGCGGTGACAACGAGGGTGCCGAGGGAGAGAATTGGAGCGGATTGATGAGTGACGTGCGTATCTACAATAGGGCACTGACAGGACTTGAAATTCTGGCTGTCGTGAAAGGTGTCGAACAGATCGATATGGAAATCGGCTATGCCATACAGCCCCCAGTGCTTGATGGGGAATACGATGGAATCTGGGCGGCCGCATCAACGCAGTCTTTCGTTCCTCTGGATGATCCGGCCAATGCCTCCGGCATCTGGAAGGTGTTGTATGATGCGGAGAATCTCTATGTTATCGTGGATGTTACCGACGACAGTCTGCAAAATGATTCGGCCAGTTCCTGGCAGGACGACAGCGTGGAGGTATATTTCGACGGTGGTAACACCAAGGTAAACACCCCGCTGTCCGGAGACGACCACCAGTATACGTTTGGGTGGACAACGGACGACATACAGGGAACCAACATTACAGGAGCTACCGAAGGTATGGAACACGCTCAGGTAACCACCGACACCGGCTGGCGTATCGAGATAAAGATGCCCTGGCTGTCGATATGGGGCGCAGCGCCCCAGGCTGGTGACTTGATCGGTATTGACTGTTACTACAATGACGACGACGACGGCGGTGATTCGCGTGAAAATAAGCTTCTCACATTTTCCGCCACAGAAGCCTGGAATGATGCCTCTGGGTGGGGTACAGCCGTGTTGGCAATTGTTCCGGAGCCGGTTGATCCCGGCACAGATGGTCTGGTTGCGTATTACGCTCTAGAGAATAACACGGATGATAGTTCCGGTAACGAGCTCCATGGTACTATAGTCGGTGCCCCGGCCTTTGTCGAAGGACCGGCTGGCTTCGGCATGGCGATGGAATTCGACGGCGAGTCCTATGTGGATTGCGGTTTCGATCCGCGCCTGGACATCACCGGTCCCATCTCGATGGGGATTTGGATAAAACCCGGCACAGATGGTAGTGTAGAGACGGCGCCCTTATCTAAGGCGGATTCAGTTAGAGGATGGAGCTGGCAGCTCAGATACGGCTGGAACACGGATAAGCCGACTATCATGGGATTTCAGTTTAATGGAACGGATAACAGAGTATGGGTTTACGTCAATCAGGATCTGGCGGTGGGAGAATGGTACCATGTTGCTGGAACGCATGATGGTGAGACCGTGCGATGCTATTTAGACGGTTTGGAAACAGATTCAGCCCCCATGACCAGCATTGTCGGCGGGCCTTCCAGCTTGCTTATCGGCTCGGATGGATGGAGGAGCGACTGGATTGGCGCAATTGATGAAGTTGCGATATACAACCGGGCTTTGTCTGATAGTGAGATTATGTACCTTGCAGGTAACTAATATTGCTGTTTTCGATTGAGTAAATCTTTAATTAATCCGGGGCCTATACCGATTGGTTCGGTATAGGCCCCTTTTTTAATTTGCTATTTACTATTGATTATTTGGGTTGCGCGCTGTCCACCTTATGCGGGTGCCAGCTTTTTTCTTTTCTGTGTCTGATTTCTATGTTAGACTATCCGTACTTTTGTTAAGGAAAGAATGCCACAGAAAGGATGCTATGAACCAGCCAAATGAAGAAAATTACAATAATATGGATTCCCTCCCCCAATCGGAGTCGAGGACAGGCCTGCGCGGGAATGACAAGGGGAGTGTAAGAGTTGCTAACGAACACGGAACGGCAACCATACACAAAAAACTAAACGTAGAGGGGATGAGATTCCACTTCATCGGGGCAGGCGGTGTCGGGATGAGTGGGCTGGCGCAACTTCTGATGAAACACGAGGCGATTGTGACCGGCTCAGACCAAATACTAAGCGATGTTATAGACGGACTTCGGCTGAGGGGAGCTGATATAAAAATCGGCCACCGGGCAAGAAACCTCGCACTGGGAACGAATGCGGTCGTTATCTCGGCGGCGATAAAGGAAGATAATCCGGAATTGATACTGGCGCGGGAGCGAGGATACAAAGTCTATAAATATGCTGAGGTGTTGGGGGAGCTGATGAACCGCTATGAGGGTATCGCTGTCAGCGGGACACACGGCAAAAGCACAACGAGCGGATGGCTTGTCTATGTTCTCAAGGAGGCTGGTCTGGAGCCGAACTTTATCATCGGGGCCAGAATCAGTCAATTGGGCAACTCTTCGGGCGTGGCAGATAGTAAATACTTCGTGGCCGAGGCGTGCGAATACGATAGAAGCTTTCTGAATCTAAAACCGAAAATCGCCTGCATACTGAATATCGAGCAGGACCATCTGGATTACTATAAGAATGAGGACGAAATAGTCGAGGCATTTGGTGAATTTGCTTCTGGCACCAAACTGGGGGGTGTGGTGATTGCCAACGGGAAGGATATAAATGTGGCGAAAATAATTATGGATTCCCGTTCCCCGATCGGAGTCGAGGACAAGTTTCGCGGGAATGACAAAGTGGTGCGCTATGAGACTTTTGGGCTTGATGAAAATTGTAATTTCTACGCTAAGAACATTGTGCTAAATGAGGGACTTTATGGCTTTGACGTTTATCATAATGGTACATTGTTAGGAGCAACTCGGATCTCACTGCCGGGCAGACATAATATACTAAACGCACTGGCAGTGGTAGCAATGGCGGTTAACGCAGGGCTGGAGCACGGGCAGGTACTTGAATTGCTGCCGGGCTTTACAGGAATCGAGCGTCGGCTGATGTTTAAGGGGTGGTTCGGCGAAATTACAGTTCTTGACGACTACGCACACCACCCAACGGAAATAAGGGCATCGTTGCAGGCGATACGGCAAAGGTATCGGCCGAAACGAATCTGGTGTATTTTTCAGCCGCACCAGTACAGCAGAACGAGATTTTTGCTTGATGATTTTGCGGAAAGCTTTAAGCTTGCCGATATAACTATTGTGCCGGAGATTTATTTCGTCCGGGATTCGGCCTCGGCAAAAAAAGAGGTTAACGCCCAGATACTTGTCGCAAGGATGCGAGCCAACGGCACCGAGGCGTTATTTATCGACAATTTCGGGGCTATTTGTGATTATTTAGAGAGCAAAGTTACCCCCGGCGACGTTGTAGTTAGTATGGGTGCAGGCGATATTTGGAAGGTAACAGATGAGTGCGTTCAGCGGTTTAGAGAAAATAGTTGAGACCAATTATCCATTGGCCAAGCATACGTGGTACGGGCTTGGGGGGCCGACTGACTATTTTATCAAGCCAAAAACAGTCAAACAGCTCAAAGAAGTAGTCCAGCGATGCAACGAAAACAACATCCGGATTTACGTGATAGGCTTCGGCTCCAATCTGCTAATCAGTGATGAGGGACTGCGGGGGGCAGTAATAAAACTCGATTCAGAGCAGTTCAGACAAATAGAGTTTGATGGTGAGGAGGTTATTGCCTGGGCAGGGACGGAATTGAGTAAGCTGGTTTTAACGTGTGTGGAAAAAGGTCTTTCAGGCATCGAGGCCTTGACAGGGATACCCGGTTCTGTTGGAGGAGCTGTGAAAATGAATGCGGGGGGCAACTTCGGAGATTTCGGTGCAGCGGTAGAAAGCGTTACGCTGATGGATGGCCAGGGCAATGTCTTTGAGAAGAGCAAACCGGAACTGGTATTCGACTACCGCCGGACAAATATCACTGCAAAATTCATTCTCAACGCCCGGTTGAAACTTAACGCGGCTGACTCGGAACAAATCATGCGGACGGTAAAAGAAATCTGGATTTATAAAAAGAACAATCAGCCGCTGAATACGAAGAATTCCGGCTGCATTTTTAAGAACCCAAGAGGAGTTTCGGCTGGCGCTTTGATTGACAGGGCCGGTCTAAAAGGGCTGCAAATCGGCGGGGCTGTGGTCAGCGAAAAGCATGCAAATTTCATAATCGCCGAAAAAGGGTGCGCAAGCCGCGACGTCAAAAGACTGATAGAGGCCATAAAACAGAGAGTTAAAGAACATTTCGACACCGAGCTGGAGCTTGAAATTGAAGTATGGGATTAAGGAACTGAAAAAACAGTGAGCAGCAAATTAAAAGTAGCTGTCCTTACAGGGGGAATAGGGTCCGAGCGCGAAATAAGTATTCAAAGCGGTGAGTGTGTTTCAGAAGCGTTAAAAGAGGCCGGCTTTAACGTGGTAACAGCCGACGTTCGACCGGACAACCTTGACATCTTGGAAGATAGCAGCATAGATGTGTTCTTCCCCGCCCTGCACGGCGAATTCGGCGAAGACGGGCAGCTCCAGCAAATACTCCAGGACAAATCTCTTATCTACACGGGAAGCGGGCCAATAGCAAGCAAACTGGCGTTTGACAAAATGGCGAGCAAAAAGCTCTTTGCCGAAGCCGGTGTGGCTACACCTGCGGCGATTGAGTTCAACGCGAGGACTAATATCAACCAGCTTGAAAAACAATTGCAGTACCTTGCAGACGAATATGTTGTCAAGCCCGCAAAGCAGGGAAGCAGCGTTGGTGTCAGTATTATTGCCGAGGTGCACGAAGTCATTGACACGGCTCAGAAAACCTTCCGTGAGTTCGGCGATTGTATGATTGAAAAATTCATCCGGGGTAAAGAAATAACAGTCAGTATCCTGGAAGACGGGGCGCTTCCAATTATTGAGGTTAGAAGTCAAACAGGCTTTTACGATTACCAGGCAAAATATAATGATGAGCAAACGGAGTATCTGTTCGATACGATTAGGGACCCTGCTCTGAGGGCCCAAATTGAACAGGCGGCGATGGATTGTTTCTATGTGCTTGGCTGTCGGCACTTTGCAAGAGTTGATTTTATGCTGAGCGATGAGGAAATTGCCTACGCACTGGAGCTTAATACAATTCCGGGCTTTACAACGCATTCACTTTTACCCAAGGCAGCGGCAAAGGCGGGATTTACGATGAGCGATTTGTGCTCGAAAATCGTCGAGGCAGCATACTCACCGCTCGTGAGGGGCCAAGCGTGAAACGAGATTATGGCAGCGAGAAGGAAAAGAAAAAAAAGCAGGACGGAAAGAATATCATTTAAGCCCGGCACCTCAAAAAGAATGAAGAAAAGACAAGCCAGCCGAGTCGGCCCGAGTTTGATAAGAATCTTAAAAATATCGGCAGTGGCCTGTGTTTTTGTGTGCGCCGCAGCCTGCATTTTGGTGGGGATAGTGGTCGGTTTTTCCTTCTTAGAAAAATACGTAAAAGAAACTACCCCCATCTCGGGCAATACAATTCGTCTGGAATTGGCGAATGTCCCAGCCTGGGTGAACGACCAGCTTAAGCAAAAGGTTCTGGCCGCTGCAGGAGGTGACGGCGGGGATTTAAGACTTGATGAAAATGCCGCCGGCCCGGTGCAGCAGAATATCGCCAGAGAGGTCGTATGGCTGGATGAGGTAACAGTGCAGAGAACGCATGATGGATTCCGCATCGAAGGACGGTGGCGAAGACCTGTGGCGCTGGTCAAATCGGGTCTGCGCCAGTTTTACGTGGACGCCGAGCTGGTGGTGCTCGATTTTGTGGCGATGCCGCATCTGCCGATAGTAAAGATAACAGGACTGCCGCTAATAACAAAAACGCCGCCATTAGGTGAAGTCTGGCAGCGCGACGACCTCGCGGCGGCTATAGCGATATTAGAGCAGCTCAGACGAATGGACAGACTTGTTACACAAGATAAGCCGCTGCTTTACGAAATCGACAGGGTCGATGTGAGCAATTTCAACGGCAGAGAAAATACTCAGCACCCGCACATTGTTATGTACGTCAAGGACAATACGCAGATTATATGGGGAGCTGAGGTGGGCAAATGGCAGCGGTATCTGGAATCTACCGATGAGCAGAAATTGGCGAAGCTTTACGGCTATTACAAAGAGTACGGCACACTGTCAGGCGGAGCAAAATACATCAATTTGCGGGACCCGCAGGACAATATCCCACTGCCGATTGATAAATATTAGCGCCTTGTACAAGTTTTTTATAATTGGATTTCAGAACGTCATTCCGAGCGCAGTGCCCCGATTTCTCGGGGCACGGAGCCGAGGAATCTATTTAAAAATAGATTCCTCCCTTCCGCGATGCTACACATCGCTTCAGTCGAAATGACATTATAGTCGCAGAATTTATGGAATACTGTATTAGGCGCCTGCAAAACTCTTTAACGCAGTGGCCAGGTCAGTATAGAGATATGGGATTTGGAATTCTGCGCAGAGTGATTTAAGCTTCTCCAGGGCGGATTCGCTCAATTTGCTTTGGAAATCCACATCGGCATTGCAATAAAAGATTCTACAGCCCGCGAAACGATATTCATATACTGTGCACTTGCCGTCGATGTTGTAAGGGCATCGATTTGTAGGCATTGACTTGATGTTTTCGGCGCCCAGATTCGCAGTCAGATACATCAATTCCGGCGGAGTAACAAATAGGCGGTGGTCAAACACCTGCTCGGAGTCAGGGGCAGGCACACCGAAATCACAACATTTACCACAGGCATTGCATCGGCTAACCAGCTCATTGTTATATCGAATCTGCGTTTCAAGCCATTTGTAAATTCTGGCTACTCTTTCGAGGAGCCGGATGTTTGTGCGGTATTCTGCCACCATTTTTTGTTCCTTTTGATTCTTTCTATTTCGTCGCAGGTGTAGAGCCGGCCGTGATTGATGCCGGGGCATTTTTGAGAGGCCTTGTTCCAGGTGTCGGGATTGGCTAAATTGTCAGGCCAAAAGGGCCAGGCCCGGCACTGGCTCGGGCGAACAGGGTAAATCATACATTTTTTCTGGCTTCCGTGTAATCCGTGGTTCAGGAATACGCAGTCTCTGGTAGCAGGGTGCTCAATAATTGTTGTTCTCAAGCCGGCGCGCTTTAAGTACTCTTGTCGCAACTGTTCAACAGATATCTTCAGAAAATCTGCGATGAATTCTATCTCCGGCCTGGTGACCCAGATATAACCTTCACCCGGCCCGGAGCAGCACCTTCCGCACTGCACACATTCAAAATGCAGACCGCCAATATACCACGGAGTTTTTTTAATCACAGATTTCACAGACGTCATCCCGAGCGAAGCCGAGGGATCTATCAAAACCAACCACAAACTTCAACAATCGTCATTCCCGCGCAAGCGGGAATCCAGTTATTTTAACTAAACATCATGCGGAAGACCAATTACCCTGACAAACCAATAGTTGCCATCATCAACCCGGTTGCTTTGACCATAACATGTATCAGAACAGAAACATCAGCCTCGTTTTTAGAGCAAAGCAAGGTGTGAGTGTGTATATTAACCGATGTGATTAATTTGTCATTCTCCAATAAGCAAAAGAAGGGCTGCTTATCTGCGAAGCTTTCTTTAACCGGTTTAATTTGATTAATATCCGGACACTGCAGAGCATCGAACAGCGTTTTTAATCTATTGTCAATGTCACCACCATGTTCTGATATTACACCGGGTTCTTCAGGCCATAATATTGTTATATCGAGCTGACAAATAAATTCCAGTACGCTGGACACCAAGGGTGCAAAAATCACACCATCGACCTTTTTAAGTACCGATAGTTCTCTTCCATCAGTCAAAAATTTTTCCTTCAAATGATTCAGTGGTTTAATATCCCATTGTTTCTTCATCTGGGGATAAAGATATTCCCGTATATTATGCTTGTCTTTAGGGCCAGCGTTTGACTTTAAGGGACCATCGTATTTCAGATAGAACTCCATATAGAATCCTTTATCACCGTACCAATATTTTCCGGATAATTACCTTTGACTTTTTGTCCTGGATTCCTGCTTTCGCAGGAATGACAAAAGAACAAAAACCACATTTTTATATCACCACTTCAAAACCGCGCCGGTGTCGGCGCTGGTGGCCATTGAGGCGTATTTTGCAAGACAGCCTTTTGTTATTCTCGGCTTGGGTGGCTTCCAGGCCTTTTTGCGTTCGGCCAATTCATCATCGGACAGCTTTACGCTTATGCTATTATTCGGGATGTCGATTTCGATTATATCGCCGTCTTCTAATAATCCGATGGGGCCGCCCACCATAGCTTCGGGACTGATATGGCCGATGCAGGCGCCTCTTGTTCCGCCGCTGAACCTGCCGTCTGTAACCAGGGCAACAGACTCGCCTAAACCTGCACCCATAAGATAACTTGTCGGACTTAACATCTCCTGCATACCGGGGCCGCCTTTGGGGCCTTCGCAGCGAATCACCACTACATCACCTTCTTTTACCTTGCCGGCAAGGATGCCATCGCAGGCGTCCTCCTGACTCTCGAAGATAACCGCTGGGCCGGTGTGCGTGAGCATTGCAGAGGCGACTCCGGTGACCTTGACCACGCCGCCGTTAGGTGCAAGGTTGCCTGTTAGAATAACCAGGCCGCCGGTCTTCGAGTACGAATTATCTAAGGGATGGATAACATCGGGATTTTTAATCTCGGCATCTGCAATATTTTCACCGAGTGTATTAGTGGTAACTGTAAGACAATCGGTGTTCAACAGATTTGGAACTTTGCTTATTTCTTTTAGTATCGCGCTTATGCCGCCGGCGGCGTCAACATCCTCGACGTGATATTTGCTCGACGGCGAGACTTTGCAGATATTGGGGCATTTAGCCGAGATTGCATTTATTCGCTCAAGGTCGTATTTGACGCCGGCTTCATTAGCCAGTGCCAGTGCGTGCAGTACGGTATTAGTCGAGCCGCCCATCGCCATATCCAGAACAAGCGCGTTGTCCAGCGATTTGGTATTGATTATGTCCAGCGGTTTGATGTCTCTTTCGATAAGGGTCATAATTTGTTTGCCCGTCGCTTTATAAAGCTGTTGGCGTTTGGGGTCAACGGCCAGGATTGTTCCGTTGCCGGGCAGCGCTATCCCTATTGCCTCGCAAAGGCAGTTCATCGAGTTGGCGGTGAACATACCGGAGCAGCTCCCCTCGCCCGGGCAAGCGGTGCATTCAAGCTCCCCTAACTGAGCCTCGTCGATTTTGCCGGCGTTAAACTCGGCAACTCCCTCGAAAATGCTGATAAGGTCAACTGCTTTCCCATCTTTCATTTTGCCTGCTGCCATAGGCCCGCCGGAGACGAAAATCGTCGGGATGTTCAGCCGGACTGCTGCCATTAACATTCCGGGTACGATTTTGTCGCAATTGGGGATGCAAACAAGGCCGTCAAAACAGTGCGCCCGTGCCATAGTCTCGACGGAATCGGCGATGATTTCACGTGAGGCCAGGGAATATTTCATACCGGTATGGCCCATAGCAATGCCGTCGCAGACCGCTATTGTATTAAATTCAAAGGCAGCTCCGCCGGCCTTGCGAACAGAGTCCTTAACCAGTTGCGCCACCTTGTTGAGATGGACGTGGCCGGGGACTATCTCGCAAAAGCTGTTGGCGATGCCGATGAAAGGCTTATCAATGTCGGCGTCTTTAAGGCCGCAGGCGCGAAGCAGGCCGCGATGAGGGGCCCGCTGGAAACCCTTTTTGACTGTATCACTTTTCATAATCCGGTTTCTCCTATAGTGGTTGGCAAAATAATCCGAAAAAACCAAAAGTCGGATTTTAACCGCTGATTGAAAGCAAATAAAGAAAAATCGGTTGTTTTTGAAAAAAGCAAATGTATAATCGGAATTTGAATTTGCCGCAAAATTAAAGTTAATTGGTTAATTAGTCAATTGGTCATTCTCCACTCACTAATTAACCACTCACTACTAACTACATTCGTGCTTGGGAGAATAAGTGATGAGCCAAGCCAGAATTTGTGGTTTCGCAGCGAGCGCCGTAATTTGCGTACTGCTTTTAACGGCAGGCTGTGTGGATTCCACCAGGGAAACTGCAACAATCGAAATCAAACCCCAGGATACGACCCAAACCTGGGTCGAGCCGGAAGAAACCACTGAGGCCAAAGTCGAACGTGAAGAAACCACCGAAAGAAGCATTGAACCCGAAGAAGTCGTCAAGGCCGAAGTCGAACCGGAAGAACACAAGCCAACGGTAAAGCTAACATTGAAATTCACGCCGGAGGATTTAACAGATTATAAGGTAACAACAGAAACCGAACAAAGCGTTATCTGGGAAGGCCCCGAGACAAACAGACCCAAGCACTTTATTGGCGGTCATAGCGGCAACAGAATCGAAATGACCTTCAACCGGCGGATACAAAGCGTTGATGACCAAGGCAAAGCCGTTGCTGAGATAACAATCAAAGGGCTGAAATATTTAACTAAGGTCAGGGACAACATCGTTCTGGATTTCGACAGCTCGCGGGAAAAGGACCAAAATAACCCTTTAGGCAAGTTAATCGGGCAAAGTTATACCATAGAAATCACCGCTTCCGGGGAGGTTTCAAAGGTTATCGACGTAAGCAGTGCCCGAACTGCCGTCGGGGGCAGCGCCTCAGCCAATCAAAGGGCGGCACAACTGCTTTCAACTAAGGTAATCACAGAACAACACAGCATTCCGGCAATGCCGGCAGCCGGGGAGAACCAGTTGCAGACGGGCGGGAGCTGGAGCAATATAAAGACCTTCTCTTTTGGTCCGTTGGGTTCAAAATCATACGAAAGAATTTACGAGCTAAAAGAAATTAAGGATGCAGATAAATGCCGGACCGCCATTGTCGAAATGAGCGTTGTCCCCTCCTCGGAAAAAGCGAAGGAGCTGCATAAAGAGCAAGCAATAGGTTTCTTTTCACAAATGTTCGATAATCCTGTCGAAATATATACGGGGCAGTTAAAGTTTAATTTGACTGCGGGCAAAATCGAACAATACTTTGAAGAATACAGGTCCGAATGGGTTGCCGTTGACCAGTTTACTTCAAAAGAAAATAAAGAACCTGATACGTTGCGAATGGGTGCGATTCGTCTTTACCGCTTTGAAAGAATTGATTAGAACAATTAAAGTTATGCAAAATTGAGGTTAGGCATATATTATTTTAGACAATCAGGTTTTTGATTTTCTTAAATAATCAAATAGCTTCTCTCTCTACAACAACTTATTGTTTGAAAAGGAGTGAAACTGAAAACTGCACTGGCGATTATGACGGTTGTCATTGTGAGTGTCCTTGCAGGATGCAAGTCGGGAGCCGGAATAAAAGAGTCGTCAATTAAAAACAAAGAGCTCTTGACCGTAGATTGGCAGGATGGTCGGAGGCTGGAATACAAATTCGTCTCCGGAAGAGAGATAATCCTTGACTGGGACCCGACAGGAAAGCTGTCCAAATCGGACAAAAGCACTCCTGATAAGACCACTGAGTCAATGGAAATGGTTGTAGCATACACACCAATCAAAATAGACCCGTATGGGCTTAGCACTATTGAGGCAACGTGCAAATCAGTTAAAGTGACACGAAGCAAAGGGCCACGAAAAGACGCTGTGGAACATCTGGCCGGTAAAACTTTTACGTTTTCAGTTGGGCCCACCGGAAAAATTGAGGACTATTCACAATTGGATGAGCTAATCAAAGAGGCCGGCAAAAAAGCATTTCTACCGGATACAGGCAGGAGCAGAATTAAAGAGCTTGATATGATAGGCGATTTTGTCGCGACCCAGTGGTTTTTATGGGATTCGGTATCCAGTCTAAAAAACCCATCCGAAGGGGTGGCGGTGGGACAAAGCTGGAATTCAAAACTGTCCGTGCCTTCACCGATGGTTATGCGAAAGGCAAGAGATGTTACATACCGGCTCGATGAAATCCGGCAGAGCGAAAAGGGAAGGCTGGCCGTGATAAGCAGCTCTTATGAGGTAGCTGACTCGGCTCCTCAAAGCTGGCCAATACCTTATTCAGGTAGATTCCAAATGAAGGGGACATTCGGCTTTCTCAGCGGCTACAAGGTCAAGCTTCTATATTTGCAAGACCAGGGCGACGACTTCGCAGGGAGTGACTTTGTCAGCATTGGAGGTGGCTATACCCACAGTCTTGGTCTAAAATCCGATGGTTCGCTGGAAACGTGGGCCCTAAGCGACGCCGACCGGGACAATATACCTGCTGGCAACAACTTTGAGATGGTTGCGGGTGGGTACTACCATAATCTTGCCCTTAAGTCTGATGGCTCACTGGTAGCGTGGGGCCAGAACGACTGGGGTGCTTGCAAAGTACCCACAAGAAATTTTCTGGAGGTGCTGTTTGGCGTACGCTTCGTTGGGGTCGCAGCTGGCGGATACCATAGTCTTGCTCTTAAGTCGGATGGTTCACTGGTGGCGTGGGGTCGCAACGACTGGGGCTCGTGCAACGTACCCACAAGAAATTTTCTAGAGGTGCTGTTTGGCGTCCGCTTTGTTGGGATCGCAGCTGGCGGATACCATAGTCTTGCTCTTAAGTCGGACGGTTCACTGGTGGCGTGTGGCAGGAATGATGATGGCCAGTGCGATGTCCCTGAAGATAAAGATTTTGTCGCCATTGCAGCTGGTGAGTATCACAGTCTTGCTCTCAAATCAAATGGTTCACTTGTTGCATGGGGTCGTAATGACTACGACCAGTGCAATACGCCACCAGGTAACTTTATTGGAATCTCAACTGGCCTGAACCACAGTCTTGCTCTTAAATCCGATGGTTCGCTTGTAGCGTGGGGACGTAATTCGGAAGGCCAGTGCGATGTGCCTGCAGGTAAGGATTTTGTCAGCATTGCAGGTGGAAGGTACCACAGTATTGCTCTCAAATCGGATGGTTCTCTTTTAATGTGGGGAGCATGGGGTTACGATTTCTACGGCCGGGGCGAAGAGCTGTTCAATATCGAGGCCGGGCGAACAGAGCAATATAATCAGAAGTACCAGATGCAGCTACAAGCCTCTATACCGATGGGCATTAGTGTAAAACCGATGATAACAATCAAACAAAACCTGACTATGGAGCTAAAGTGACAGCAAAGCTGTCATTCTGAGCGAAGCGAAGAATCTCATCATTCGCAGGCCAGATCCCTTCGGCAAGCTCAGGGCAGGCTCTTCGGCTTCGCCTCAGGATGACACTTACGTGTCACTTTAGGCACTTTTTTCTATGGAGGTAATTGCAGATTGGAACGTAAAAATCTATGGGCGCCGTGGCGCATTAAATATGTTCAGGGCCTTAGCGAGAGCAGCGATTGCTTTATCTGCCATAATCTGGAAAATCCGCAGGATGACGAGAAGAATCTGGTTCTGTGGCGAACAGAAAAAAGCATCGCAATACTGAATCACTTTCCCTACAACAACGGCCATTTACTGATAGCACCGGCCCGACACATCGGCGAGCTTGCCAAGGCAAGCGAAGACGAGCTGCTGGAAATGTTCAAGCTAATCAGAGAATCGCAAAAAGCCCTGTCGTTGGCGATAAAACCGCACGGCTTTAACGTCGGTATGAATTTCGGCCGATGCAGCGGGGCGGGACTGCCGGAGCACCTGCATATTCACGTTGTCCCGCGATGGGACGGAGATACGAACTTTATGAACGTGTGCAGTGACACTGATATTATCAGTCAAAGTTTGATTGAGCTTCTTGAGCTATTAAAACAGATAAGCAAAGAGCATAATCTGCCCGGGCTGTAATGTCTGAATTTGTTATAAACTATTTGGTATATGAATTCTCCTTATGAGCCATACTTCTTTGACTGCCTAAAGGATTCTCTCCCATATCGAATCCCTTCAACAATAATCCCTAACAATAACTTTATCAAACGGTCAAGCTCAGTTCCACTCTTATAATCCGCCTGAGCAATAAAATTCACTCTTTCGGCTTTCAATAACTGCTTGCATATCTGCTTACCCTGAGAAATGTAAGGCTTATAAACTGCAATAGCATACCCGCCATTTTTTCTAATTACCGTCATACATGGAACATCTGTCAGCCCATCGCCGATATACAGGATGTTTTGAAAAGGTATGGGCCGCAGATGCATAGGCATATGAAGATTAATGTTTTCATTCAAGTTTTCTTTGCCTTTATTAATTCTGAAAATGAACTGAGTTTTTAGTGTGTCATTCACTACTACATTTGGGAAAGTTGCTGCTCCATACTCGTTGTAATAATATTCTGAAGCAAATACTTTATAAAAATACTTAGCTATGCTCGCCCCTGTGATTATCTCCTTTAAGCCCGCTGAAATTACGTAATGCCTGACTTCTATGCCGCGACCGAATTGCTTTTTAATATAGTCATTTATTCGCTTAAAATAAGTTTGAACACCCGGGAAATAATTTATCTTTTTCGCCGATTCTCTCAGCATCTCAGCAGTGATTGGAAAATGTCTGGATTTGGATTTCTCAAGCATCAAACGCATATAGGCTACAATTCCTTCCCCGTTCGTTTGCGCAGACTCCTGGTTTACCTGCTTCCAAAACTTCTTTCCGTCCTTGATGCCGATTTCCGGCAAAACGGTGTATTCCTGCATTGGCTGGGGAGTCAGCGTCCCGTCAAAATCATAAACGATTGCGATAACATTGTGCTTAAACTCTTTGCTCACACTTACTACCTATAGCATTATCGGGGAATGTAATAGTTCTGAAAAACAAATAGTATCCACTTTGATACTGGTTTGTCAAATGCTATCTTTCAAAAAGCAGCTTCTTTTCGAAAGACTCTGCCGCAATCCGGAGCTGATGCCGGGTTACTTTCAACGTTTCATACCCAAACAAGGACTGCAGCGATTGGTTGCCGACTACATTGCAGTTCGGTAGGGTGTGCACTGCACACCGACATTTTGTTTATTCCCCGAACATATCCCCCGTGTACAGGAAATCTGAAATAACTGGCCTTTGCACATCGCAATCGCAAAGCCAGTTATGTTTATAATAACCTTGTTTTACCCATCTTTCAAAGCTTGAATACGCCCATGCATGAGGACAACGAACCAAACCGTGCTTGACGGGATTGAAATGAATATAATTGACATGTCGCATCAGGTCTTCTTCATCACGGATTCTGTGTTCCCAAAACCTCTTTTGCCATATACCGCGTTCACGATGTTTACTCCGGGCCTGCGAGACTTGAGCTTCTTTACCACTCATATCCATCCACAGTTTAGAAAACCTGCTCTTTATGCGGCCCCACTTTTTCGAGAAATCACCGTCATTGTCGGGCAATTCCCAAATGCAGAGCAGATGATCCGGCTAAAGGACAATAGCCGTCAAATCAAATGGGTGGTTTTTTTGTTCTTCAACAATCGCCTGCCGCAGACATTTGCGGGCCATTGCTGTTGAAAACAAATGCCGTCTGCGATGTGTCACCAACGTGAAAAAGAACATTCCACCAGGTTCAAATGTCCGCTTATAATTCGGCATTGTACAAACAATACAATCGCAAAAATGCGTTCCGTCAAAAGAAAGAAGGTGTGCATTGCACACCCTACCTGTTACTGACGTGATACCGTCACCATTTTCTCACACCTGGTATGCTTCCAACCCCGCTCTCATTGCCCCTTCAACAGTGCCATCAACAAGCTTATTTCTTTTCTTTCCGCCCACCGGTCGTAAAACGACCGCCGTAATGGAAGATTCGATGCTCTGGAACAGATACAAGCTGGAGTATGCCGTGGTCTTGGTGATGATGCCAAGTAAATCCTTTGATTCTCGGGTTGTTTGTTCTTATCGCTTCGTCTATAGCAGCTATTTGGTTCGTAGAAAAGCCGTGCCGCCAACCTCGATCACTTCTGATCACCTTAAGGAAGTCATTGAATGCATAGCGAAACTGCTTATAATCGGAAATGTGTGATCCGACAAGATGCGCTGGTAATCGCACATCATGGTAAGATTTAAATATCGCAAATCCTCCACCATCAAATTCCGCCTTAGACATTGTATTAGTTCCTAAATAACATTTCGCCTAATTATTTTTATATCGTTTCATATTATTTCAATAGGGATGTTTACCTAATTTATAATTCAGTTCTTCTACTTTTGTTTATTTGCAGATTCGGCCTATTTTTTTCTTCTTCGCACGGTCTACTAATCATGAACGAAGCCTAAAATAGCAAGCGGCCCCAATTATCATTTATTTTTTCCGAATGAGATCTCTTGTTTGTGCAATGAGTCCCAAGAAACACAAAAAGGCTGATGTGAAATTTATTCCTGTCATCGTTTTTGCTTCACTACGAATCGCTTTTTCAAGTTCATCCACGGCTTCATTGTGTGTTTTGCTCATGTTTTCCATTGCTTCAAGCAGATCGCCAATGGTCTGCCCTTTAGGAGCTTTATAAACGTAGCGAGGAAGTTCAGTATTTACTGATTTGTATGACTGGTATCCCATTATCAAGAAAATAATTAAAAAAGCTACCCAGACGATTGAAAAAATAATAGTTGTATTTATCTTTATCATCTTGTTTACTAACTATTTAAAAAACTAGGGACAGTCTATTAAATCCACTCCACAGTGGATTATCAAACTGTTAGCACGCGAATTCCCAACTGTCGACCTAATTCTTAAGCATAAATCCAAGATGTTTTGCTTCGTTGCTCGTTGATGAGCAATCTACCCTATTAAAGCCGGAATTTCAAGAAAAAAATTTGCGGTTTTGACCATCATCCCGAGCGCAAAAGCCTGCCGTGAACGAAGCCTGCTCTGATTGTCTTCCGAAGCTCCTGCGAAGGTGGAAGCAACGTCAAAGAGTCGAATGGGAGGGACCTTGTTTTGAATTTAGCTTTTTGGAAAGTCACAATGTTCATACGTAAAGCGCGTACGCGCTTTACGTATAAGCTTTTTTACACTACGTCCTATTGAAACAAATATTTGAACCTTTTATTCGAAGAAAGCTACCTACTTTCTTGAGATTGCCACGGCCCGACGATTCGGGCCTCGCAATGACAGCGAGAATCCAGCATCGAGAATCGAGTATCCAGAATCGAGAATCGAGATTAGAATTGCGTTAATAGTCTTTGACTTAGCCGTCGGGTTTAGTTACCCTTCCTTGATTATGAAAAGACTTCTGACATCGTGTTTTGGTCTTGGTCGGCTGCCTCTGGCCCCGGGGACGTGGGGCTCGCTGCCGGTAGCGATTGTCTTTGGCTTGATGTCCCAAATGCAAGCCCCGGCCGTTATAATATCAATTGTAATGGCGGCTTTGGCTTTGGCCGGCTCTATTATTTGCGTGAGATTCGCACCTGCTGCGATCGCAGCAACCGGCAACACCGACCCGCGCGAGGTTGTCGTTGACGAATTAGCCGGCCAGGCACTTACGTTTTTGGCCATTGAGTTTTTGGCCATTCCGTTCTTAGGTCAAGAAATATTTTCGACCAGGCAAATCTGGATTATTACAGCCGGTGGTTTTTTGCTGTTCAGATTGTTCGATATTGTCAAGCCCTGGCCGATACGAAAACTTGAGAAGCTACCCGAAGGCTGGGGAGTCCTCGCAGATGATTTAATGGCAAGCGTCTATGTGGCGATTGTTTGGGCGTTTTGTGTCTGGTTGCCTGGGGATTATGGGGTAATGTGACCCTGTTATATACTTAGGAAGCACCGATGGCGGTAGAATACTCCGTTGAGGTTTGCAGGGAACTTGAGGATATTTTTCATCGTGCGCAACTGCATCGTCCGATGCGAATCAGCCGATACGATGCGGGCACTGAGCTTACTTATCAAGTTAGCAGCCTCGCGGGAACTGGTACGGCGCGGGTACATCTGGTCATCGAGAAATTTGTAGGTGGGGGATTTGCAGGGCAGGTGTACTACGTAAAAATTGCAGGGATTGAGGGAGCTATAGAGGGACTTGAGATTGGCCGAGCCTATGCGATGAAGATTCTTATACCGCCATCAGGTTTCTCTCGGCTGTTTCGTAATTTGTTATATCGGGTTGGTTTTCAGGGGCCTTTCCAGCTTCAGGTCAATCCGGCGGCGGCAAAGGCCGGAGCGCTATGGCAGAAATTTATCCGCCGCGGGGCAAAGATTCGATTTGGGGATGAAAGTGCAGTTAGAGATATTTATGCAACGTTCGTGGACGACAAGCTCGGCAGTTGCGGAGAATTGAGCGAATGGATTGAGGGACGGACCTGGCGGCTGGAAGTCGATGACCGATTAGATTTATTGACGCAGTGGAGTCGTGGCAAGGCGGTCGATGAGCAGCAAGTCGGTTCGCCGGAATACCGCGCCAAGCGAGAATTTATGAGTGGCTTTGTCGAGCTTCTGCACGATATGGGAGGTTATGAGTTTGCCCGTCAGTATGAGTGGTCAACGTGCAAGAGTCAGCCGAACGTCCTCAAACGCCAGGGAACCGAGGATAACCCATCAGGAGGGCTGGTGGCGGTCGATTTTCGGGCGGGACTTGCTCTGCTGCCGTTTCTGCCGATGAGTCCGGGTGATTTCATACTCATAGGCAGAGGTATTAAACGTGGCTCTTTGGTGCAGTTTGACAGGGGTGATATTAGCAAGCTGGAGGCCTTTGTGCAGGCACACGGTGATGAGTTTGCCGATATGCTCGAGATGTTGGAGGAGCTGAAAACCTCCGAGCAGGTCTATCGGGATTCGCTTCCGGATATTACACATAATCACATTCGCCTGTTCTATAGTGGGAAGCTGTGGTCAACAATGCTTTCCGGCGCGGTAACCGGCTGGCGGGTGAGAAGTCTGGTTGACGAAGAGCACGAGCGGAAGCTGAGAGACAGCAGAATTTTAACTCTGCTATTTTTTGTGATTGGTGTGATACCGTTTTTGGGTAAATTCATTCGCCGAATCTGGGGCCGGACGGACTGGCGAAGGCACTATGTGGCAATGCTGAGGAGCTGGGACTATCTTCGGCGAGCAATTAGAGGCAGAATTGCCGAAAAAGTTGTCGTCTGGCACAGGGCCGGACGCATTGGCGATGAGCGGGCGCTTAAGACAGCGGGCGGGGCCTACAAAGCAGGCCTTGATATAACCCCGCGGTGCGGGGTTTGGCGGTTTTTATGCCATTTGCCGCTGTCGATTTTGCCCGCCTGTCTGCACAGGTTTTTGACGGACCGGGAGTATGCAAAGGAACGTTTGGCCTATTTCATTATTCGTCCGGTTCGGCTGTACTTTAATGCGGGGCTGCGTGAGCAGTGGCTTCGTGAGATGATGGCCGAGGGACAAAAAAAACACATGCTCAGCGATGAGGATGCCCAGATTATCCTTTCACAGCTCAACGAGCCTTTTATTCAGAAGTATCTGAAGAGCTTAGCGGTGCACGTTTGTACTTTGCCGGTAACGCAGATTGTTTCTGTGCTGATAGCAGCCATTTTTGTTTTGACGCATCCCGAAATGCCAAGGGCACAGGCCTGGGGAATTGGTATCGGTATTATCGCGTTGTTTCAAGTGGTGCCGATTTCGCCGGGTTCATTGGTTCGGGGGCTTTATGTAGTGTATCTGGTCATCAGGGAACGGAATTTCAAGGACTACAATATCGCGGTGTTTTTGGGGTTTTTCAAGTATGTCGGTTACTTAGCTTTTCCAATTCAGATGACGTATCACTATCCTGCACTGGCGAGATTCATGGCGGGGCACTGGGCGACGGAAGCGATGCATATTGTTCCGGTATTCGGCGAGCGAGGAGCACTGCTGGAGCATTGGGTATTTAATCTGTTCTATAACCAGCCCCTGACGATACGTCGTCGAATGCGAAAGCGGGCAGAGTTGCGTGCATCCCTCAAGCCGCGATATTGGCACATAGGATTGTGTGCAATCGGCGTTACAGCATTATTTGCATTTGCTCAGTGGATTTACACGGAAAATGTTGGAAAGCCGCCGAGTTCAAATACGCTCTGGTGGCTTGCAGTGCTTGTGCCGCAGGTCTTAATTTGCGGTGCGGTTGTAACTTTGGGCTGCGGGGGGGCCGCATTAGCTAAACGGATTGGGGCAGCGGCTGCCTGTGGCGTATTGATTGGTGTGCTTTATACGGCAGTTTCGGCGATACTGAGCTATAACGGCGGGATTGCGGCAAGAGGCGTGTGGCGGGTATTTATTTTTGCGATTCTCTCAACCATCGGGACGATAGTTACGGAGCTAAAGCTGCCCGAACCGGACATGGAGTAAGTGGTGCCTCCTTTCTCGAACTAAAGTGAGCTAAAGTGAGCAAGAGTTGCCCAGTTTTGGAAGCTTGTTTGTCGGCCTCGAAGCTGGTATCGGACTGGAAGCTCGACGTTGGATGCTCGAGGAAAAGCGAGTTTGGGTTCCCGCAAGGCGGGGTCCCTTCAAGCTTCTATGACAAGCATCGATACGAACATCGACAACCTTAAACGAAGACTGCACTTTAGGCACTTTTAACTTTAGGCACTTTAGGCCAGGATTTCCAGGGTCAAAAAAAACTCGATTTTTATCTTTTTACCCCTCGATGTTGTGTCAGTTTATTTCTTGCGTGAGGCTCTAATTTGTGCGATAATTGACATTAAGCCAAAGTGCTTTTGAACGAATCATCTCAGCGGTTCTTATATATTTGAAGGGAGTTGAAAATGAAACCGGAAGTCATATCTTCAACGTTAAAAAAGATGGTAAATCACAAACACCTCAGAAAACTGCTGGCCAAAAAAATCGATGATTACGTCTATAAGATTATAGTTGAAGATGACTCAGAAGACTTGCTTGAAGTGCGGATAAAAAGATACCAGTTCTTATCGGCAATGCAGCGTTGTGTGAACAGAAACATAAGTAAAGGCTATGTCTCCGGTGAAATCATCGAGAAAATTGTCGATGTACTTGTTCAAAATAACCTCATTCGTGAAGACCAAAGTTATAATCAGGCTGTAGATAAATACGAAGAAAAATACGGGGAATTGCCACCAACGTTTATCGTTTTCTCTCCCACACAAAAATGCAATCTGAGATGCATCGGCTGTTATGCAGCTTCCGGAACAGATACTCCCGCCACAGTGCCCTATCCGTTTGTAGATAGAGTAATAGGTGAGGTACATGACTTGTTTGGCGGCAGGTTCATAACTATCAGCGGGGGTGAACCCTTTCTCTATAAAAGTGAAGGTAAGACTCTGCTCGATATCTACAAAAAATACGATGACATGCTTTTCTTAGTATATACCAATGGCACAGTTATTAACGAAGATGTTGCTGAAAGACTTGCCGAATCTGCGAATATAACACCTGCGATTTCCGTTGAAGGTTTCGAGAAGGAAACAGACCAGAGAAGAGGCCCCGGCACATTCAAAAAAATCCTCAGAGCCTTCGAACACCTGAAAAAAGTGGGTGTTCCTTTTGGTATTTCCGTAACGGCAACAAGCAAAAACATCGACGTATTGTTAGGAGATGAATTTTATGACTACTACTTTAAGAAACAAGGCGCCTGCTATATGTGGCAATTCCAACTGATGCCCATCGGCAGAGGTAAAGACGAGCTTGATTTGATGGTGAATCCTGAAAAGAGACTGGCGTTATATAGAAAATGGGAAAAGCTGCTGAGCAAAAAGAGATACTGTCTGGCAGATTTCTGGAACAGCGGGGTGCTGTCGCGAGGCTGTATAGCCTACGGCAGAAGCGGAGGATATGCCTATGTTGACTGGCATGGTAACGTAACGCCCTGTGCGTTTATTCCTTACTACGTCGATAATATCTACGAGATATATAAAAACGGTAAGACGTTGGCTGATGCGATGTTCTCTGATTTTATGAAAAACGGCCGAAAATGGCAGAGAGAATACGGCCTGGACAACTGGAAGAAACCGAAGAACTGGCTGATGCCGTGCTCTATCAGAGACCATTACGAGATTTTCAGGAATTCAGTTCTGCCCAAAGAGGCAAAACCGGAAGACAAAAACGCAAAAGAAGCGCTGGAATCCCATGAATATTTTGAGGTGTTGAAAAACTACGATGAAAAACTTGAGGCTTTGACGGGAAAAATCTGGGAAAATGAGTATTTGAACGTATAATAGCTGCCCGATAGATTATATGATTTTAAGTTTGAACTTTTTTAGTAGGGCCTTGGGGGTATGTTCCCGGAGGCTGCTTTGGAGGGTTTTCTGCTATGACATTAAATAGTTATAGTTCGCTTTGCGATGATTTTTACCTCGATATGTACATCAATACCGAATTAGACCTGCCGACCGGACGCGATACGATTCTGTCCTTTTTCGAGCGGATACAAAAACAATTTCCGTCTATGGGCCGTTTCTATCGGCGTGAGAATAATGAGTACTACCTTGAGGAAGACCGCGATCCCGGACAATATCGCTGGGTCAGTCTCGAAATAGACCGTATCGGCTCCGGCGTTGTCAATCCCTCTGACTTCGAGACGGCTTATCACCAGGACAGATTGGTGCTCGAGCTTGTTCCCTATATGCTCGGAGTAAATCATCTCGATATCGACTCGCTGGATGTTACTTTTGCTATGGATTTTGATTATGCAGGAAGTCATGATGAGGTTATCGCCGAGGCACTGTTGGCACAAAGCGCTTTTAACTGCCTTCTGGATTTGCCCGGAGCAAGACCTATCAGTTTTTCCCCCGCGCTGGTAATAGCATTGTCCGAGGATGACCATACTCAGGGACGAATCAGCGTAGAGTCAAAAACGAGCGTCTATGAGCCTAAGAGAAAGGGGCGGCTTACAAATGAAGCGATAAGTCTGTCTTTTACAGTCCGTCAGTACCCGCGGACCGACGAGAAATTCGAGGCGCTAAAATCTTTTGAATATCAATGCCGATTGGTAGAAGAGCTAATGGCGGAAAAAATAGTCCCGAACTTTGTTCAGCCTTTAACCGAGACAATCGCGCAAAAACGTTTAACATAGAATCCACAAAGGACCTTCGATGACTATCGAAGCACCATATAGTAAATACAGCAAAAACAACTTTATAATCGGTATTGTTCTTTTTCTTGCAATGGCAATTATTTTTGCTTATGACGGCTATTTGAGCAAATACGAATGGTCACTACGCCGCAGCTTTTATGAAGAACATGTCAAAGATGGCAGACCAGATTTTGATATGGTGTTCAATCAGAAGTCCCCTTTTGTATTTGTCGGGCTTGCTGCTGTTATAACAGCCTGGTTCCAGGCCCGCAAGAACAAGAAGCTCTTGGCCGATGAAAATGAACTTATAATCAGCAACAAAAAAAGAATTCCTTATGATTCCATAGAAAAAATAGACAAAACCTATTTCGATAAAAAAGGGGTTTTTGTGATAACATACAAAACCGAAGGTGATAAAGAAGTGAATTGTAAGATAAGCGATAGACAGTATGACAACTTAGCGGCCATTTTGGAACATCTGGTGGCAAAAATCAGTTGAGAACAAGGGCACACAGAGCTTATGCGTTGTGCATTTGTGATTTAGCATCACGTTAAAGGAACGGATATAAATGAATCGTTGCGTTGTGGGATTACAGTGGGGTGATGAAGGCAAAGGCAAGGTTGTCGATATTCTCGCCGAGCAGAGCGATATTGTCGTGCGATACAGCGGCGGTGCCAATGCCGGTCATACCGTTATCGTAGGTGACGATAGATTTGCTCTTCACCTCTTGCCCAGTGGTTCAATCAGACCCGGTACTATTTGTGTAATCGCAAATGGAGTGGTTCTCGACCCGGATGTCCTGATAGACGGAATCGAAAAACTCGGCGAAAAAGATATTTCGTTGGATGGCCGGCTTTTTATAAGTGAAAATGTTCATGTTGTGCTGGATTATCACAAAAAAGAGGACCAGTTGCGTGAAGAATCTCTCGGGAAAAACAAACTCGGCACAACAATTCGAGGGATCGGCCCATGTTATGCCGATAAGGTCGGCAGAAGCTATGCAGTTCGCATGGCCGATTTGAGAAACCTGGAGGCTCTCAAAGCGAAGCTTCAAACCATTGTGGAATATAAAAACAAAGTCTTTGGTGCAGTTTATGGCGCCGAGCCGATGAGTGCCGATGAAATCTTCGAAAAGTGTAAATCTTATGCCGAGAAGCTCCTGCCTTTTATAACAGATACGACCGAATATCTGCACAGAGCAATTGCGAACGGCAAATCCATCCTTTTTGAGGGCGCACAAGGCTCGCTGCTGGATTTGGACCACGGCACTTTTCCATTTGTGACCAGCTCGAACTCAAGCTCGCTCGGCATGCCCGCTGGCTGTGGTGTGCCGGCCAAGCTGGTTGATAAATTTATTGGTATCGTCAAGGCGTACACGACAAGAGTTGGTGCCGGCCCATTCCCTACGGAGCAGGACAACGAGACAGGACAATACATTCGTGACAGAGGGAACGAGTACGGCACGACAACGGGGCGTCCGCGGCGATGCGGATGGTTCGATGCCGTAGCCGTATCGTACGCCGTAACTATCGGCGCTATAGATTTGGTAGCAATGATGCACCTGGATACGTTAGCCGGGCTGAAAGAATTGAAGATTTGCAGGGCATACAAAATCAATGGAACAGAGAAGACCTTCTTCCCGGCAAATACAGACAGACTATCACAGGCGAGCGCCGTTTACGAAAAAGTCCCCGGATGGGATGAAGAGATAAGCGCAGTAAAAGATTTTCACGATTTGCCTACTAACGCCCAAGACTATATTTGCCGAATCGAAGAGCTGATAAGCAAACCAATCACAATTATTGGCGTGGGACCAAAACGAAAACAGACAATATTCAGGTGATAGCAACTAAAAGCTGAAAACGAAACACCGTAACACAAGATTCGAGAATTTTATATTTTTGTTTATGGTTTTTCGGTTTTAGTTTATGTTTTTATTTAATGAAGAAGTTCGAAGAGAAACTTAAGAAAACCGCCAGGCATCTTGGCCTAACGCCCGACCAGATGCCCCGCCATATTGCCATCATTATGGACGGCAACGGGCGATGGGCCAGGAAAAAAGGTCTGCCGCGAGTTGAGGGACATCGCGAGGGCGGAAAAACAGTTGAGAAAATAGCCCAATGCTGCGTTGATTTTGGTATCGAATCTCTGACTTTATATTCGTTCAGCATAGAGAACTGGAAGAGACCCAAAACCGAAGTCAGTGCGCTTATGCATCTGTACACTCAATACCTTATTCAGATTCGTTCTACGCTGATGAAGAATAATGTGAAGCTGGTTCACCTCGGCCGATTGGCCGGTCTGCCTGCACCGGTTCAAAAAGAACTTAGAAAAACAATGGAAATAACCGATGCCAATACCGGTATGATACTTGCTTTGGCGCTAAACTATGGCGGCAGAGCGGAAATCATAGATGCGACCCAAAAAATCGCACAAGAATACAAAAACGGCAAATTACGGCTAAGAGATATCGACGAGCAATGTGTAAGCCGACATCTATATACGGCAGGACTTGCCGAGCCTGACCTGTTGATACGCACGGCAAACGAAATGAGAATCAGTAACTTTCTGCTCTGGCAAATCTCATACAGCGAATTCTACGTTACAAAAACCCTTTGGCCGGATTTCAAAAAATCGTCTCTGGAAAAAGCGATACTGGCCTACGCAAAACGAAACCGACGTTTCGGAACTATCAAATAAGTAGTAGGGGCGGTTCGCGAACCGCCCCTACAGCTTCTGACAGGCGTGTTACAGAATAATATACGCACCGGTAAAAAATATAAAACTATGCTCAGACATCGGTTGCTTTTCGGAATATTGATGACGGCATTTTTCATGGCCGTTGTCATTTTCGACGGCTGGTTGGATGGCTCGCTGACCGCTTCAACAGCCGACGATAAACCAATACAGGGAACAGTCCTTTGTATCCTTATCATTTTGCTTGCAATCCCGGCTCAGCTCGAACTGTCGAAACTCGCATCAGCCAAAAACCTGAGGATTTTTATCCCTGTTTCAGCTATCGCATCGATTTTATTCGCCACATATCGGTATTGGCAGCAGGAATATTGGCATCAGTTTGTCGTAATTAGGCCTGAAACTTATCTAATTTTTCTCTCGGTCTTCGTGCTGTTGTCGTTGCTTTTATACCAATATATAAGTTATGGGACCTCAGGGGTGTTAGCTAATTGCGGAGCGAATTATTTTTCGATTCTGTATTTAGGACTTTTAAGCAGCTTCTTTGTGGCGATGCGGCTGGAGTTCGGGCTATGGGCTTTGCTTATGTTTGTTTTTGTCGTAAAATCTGCCGATATAGGTGCTTATGCAATCGGAACTTCGTTCGGTAAGCATAAATTTTCGCCCAAAATCAGCCCTTCAAAAAGCTGGGAAGGCATGGCCGGTGCGGTTGGAACCGCGGTGATAGTTGCTATTGGTTTTGCCGTGAGTTGTGATATAATGGTCTGGTGGTTAGCAGCAATCTTTGGCCTGTGTTTTGCGTTTATCGGGCAGA
This sequence comes from uncultured Pirellulales bacterium, assembly GCA_964444135.1. Classification (GTDB taxonomy): domain Bacteria; phylum Planctomycetota; class Phycisphaerae; order Sedimentisphaerales; family Anaerobacaceae; genus NIOZ-UU13. Next base: position 15,807 of record CAYUFX010000033.1, on the reverse strand, counting down.
TTGGGGATTTGGTCGAGTCTATGATGAAGCGGGACGCTGAGAAAAAAGATTCGTCAAACAATGTGCCGGGCTTCGGCGGAATACTGGATGTAATCGATTCGCTTTTGGTAGCGGCACCGTTCGGGTATTTGTTCTTTATGTTGCGCTTTCGATAGAGGAGAGCTTTGGAAGTTACCATACAATTAGATTCAACCGATAAGCAGCTTGAATTGTTCGGCCCTGCCGACAGCTACCTTCGGCTTTTGCGGGAATCCCTGGGAGTGCAAATTACCGCCCGGCAGAGCAACGTAATAATCAGGGGCAACGAGAAAAATGTAAATACGGCTGTTGAGGTCATCGACAAGATGCAAAAGCAGCTTGTCAAACGCAACTCGCTGACTGCCGCAAATGTAGCTGCTTTTATAAGCCAAAGGGACTCGCACAGCACTCCTGAGAGCAGCGAGGCTATTACCATCTATGCTCATAAAAAGGTTATTGAACCGTCCACCAAGGGACAGATAAAGTACATCAAAACGATGTTGGCCAACGACCTTACTTTTTGCATAGGGCCCGCCGGGACGGGCAAGACATACCTGGCCGTCGCAATTGCGGTATCAATGCTAAAGAAAAAGCAAATCAGGAGGATTGTCCTTGCACGTCCTGCTGTGGAGGCAGGTGAGAAACTCGGCTTTTTGCCGGGCGATATCCAGGCAAAGGTCAATCCGTATCTTCGCCCTCTCTTTGATGCTCTCGAAGATATGATGGATTTTGCCCAGATGAAGAAATTTATAGAGCTGGATATTATCGAGATAATTCCGCTTGCCTTTATGCGCGGCCGAACGTTAAACGAAGCCGCTATTATCTGCGACGAGGCCCAAAACACCTCGGCCCTGCAGATGCTAATGGTCTTGACAAGACTGGGACATGGCTCGAAAATGATAATAACAGGTGATATAACACAGATTGACCTGGAGCCGGGCCAGAAAAGTGGAATGGTCGAAGCGATTGAATTATTGCGACGAATCAAAGGAATAGGTTGCGTAGAATTAAACCAGATAGATATAGTGCGACATCGACTGGTTCAAAATATCGTGCAGGCTTACAAGAAAAAGGCGAAAGCTAATTAGGATAAACGGATGCCGTTTTTGAAGAAAATAAGTCCGCGTCGAATTCAGGTGCGCAGGAATATATCTGCCGAGCGTTTTTCGCGAATAGGCCTGCTGCTCGACACCGACTCTTTAATCTCTATTCTGCTGTGGTGTCTTTTTGTGGTGCTCTGTGTTCCTATTTTAACTTTTGAGCTAATCCAGCAGGTCCATTACTTTGACCTGATATTAACAACGATAATAGTATTACTAATCTGCCTTGCTATAGCTTTCTACATTCACCACTACCAAAAGCGAATAATAATAAATCACGCCAGAGCGTTTGCACTGGTCGGCTTATTTATTTTGCTGTTGGCAGCAACCAAAGTTACCGCTTTGTTGTTTAACCATACCTCCGGTGCCACCGGAAGCGCTGTTACTGCCGCCATTATTTTGACAATCGCTTATAACCAGCGTTTTGCAATAGGTATGATTATGTTTTATTGTCTGCTTGCCTGCTTTGCCACAGGAACGATTAGCGAATATCAACTGACAGGTATCAACCTGTTTTTGACGATGCTTGCCGGTGCTATTACGTGCTGTTTTTCGTTGAGAGAAATCCGTACAAGAATGAAGCTGCTTCAAGTGAGCACCCTGGCTGCAGCAGTTGTATTTCTAACAGCGTTTTCCCTGGCCTGTCTGGACTATTTGGACCAAAAACTGCCGCTGGCGGATGTCTTCAGCAATGCAGGCTATCACGCGGGCGCTACTTTCCTTGTCGGTCTGCTCATCCAGAGTTTGCTTCCGCTAATCGAAAAAATCTTTCATATAGCAACAAGCATGACTCTTCTTGACTATAGCGATGCGAACCAGCCTTTGTTGAAAAAACTTGCTATGGAAGCACCCGGAACGTTCAGTCATAGTCTGTTGATAGGCTCTATTGCCGAGGCAGCGGCCGAGGCAATCGGACGCAATGGTCTTCTGTGCAGGGTCGGTGCTTACTACCATGACATCGGCAAGATCAATAAGGCCAGCTATTTTATTGAAAATGAAATCGGCTCGGCGAGCCGGCATAAAGAGCTATCGCCTACGATGAGTCAATTGATTATCGTCGGTCACGTTAAAGATGGAATAGAAATGGCCAAGGAATACGCTTTGCCCAACGTGCTTCGGCAATTTATCGAGACACATCACGGCACAACATTAGTCGAACATTTTTACCACGAGGCCAAAAAATTAAAGACGAAAAACTCAAAAAGAAAAACTATTGATGAGCCTTCCGAGAGTGAATTCAGGTATCCGGGGCCAAAACCACTAATAAAAGAGGCGGCGATTGTAATGTTAGCCGATACTATAGAGGGTGCCGTCAGGAGTCTGCCGGAAGTAACACCGACTAAAGTAGAAGCAGTGGTGCACACTATGGCCATGAGACGTCTGCAGGACGGCCAATTCGATGAATGCGACCTGTCTCTGCGGGAATTAAGCCAGATAGAAAAAAGTATATCAAAAACTCTTGCGGCACACTATCACGGTCGAATCGCATATCCCAAACCACCGGATGCGCCGGAAGAGGTCAAATCTCAAGTTGAGCAATCCAAGCAAAAAAGCACTTAACAATCATGGCCTCTGCTAAACAAGACCAGGAAATAACCGTTCACATCGCCAGGGATTTTACAGATATAGAGGTTCGTCTGCCAGAACTTAGAAAATTGATTAAAGCCATCTGCAATCGGTTTAAGCTCTCGAAAGCAACAGTTAGTATTGCAATAGTTGGTGACGCCCAAATCCGGGAATTAAAGAGCCGGTTTCTGAACAGCAAATCGATTACCGATTGTTTAAGTTTCGACTTGTCCGATGACGAGGTGCCGCAGTCGCCCAAATTATTCGAGCTGATTGTCAACGGCGAAACGGCCATCAGAGAAGCAAATCTGCGAGGGCATTCAAGCGAAGCGGAGCTGGCACTTTATATAACACACGGGCTGTTGCACCACCTTGGATTCGACGACTCCACAGAGAGCCAGGCCAGGAAAATGCACGATATGGAGGATGAGATTTTACAACAACTCGGCTACGGTTTGGTATATAATAAGGGCGAAAGAATATCGAATATTGAATAATGAACCTCGAAATTCGATATTCTCAGCTTAAATGAAAGGTTGCCAAGAAGTGGGCTTTGTTGGTTTGGCGGTGTTGTTGATTTGTTTTCTTGCCGGCGGTACATTGTTCTTTTCCGTCAATGCCATTGCTCTGCGAACATTCTCACACGTTAAATTACAGGAAGCGTTCAAGGCGGCAAATAAAAAGGTGACTCCGGAAGAGCTCACCGAGCAGTTGGCAGAAAAGGCTGAAGAGCTTATTTTGACGTGCTCTTTATATCGACTCATCTTCAACATGTGCATACTACTTCTGCTGGTAGCCGTTTTCGCCGGCCCCGGAGGGGGAAAAATTGCTGCTAATATTGGAATCTGCTATCTGCTTACTTTTATTGTTGCTGTGGCAATATTTTCGATATTCAGTCTGGCGATTCCGCATGCCTGGGCTAAATACGCAGGTGAAAAGATTCTGAGTCGAACGTACAAGCTGCTGGTGGGATTTTCGATTACAGCATCTCCGTTTATTTACATCTTTAGATTATATGACGGCTTCATCCGGCGCCTGGCAGGCGTAACCGAAACAACACCCGAAGAACAACATGAAGAAAAGCAGGAGGAATTTTTGACCGGCCTGGAGCGGCGCAGAACCGAAGGCGTCTTAGATGAAGAAGAGCAGGAGATGATTGAAAATGTCCTGGAGCTGAGCAGCAGCGCCGCTGATGAGATTATGACGCCCCGCACCGACATTGTAGCAGTCGAGGTCAATTCCGATTTGCAAAAGGTTCTGGAGACAATAACTACGGCCGGCCATACCCGTGTCCCTGTATATCAAGAGAATATAGATAACATAATCGGCCTTGTTTATGCCAAGGACCTGTTGGCCGAGATAGGCAAAACGGGAGAAGAGTTCAAATTACGCGATAAAATCAGAGATGCATATTTTGTCCCTGAAAGCAAGCCATTGCGAGCATTGCTCCACGAATTTCAAAATCAAAAACTGCACATAGCCGTAGTGCTGGATGAATACGGTGGAACGGCCGGCATCGTTACCTTAGAGGACATTCTCGAAGAGCTCGTCGGCGAAATAACCGATGAGTACGAAGAGACACCGCACGAGCCGATAAAGAAAATAGACCAAAACACAATTGAAGCCGACGCGAGAACGTACATCGATGACATCAACGACCAGCTCGAATTGAACCTGCCCGAAGATGAGGACTACGAAACAATAGGCGGCTTTGTTTTTTCGCGCCTTGGTTATATTCCCAAGACGGGGGAAAACTTCGATTACGAAAATCTGAAATTCACTATCGCTTCGGCCGAGGCCAGAAGGATAAAACGCATCAGGATTCAGAAGGCAGAAGACAGATAACAGAGGACAGAAGGCGGAAGACAGAGGGCAGAAGGTTAGAGAATTAGTGAATTAGTTGTTTAGCCCCCACACCTGTGGTGGGGGGCCAGTGTTAATCAGTGTTAAAGTCAGTGTTAATCAGTGTTATCCAAAGATACCGCTATTTGCATACGCGCTGTTGATTTTTCCGAGACGTCCCAGATAGTAACATTTTTTGCCAGGGCAGCGGGCAAAATCAGCGCCATCGCCAAAGGCTCGAAACGGCCTAAATCGGCGTTCGACGGTCCTATCGAAATATTCTCCTACGGAAAAATTGTTTTCTCCGATTCCAACAAAGAGAAACTCGCCACTTTGACCGAATTCGCCCCGACCCCCGCTCTTGCTTTCACAAGAAAACGCGGGGGTGCGGGTTTTACCAATCTGAGCAATAACCTGTCGGCCTTAAATTCCTGCCTTTTCGCCGTTGAGCTGCTGGATAAACTTACACACGATTACGACCCCCACCCGCAGCTTTTCGATGACTTTTTGCAGTTCTTGGAAAATACTCAGAATATCAATAACAAATCCGAGATGTTGGCGCTGTTGATATTGTTTCAGCTTTCTCTGCTCAAAGAGGTCGGCTTAAGGCCGGTCCTCAATGCCTGCGCAAACTGCAAAACGAGATACGAGGGACGAAAGATGAGAGACGAGGTTTATTTCAGCAGCTCGGCCAATGGCCTCGTTTGTAGAGATTGCGAGGGCGCCTTCCCCGACAGGCTCAGACTGACCAGAAGGGCCGCGAATTGTCTCGCCAATCTGAAATTGTTAGCCGAATCGCAGGAAAAAACACTGATTGAAATTGAGACGGTTTTACTTCACCACTTCACCGAGCTTCTCGGCCGAAAACCAAAAATGGCAAAGTATATCCTGACCCTTTAATTCTGCCCTTCTAAATTCTACATTCTAAATTCTCAATTCTAAATCCGCCCCAGCCATTAATAGGCGATTGTCCTTAGTTTTAGTTTCAATAGGACGTAGTGTCAAAAATAGCTTATACGTAAAGCGCGTACGCGCTTTACGTATGATAATTGTGAATTTCCAAAAAGCTAAATTCAAAACAAGAACCCTCCCAACAAGATCCCTTCCATTCGACTCCACTCACCCTTCGACCCATTCGGCGGAGTTTACCCTGAGCGTAGTCGAATGGGCTCAGGGCAGGCTCTGCTCACCATTCGACTCCGCTCACCCTTCGACTGCGCTCACCCTTCGACTGCGCTCACCCTTCGACTTCGTTCAGGGTGAAGAGGAGGCGGCGCTCGGGATGACAGGTAATTGGTGGGGAATCCATTCTCCGTCCCGAAAAAATCGGGACTGCGAAGGACGAAAGCCCCAATCTACATGACTTTTTCCTATCTATCTTTTTGCTTGGCATTCTTAGATTAATTTCATATAATTATTATTATAGGAAGAGGGTAGAAGTGTATCCCCACTTATTGAATATTTCTCCTAATACAAAACAGTCAAAGTAGTACCAAGCTCAGCAAAGAAGGGGATATAAAAAAGACTCTTAAGTGCAGCTAAGCGATTCGCGAGGAGTTAGAAGATGGGTTTTTTCAAGAAAAGGTTCAGAGATATAATAGAATCGCGAGAGATGAGAAGGAAGATTCTTTATGCAATAGGCCTGTGCTTATTAAGCACTATGATGGGCATCCTGCTTGCATGTTTTTTTTGCGCTATTGAGTATGGGTGGTAGACAAATGGTGCGAAGTGCTACTCTGCGAAGTTAGCTTGCCACTTAGGGGCGAGCTACGAAGCACGAGTACTACACCCAACTAATCAACTGCTCACTACCTGTGCTTTCTTTATATCTGCATGGTAACTCTGGAGGGACTTTATTTGTCCGGGCTTTTTACGGAAGGCGGCTATACCCTTTACCGTTGCAGCGGCGGCGGCCACCGTTGTAATGTAAGGTATCTTGTATTTGATAGCCGCTTTACGAATATATGAATCGTCATGTTTGCTTTGTTTGCCGCTCGGCGTATTTACAACAAGCTGTATTTCCCCATTTTTTATACTATCAAGAATATTCGGCCTTCCTTCGTGCATTTTAAGAATACATTCCGATTCTATTCCATTGTCGGACAGAAACTGATTTGTCCCTTTGGTAGCTTTAATGTTAAAATCTATATCTTTAAATTGTTGCACCACCGGCAGTGCAGAAGGCTTGTCTTCCTCTGAAATGGTAATCAGGACGGTCCCGTCCGAGGGCAACGGCATCTGTGTTGCCTCCTGGGCCTTATAAAAGGCAAGTCCGAACGAATCGGCCATGCCGAGGACTTCGCCGGTCGAGCGCATTTCGGGACCTAATAGAGGGTCCACCTCATGGAACATATTAAAGGGAAATACAGCCTCCTTGACGCCGAAATGAGGTATGGACAAACTCTCCAATTCCATATCCGAAATGCGCTTGCCAAGCATAAGCTGCGTGGCAATAGGGACCATTGGAATACCGCAAACCTTGGAGACCAGCGGGACGGTCCTTGAGGCGCGCGGATTTGCCTCAAGAATGTAAACAACGTCATCGGCAATGGCATACTGGATGTTCATCAGGCCAACTACGTTAAACTCGATGGCGATTTTCCGGTTATAATCGTAGATTGTCTTGAGATGCTTTTGGGGAATACTAACAGGCGGCAGCACGCATGCGGAATCACCTGAATGGACGCCTGCAAGCTCAATGTGTTCCATAATCGCAGGCACAAAGGCGTCCGTGCCGTCGGCAATGGCATCCGCTTCGACTTCAATAGCGTTTTCCAGAAATTTGTCAATCAAGATTGGTCTTTCGGGAGAGACATCCGTGGCCCTTGCGACATAGTATCTGAGCATTTCTTCATCGTGGACGACCTCCATCGCCCTGCCCCCAAGGACGTATGAAGGCCTGACCATTAACGGATAGCCGATTTTTTTGGCGATTTTAAGCGCCTCATCAAGGGTGCTTGCCATTCCGGATTCCGGCTGCGGGATGCCGAGTTTTTTCATTAACTTGCGGAACCTGTCCCTGTCTTCGGCAAGGTCAATCTTCTCCGGTGAGGTGCCGATAATTTTTACGCCGGCATCTTCCAGCTCTCTTGCGATATTAAGGGGTGTTTGACCGCCGAACTGAACGATAACGCCTTCGGGCTTTTCCTTATTATAAATACTTAAGACATCTTCAACGGTGAGCGGCTCAAAATACAGCTTGTCGGAGGTGTCATAGTCCGTGGAAACGGTCTCAGGATTGCAGTTGACCATGATGGTTTCATAACCTTCATCGCGAAGTGCAAAGGCGGCGTGAACACAACAATAGTCAAATTCAATGCCCTGGCCGATGCGGTTTGGGCCGCCGCCGAGCACCATTATCTTGCGTTTATCGCTGACTTGCACTTTATCTGGGGCGTTATAAGTTGAGAAGTAGTAGGCTGCATTTTCCACGCCGCTCACCGGAACAGGCTCCCAGGCCTCAACAACATTAAGGGCGATGCGTCTTTTCCTTATCTGTTCTTCCGGAACATTCAGGAGTTGGGCCAGATACTTGTCTGCGAATCCATCCTTTTTCGCCCGGATTAGGAACTCGTCCGGCAATTTTTTGCCCTTGTATTTTAATATTTCTTCCTCAAGCTCCACCAGCTCTTTCATCTGCTCGATAAACCAGGGCTTAATATATGTCTTTTCGTAGAGCGCATCGACACTTGCTCCTTTGCGTAAGGCCTCGTACATAATAAATTGGCGCTCACTCGTGGGCTCCATTAAGAGCTCCAGAAGCTCATCGAGGGATTTCTTATTGAAGTCCTTGGCAAAACCCAGCCCATAACGATTGATTTCAAGAGACCGAATGGACTTTTGAAATGCCTCCTTGTAGGTCTTGCCAATGCTCATAACCTCCCCAACGGCACGCATTTGCGTACCCAGCTTATCTTCAATGCCCTTGAATTTTTCGAAGGCCCAGCGCGCAAACTTTACAACTACATAGTCTCCGGACGGCGTATATTTTTCAAGTGTGCCATCGCGCCAATAGGGAATCTCATCCATAGTCAGGCCGCCTGCTAACATGGAGGACACCATCGCGATAGGAAAACCTGTTGCCTTGGAAGCAAGCGCCGATGAACGTGAAGTTCTCGGGTTAATTTCAATAACGACGACCCGGCCAGTCTTAGGGTCATGGGCAAACTGGATGTTGGTTCCCCCGATGACGCCGATGGCTTCGACAATATCATAGGAATGTTTCTGAAGACGTTTCTGAAGCTCAGGATCTATGGTCAACATAGGGGCGGTACAATATGAATCGCCCGTATGAATGCCCATAGCATCAACATTCTCAATAAAGCAGACCGTTATCATCTGATTCTTCGCATCACGCACAACCTCGAGTTCCAATTCTTCCCATCCGAGGACAGATTCCTCAACAAGGACCTGCCCGACAAGACTGAAAGACAGGCCTCTGCTGACAACAGTACGGAACTCCTCAAGGTTGTAAACCAGGCCGCCGCCGGTTCCGCCCATTGTATAAGCGGGACGTATAACACAGGGCAAGCCGATCTTCTCAAGCACTTTTTCAGCGTCCTCAAGGCTGTTTGCTATCTCGCTTTTTGGCATCTCAATACCCAGTTGATTCATTGTATCCTTAAATGCCTGGCGGTCTTCACCTCGCTCAATGGCGTCGGCCTTGACACCAATAATCTGCACACCATATTTATCAAGAACGCCCCTGCGGTACAGATCCGACGAAAGGTTAAGGCCTGTTTGTCCACCGAGATTGGGCAGCAGGGCATCGGGTTTTTCTTTTGCAATAATCTGCTCCATAGTTTTGACATTGAGCGGCTCAACATAGGTTACATCCGCCATGCCTGGGTCGGTCATGATGGTTGCCGGGTTGGAATTGACCAGAACGATTTCGTAACCCAGTTTTCGAAGGGCCTTGCAGGCTTGCGTGCCGGAGTAATCAAATTCACAGGCCTGGCCAATGATGATTGGGCCTGAGCCGATAATCAGCACCTTGTGAATATCCTTGCGTTTTGGCATTTTTTGTCCACCTCAAAAGTGTTATTTTTTACCTCAGAACTTAGATACAGACTGTAATTTTCGCCCCCTTACGCCGAGGCTGAAGGATTTTATCAGAGCGGTTTTGAACTGTCAACAAATTTACTTTTAGGATTGTAGATTACCAGCGCACCCTGACTTTGCATAGAAATCCGGGCGGTAATATGATTACAACAAACAATTTAGCTGCGAACCGACATTAGTTTGAAGGCGTCCTCACCGCCATTTATCAGATGAATCAACGGCTGTGGCCTGTCAAGGCCCTCGATGAACTTGGGCCTGGCTGCCCAGGGTGTAACGCTCAATACCGCCGTTAAATCCATCCAGTGCTGCAGTCGGGCAACCGGCAAATCCCAGGTCATATGGAAGTGATTGGCCGGCGGATACTGTTTGTACTCAACCATACTCGCGTATTTAGGCACGATAAACGTGTGCGGCCAGATAGGCGTAGTCAGCTCACACATCGCCTTAGCGAGCTTCGCCGGTACTTCCGTTGTATGCGCCTCGTCCCAGACCATACTGAATAAACCGCCGGCACTGCTGTATGCGACTCGCCCGGCGATACCTTCGATTACCGCCGGTGTCATAAAGTTGACTGCGTTGCCTCCACCGGGGAAGTAGTTTTCCTCGGCTAAAGGTAATGATATGCCGGCCATAATATTCTTTACCGACGCCCCGGGCCTAGCCGCCCAATCGAAAGATGCGCTGCCGGAGTTGTCACCATCAACCAAACCTTTGTTGTACCAGTCCGCCTTTTTATCCAACGATTTGACGCCGATTTTCTTGGCCAAATCTCTGATTTCCCAGGCCTCCCAGACCTTTCTAAAGTCCATAAACAATGGTGGATTTCCGCCGCTCAAATATGTCATAAACAGCATTGTCAAAAGTCCCTGGACGTCGGCCTCGGTGGCGTATGGCAGGGGGGCCTTTCGGCCGTTGTGGTCGAATGTCGAATTGAACAGGCTCTCCATCACATCGGCCACCGGCAAAGGAATGCCCCGCAGGTCACTGCCCCATTCCAGTTGGCTCATAAATCCGCCACCGACCGCGTTTAAATCCGCCATCAGGTCACGAACGATTAAATACATCGCCAGAGACTGATTAAACCTTTCGCTGTCCGCCTCATCGCGCAGCTCCAGTCGTTTGCCGATATGTTTCTCAATCCAGCCTCGCAGTGACTTGAGCTCCTTTTCGTTATAGGCCTTTTTATTGAGCATATCGGCCAGCAGCTTCATATCCAGACGTGTGATTTCCAGGCCGAAAGTATTCCTTATCGGAATGATATGTGCCAGAGCCGTTTCCATTCCCATTGAGTCGTGTCCGAAAACCATAACTCTGCGGCCTCGCAATGCCACAGCGGTTACCGCCGCATAGCACCAGTCGATAAGATTCCCGGCCGTCTGGTCCGTCATCTTCGGGTCCATACCGGTATCGGGCCAGGTTCCGACATTTAAGGCAACCATTCGGCCATACTGGCTGAGAGCGCCGTTGAGGGCATGGGCATAGACCACGCCGGGCTTGGGACCGCTGTTGCCGCAGGTAATATTAATCGGTGTATTAGGCGGAAACTGCTGCAGCAGTGAAATAGCGGTAAGCTGCGGAAACGCCCAGGTGTCCGGCACGCATACCAAAATGTCAACGCCGGCCTTGCGAAACTGCTGAGCTACAATGTCGGCCTGTGCTTCGCCATCTACCAGCACGGTGGAATAAACAACAGGGACGGGCGTTTTGTCCGGCAGAACGACCGCCCCGCTTATACAATCGGCAGCCATTTTTGCGATGTTCTGACAGCGAGTCCGGCTGGACTGGTCAATCCGCGGGTCGCTCGTGGCAAAAACACCAATAACAGGAACCTTGGGCGTGGCTTTCCTTATATTCGGTACGTGCTTAGCTTCGACTTTCTTTGCCATTTCAAAAGCTCCTTTCTGGCAAGCGGTTACTCAAACCGACTACTAATCACCTATATCAAACGTGGAAGTATCTTCCAGCAGTTTTCTCACAAAGTCGAGGAACTGGGCTGCGTATGCGCCGTTTGCAACCTTGTGGTCCACGGACAGGGTCATATTCATTAGCTTTCGCACCATGATATTTGGTTCCCGCAAGGCGGGGTCCCTGCCGTTGTCCGGCACGCAGGTATCGGTTATCTGACCGATGCCAAGAATACTGCATTGGCCGGGCACCACAATCGGGATGAAGTTGTCTATCCCGAAGGCACCGAGGTTAGTTGCGGTAATACAGCCGCCCTCCAAATCGGTGGGGGCCAATTTATTGCTGCGCGCCCTTTCAACCAGTGCCTGATTGTCACGTGCTATTTGCTTGACGTCCTTTTTGCTCACGTCTTTGAGAATCGGCGCGACCAGACCGTCCGGAACGGATATAGCAAGGCCGATATTGATTGCCTGGGCCAGCTTGATAGCCTGGCCTTCCAATTGGCCCGTCATAATCGGATATCTCTCCAGGCCCGTCGCTACGGCCTTGATAATAAAATCATTGTAAGAGATTTTCACGTCATCGCTTTCGTTCAGCTTTGTCCGGAGCTTAACTAAGTCGGTGACATCGGCCCTTACAGTCAGATAGAAGCATGGAATCTCACGCTTTGACCTCAGCATTCTCTCTGCGGTAATTTTCTGCAATCTGTTAAGCGGTACCGTCGCACCGAGTTTTACCTCTGCTGGAGCTGCGGGGGTCGGTTTAGCGGGTTTAGCCGGTTTCGAGGCGGCGGCTTCTCTGACATCCTGCTCGGTAATTTTGCCGGCAGGGCCTGTGCCGGTAATTGCTGTCAGGTCCACTCCAAGCTCACCGGCCAGTTTCTTTGCCCTCGGTGAGGCCTTTACTCTGCCTACAGGCGCGGCCGGCTGCGGCTCGGCTTTGGGAGGCTCAGCAGTGACGGGTTGCTCAACAGGCGCAGCTTCCGGGGCTTCTGGTGCCCCGGACTTGAGTGAATCGACAAAGCTTTGCGGCACTTCTTCGTCCTCCTCGCCAAGGACCAACATCGGCGCCCCTACGGAAAGTGTTTCATCGACCTCAACGAGAATATGCTTTACAAAACCGTCGGCGGGTGACTCCATCTCGAGGGTCGCCTTGTCGGTCTCTATCTCAAAAATCACATCACCTTTTTTGACCTCGTCGCCAACCTTGAGTAAACAATTAACAATGGTTCCTTCTTCCATTGTCTGGCCAAGCTGAGGTAATCTTACTTCTTTTGCCATTTATTCTATCCTCATATATTTTCGTATTTCATCGTTTGTCATCCTGAGCGTTAGCGAAGGCTCCGGCCTGCGAAAACGAGATTCTTCGCTGCGCTCAGAATGACAGGAGAAAACATCTTTCTTCATACAATCGCCTTAACAGCCTCTATGATTTTTTCAACGCTGGGGATACTTGCCGTCTCCAGCGGCTCGCTCATCGGCGGGGGGACATCGGCTGCCGCCAGATTGACCGGCGCCGCATCAAGATAATCGAACCCGTGCGAGCCGTCACTGAATTCGTACTCCATAAAGCGACCGGCTATCTCTCTGCCCGCGCCGCAGGTGCAGAAACCCTCACTGACGGTTATTAATCGGCCTGTCTTGCGAACAGATTCGGCTATTGTTGTTATATCCAGAGGCTTTAAGGTCCTGACGTCAATTACCTCGGCGTCGATGCCGTGCTCGGAAGCTAAGATTTTCGCGGCTTGAAGCGAATACATCGCCATTCTGCTGTAGCTGACGATGGTTGCATCTTTGCCGGGCTTTTTAATATCCGCGACACCGAGCGGGATGATGTAATCTTCCTGCGGGACGGCACCGAGTTGGCCGTAAGTCGCCTTGTGTTCTATAAACACCACGGGATTGTCACTGCGGATGGCGGCTTTGAGCAGACCCTTTGCATCGTAAGGGGTCGAGGGCATTACAACGTAAAGCCCCGGTGGGTGCATAAGCCAGGCCTCGAGCGATTCCGAATGGTGGGCGGCGATACATCTGCCGACACCCCCTTCGGTTCGCAGGACCATCGGGACCTTGGCTTTGCCGCCGAACATATAGCGGTTATAGGCGCCGACGTGAACGAGCTGGTCCATCGCTATTGTAACAAAATCGACATACATAATTTCAGCCACCGGCCGCATACCCCGAAGGGCCACCCCGACCGCGGCACCAGCGATAGCCGCCTCGGATATTGCGGTATCAATGACTCTCTCGGTGCCGAATTCGGCCATGAGCCCCCGTGTTGCCTGGTATGCCCCGCCGTAAAGGCCGACGTCTTCACCCATTACTATAATGTTTTGGTCGCGTTTAAGCTCATCAGCCTGAGCAGCGGAGACCGCCTGTGCAATGGTCATAATGTCCATATCAAATTGAGATTTAATCCGGCCCTTTGCCTGTTCGGCTGCTTCCTTTTTCGTTTTCGCTGTGGATGAAGCAAGAGCGGCCTGGAAGGCGGCGGTCGCTTCGGTCACCTTTGCACTAAGTGCCCTGTCTGATTCGATAAGCTCAGCCGGATAAGCCTCCTCGACATACACATCTTTGGTCAAATCCGCAGTATTGGGCCAGGGGCTGTCCAAGCCGAACTTTGTGGCTGTTTCAATCGTAGCAAAGGCCTTATCTTTGACCTGGTCCAATTGCTCTGTTGTGGAGAGCTTCTCGGTAAGCAGCTTTTCTCTGAGGACGTTAATGGGGTCTCGCTGGTGCCAGGCCTTTTCTTCAGCCTTGGTTCGATATGCGCGTGGGTCGCTCCGGCTGTGGCCGTACCAGCGATAGGTCTTGGCCTCGATTATTGTCATCCGGTTATCTTTTCGCGCCCTTTCCACAGCCTTGCGGACCGCGAGAAACACGGCCACCGCATCCTGGCCGTCCATAATCATAGCCGGCACATCATAAGCAGCGGCCCTTTGAGCAATGTCCTCGATATTGCTGGCCCTGGTGGCACCTTCGATTTCACTGCCTGAGAACGGCACGCTCATTCCGTAAAGGTTATTTTCAATTATCGCCACCAGCGGCACGGCCAGTGTTGATGCCATATTCATTGATTCGTGAAAGCTGCCACAGTTTGTCGAGCCGTCCCCGAAGAATGAAAGCACAACTTTGCCGGTCTTTTTATATTTTTCCGCCAGAGCCGCACCGACAGCCGGTGCCTGATTGCCGCCGACGATGCCGGTTGACCCGAGATTGTGGCATTTATCGACATCGGCGATGTGCATTGAGCCGCCTCTGCCTTTGCAGTAGCCGGTCTCTTTGCCCATCAATTCAGCCATCATCCGGTTCCAGTGAGTCTGGCGGTCATCTTCGCTGTCGGCGTATTTGTTGCCGATGGCGCCGCAGTGGCCGTGGCCCCGGTGGGTTGAGCCGATGACGTCACCGCGTTCAATAGCAGCGGTAGCCCCGACGGCGACCGCCTCCTCGCCGGCGTAAAGGTGTGAGGCGCCTTTGATAATATTCTGGCCCAAAAGCTCGAAAACCTTCTCCTCAAAAAAGCGAATCTCATAAATGGTCCTGAGCCAGTCTGTTGCATTCTCAAGATTGATAATCCCATCCTTAATAAGGTCTTTAACTTTTGGTTTCGGTCCCTTTCGAGTATCCTCAATGCAAAAATCCATACTGCAAGTCTCCTCAAAATCTACTTTTCAGTGGTAAAAACGCCGAAATTACTCTGCTAACAGCATTGAAAAATGGTAGTATAGCACATTTCGCTAAAGAAACGCAACCGGAGGGTTACCATTTTGCTGTTTTTTTGCAGAAGGGGTCCCAAAATGGTGATTGGTGATTGTTAACCATTTACTATTTACCATTTATCATTTACCATTTACCATTTACCATTTACCGTATGAGCAACATTAAAAGCGTCATCGTGCTGTTTTTGAATATTCTGCTTCTCGGCGGGATGAAAAACTACCAGACTTCCAGTCAGATTACAGAAGCTCAGAAGGTGATGCAACCGCCCAAAGTTAAGTTTTATCTGTTTGGAATGGGCAATCGTCATAAATTCCTCTACCGTGACGGGACACTTTTTAATGCACTTACCGGTGAAGCTGTCCACCAATGGAAGGTAACAAAAGAGACAATACAACCTTGCGAGTACACTGTGCGATTAAACACCTCAAACGGCAAAGAGATTGTCATAACAGAAGATGAGAAGGCCGTCTGGATTCAGGAAGGAGTAAACCGGCTTTCTTTGACCGAAGGAACCGTCAATTTACCAAAATTCAAAGGCCATCCCTGGCATGACCCCAAAAAACTGTACCATTGAGAATTAGAGGGTATCCGATAAA
>CAYUFX010000032.1:0-44360 GCA_964444135.1 uncultured Pirellulales bacterium | reverse complement strand
CCGGCAGGTCCGGCACCCACAACAGCCACTCGTTTGCCGGTTTTGGCGGGGATTTTCGGGACCTTGATGTTGCCGCTGTTACGCTCATAGTCGGCGACGAACCGTTCCAGTCTGCCGATAGCTACCGGCTTGTCCTTGACGCCGAGCACGCACAGCTTCTCGCACTGTTCCTCCTGCGGACATACGCGTCCGCAAACCGCCGGCAGTGCGTTTTGCTCCTTGACCTTCCAGGCCGCCTCAATGAACTTGCCCTCCTGCACCAGAGCGATAAAAGCAGGTATATCAACATTAACCGGACATCCCTTTATACACTTCGGCTTCTTGCACTTTAGACATCGGCCGGCTTCAAGCATAGCGGTTTCTTCCGTGTAGCCGTATGGGACTTCCTCGAAGTTTCTGGCCCGGTCTTCCGGGGCCTGCTCCGGCATTGGTTGTCTGGGAATCTTTTCTTTAGCCATTGGTTATACTTTGCTTTCAACTAAAGTTTTGCAAAAGTCTTGTTTTAATTCAAGACAAACACCTGCAATTATGTTCCTCTTTATGGTACGGAGTGACAGATTCGGTACGTCCGACCAGATGTATCTCTTCGGCACTATACGCCGCACGCCGGTCCCAAAGCTCATCCCAATCGACAAGATGCGCATCGAAGAACGGCCCATCCACACATGCAAACTTCGTTTGGTCGCCGACTGTTATGCGACAGGCCCCGCACATACCGGTGCCGTCCAACATAATCGGGTTCAGGGCAGCCAACGTTTTTACGCCGAACGGCTCTGTCTCCTGAGCCATCAACATCATCATAAATGGACAACCTACTGCGATGACAAGGTCGATTTTCTCACCGTCTTTAAGCTTTTGTCCAATCACATCAATCACATGTCCCTTGATGTTCAAAGAACCGTCAATTGTTGTTTGGATTAACTCATCGGATACAGCTTGAAGTTTTTCTTTGTAATAATGTTTATAGTGACTGCGGGCTTCCGTGATAGTGATAACCCGATTGCCGGCTTCTCTTAACGCCGGGGCTATTCGAAGGATTGCTCCAATTCCATAGCATCCCGCAGTCAGGGCCACCGTGCCGTAGCGCTTGATTTCCAGAGGAATGCCCAGCGGCCCTACCACGTGGGCTATTCTATCTCCCGCCTTCAGGAGCACGAGCTTGCGGCTGGACTGGCCCACTTCCAGAACTATCAGTGTGATGGTCCCCTTTTCAGTATCCCAGTCACACAACGTGAAAGGCACACGTTCGGACTTCTCATCGACCATAATAATAACAAACTGGCCGGGCTGGGCTTTTTCCGCCACGTTCGGCGCTTTGATTACAATTTCGTGTATGTTCGGGGAAATCTCGGATTTTTCCAGAATTTCAAAGCCCTCTGTTCTCTTGCTTTCGACTTTAGGGGATATGGGAGTATCGTCAACAGGCAGCTCCTGCAGAGCTAACACTTTTTCATCGATACGATGGCCTCGGAAGAAGGTTCGTCTAAGTTTGGCATTCGTAGCGGCAGCAGGAGCATCCTGGGGCTGGGCCAACAGTTCTGCTGAGATTCCCAGTTCCCGCGTGATTGCACCGACTGACTCATACGCAAAATCTTTGGCCCCCATCGCGCGGGCGAGTGAGCTGATTATCCACCATTCGGCTTTAGCCTGGCCCGGTGGTTCACACGCTTTATGCATGGGCCTTTTTTGCCCCGAGCCGTCGAGCATAGTCCCACTAATCTCGGCGAAGACCGCCGCCGGCAGCACAATATCAGCACGTTCGCTCACAGCGGTGGGGTAACAATCCTGCACAATCAGCAGCTCAAGTCCATCCAGATTTGCCGAATCGACAAAATTGCCCGTCAGCAATGCTGCTTTTGTATTTTTCGGCAGCGAAGTTCGCGAAACGCCCCGAGCATCAGGCTGGAGCTCGGTGTAGTTTTTCGATTTCATTACCTCATTGGTGAACTTCTTAAAGATATGGCGGTCCTCAAGCGTGCTCGTTGTATCGCAGACCATCGCGAAGCCGTCGCCGAGGAATTCCTTTAGTTTTCCGGCTGTGGTTTCGAAGATTTGTTCCCATTCGGTTTGGCGCAAAACCTCACCGACACGTACGTAGGGCATATTCAACCGGTCGGTACCGTTTAGAAATTCGGGAATAGCAAATCGACCTAACACGCAGACAGGGACGTCCTCATTCACTGCTTTTGCCGTGATAAGTTTCCTACCATCGGCACCAAGCTCTAAGGCACACGCTGCCTCGCAGAAGATACAGGTTGATTGTGTGGCGGTGTCCGGCTTGCCGTACCATTTGGCGTACCTCTCAACCAGAGTACCGGTCGGACATACATCAACACACGAGCCGCAGAACTGACAACCTGCCTCGAGCAGTGAGTGTCCGAAGGCCTGGCCAATATGTGTCTTGCTGCCGCGATCAATAAAGTCGATAGCTGCCTTGCCGTGTTGATGTTTACAAATACGGACGCAACGGCCACAGAGGATGCAAAGGTTAAGGTCGCGGTCGATGAAGGGGTTTGACCGGTCAATCGGCCGATGATGATAGGACGGTGGAACCGGCAAGTCTGAAAATCCCAGCTCCTCAGATAAGGCACGCACCTCGCAGACCTCTTTATTGTTACAGGTATGGCATCCGGTGGTGCGACCTGCTTTTTCAGCTTGGGGCCGATATTGTTCACAAAGCTCCCGCCTGCCGCAGAGAAGGCATGCGCTGGGATGCTCGAGCATCATTAGTGCGAGGATGTTTCGGCGTAGATTATTTAGTGCCGTTGTATTTGTTTGCACTACCATTGCTTCGGCTGCGGGTGTCGTACACGAAGTCGGATAACCGCGCATACCTTCAATTTCGACCACACACAGCCGACATGCACCGAACGGCGACAGATGCGAGTGCGTACAAAGATGAGGAATCGAAATATCGTGCCTCAGGGCGCATTGCAAAATCGTTTCCCCTTTGTTGGCGGTTACTGTTTTTCCATCTATAGTCAGTGTTACACTCATTAGCGTTTCCTTCTTGCCCGAGGGCGATGACGAGTCTACTGTGCTTCGCTACTTTCTCATTAAAGGTCAGTCTTCCACACGGTAATCACACCGCAAACATCGCAGAGATTCTTGGTAAGCAGCATTTTTGCTGATTGCCAGTTCAACCTCTTCGAAATTACGTCGTTCCTCAAGCGGCAGGGTTTTTTGCTTCAATGGTGGCATCTCAACCGGTTCGGCTTCAGGGTCAAATGGCGTATCGTTCGGAATAGTTCGGCGCCAGAATGGCTTCGGGCGGTCCTGTGGTTCGAGATTCTGCGAAAGCTTTTCGTTTATTGCGACCGCCGCTCGTTCGCCTGCTCCGACCGCTTCCAGGACAATACTCGGTCCGGTAACTGCATCACCGCCTGAGAAGAACATTGCTGATTCGGTTTCGTGGGTAAACGGATTTATCTCGATACGTCCAGAGCGTTTCAAGGTAAGGCCGACCTGTTCAGCGATAGTCTCAGCCGCCACCCGCTGCCCAATAGCAACAATGACGGTGTCAACTTCAAGTTGAAAAGTCTCTTCTGTCGTTTCGGGCCGCCGCCGTCCGTCCAAAGAGAACTCACCAAGTTTCATCCGGCGACAGGTCAGTCTTTGCACACGCTTACCATCGCCTTCGATGTGCTCCGGCAGCGCCAGGAACAAGAATCTGATACCCTCGGCCTGGGCTTCCCGGATCTCGGTTTCAATCGCGGGCATTTCCTCTCGTGTGCGGCGATAAACGATTGTTACGTCGGCGCCTAAGCGAAAAGAAGTACGTGCCGAGTCTATTGCCACATCCCCTCCACCGATGACCGCGACTTTTTCCCCGACAGTAACATCCAATCCTCTGTGTCGTTTAACCAAGAAATCCAGTCCCTGCATAACACCCTTAAGATTCTCTCCCGGGATGCCTAAGCTCATGCCTTTCCAGGCGCCCATCCCCAAGAAGAAGGCTTTGTATCCTTGGCTCTTCAGTTGGTCGATAGATAGGTCTTTGCCTACGTCTGTGTTTGTTTTTAGTTCGATTCCTGTCCCTAAGAGCCAGTCAATTTCTTGCTGCAGGATTTTGCGCGGTAGACGGTACTCGGGAATGGCATAGGCCATCATACCACCCGGGTGCTCTTCCTTTTCAAATACAGTGACAGAGTAGCCTAAGCGGCGAAGGAAATAAGCGCAGCTTAAGCCTGCGGGGCCGGCTCCAATGACGGCTATCTTCTTGTACAGACAATGAGGATTCTCGTGTACCATCTCCCGCGGTCTGATGCGTTTGGCCGTGTCCACCATATAGCGCTTCAAAGCGCGGATGGAGATTGGCGCATCAAGCTGGCTGCGCCGGCATTTGCTCTCGCATGGATGTGGGCAAACACGTGCACATATTTGGGGAAAAGGATTTCGCTCCAAGTGTGAGGCAAGCGCTTCTTCCAGGCGATTCTCGCGGATAAGCGAGATATACAGCGGGACATCGACACCAGCAGGGCATTCGTTGGAACATGGCGCATGAAGCAACTCTGGGCAAACGCCGGCTGGGCATCTTCGCTCGCGTATGTGCGCTTCGTATTCCGTCCTGAAATATCGCAATGTGCTTAATACCGGATTAGGCGCGGTTTGGCCGAGTCCGCACAGCGAACCGTTTTTAACGGTCTGTGCGATTTCTTCAAGCTTATCGAGGTCGGCTATTT
This sequence comes from uncultured Pirellulales bacterium, assembly GCA_964444135.1. Taxonomy (GTDB): domain Bacteria; phylum Planctomycetota; class Phycisphaerae; order Sedimentisphaerales; family Anaerobacaceae; genus NIOZ-UU13. Next base: position 39,678 of record CAYUFX010000032.1, on the reverse strand, counting down.
CACCTTCCCCGGCCGCGATTCGCTCCAGGATACTCAGCATCGCTCGCGTTCCGACCCGGCAGGGAGAACATTTGCCACAAGACTCTTCCTGCGTAAATGACAGAAAGAATTTTGCAATATCGACAACACAAGTGTCTTCGTCGAGCACTACCATTCCGCCGGAGCCCATAATGCTGCCGGCCTGTGTGAGCGATTCGTAGTCAACGGGCAGGTCCATTTTTTCGGCTGGGATGCAGCCGCCCGAGGGCCCGCCGGTCTGTACTGCTTTTAGCGCCTTTCCTGCGGGAATCCCGCCTCCGATGTCGTACACTATATCCTTGAGTGTGATACCCAAAGGCACCTCGACCAGACCTGTCCGCTCGATTTTGCCTGCCAGTGCGAACGTTTTCGTTCCCTTGCTGGACTCGCTGCCGTATTGAGTGTACCAGTCAGCCCCGTTGCGGAGAATCGACGGCAAATTGCCCAGCGTCTCCACATTTTGGATGACTGTTGGTTTGCCCCACAATCCACTTTCAGCAGGAAACGGCGGTCGAGGTTGCGGCATTCCACGCCGGCCTTCGATAGAAGCTATCAGCGCTGTTTCTTCGCCGCATACAAATGCGCCCGCACCTTTCTTTATGGTCAGCTCAAATGAGAAACCCGAGCCTTGAATGTTTTCGCCCAGCAGGCCCAACTCGCGCATCTGAGAGATGGCGACCTGCAATCGATGTATAGCTAAGGGATATTCGGCCCGGCAGTAGATGTAACCCTGCGATGCCCCTAATGTAAAAGCCGCAATCAGCATACCTTCCAATACGGCATGTGGGTCGCCTTCGATGAGCGAGCGGTTCATAAACGCACCGGGGTCGCCCTCGTCGGCATTGCATATCAGGTATTTCGTCCGGCCGGGGGCATTACGACAAAACTGCCACTTGCGCCAGGTAGGAAATCCGGCGCCTCCGCGTCCGCGCAGACCTGCCGCCTTGACTTCTTCGAGGGTCTTATCAGGCCCTATCTCAAGCGCCTGCAGAAACCCGCGATAACCGTCGCGGGCCAGATAGTGATACGGATTTTCCGGGTCTATCAGTCCGCAGTTACGCAGGATATTGCGAACCTGCCGACGCATCATTGGATGTGCGTCGAAATCATCGATGCCGTCCAATTGCCCCGGCGTCATTTTTCCTAAAGCCCATTGCTTGCAGGGGTCATCACCCAGAACGTGATTTTCGAGAATATGGATTATTTCATCGGGCCCGACATTTCCATAACATATACGTGGTGCGCCGCTTTTATGCACGATTACCAGCGGCTCAAAAGAGCACGGCCCGAGGCAGCCAACTTCGACGACCTGAGCATTCAGTTTTTTTGCCTCGATATGGCTGCGAAGACGCTGCAGAACTTCACCGGCACCGGCGGCGCGGCCGCACGTTGCCGCACCAACGAAGAATATGGGGATTTCACTGTCCTGGAGCTTGCGCCATTGAGCTTGAGCTTCGGTAAAGACTTGTCGAAGACCCCTTCCAACATGGGGTTGCAATGATGTCATGTGTTCTCGTCGTCCTCCTTGCCGGCGTATTGAGAAAGTATGGATGGGATTTTCTTCGCGGTTATTTGTGCATGCACCTTGCCGTCTACTGAGAGGACCGGCGCGAGTGCACAGCAGCCCAGACAGGCCACGCGTTCAAGGTCGAACTTGCGATCAGCAGTGGTTTGGCCGGCTGTGATTCCCAGATGCTGCTGTAATTCCTGGAGGAGCTGGTGGCCCCCACGAACGTGGCACGCTGTTCCCTGACAACTCCTGATGGTGTGCTGCCCCGGAGGACTGAAACGAAACTGCGTATAAAATGTGGCCACTCCGTATATCTCGTTGGCCGATATCCCCATCAGCCTCTCCAGCTCTTCTACTGCTTCTTCCGACAAGTAGCCGGACTTTTCCTGTATGTCCTGCAGGATTGGTATAAGGCTCCCGCGGTTTGCAGGGTATCTCGCTAAAATATCCGTAATTTTAGACGAATTTTCTTTTTCTGGTCTAATCATTCTTACATACAAGCCCAAAAAAGGCGTATAGCTGTAGTTTACCCCGCCCCTGCCGCAAGGGCGGGGTTTACTCCGAAGCACAACTTTTCCGCTATAACTTCGCGCGACACTTTTGTTTTTTTAGGCCGAATTCCTTAAAAAGGCCAAAATTATCGCACAGACCGGCCTGTGTGTCAAGAATTATACACTGTAAGCCATTTGCGTTGTAAGCATTTTTTGCTCGAATTCAAAGACCAGATCGAGTTGAGAGTGCCATTTTTACCGATACCGTAAGTTCAGGCATCAATTTGGTAAGTATTATAGGCTAAATAAGACCCGATTTTGCCCCCCAGATGGGTTCGGCCCAGACCCCAACGCTACTCACCACTACCGTATCCCCTTCAGCAGGAATCAGGCAGCCTGCACAAGGCTTCTGATCTTGTCCTTCTGCTTCTCTTTCACTCTGCCCAAGGCCATGGCCAGCATCACCACCAATGCTAAGCTCATTCGCAGCTTCATTTTCTTCTGCCCGCGGATAAAATGCTGCTCAAAACAAAAAGATACATCTAATCGGCTGTTGACTCGCTCAACAGATGCGCGTTTCTTGTACGTCTGCTTCCAGCGGTAACTACTTCTGGCCAGTGGTGTAAATACTCGCCGATCCTCAGAAAGCTTTATACGCACCGCAGAAGTCACAGGGCAGCGGTTACAGCTTTTACATTCAAAGCCATAATGTAATGCAGGACAACGATACTTCAATGCCTGTCGAGCCTTCTCGAAGCCGCCAAAAGCCATCGGCCGTCTCTCGCCTGTCATCAGACAATAACAATAAACGTTTCCCTGGTAGTCATATACCACGTTGCTTTGGCCATCGACCAACTTCGTTTCTTCCCCATCCTTCCACATGTTGCGTATATCTATCACCGGCTTGATGCCACAATCGTCCCACAATAACTCGATCAACTTCGTATCATCCAATCCCCTGTCAGCTATCAGAGCATTACAGTCTTGTTCGACCAACTCTGCATGCCTTTGCTTGAGCTTTTTGACAAGTTTTCGCCCTTCGGGTATCTCGCTGTGTGAAGCCTTTGTTAGCTCAAAGGCTACAGGCAACTCATAGTTTGCATCTACAATCAAATGCAGCTTGTAGCCAAACCATTTAACTACCTTCTGCCATCTCGTACCATCCTCACGAACACCGGTATATGTTTTTTTGCCAAAGTCGGCATCCGTATCACGCCGACCATCAGCAGCCATATCCGGCAAACCTTTTCTTGGCCGTGCATGAGTGTTGATGGCTTTACCGTCCATAGCCAGATTATTTCCGAAGCCCGGCAGTTGCTTACGCAACAGCTCTACCAACTCGTCAAACATCTGGACGAGACATTCAGCGTTCTTAAACAAAAGAGCGAAGAATCGCGTATATACCCAGGATGGCGGCACCGCTTTTTCACCTTTGGCCAGGTCAAAACCACAAAGCCAGCGAAGCTGAGCATTTCGCCTCAACTCACGGCGGAGTGATTCAATGCTGTTGTGTTGAAATACGACACCTGCAAGAATTGAATTCCAGACAGCACGAATAGGATACTCATCTCTGCCTTTAGCCCTCTGCGACTCCAGAGTACGCATTAATGTCTCATCCGGCAGATAATCCAGCACCAGCCGCAATCGATATAAATCTCCAAGATTTTCAATTTCTTTCCAGCTAAATAATTGTTTTTGCAGTATAATAGCCATTGGCGACCTTCTTGTTTTTTGGCTTTTATTTTTTTCACTGGTAGTTTACCAGAACAAGAGGAGGTCGTCATTTTATTTGGGGTCAATTTGGGACAATTCTTCTTGTGGCAGGAGAAAAATAAGCACTTACAGCGAAATAGCGGGGCAAATGCAATTTGAAGATTTCTTAACTACCTTGAACCGCAAACACTTCCGAACAACGCAATTGGCTTTGGCTGGGCGCCGTGGCGACCGCAGGTCTATTCGAGATAGTGCGATGTTATGAAAAATCCTGAATTACAGTCTGTGTGTTCCGTATTCCAAACAGCGGCTTATGGGTTGGTCCGATATTTTGGGATGGCAGATTACATTAACAAACATCGCACGGGAAAAACCGCTTCGGGCATTACCATAACACAACAATGTCCGAGAAAATCATTGTAATCTTATCTCATAAGCTGATACTACTAATTTGCCGTCTGGTGCTTATGGTCTTCGGCAGCTTGTATTTCTTCCTGTTCCTGCTTTTGTTGCAAAACCACAGACCTGATTTTTGAGGCAAATTCAGAAATTGTCAGAGGAGGTGGTTTTTGCTGCTCGGCTTGAGCAGGCTTGTTGTTGTCGGCCTCGGCGGCAATGACGGCCTTTTGCACGGCCTGCTCAGCGGGTTCATCAGTTAAGGGCCTTAAGTATATAGAAGAGGAGGAGGCCCGCTGCTTGGCCCAAATCAATTTCTCTCGAATCAATTCCAAAAGTGCCAGGAATAATCCTATCATTGCAAGACGATTGGTTCTGGACTCGAAGAGGCGTTCAAAAGTCATAGGGCCTTCTGTCTGCAGCCGATGCAGAATCTCTATCTGATACAAATCAATGGGCGTATCGTCCTTGATACGGCTGATGTCGCCAATAGTGCCGGTGGCCTTGCATATTGAATCGAAGGCCTCAAGCAGGTCCCAGAGACTGACCTGCTCAATATCAATCTCGGGCTCGGCGTGGGGCTTTAGCCGTTCGACAATAGTGCCGGGCCTCGGGAAGCGTTCTTTTTGCTCATCGGCGGCGGCATTGAGCAGATTAGCGGCGTCCTTGAACTTTTTGTATTCGAGGAGCTGGCGGATAAGCTCTGCGCGGGCCTCGGCCAAATCATCCTCTCCGATTAGGGCGGAATCGGGTTCTGCTTTTGGCAGGAGCATTGCTGATTTTATCTGCATCAGCGTTGCGGCCATTACCAGAAAGTCGCCGGCCAGGTCAATGTCGAGACTTTTGAGCATTTCGATGTAGTGAATGTACTGGTCGGTTATTTTAGCGATGGAAATATCGTAAATATCCACCTCCTCCTTGCGGACCAGATACAAGAGTAAATCCAGAGGCCCTGCAAATATGTCAAGATTTACACGGTAATCGGCCAATTTATGCCCTCGGTATTTATGCTCTCGGTATTATTGCCCCTGTCTCTCATTAGATTCCAAGATTTCCTGTGCTCGCTTAGCCTGGCTTTCGAGAACCTGCAGTTCCGGCCCTTCCACGGCAGGTATCGAATATATATTTGCAGCGTTCTGGCCGGTTACAACCGATTTGATTCCAAAATCATCGAGCAACTGTTTCGCCAGCTCGGCTTCTATATAACTGGGGAACTGTGCAATTGTAATAAGCTTATCAGCCATAGTTACCTTCTCAATCCGACAGCCTGACGGGCCTTTTCGAGCGTCTCCCATGCTACGGCTTTTGCCCGCTCAGCGCCGTTGGAAAGCACTTCTTTGACATAGTCGATATTATTTTCAAGCTCGGTTCTTTTCTGTCGGAACGGTTTGAAATAATCTATCATCAGCTCGGCGAGGCGTTTTTTGGCCTGGCCATAGCCCATACCGCCGGTTCGATATTTGCTTTCCCAATCGGCTAACTCCTCCGGCGAGGCGACAAGCTTCAAAAGTGCAAAGACATTGCATTTGTCGGGGTTCTTGGGGTCTTCGACCGGCGTGGAGTCGGTAACAATTTTCATAATCTTTTTTCTAACACTATCTTCCGGCTCAAATATTTCGATTGTATTTCCGTAGCTTTTACTCATCTTTCGGCCATCGACGCCCGGAACGACGGCTACGGATTCGATGATGTGTTCTTTCGGCACGGTGAAGACTTCGCTGTAATGATTGTTGAATCGGATTGCGATGTCGCGAGTAACCTCGATGTGCTGTTTCTGGTCGGCGCCCACGGGGACAAGGTCGCTATTGTAAATGAGGATGTCGGCGGCCTGGAGGACGGGGTATGCGAACAGGCCGTGATTAGGGGCCAGACCCTGAGCGACTTTGTCTTTGTAGCTTGTGCATCTCTGCAATAGGCCCATCGGCGTTACGCAGGAAAGCAGCCAGGTCAGTTCCGTAACTTCCGGCACATCGGACTGGCGCCAGAAGACGGTTTTTTCAGTGTTAAGGCCCAAAGCGATATAATCCATTGCGACATTAAGAGTATGGCCGAAAACCTCGGCCGGCGTTGGGTTGCTGGTAAGAGCATGGAAGTCGGCGATAAAATAAAAACAGTCATGCTCGGCCTGTAATTGCAGATGCTGACGCATGGCACCGAAAAAGTTGCCTATATGAAGCTTGCCGGATGGTTGTATGCCTGAAAGAATCCTCAACTTAACCTCCCAATACCAAAAACCCAAAAAAGTTAATATATAAAAACATAAAACTACTGCTCTATCACGTCTGGTTTGAAGAACTGTCATTCCGAGCGGAGCGCAGCGGAGTCGAGGAATCTATTTTAATAGACCTCTCGGTTTCGCTCGGGGTGACGATTTTCTGTAAAATAGTAATCCATTAATACATTTGTGACAAAGCACTACTCTGTTAAAAATAACGATATTGGAAATGAATGTCAATGATTTATATGGCAGCCGAGCTATTGAGTTTGTGTCTGGAAATCCTTACTACAAGGCTCTTGTCCAATCCTCCTCTCTTACGCCGTGATACGTTCTCAGAACATACTCAAATTTTCCTGCCGACCTTGGCTTGAGCATTAGGGTGAATTTGATGGTGTCCTTGTCCACTTCCTCGAATTTGTCAAAGTCGCCACTTTTGGTTAGATTCCAGTATGACGTGTTGAAGTTGCGTTTAATCTCAACCTTGACATCAATGTCGCGTGTATTTTTAACTTCAATTTTGAATGTGCGAACCTCGTCCCAGCCGGAGACGTCACCGCGTCTGTCAAACCTGTAGTTTTCGGTCTGAAAATTCATTAGTTTCGGCTCTACAACAACGTTGGCAACCGCACCGAGGTTAAGCTCTATGTCCTCATCCACAGGGATATACTTAAACGAAGACTGTCCCGTATAAGATAAGTGCCCCTCATTGCCGACATTTCGATAGACCTTAAGCATCCCGCCGGGGATTGGAGTTTCGCCTAATTCATGCTCTTTGTCATTTTTGAAGTTGAGAAACCGAACAACAGAGGTGCCGTAACGTTCTTCTTCGTATTTATAAAGGTTCACCACCGGCACCTCGTCAACGTCAAAACTGAGCAGCCGTTTCGACCAGCCGGTTGGTATCGTTTCGGTCCCTTCGATTGTATATAGGAAATACTCGCTCAGGCCCTCTTTTTTAATTTCTTTATACACAAGCAGCTCCGCAGCTTCTCCTGCTAAAGCAGCAAATGCTTTTTTGTCCTCCATTCGGCCTCTGGGAGCCGGCGCCCTTGTCGGCATGGGAACCACTTCTCCTGGTCTGCCATAAGGATACTGCCGCCGGGCAAGCTCAGCAATCTCATCGAGAATATGGACTTTGCCGACAATCAGGCGCGTCTGGGCGTTTTCGTAATCCTCGCCGCTGTTGTTGGTTACCCGTACATAGCCCTGCAGACGCATCGTCTCTTCATTTTCTGTAAGCGTGCCCATATAAAACGCCCGCCAGGAAAGTCCGCTGGTCAGATATGTAATCTCCACCGGCACCTTTCCGCTTACGCCGCTTTCGATATTCCATAAGCCCAGGTTCATCACCCTCGGCGGATAAGTCAAATCAGCGATGTCAATTTTATCTGCATCGGCCTTAGGCAGCATTTCCAGACTGGTCGGGTCGATAAGGGTATTGGCCCAGGAAAACTGCAGCTTGTTTTCTCCGTTTTTTAACGTAAGTGCCCTGCTTTCACGCACCAACGTCATATCCGCTGAATTATAAATTGTAAGCTGTACGGTGTCCCGCGAAGGCAATGTTACTAAATCGACTTTCGCCTGGCTAACGCCGACCATCACAACAATTATAAGTAGTATAAATATTATGCGTTTCATTTTGCTGCTCCTTTAATTTGGTCAGGTCAAGGTTTTATCTTCTTATCACCGGCTCCGGTCTCGGAGGCTCCGGTCTTACATCCACTCCCGGCCGTATATTACGGCGATGATAGTGCATCGTCAGCTCCTTCGTGGCCGGGCCGGACTCGGTGCGAGCGGGAAGCTCAATCTCGAACTCAAGCGTATTAGCGTCTTTTTTCTCGTACTTCAAATTACACTTTTCCATATCCCACTGGCCGGGGATGTGCTGTATCATCGTTAGCTCAGCAGCACTGTCCTTGAAATTCTCAATCTTTGCAGTGATTATTTCGTCGGTATCATAGAGAACAATTTTTGGGCTTCTATCATTATTCCTTCGTATATTGATCTGAGTGTCTCTCATTTTTCGCTGCGTAACAACTATGTCCCTGCTGTCGCCGATATAAAGTTCCATCTTCTCGCCTACCGGCACCAGCGCCGATACGTCTTCGCCCAAAAAGATGGTGCTGTCGTGCCCATCGTCCTGAAAAAGTCGTGCCTTGCCGCCCCAGAGGGCAAATTCACCTAATCCACTTTTGGCTTCGTTGATAATTCGATAGCTCACCGGAATACCAACATTCCTGTTTTCCAACTGTTCAGGGTCCCACGGCAGCTTGGCTGCATCGAACGTCCAGATTTTTGTAATAGGCACCTTCGGGGCTTTTAGAAACAGCATCTGCTTGGTCTCCTCATGGTCGATGCCCTGCTCGAAGGCCTCGCCGTAATCCAGAAGCACCCGCGCCTTATCGAAATCCTCACCTGAGAAATTCCGCAGCACTAAGTAACTTTTCAAATCAACCGCGGTTTCAGCCTTGTCGGCTATCGCTTTGTAAGTAATCAGCCGGTCGATATTGCTCAGAAGATAGCTGATTCGCACCGTCTCGGCATAGTCACCACCACTGCTGATTTCCCAGACCAGGGCCGCCTCATTAGGCGGATAACTTACGTTTAGCAGTGTTACCTTATCCGGATGGTCAAGGACCCGGAGCCGAATTGAGTCGGCGTCGATGGAGACCGCCTTCCAGGAAAAGTCCACCTTGTTAAGCCCTTTTTGCAATGTCAGCACGCGCTCTTCCTCGATTAGCGTCGCCCTCGGGTTGTCCAAGCGAATCACCGTCGCCGCCCGCTCAGGCAGCGCCACTAATTTGATTCTGCCTTCGGCGATGGTGACAACCACTAACCCCAAAACCATTGCCAAAATTTTGTTTCTTTTGCCGTTCATAATTCAGTCTCCTAAAAAAATTGATTGTTACGTTTTCGTGCTTATTTTTTCACTTTCAGTTTTTTTCGGCTAACGTTTCTTCACGCACACCGTGATACGTCGTTACCGTGTATTCAAATGTGCGTTTGCTTCGCGGTTCAAGATTTACTTTGAAACGAGCGTGCGTTGCATCGTACTTTTCGTAGGGAATATCGGCCTGCATGGTCCAGTACGCGGTGCCAAAGCCGCGAGTAACCTCAATCTGTATGGCTAATGTACAAGTATTCGTGATTTCTATCTTCCAGGTTCGTATTTCATCCCAGCCGACAACGTTACCCCTGTTGTCGAATATATAATTATCGGTTTTGAAATTCATCAGCTTTGGCTCAATCCTAACCAACCGGGCCGGGCCAAGATTTAACTCGATCTCTTCATCCACCGGGATATATTTAATACTCGTCCCGCCTACGTACGACAAATAACCTTCGCTATCGGCCTGGCCGTAAATCTTGACATCCCCATCCGGAATCGGCGTTTCGCCCAGATTGTGCTCTTCATCGTTTGCGAATGTTACGAACCTTATTGTCTGATTGCCCCAGCGCTGCTCGTCGTATTTATACAAACTCTCAACTGCAATATCAGCAGCATCGAGCGAAAGCAGTCTCTTGCCCCACTGGTTCGGTATGGTCTCCGTGCCCTCAATTGTATAAAGGAAATACTCACTCAAACCCTCTTTCCTGATTTCCTTACGTCCCAATTCTGTGTCGAGCTTGTCAGCGTTCGAAAAGAAGAGTTTTTCATGGAGACGCTCAGACTTATCATCTAAGGCCCGAATACCGCCGCCATAACCGCCAGCATCGAACTCCACTGGTCTGTTGTAGGGATATTGTCGTTTTGCTAACTCGGCTATCTGGTCGAGGATATGAACTTGACCGACAATCAGCCGAGTCTGGGCCTTTTCATAATCCTCGCCGCTATTGTTGCCGACTCTTACATAGCCCTGCAGGCGCATCGTCTTTTCATTCTGCGCAAGAGTGCCCATATAAAACGCCCGCCAGGAAAGACCGCTGGTAAAATACGTTATCTCGAACGGTACCTGGCCGCTGACCTCTGAGCGAATAAGCCAACGGCCAAGCTCCCGCAGCCTCGCTGGAAACACCAACTGCTGTATGTTAATTTTGTCGGCCTGGGCCAACGGCTCTAAAGACAGTGACGTCGGGTCAATCAGCGTATTGGCCCACATAAATTGCAGCCAGTTCCAGCCTTTTTTCAGCGTTAAATTCCGACGCTCCCGCACGAGGGTCAAATCAGCGGAATTATAAATCGTAAGCTGCACCTTGTCCCGTCTCGGCAGTGTTACCAGCTCAATCGCACTTGCCGGCGCGAAAGGCGCCTGCTCAGGTATTGCAGCCTCCGCAGTTCCACCAAATGCAGCATACCTGTCGGATTCATTTTCCTTCGGCGCCATCGCAAATGTTGTCTTCTTATCTACATCTTTATCCAGACCCCGAACTGATGTAATCTCCGTGAGCTTTACTTCCTCCCCCGGTATAGGCCCTTTTGCAACTTCACGTTTCTTTGTCCCATCCTTACTTAACTGAGCAGCAACCAGCAGCAATCCAACCAGCAGCACCGCTGCTGCCGAGCTGAGCCACGCATACTTCTTAAACCAAACAATTCTTTTTTGTACCGGCTGGCTGGCCTGTTCTATCACACGCGAAATCAACTCCTCGGAAATCTTTGCTTCTTCACGCAGCAAATCCATAGCCGCAAACTTCCGCTGTAGTTTTTCCAAAAGCTCACGACATTCGCCACAGCCTTCCAGATGCTCTGCCGCTTCTCTTATTTGCATATCGGATACAAGTTTGAACTGGTATTCGATAAGCTCTCGTTCTGTAAGATGATTTCTCATTTTCGTACCGCCTAAACATCAGGTAATTTTTGCGCCAGCGTCCTCAGCGCCCTGTACATTTGTGTTTTAACCGTTCCGAGTGAGCAGCCCATAACCTTCGCCACTTCCGGGTAACTAAGCTGCTGATAATAGGCCAGGACGAGCGTGGCCCGCTGTCTTGCCGGCAGTGACTCAATGGCACCTCTGACCTTTTCGGCCTGTTCAGCCTTTGCCGCCTCCCGCGAAGGTTCATACGAATCATCCGCCAGGGCGACAGCACTAAGCTCTTCGCCGTCCTGGTCGGTACAATCGAGTTTTTGATTCAGCGATACAATCCGCATCCGTCTGCGCCTCCGTAAGCCGTCGATGGCCACATTTGTGGCAATGGTAAAAAGCCAGCTCTTAAATTTATCGCCGCGAAACGTACGGGCTTTTTCGTGCACACGCTTGAAAGTCTCCTGAAAAAGGTCTTCCGCCTGGTGGTGATTACCGCTCATTCGCATCAAATATCCTAATATACTGTCCCCGTATCGGCGTACAAGCTCACTGAACGCCGCCGAATCGCCCCTGCAATGGGCTTCGACTAAGCTTTTATCGGTGTCTTCCATTGAGGCTATTTACTCCAGCTACTAATATAAACGGCTATCGTAGCCCTTCGGTTGACAAATAATGAAGTAAATTTTTCGAAAAATTGAGCTTTCTGATGCCGTATGTGCGCCCAGGTTATCCGTACACACTATTGGCAGGCTTGTCTGCCGGCATTTTCCCCCTGGCAATTCAATATATAACTAATGAAAGTATATTTCGCTGGTTGGTTATTTATTCTCTTTTGGTTTCGGCACTGGTTTGTCCATCGCCCAGAACACGACGTTTATGAGCAAGCGGCGAAATTGTGGATTTTGAAAGTCGTCCGGATGGCCTAGCGATGTATAGAAGATTCGAGACCTCTTGTATCTGTTTGTCCAGGCCACCGGCTCAGGCTCCTTGTCGGGAATAGTGCCAATCAACAGTCTTGCCGTTGTCTGAGTCAGTGGACGTACCTCGTATAGTGAGCCGTCGCTCGTGAACGGCAGTTGCACACCTGCAAGTATCGGATGACCTTCAGCACCGGCGGCGATTGTAACGGCGCACTTTGGTCCGCTGCCGTGATGACCATGATAATTACCGCCTAAGACATCTGGGTCCAGCTTCTGCCATTCGGCAAAACCAGCCGGTGCATTGCCGCGAGTATCGAACGCATGGCTGGCGGTCCGCAAACCAATCAATGGCCTGCCGCTCTCAATGTAGTCACGGAAATATTTCATTTGCTCGACCGGCAGCGCTCTGCGCCGTACGAACAGCACCGCTAAATCCGCATTCGTCAGCGCCTCCATACCCGCAATGTAGTAACGCCCTGGGCCTGTGTTGTTCGTGCTGCCCTGAAGTACCTCACAACACAGGCCGTATTTCGTTTCCAGCTCATGAGCAAACTCCGGTAATGACTGTTCTGCTTTATACTCGCTTTCGGCGGAAATGAATACCACGCGCGGACGCCTGTCATTTTTAAAACAAAATTGCGGCCGGCCCGTGAATGCTGTTGAGGTAATTGTCGGGCAGACGTACTTTTCTATATGCTCGACTACAAGGTCGGTGCCGGTAAAATGGCTGACAAAGGGGCTCATCCTTGAGTTGTACATCGTATCGGTCATATCGCGCATCAGCACCACGTTTTTGCCGTACCTGGCCATATTGCGAAGCCCGAAGGGCCGGCCGAGAACGCACATATTGGTATGCACCCCCATAATGATAACGTTGTCGATGCCTCGCTGCTCTAACAGGTTCCAGACCTCCACGCCCGAATCGCTGATAGCGTCTTCACTGCGAACCTCGATAATATCTACCTGCCTGCGCCAGGGCGAGCCCTGTTTGCACATCGGCTCACAATCACAGCCGCCGTCCGAATGGTCGATGGGGTAGCCGATATTCTTTTCCGTTTCACCAATCCATCTGCACCATTTACTGATATCTTTGGGCAGATTCGTTGCTTTTGGTGCGTCCTGGGCACGCTTGCGGGCCGGATGATTCTCGTAAAAATTGACCGTGCCGCTGGGCGCATGGATTATCAGCACACCTTTATCACGCGCTTTGGAAACAATCTCATTCATCCGTGGCGCAAGCTCTCCAACCCTGCTGGTCGCCCCCTTACACCAGTGCTGGTCCCACATATCGCAAATGATGATAGCTGTTTTCTCAGGGTCCCATTCTAACTTCTTCTGTACGACCCTGAATCGACCTGTCCCATCGGACAACGGTGTTCGACTGCGTGCGTCAAGGACCAGCTTTTGTTGAGAGCTGCCGGCACCCTCGGCCCGAACTAAAGTATAAGGCCAAAGTAGTAAGCCTGCAAATAACATGCAGACAACGGCCAATATCCTGAATCCACGAGTCTTCATAACAACTGCCTCCTAAAACATTAGTAGTGTATCATCTCAGCAGATAGCACCAAACTGCCATCTAAAAAATACATGGACCTATTACCTCGTATCCGGTGGTAGGATAGCACAAAGGTAAGCAAAAGACAAGCTTATTACTCGCGCGCCCGGCTACTTCCACCGAAGCTGCCGGAGTTCTTCCTTGGTGCGAATGAACTTCACGGTGCCATCATTCAGCAGAACGCAACCGCCCTTTGGCTCGTGGTTATCGAAACTAAACAGCTCGGGCCCGCCGTGCTGATTCCAGCCTGCCTTCGTCTCGAATAAAAGCACAGTGTCCGGCGGTGAATTCGGCTCACAATTGGGATTCATCGCATAGTGGCATTTTCCTTCACCTGCGGTGGGACATTTGAAATGCCCCTTCATTCTTTCCTCGCTGAGATAATGTTTTCTGCCTTGCATAACGGCATCACACCATTCAGCGGGCTTAGGATATGAACTAACCTTCCTTTTATACAGAGGACCTGCAGTATATATACTCTGCATATTCAGTGCACATCGAAATCGCATCTTAAACGGCTGCATCTCTGGCGGTTCGATTATCTCCAAATTAGGCAAGCCTCTTGGATATTTGAAAATACGGCCGTACTTGGTTATTATCAAATTGCCAAAAACCGTGAAGGATATTATGTGCTCGTCATCACGATAACAGTCAACAAGGACAGGCATTCCCGCATCAATCTTGCCCCGCATTCTGCCACCGTAAGATCCCATACTCACATCGTGCGAAAAGGCCTTAATGCGTTCCGGATCATTCACTGTGAAAAACTCGATAGATTTTATATACTCCTTTTCCTTTGCACTCAGCACAGTGTCCTGTATACCGGAAGATGGCAGAAAGTAGTCCAGTGTCGACCGGGGGTACCTAATCTCAATACGGGTACAACTGCTCAAGTCCGGCGGCGAGCGATCTGGAAAGCAGCCAGGACAAAACAGCCCCACAACCAGCAAAAATAATATACTTAAAGTTTTGTGTTTACCAATAGTCATACTACTCATCTCCAAATAAGATTTTTATGGAGTTCTAAAGCATTGCCAGCCAGCCGCCATCGACATAGATGATTTGTCCGGTGATAAAATCGCCTGCTTTTGATGCGAGCAAAACCGCTGTGCCCACGAGGTCGTCGGGTTGGCCCCATCGCCCAAGCGGAGTTTTTGAGAGGACCCACTTGTTAAAATCTTCATCCGCTTGCAACGGTGCGGTGAGGTCTGTTGCAATATAGCCGGGCCCGATGGCGTTTACATTGATATTGTATTTCGCCCACTCCACCGCTAACGTTTTTGTCAGCATAAGCAGACCGCCTTTGCTGCTGGCGTATGCTGCGGTGGTCGGCCTGGCACCGTGACACGTCAGTGAGCCGATATTGATAATCCTGCCGGCTTTTCCAACCTGCCTGCAATGGCGGCAAAAGGCCTGCGAGATTACCAACACGGCGGTCAAATTTATCTCAATGACCTGTCTCCAGGTCTTCAGGTCAACTTCTTCGCTCGGCCCACGAACGGTCGTCCCGGCACAATTAACGAGAATATCTACGCCCTTCGTTGCGGAAACTATATTTTTAAAGAAACCCTCTATCCCCTTAATATTTTTAATGTCAAATGGAAAGGTCCACACTTTTTTATCGGTATCGGCTTGAATTTGCTGCTTGGCTGCTTCAAGCTGCTCTTTAGTGCGAGCGACGATTGCAACGTCAGCTCCATGTTCGGCCAGGGCTTTTGCCACCGAAAGGCCGATACCTCTGCTGCCGCCGGTAACCAATGCCGTTTTCCCCGATAAGTCAAAAAGTTTGCTTTCCATAACTGTTTAATAAAACAGAAAAACTGTAAAATAGCAAGGCCGAAAGAGGTGATTCCATATTCGGCAATCCTATCTTTTATGTTATGGAACTTTGCTTTACGGGAAATTAAGATATAATGAAATATCCTTCTACTCTGAAGCGTCAATTTTTATAACAGGGACATTGTTCCGGATTGCTTTTTTGGAGTGGCCGTATTATGAAACGCACAAATCTTAATTTTATCGTTGATTTGGTCGCTTTTTTAGACCTGCTGGGCCTGGCTTGTACCGGCTTTATTATGAAATACATTCTGCCGCCGGGCACCGGTGGACACGGCCGTATGTTTCGTGGAGGCCGAGGTGCTCCAGAGCAAGCTGGTGAACAAATAAAATATCTCTGGTCGATGACCCGGCACGAATGGGGCGACATTCATTTCTATTTAGCTGTTATTTTTGCCGTTTTGATGATAGTGCATATCATTCTACATTGGAGCTGGATAAAAGCTTACTTCAAATCGCTGCTGGGTTTTCCGCGAAAAACAACAAGTAGCTAACTCAAAAAATTTGAGTAGATTAACAAGTTTGGGAACAGAGATATTTAGCTTCATTTTAGTCCGGCAGCTTCGACACAAATCGATACTGCCCCGAGCCAACAGCAAATACTGCCCTGTCTTTCTCCCTACGCAGCAAGCCCACAGCCTCCGCTTTTGCCGCCGGCCGGCCGCCTTCGGTAACGCTCTCGATATCCTCTGCCGGCACAAATACTGTTGCGGTCGTATTAGCAGGTATTGTAACATTCAGGGTGAACGTGCTGCCTTTAATCTTCCAATCGCTAACAATCTTACCGTAAATGGATTTGTAGCTTGCCTTTGCGTAGTCCATTCCACCGCCGGGCATAGGCCGAATGATAATTCGCTTATAGCCCGGCCCATCAGTCTCGATGCCGGCAACGGTTCCTAAAAGCCATCGACCAATAGAACCAAAGGCGTAGTGGTTAAAAGAATTCATACCCGGCGTCTGGAAGCCTTTCTCCTCGGTCCAGCCGTCCCAGCGCTCCCAGATGGTTGTGGCCCCGTTCTTGATACTATAACCCCAACTGGGAAAAGTGTCGTTGTTAAGCAAACGATAAGCAATATCCAGATGCCCTGTCTGCGTGAGCGTAGGTACCAGATAACTTAGTCCGACAAATCCGGTTGAAAGATGCCAGTCCTTTTTCCTGATAGCTTCTATCAAATGCTGGGTGGCAGGTTCACGTTTATCTTCAGGTAGTAAATCGAAGTATAATCCCAGCAAATAGCAGGTTTGGGTCTCGCCCTTGATTCGGCCGTCATCGGAAACGTATGCCTTATTGAAAGCGTCCTTGATTTGTTCAAAGAGTTCTTCATATTCTTTGGCATCTTCATTTTTGCCTATCGCAGCAGCCATTTTCGACAATAAACGCGTACTGTAGGCAAAATAAGCCGTGGCAATTACATCTTTGGGCGTGTCGGAGGCGATAGAAACCCAGTCACCGTAACCCTTGGCCGGACGCAGCAAATCCTTACTGTTCTTCTTCAGATAGCTAATCCACTTTTTCATCGATTCGTAGTGTCTTTCGATGACCTGCTTGTCACCATAAACCTCGTAAATCGTCCACGGACAGATAACACCGGCATCGCCCCAGGCAGCCGTGCCGTCACCCATTGCAACCTTACGCGGTGCCACATCGGGGAATGCTCCTTCATCGCTCTGTGCGTCTTCGAGGTCAACCAGCCACTTGGTGAAGAATGCCGCCACATCCATATTATAGGTAGCCGTGCGGACAAAGATTTGCGCATCGCCGGTCCAGCCCAAGCGCTCGTCACGCTGCGGACAGTCGGTAGGTATCTCGATAAAATTGCCCCGCTGGCTCCAGACTATATTACTGTAGAGCTGATTGACCATTGGATTGGAGCACTCGAAAGACCCTGCCATCGGTATGGCCGAATGCAAAACAACTCCGGTAATTGCATCAAGACCCGGTTTACCCGGATAGCCGGTTATCTCCACGTATCGAAAACCATGAAAAGTAAACCGTGGCTCCCAAATCTCTTTACCTGCGCCTTTGAGTATATATGTATCGGTGCAGCGTGCTGCACGGAGGTTCTCGGTATAAATAGTCCCGTCCGGATTGAGCATCTCGGCAAATCGCAGCACTACCTTCGTTCCGGCTTTTCCACTAACTTTCAGTCGAACCCAGCCGGCAAAGTTCTGGCCCATATCGAAAACATAAACACCTTCCTCCGGTTCTGTGAGTTTTTTCGGCTTGATTTCCAGAATCTTTTGAACCGTTACACCCGGATAAGATTGAACTCGTCCCTCGCTCTTATCTGTAACAGCCACCGTATGCCACGCCGAATCGTCGAAGCTGGATGTGTCCCAGCCGGGCATTTCTTTACGGGCGTCATAGATTTCACCCATCAGAAAATCCGACTCCAAAAACGGCCCGTAGGAAGCCCTCCAGGTCCCGTCGGTAACGACCGTGTGTATGTGACCATTGTCGTATTCGATTTCGAGCTGCACTAACAGCCGTGGCTCGCTGCCGTAGTGTTCTCTTTTTCGCCCGAAGCCCAGATATCCTGCGTACCATCCGTCAGCAAGAATCGCTCCTATGGCGTTGCCGCCCTTTTTAATAAGGTCGGTAACCTCATAAGTTTGGTAATACACCCGCGTAGAATAATCGGTCCAGCCTGGTGTGAAGTAGTCCTCGCCTACGCGTTTGCCGTTGATATGCAGTTCATAAAGGCCGAGGGCCGAGGCATAGACCACCGCACGCTTGATAGGCCTGCCGACCAAAAAGGCTCTCCGCAGATAAGGCGGCGGGGGCAAAACAAGGGCGTTTGGGTCTGGCTTTCCCTTGTTGTCGGAGTTCAACTGTTCGGCGTCATAACCTATCCACTTAGCCTGCCGGTCTCCCGATTCGAGCAGACCGACAGTCCACATAGCCGGCTTACTCCAGACCGATGCTCTGTCATCCTTATCCCATACACGCACCTTCCAATAGCAGCGCATACGCGACTTCAGCGGTTGGCCTTTATACACCACCTGATTGCTCTGCTCGGACTCGACCTTACCGCTGTCCCAAAGCAGACCTTCGTTCTGTTTGTCCTGAGGACTCCTTACGGAGAGCTTTTCCTCACTATCGGCCACTAAAATCTGATAGGCCCTCTGCATCTGGCCCCTCTGATTCGACTCCATAATCCAGCTCAGCCGGGGCTTAACTACATCAATCCCCAGAGGGTTAACACGGTACTCACAGCGCAATTCTTTTACGGCAACGCCGCCGGCGATAATACCGCTATCTGTTAAAACATTGCAACCGCCCAAAGTTAGTATCGTTCCTGTTAAAAGACTTGTAATCAGCTTGATTTTCATTTGTTCACCCCGTCAAAAAATATTCCCTTATTTGTACCATATTTACCCCGTTCTAAAATTTCTAACGGGATTTACCTACGCATATACTTACTGATTGTCGTTTGAGCCGCCGTAGATAAAACGTATCCGGCCGACGTTAGGAATAATGCCAATTGGAAACTTGGCGAACGGCCTGAACCCGCTGGGCCAATAGACAAATAACGCCTTACCCACCAGATAGTCACGCGGAACAATACCCACGCGATACGGGGACAAACCCTTATTTGCTAATCCCTCTCTGGTCCACCACCTGCAGTCCTCACTGTTGGGGCTGTTGTCGCCTAACACGAAAAACTCATCTTCTCCCAAGTTAAAAGATTTATCTATTGCCCTGCCTTCTTTGGGCCCGTTGGCATATTTACGTTCGGTGTAGTGGATATCCCTGAAAATCGCAACGTGTGATAGTGTCAGTTTCCCGGAGCCGAGAATTTCCACTTGCGGTGGAATGTCTGCTCTTATCCGGCCGGCGTCTTCCAGACCACGGCCCATATCGTAAGTTAATTTTTCGCTGCCGAATTCAAAAAACAATTGATGGTCAACATTCGCAAACTTAACAAGAACCGATTTATTTATTGTCGGTGGCTCGATTGACTTTCGAGCTAATTCCGTGATTTTTCCATTTTCCTCATTTTTTGTGATGACCATTTCACCTGTTATATCGACCCATGCTTTGTAAGTAGTTT
This sequence comes from uncultured Pirellulales bacterium, assembly GCA_964444135.1. GTDB lineage: Bacteria > Planctomycetota > Phycisphaerae > Sedimentisphaerales > Anaerobacaceae > NIOZ-UU13. The sequence goes on along the minus strand of CAYUFX010000032.1, from coordinate 20,221 downwards.
GATATTTGCTCAGAGCTGCACCGATACGTCCTTGTGGTTTTGCCGAACGGCAGTAAAAACGCACCATCAGGTCACTGCAGTGCGGCATATAGTCATATTCTTCAACTTCGTCGTAGGCATAGGTCGCTCTAAAATCGTTGCCGATAGTGGTACTATAAATCATCGTATTGATTTGGTCGGCGTGGCTGTCGAGGTGAAATAATGTCGGGCTGTCTTTTTCCCATCTTGGAAAACCTTTGTTCCTGAACGGCTGGTCCCATCGGTGGTGGTTAAAAGTGGGCACGAAGCGATTAATAGGCTGGTAATCGTTATCATATACCGGCATCCACAGCTCGTCCTGGACATGAGGAGGTTTCCGGCTGATTTGTCCGTCGATATAGATGTCACCATCAATTATTTGCACAGATTCCCCAGGAAGGCCAACCAAACGCTTGATATAATTTACCTCCGGTTCGGGCGGATTCTTGAATACTATTACGTCCCACCGCTTGGGCTCGAAGAACTGATAAATACACTTTAACACAAGTATCCGGTCTCCCTTCGCCACCGGCATCGTACCGCCGACCGGCTGATAATTGCCACAGCTTGGACAGCGAGAGCGAAATGATTTCAGATGTCCGGACCGTGGAACGTAATCCTCATGGAATCCATACTTTCTCGGCACAAAACCATAGTTGTATTTATATCCGCACTGACGGCATCGCAGCCGAAAATGGGCACCTTTAAGGGTATCGGCCATACTGCCTGTAGGTATGCGAAACGCCTCCATTACAAACGCACGGAACACGAAGGCTAATATGAAAGCGGTTATCAGCCATTCAAATGTGTCGGCAATTTCAGCCGCTCTGTCTTTCTTCTTCTGAGGTTGCTTCTCGGAACTCTTTTTTTCGCTTCTTTCTGAAGACATAAATATCAATCGCCTCGCAGCACAAACTCCGTATTTGCTATTTCATAGTCTTCTGCAAAATCGAGGTTAGGCATACTTTGAAAAGAAAAAAATTGTCTTTTAATTTTTTCTTTTCAAATAATAAATTATTGTCCAGCGAGCCGCTATTTGATTATTTAAGAACATCAAAAACCTGATTTTCTTAAATAATATATGCCTAACCTCAATTTTGCATAACGTTTGTTATCTCAAAAAACTTTACCGGAACACTGCGAAAATAGCATTCGCGTCCTACTCTACAAACTCACTATAAATAAGCCCGGCAAATAATAAGAATGTTTATTATGCCGACAAATCCTTTGCTGGTCAATAGACTATTCTTTTTTGTGCCTTTTTTCGCAAATAATCGGCAAAATTAAACAAAGACAGGTGCCAGATTTTTTTTTATGAATATGAAAAATTTTCTGTAAAAATTGCTTGCTGTATAGAAGTCTTTGTTGTATAGTAAGTTGTGGCGTTTTGTTGTTTGCACTTTGTCGGTTGGTTTTGCAGCCGACAGAAGAAATTGTTGGTCTGCAAAATACCGACAAAGCGACTGTGTTGTGGTTATAAGGTTTGCAGAGGTGCATGATGAGCTGTTGGATAACCAAAAGAGGAGATTTGTTATACAGCAGCTTTTTTTTAATGTAAACAGAATCCAGTTTCCCAATTGCTCTTTCCTACAAGTGAGGTAGCCTATGGCAACAATTACAAAGAAAGAACTTATCGACCGGATTGCAGAACGAACACAAGCAAAAAGGGTGGCAGTAAAGTCTATAATTCAGGCTTTTCTCGACGAGATAACAAGGGAACTGAGTGTGAATAACCGTTTGGAATTCCGAGACTTTGGCGTCTTTGAGACCAGAACAAGAGCCGCGAGAGTCGCCCAGAATCCCAAAACTCTTGAGCGAGTTGAGGTTCCTGCAAAACGAACGGTTAAGTTTAAGATGGGTCGGCTGATGAGAGAAAATCTCTCTGCTCCTGCTGCTGTAAAATCCGCTGAGGCCAAATAATTGTTTTGAATAAGAAGCCGCCATCCACAACAAAAACCAGCCGCTGGCAACTATGAGCTCTCACCTATAGCAGATTGTGGGGCGAGCAGAAAATAGTGTGTTTTGCAAGGTTGTTCAAAAGGAGCGTTCTATGTCTGACGGGAAAATCGACGGAACAGTTAAGTGGTTTAACCCCAGAAAGGGATACGGATTTATTGCTACCCCTGATGGCCGCGATATCTTCGTCCACTACTCAAGTATTTCAGGTGATGGATATAAAACTCTTGCCGAAGGAGATCCTGTAACTTTCGATATCGTCGAGGGCGACAAAGGGCTAAGGGCTGAAAATGTGATTCCAAAATCAGCCTCAGCAACAGAAGAAGTTGAGTCGTAAAGCCGCTTTTGTTATTTTAGGTTTGAGGGGAGGTTATAAACAGCTCCTGTTTTGTCATTCCCTTATTGCCTGATTTAATTCAAAAAGCAACAACACGGACGAGTCGTTTCGCACAAACTGATGAGAAGCTTCAATGGCAAAAGAGTCATCCATTCCACTGTCGAAATATACAACGCAAAAGATAATATACTAACTATGAGTGCTGCTGAGTATCAATCCGGTCTGGACTGTAATGTTCTTGTCCTGAACAAGCATTATATGGCTATCCGCATAGTCGGGGCAAAGCGGGCCTTCTCATTATTATTTCGCGAGCTTGCCGAGGTCGTCTCACTCGAGGAAGACCGATATTCAAACTATGATTTCCCGAGCTGGTGCGAGGTAAGCCAGTTTAGGCGCGATTTCGAGCCGGATGGACACGACTGGGTATCCACCGTAAATTTCCATATCGCCGTGCCGCGAATCATTCGCCTGTTATTTTTCGACCGCCTTCCGAGAAACGAAGTAAAGTTCAACCGTCGAAACATCTTCGCCCGCGACAAAAACAAATGTCAGTACTGCGGCAGACGCTTTCCAACCAGCGAATTATCGCTCGATCATATCATCCCCCGGAGTATGGGCGGAAAATCAATCTGGGAAAATATTGTTTGCGCCTGCGCAGCCTGCAACGTCAAAAAAGGCGGTCGAACTCCAAAACACGCCGGGATGAAGCTCATTCAAAAGCCCGTCAGGCCCAGACACAATCCCCTCGTCCACATCCACCTCGGCCACCAACGATACCGAAGTTGGAAGCAATTCCTCGACCACGCATACTGGTCCGTAGAATTAAAGTAACGTCATTCCGAGCGCAGCGAAGCGGAGTCGAGAACATTACTACTACTCTATGACATTTGATTTTGTGAGTTGTCATTCCCGCGAAAGCGGGAATCCAGTTTGTTAATGGGCTGAATTCCGCATCAAACTGAAACAACCTCTATTCACAAATTAAAATGTCGTAAGGTACTACTATTATTTTTATGCTTAATTGCTATAGCATAATCTATGAGGAATCTATTAAAAATGACATTCCTGGTAGGGGAGGTAATCTCGACCCACAGAAATCAATTAAAAGGGCTTATACCGAATCGTTTGGTATAAGCCCCGAATTGATGCAAAATCTTTGGCTAACGACTTGGCCTCGTATATGCAGATTGCAGCTTACTACTCTGTAACAGCTCAAATGACAACTATGCAAATCACATGTTACAGAGTACTACTACGGCCACAGTCGCTTCTCAAAGCCACACACATGCACCTGCGCTACCCCCTTTGCTGTCAGCGACAGCAGACAAGGGGGTGCAGGCATAAACCATGACAACATAATAGTCATCCTTGAAATCAACTTTCCTATAGGCAAACGGAAATCACATACCTTGCATAATTTCCAGAATCTCATCCTGCGACAGCGCCCTCGTGTACATGCGGAACTCGTCCATAAGCCCCGTAAAAGGTCTTGCGTTATCAATATTGTATCCAACGCGAGCACCCATTCCCCAATCCCCGGCTATATCCGCAGGGCTTGCAACGTCAACCTCAGAAACTAATTCCCCGTTGATACACAATGCCGCCTTGCCGGACGCTTTGTCGTATGTGCCTGCAAAATGCAGCCATTCATCCCACGTTACAGCACCTGCACGTATGTCGAACATTGTAGTCCCGCCGTAAGAGCGAAGCAGCCATCTAAACTCGCCGTTACTGCGGGCCTCAGGGTGAACAACCCAGGTCTCATCAGATGCTCTGGCGTTGAATAGAGCGTGATGGTCGCCTGTATTGGTACATTTTATCCAGGCGGCCAGCGTCATACCGGATGTTGGAATATCTTCGGCAGCGAAGTTTGGGCCATCAAGGTCGAGGTAACTGCCGCTTGCGAAATTGGCAGCTCCATTATACTTGCCATTGGCCTCTGCTGTGATGTCACCGTTGACAACGCCGTCGTGGCCTTTGCCGGATTGGTCCGCAATAATGTCGCTTACTTCGTCAAAGGAATAGTATATAACCAGAGATGGATCTACTGCCCGTTCGCCTGCAAGGTAACGAATCTCACCGGCAGACAAAGCCCGGCCGTATATAGCGACCTCATCGATGAGGCCAGCAAAATATTTCTCCAGGCTGCCGTCTGTGTGGCTTGTAATAACTCCGAGAAGAGCGTTATGTTGAGTCGATCCGGACAGGTCATATCCTTCAGGTAAATCTATTGTCCCGTCTTTATCTCCATCGACATATACAAGCGAAGTAGATCCACTTCTCATCCCAACTACGTGATGCCAGGCACCGTCATTAACTACAGTACCACCCAAAGCTTGTCTCTTGCTGGAATCGTCATCAGTGGTTAGAGTCATTTTATTATCGTTACCTTCGCCCATAGCCAAAGTGTAACGTATTCCGCCGCTGTTATCCCCTCCTTTGGCATAAACGGTGCCTCTTTCAATAGCCGTCATATTGATCCAAGCAGAGATGGTAAAATCACCTGTGCCGAAGTCAAGTAGGCTCGGATTACCAATGTCCACGTAATCATCTAGTCCATCAAGCTCCAGCGCCATTCCAACCTGTCCTTCGACAAAGGTCGGTTCACCGACAATGGTACCATGGAGTTCATTGCCGGAGCTATCATTAGCGTCACCATCCAGTGCGTAGAACGCGACCAGACCATCGGTGCCGGGATCAACCGGCTCCACCCGTTTACCAGCAAGGTACATAACCTCACCCTCAGACAAAGCTTTATTGTAGAGATGAATGTCATCCATTACGCCGTTGAAATTGTACTGGCCAGTCGAGAAGGGCTCACAACCAATCATGAGAGATCCTGGTGAAGCGCCAAGCGCCTCGGTTGTCTCCAATTCTCTGTCCAGCTCTCCGTTAACGTATGTCCTGATATAGCCATCCGCGAGAGAATAGACACCAGTGACATGATACCAGACACCCACCTCGAGCACTGTTCCGCCTGCAACACTTCTGTTGAGAACGGCCGAGTTACCGGCAGTGCGAATTTCAAATTCAATCTTGTCGTTGTATACGCTCATCTTGTAGCCACCGTTGGCACCGTCCTGGTTGCCCCCAACCTTATGGTCAGCACCCTGAACAGCAACTTTGATCCACGCCGAGATGGAAACTGCGTCGGTAAGAGCCAAAATCGGGTTGTTCCCACAGTCCACAAAGTCGCCGTTACCGTCAAATTCCATCGCCGTTCCGACCATACCATCGACAAAGGTTGGGTCTCCATTAACAGTACCATCGTTACCGTTGCCGGAAGCATCCAGCACATCGATATCCAGCGGGTAGTACGCAACCAGACCAGCAGTGCCGGGATTAACCGGTTCCGGCTCTGGAAGAACACCGCTAACTTCAACGTTGTCAATCGCCCACCACCAGTCATTTCCAGCGTCGAACAAACCAAACGTCAAAACAAGTTTCTTAGCCTCTGCGGGATTGTCCAAATTGACAATGACAGTTTCGTTGGTAGCGTAGGGCTTGTAGTTTGCACTACTTTCATCTGATTCCCACAACATCACCACGACAGGTTCTCCACCATCGAAGGAAGCGGTTATATTCGCCGTCTGGTGATAGTTGTCGTCAAACTCCGGACGCCAGCTCGAATCGAACTTGAGCTCAAGCGTTCCAGCCTCAGCACCGGCGATATCAATTGCAGGCGTACTGAGCCAGGTATCATAGGGATCCGCAGAAATAGGTATTGGCAGACGCTCTGCATCGTCCCACTCGTCCGGGTCGGCCACGGCAACGGTGCCGATTCCCAGCTCAAAAAGAGAACGGTCTTGATCCTCGGCTGCTGCTATCCACCATTCCTTATCGGTGAAGGCCCATCCGGCCCATTCGGTAACACCATCAGTTGCGTCCAAACCAATACCGGGAATACCACTCTCGTCAATGCTCCAACCGTCCGGCGGGGTGTCCGTCCAGACTGCATCGCCGGCAAGTTCCTCATCAACGTTCGGACCCAAAGCAAGGCCTTCGAAATCCTCTGCAAACAACACGGCTCTTTCGAAAGCCCGAGTCTCAGGGGTCATGCTGAGACGTATCTCATCAATGTTAACCGGCTGGTTGCCGGCGACACGTACTCTGGAGAACTCGATATTCCTGGTTGTATATTGGGCAAAAGCAGTTTCGTCAGTAAGGTCCAATGGGCCCGTGTCGTTTATGGACCTGGCCCAGGCCGTCACGGTTTCGTTGTCGCCGTCCGTGTTGAAGTCTACACGGGCAATAAGGATAATCTTCTCGGTTATGGGGATATCCGTGAATCGATTGCCATCTCCCTTGGTGTCAAGGCCCCAGACTTTGTCGCCGTCACCAGCCTGCCACGGAACTCCCAGAAAGAGACTCTCGTCGGGTTCGTGGAAAGAGACACCACCCCACATATCAGCACCGGGTTGCTGGTCGGCCTGACCGACAAAGCTAATCCAGAGCTGGGTTTCATTATCACCTATGGGTTCCGGCAGGTCACGGAACGAGTCGCCACCAACAACGGTCGCTTTATTGCCCTTAACCAATAGAGGCGAAAAAACCAAACCGGGAGCCGTTACTTGTTGATCACCTCCATCCCAAGCGCCGTTCCAACCGCTGCCACCATCGTTACCGCTTAGGCCGTTGGCAGGGTAATCAAAGGGCTCATACGCAATCAACTGTGCTGAAGCGCTCAACGTAGTCTTGCCGGGATTCCTGTCATCATAGTCCAATTTGAACAGGCCGGCGCCTCCGTAGGCAGTAATCTGGCCGGCGGCGATAAGGTCATTGACTTTCGCCGTGTCATCGCCTTCTAACACTAATGTACCTTCGGTGACATCTATCAGGCCGGTTGCGTTCACCTTCAGCTCGCCGGGCTTGGTAACGTTATATGTACCACCATGAAGAAGTAGTTCCCCGAATGCTCCACTACCCGTGGGAATTACCGCCTCCCCGGCGTTGATTGTACCGCCGGTCATAATCAAAGTACCTGCACCCCCGCCCCATCCAAGCTCGAACTCATTAACAACACTTACGGTACCGCCGCTCATCGTCCAGATGCCAAAGGAATCCGTTCCGTCACCCCACCAAATCCATTCTGCTACCTCAAGGGTTCCACCGGTCATCGTCAGCGTAGGCTCCCCAGGCGCTTCAGTAAAGATCCCCTTAGCCTTCGCATCGATCCCATCCGGAATAACCGGGCCGTTTGGCGCTGCTGCGGCGGGCACGTCAATCCTGACCTCGTCGGCCAGGGTAGGGACTCTACCCAGGTCCCAGTTTTCCGGAGTGCTCCAGAGCTGGTCGGCGCCAAGACCCGTCCACTGGATGTCCTCAGCGTTACTGACCGACCCCAGCATCAAAACAAAAGAAATTAAATAAATCAATTTCCTACACATAATAGTCCTCCTTCAAAAAAAGTTAAAGAATTATAAATTGTGCTTTGGCCACACACCAAAACACTCATTGTTCTCAACAGGCATTAAAATCCTTATACATGCAAAACGAAAGTTTCTTACGTCTTGCCGCTACCTCCTTTCTTCAAAAATAAAATATAAGCCGCTAATTGGAATGAAAAATCTTAACGACAAAGCAAAAAAAGTTCTTGCTTAAAACTCTTTGCCTTGCATAATACACAGCAGTTCCTCCTCTCTTCGGAAAACCTCAAAAATTGCACCCTCTGGATGACCTAAATGCTACAGATACCCGACTGCGCAGGCATAAGTTTTACTATTTTATTTTATAGCACATCAGCCACTTTCCCGTCAAGGAAAATCTTTTGGGTTATGTATTTTTAAATTGTTCTTGATAAAATTGTTGAGAAACGCGGAAAAAGCACGGGAAAATCGCACATTTGGGGCGGCTTCTTTAAGTTTTGGAAGATGCGTTTAAGAAAAGTCAGTTAAATATAATCCACCTAAGTTTGGCCAAACCACCCTACCTTACCCAAAAAATCTGCAAAGCTTGGCCCCTTGTTACTACAAAAATTCGTCAAGACTTCTTGGATTTGTCCCACCAGCCTATAAGCCCCGGTGCACGCACAAGAAAGTCACTCCTCCCACGAGCTGCAAAATGTCAGAACTCTTCGATAAATTCGTGTCACTGAAATGTCACCATAGAGGTTACTTTTCCCCAGAGTAATCGCAAAACGGGATAAGTTTTTTGCCAAAGAACACATTTTTAAAGAATTTTTGAGCAAAAATCAGATTCTCCTTCCTTTTTCAAAAATGGTATTTGTTAAAAACAGCAGTTACCCTAAAGTTACCGATTTACAACGCTAAAATCCCTCTCAGAGCAGTCCTAAAGGAAATGTTTGAATTTTCAAGACAGGTTTGATATTCTATCGGAAATGAGACTCAGTGGCGTAGCTAAGAAGGGACAAATGGGAAATCCCTGTTTAGGTGTAAATTATTATTGGTGCTGACCATGGCTTCAGTTAGACGCCAGGCAAGACGACTCGAATCTGCTGTAAGTATCTGCTTATTAGTGCTCTTTCTTCTTATCGGGCTTGTCGTATTCATGAAGCAATTCGATGTGGATATGAGTCGATTCGGCATTGATACAACCACCGTAGGTCTACCAGTGCAGCAGATAAAAGCAGAGACCCGGGAACCGGTTTTAGACGCTTTGACACCTGACGGATTCAAGAAGCTTTTAGAAATCGAAATGTATAACGCCGGAAATCTTTACGAAAAAATTAACGGCAAGGCCCCTCTTTATATCGAGGCTGGCTTTGTGAAACTGTTTACTCAGCGATTTATAAGTAAAAACGACGAGAGTCTCTGGATGGAGCTTTTTGTTTTTGATATGGCTGCTATCAGAAACGCATTCTCGGTCTATAGTGTGCAAAAAAGGGCCGATGCACGGATGCTTACTTTTGCCAAGCCTCAGCCTTCTTACAAGACCAGTAATGGGTTGTATTTCGTGCACGGCAAATTCTACGTTGAGTTAATCGGTTCGACTGAGTCAACAGCCCTGGATAAAGCAATGACAGGAATCACCGCAAAATTCGCAAGCCAGATAGCTCTTGATGACGAGGAGATTACCGAGCTTGCTTTGTTTCCGGAAGAGGATCGTGTTCAGGGCAGTTTCAAATTATACCTGGCAAACGCCTTTGGATTTGATGCATTCACCGATATTTTCACTTGCCGGTATAAGCTCGGCGATGAGTCAATTACCACATTTCTTAGCAAACGCCCTGACCTACAGGATGCCAGGACTACTGCAGAAAGCTATTATAGTTTCCTGATCGAAAACGGCGCTGCAGACAAGCCGACATCCAATAAAATACTTAAAGACATTGGAATCAAAGTTCTTGATTTTTACGACACCACTGAAATTATTTTTGCAATAGGGCCGTTCATTGGCGGCATTCACGAAGCCGAAAATCAGAAGGCCGCTGAAGAATTAGCAGCCAGACTGTTTAACAAACTCAGTAATGTGGCAAAGACGGTAAAGAATGACTGAGCAAAACGATAAAAATTTTGGGCGAAGGCAATTTTTAGCCCGGGCCGGCAAAGCGGGAATCTCAATTGCTGCCGCCGGTCTAATCTCTTATCAACTTTATGACAAACACGGACCCAGGACCGGTGTTGATGCCAAATCACTCGTAACTTTGTCGAACTTTCGTGTGCCGCACAAAGCCGGTCAAACAATGAGCATTGTTAATGGCCCAGACAGAAAAACAACTGTCAATAAGGCAATAGAATTGCTGGGCGGTTTAGAGAGATTCGTCAAACCAGACGAAACGGTTGCGATAAAGCCGAACGTTGCATTCGCCTCATCACCGATGCTCGGAGCTACCGCTCATCCTGAATTAGTGGCCGAAGTTGTTCGGCTGTGTTATAAAGCCGGAGCAAAACAGGTCATCGTTACCGACAACCCGATTAACGACCCCTCAAGCTGTTTTACTTTAAGCGGCATCGGCAAAGCCGCTAATGAAGCCGGTGCCAAAGTCATACTGCCAAAGGAACATTTGTTTCGACATACAACACTTGAGGGTGGAAGGCTTATAAGAAAATGGCCTGTCTTTTTCGGGCCGTTTGAAAATGTGGACAAGTTGATTGGTATCTCGCCGGTAAAAGACCACGCCAGGGCCGGCGCTTCGATGGCTATGAAGAACTGGTATGGCCTTCTGGGCGGCAGACGGAATGTCTTCCATCAGGATATAAACACTATCATTGCCGAATTGTCCATGATGGTAAAACCAACGTTGGTGATACTGGACGGCACTGAAGTTATGATGACGAACGGTCCAACCGGAGGCTCCGTTTCGGATTTGAAACGTGCGAATACTATGGTCGCAAGTACCGATATGGCGGCTGCCGACTCATACGGATGCACACTTCTGGGTCTGAAGGTCTCGGATTTGCCTTACCTTACAAAAGCTGAAAAAGCCGGTGTAGGAACCACTGATTATGAGTCGCTCAAGCCAGTATTTGGTACAGTGTAAAACTCGTTTTTGGTACAAAGGACAGTTTTCGTATAAAGACTTCAAACGACATAATATGACGGAGGTGAATATCAGAACCTGGCTGCCGGGCGTCAATCTTTATGACGACACAGTTTTGGTTCCATTTAACATGCCTAAAGTGTGATTATGAAAATTGTAACAGTCAGACGCATAAGCCAAGCCTTCTTTTTCTCGATGTTTGTCTGGTTCTGCGTAGTCAGCACCGTAGGCGATAAATTCTGGCAGTTACGAGGTTGGCCCGTTAACTGGTTTTTACAGCTCGACCCATTAGTGGCAATCGCCACAGCGTTGACTACACACACGCTCTACTGGCCTCTTTTATGGGCGCTGGCTACGATTGTATTGACAATAGTATTCGGGCGGTTCTTCTGCGGCTGGATTTGCCCTTTCGGCACACTACACCACTTTGTGGGTTATCTGGGCAATCGTAGAAAAAAAACAGCACAAAAAATCCAGCTCAACAAGTACCGAAAGGCCCAGTGCATAAAATATTTCATTCTCATATTCTTTCTGTTTATGGCTGCCTTTCCATCGCTCGCCGTTACTTTGCAGAACGGTTTGCTCGACCCCATACCGCTGATAACCCGTTCTTTTAACCTCCTATTGCTGCCCATTATTGATAGAGCTGCTAATTTTGTTTCCGTAACGGCCCGCTTTTACGAAGGAGCCTGGCTGATACTTGTGATATTCCTGACGGCAATTTTACTCAATCTGGTTATCCCCCGATTTTACTGCAGATTCATCTGTCCTCTCGGTGCATTGCTTGCCATAATCAGCAGGTTTGCTATCTGGCGCATCGGCAAGAAGCAAAGCGAATGTTCCAATTGCAAACTGTGCGATAAGGCCTGCGAAGGCGCCTGCGAGCCGAGCGGCAGTATAAGAATAAGCGAATGTGTCCTTTGCTTTAACTGCCGGGACGATTGCAAGGACGAGTTGATAGCTTACCAGACCAGACCATCACTGGCAGGCGAAATCACAGACCCGGACGTATCTCGCAGAGGCTTTGTGCTTTCGTTAGCCAGTGGTGTCTTTGCAGTACCGGCCTTACGGCTGAGCAATAAACTGGGTAGCAACTGGAACAACAAACTTATCCGACCGCCGGGTGCACTGCCGGAAAAGGAATTCTTGAAAAGGTGTATCAAGTGCGGCCAGTGTATGCGGGTATGTCCTACAAATGTCATCCAGCCCGGCGGTATCCAGTTAGGGCTGGAAAACCTCTGGACACCTATACTGAACAACCGAATCGGCTCAAGCGGCTGCCAGTTAAACTGTGTGGCTTGTGGCCAGGTGTGTCCAACATCGGCTATCAGGCCGATTACACTCACCGAGAAACACGGACTCGGCGAATTTGCTGATGTCGGGCCAATCAAAATAGGAACCGCCTTTTTTGACCGCAACAGATGTCTTCCCTGGGCGATGGATAAGCCCTGTATTGTCTGTGAAGAAAATTGTCCCGTAAGTCCCAAGGCGATTTACACCCAGGAATGTTTCAACACAGTGCGAGATGGCATCCTGACGGTAAAAAAGGTTACTGCTCATATCATAGAGGTTGAGCAAACCATTGTGCCGGGCAAATTTGCCAGCGGCGATTATTATTGCGCCTTTGAAGATGGCAAACGCAGAAAAATCACAGCTAATAAAGAAAATTCTCTGGAAATTTATCTTGATGAACAATTCGCAAAAATGCCTCTCCCAGGCAGCAAAATTGAGGTTCAGGTCCGCCTGCAAAGGCCTTTTGTTGATATAGAAAAATGTATTGGCTGTGGAGTTTGCGAACACGAATGCCCGGTAAGCGGTAGAAAAGCCATAAGAGTCTCTGCGGAAGGAGAGACAAGAAGTACTGATAGAACATTGTTGTTGGATTCGGGCCCCCAAATGGATTCCCGCAAAGCGGGAGCCCAATAAAGGGCATTTGGGAGGGTTCCCATCTTGCAGCCTATCGCAAAATGGGGCCCGAACCCCCCAAAACGGGGTCCCACTTAAAAGTTAATCATTTTTGGGAGTTTAGTGCGATGGAAGAAAAACAAAACAAAGTCAACAGAAGGAATTTTTTGAAAACTGTCGGGGTCGTGGGCTTGGCCCCTGCTTTTACAGGTGTGACAAAGGGTTTAGAAGCATCAGCGGAAGCAAATGCTGAAAAGAAAGACAAGCCCAAATACCCACAGGTCCCGAGACGTAAATTAGGCAAAACAGGCATTGAGGTTCCGTGCCTGTCTTTTGGGACCCTCAGGGTTGACACCGAAAACCAGATTCTGCTGCGAAGAAATCTTCAGTTGGGTATTGATTATTGGGACACAGCATATAGCTATGCAGGTGGAAACTGTGAGCTGGGCATAGGTAAATTCTTCTTGAAGAACCCAAAGGTCAGAAAGAAATTGTTCCTTGTCACCAAGGCATCAGGGGCAAGAACAGTAGCTGATGTAGAGGAGCGTCTTAAAACCTCTCTTGAGAGAATGAATACCAATTACATTGATTTATACTATGGTGTTCACGGACTAAGTGACCCTGCTCAGCTAACAGATGAATTAAGACAGTGGGTCAAAGATGCAAAGAAGCGGAAACTGATTCGGTTTTTTGGTTTCAGCACTCACAGCAATACGGCCCAATGCCTTGCTGCAGCGGCCAAGCTCGACTGGATTGATGCGATAATGACAAGTTACAGTTTTCGTTCGATGCAGGATAAAGAGCTAAACGCAGCTATTGAGGCGTGCCATAAAGCAGGCATCGGTCTTATCGCTATGAAAACTCAGGGGCGCCGCCAGAAAATCGAAACCGAAGAAGACAAAAAACTGGCCATGCACTTCTTGCAGCGAGGCTTTACCGAGGGTCAGGCAAAGATAAAGCTCGTATTAGAGGATAAAAGGTTCAGTTCGGCTTGCGTAGGGATGCAAAATGTCGCTATTGTTGATTCAAACGCTGCCGCGGTGCTCGATAAGACCAAACTAACACAGGCAGATAGAGAAATCTTCAAGCAATATGCTCAGGCGACCTGCAGCAGTTATTGTGCCGGCTGTGCATACATCTGCGACTCAGCCTTGCCTGATGTGCCATACGTCAGTGACATTATGCGCTATTTAATGTATTATAACAGCTATGGCGAGAAAGAAATGGCAAAGGAATTTTTTGCTGAAATTCCCAGCAGGATAAGAGGAAAATTGCTCAGCACAGATTACCGCCTTGCAGAAGCCCGGTGTCCGCAGCATCTACCGATACGTGAGCTAATCACCGAAGCTGTCAGTGTATTAACCTGATTGGCGTTGTCTTAGCCCGGATTCCCCGGATAATACACGACAAACAACCAAAATCGTAGGGTGGGACCTGCCCTGAGCGAAGCCTGCCCTGAGCGTAGTCGAATGGGAGACATCTGGATTGTGTGCAATGTTAATCGAACCCGTCGAAACTGAGGTATCCGTAGTCACTCACCATTCGTCTTGCGTCTTGGGTCTGTGGTCCTGTGTCTTGTGTAATTTTTTTCTTGAAAATCTCACTTCAGTAATGTAAATTTGCAATAGACAAGCGAGCAAGCAAGAACATCTGGGATTCATGGTTGAAGATTGGTACTCTGTCAAGGCTCAAATGATGGTTTGTAATTCCCGCGAAGTACGTGTTTAGCCTGAAAATGTGGATTTTTGGACGAAAAACGGCAGTCATTGCCAAATTCAGGTGTTTTTTAGGCTCTTTGGAACCACAAAAACCTCGATAGACGTCTAAAATCGCCGTTTTTCCTGGCTAAACACATACCCACCATAGGCGGATTAATATGGGAAATGTCGGCATACAGAAAGAGACCGTCTGCATTTCCCGTTTTACACAGACTGTATAATCATTGTTGGGTGTCTAATGACTAAGAGAAGTTTAAAAGAGTCTGAGGTTTTGTGTTACAGTACACAGAAACAGAATAATAAGACCGTCCGACGTCACTATCTAAAGTGGAGGAATCGTAATGAATTGCCGGAGCGACGCGATAATCCGAACTGCATCTTCCCTAAAAACTCACTTCGATGGAACGATGAATTATTACCTCTGATTCTCGATCACAAAAATGGTAACAATAAAGATAATTCACCACAGAACCTCCAATTCTTATGCCCTAACTGCAACTCACAGCAACCCACTCAAGGTGGAAAGAACAAAGGCCGAATCCAAAACGAAAGCGAATTGGGATATGATGTAAAGCACCGCGATGGACATGGAGATGCAATAATAACTCTACAACGTCCGTTAAGTATGTCTATAGGCCTTGGTAAAGTGACAGTCAATACAGATGAAAGTGACGCCTAACATTTCTATCCAGCAGACTCGCTAAAGCTCGCCGTTGATCTCATCGTTAGGCGCACAAAATCTGGACAAAATCCAGGGACAACATTCTTAGTTCTGAGTCTTTTGTTGATAGTTCGTAGTTAAAAACAACGAACAAAACACAATGAACAATGAACAAGAAAATCTGCCTCAATTTATTAGGGGCATGGCACGGTCGGCCCCCCTTCTTGCTTTCGCCAGCCCCCGCGTTTCCTGCGAAGCGGGGCGGCGGGCAAGAAAGCAGGGGGGCGGCTGTTCCATACCATATCAACTAATCAACCAATTCACCAATTAACTAATTCTTTCGGTCAGCTCCTTGCGGTTTTTGGTCAGCCAATTTGCTTTTCGAAGAATCATCTGGAGGAAATCGGTCCCGCTTAGATGGCCGAAGAAGCCGGTCGCCACTATCGGCAAAACAGCCTCGGCTATCATCGTTTCAATCATCAAATCAACCAGCGAATCCAGCTTATTTTTGCCTAAATTGATTACACCGCAGTAGCCGTTCAAGAACTGAACGAGTTTGTCCTGGTCGAAATAATCGGGCCAATCATTTGGATTCGGCCGATTAGCCAAAATGGAAAATTGCAGCATCCCGTTGGCAAGGTCGGTAAGAGGCGGAGCAATCCTGACCGAATCGAAGTCGAGAACGGCGGCAAGTTTGTGTTGGGAAAAGAGCATATTACCCGGATGCCAGTCGCCGTGTATAACCTGCTGCCGCCACGAGTCGAAACCTAATTCATTTACGCGAACACTCGATTCGTTATAAAGCTTCATCAAGGCCTCAGCGGTAGTCCGCAATCTCTTATTCGGCCTGGCCGGCCTGTCGGAACCGAGCGTTTTCAGATGCCTGCGAACGATGGAAGAATCATGGAAACAGGTCTTTAAACCGCCCAAGGCGGACTCGTAAGCAAAGTCAGCCAAATGCCTGTGAAATTTGGCTAACTGCCGACCCGCATCAATAGTAGCTTCTTCTGAGCCGTCGTACCGAGTGCCCGTGATGAACTTAAAAAGCTCGTAAATGTGATGATTCAGTTGCAGGACCGTATTATTCTTATCGCGGGTTGCCAGCAGATAAGTAACCGGGAAGGACTGTGCTGCCAGATGACTTTGCACCGCGTGTGCGAATGCCACCCGGCAGAGGTCATCTTTACCTTTCGGCCTACGTTTAAGAAGGAATTTGCCCTGCTCGGACACAATCGCCATTTTCGGCGCACGCATATTGCCGCCGGACAAGGGCTTTACCTGAAGAATTATGCCGACGTCGTAATGGCAGAGGACCCGAACAAGCTCCTCGGTTGAAAAATGTGCACCGCCTCGGGGCATAAGTTAATTGATTATTGTCCCGGCTCCCCGCTCGGAGTCGAGGACAAGTTTCACGACGACAATATTAATAACTCATATCTGTTGTGGAAAACGAAAATCGACGATGTCACCCCTGCGAAATCTGTCCTGAGCGAAGCCGAATGGGTCGAAGGAGCAGGGGTCCAGGGCGAAAAACTGGATTCCCGCTGGAGTTTATCACGCACACGATGCGGGGCGTGAATGACAAATACTGTTTCCGTAACAGGAACTAACTAATGATTTCGAAGCAACAGGATAAGAATAATCACAAAGAATAATGCCAATACTGTGCTTAAAATCAATATCGCCATCCGGTACTGGGCGACGGCCTCTTCTTTGTAAGCTTCTTCTTTTTCAACGACATCTCCTTTTTCAAACTGCTCGAACATAGACAGGTCAAATCTTTTGTGCGCCTGAAGCGGAGGCCGACCCTCGCGTAGCGCCCCTAAATCCGTCAGCAGCTCTTCAATGTCGTTATAGCGCTTTTCTCTCCGCTTGGCCATCATAATCTCAATGACTTCGGATACTCCAGCCGACAGTGACGTATTTATATGGTCGGGTGGAATTAGTTTTTCCCTGAGGTGCTTTCGCATAACATCGGCGGAATCCTCTGCCATAAACGGTACACGGCCGGTCAACATGTGGTATAACGTAGCGCCGAGGCCGTAAATGTCGGCCCTGCCGTCGATGTCTATCTTTCCTCGAATCTGTTCAGGTGCAATGTAGTACGGCGTTCCGTAAGCCTTGCCTGCCTCGCTCTGTGCCGCCTCGATGTCTGTTGTTTCGCGAGCCAAACCCATATCAGCAAGTTTGACCGTTCCGTTAGTGCTTATCATAATATTCTTGGGCTTGACGTCACGGTGGATAAGACTACAGGCATGAGCATGAGCAAGGGCTTTAGCAACCTGAATGATTATGTCCAGCGCTTCGGCTTCCTCAAAGACCTTTCCCGCCGCCAAGTCATCAGCTATGGTCTTGCCCTCCACATACTCCATTACGAAATAGTGGTACCCCCCCGCCTCACCAACGTCGATGGCCTGGACGATATTTGGATGATTGAGCCTGCCGGCGGCCTGGCCTTCTCTGTAAAACCGTTCGACATACTCCGGATTTTCACTGAAGCGCTTCGGCAAAATCTTTATTGCGACCATGCGATTCAGACTCAACTGCCTGGCCTTGTAAACGACCGCCATTGCACCTGCGCCGAGCTTGCCGACTATTTTATAGCCGGGAATCTGGTGTGCAGCAGCCTTGCTTTCTTTTAGGCTTTCCTTTAATCTCTCGGCCTGGGTCGTTGTGACATAGCCCAGCTCGACCATAAGGTCTTTCAGTATTGCAGGATTGACCTTACTGCGAGACTTAAGCTCCTCAAGCGATTGACGCAGCTCCTCATCGGTGCAGAGTCCCTGCTCTATCGCCATTTTGCCGAAAACCGTATCGTAATTAGTTTCGCTTGTCATTAATGTAGTCCAAGTAAGCCGAGAAGCGCACGCCGAGGAGCCAATCCTTTGGCTTTAGTCTATACATCCGATAACAAACCATTTTGCGCTCATTATCGACCTACAAGAAGCATTGTCAAAGAAAATCTGCCGTTTCTTTCAGAAACATAGCGATTAGAAGAAATTCGACCTTTTTGGCCTCGGAGTTTAGCAGTTTTAGGTAAGATTTGTCATAGAAACCTGCCTTAGACCACCGGGCAGCATGGCGCTGCCTGCTTATGAATAAGCCAGCGGGATTCCGAATTTTTCCTTGTTTTTGATGATAAGACCGGCCATAACCTCATAAGCGCAAGCGGGATTGGGCTGATTTTTGCTTGACTGTAAGTCCAAGAAGTGATAGAATCGCAGTGGTCGAAAGGAGGACAAAATATGCCTGCTTTAAGTAAAACACTCAGCTTGTCTCGGTCTTGCAAAGAAAACTGCAAATTAACAATGCTGTTACTTGTATTGCTTGCCATCTGCTTATTCGGCCGAGTGGCTGAGGCAGAATATGGCGGGGGCAGCGAGGTTATAGCCTCTGCTGAGACAAGTATATACGTTTTCCTGACCGAGCAAAGTAAAGTAGTTAAAACCGGTGGGTTCGCAGGCGTCCATGAAACTTACCCCATCGAAGGGCAATTTCAGCTATCCATCGATTTCGATGCAGGTACGGCCTGGTTCGGCCAGGTCAATGCAAACTTAATCGACGAGAGCGGCTTATTGTATGAGCTAAGTTTGGGTGAGCTTTTTAATATGGCCGAACTTCTCGGCAACGTCGTATATGAAACGACAATCGAGTTTGTTGGTAAAACCGCGGATGGTATGGAGAGTACCATTCTGCTGACGTTGACCTTCAGGGACGATTCGGTTCACCTGACCGGCAGAACGGTTCCGCCACCTAATAGCGCAGACTTTTTCATCTTCGAATGGGACGCCATTGCCAGGAAGAAGTACGGCGGCGGGACGGGAGAGCCTAATGACCCGTATCTAATTTACACAGCCGAGCAGATGAATGCAATTGGTGCCGAGCCGAACGACTGGGACAAGAACTTCAAGCTCATGGCAAATATTGACCTTTCGGCTTATACGGGAACAAATTTCAATATCATTGGAGACTGGGAAGATCCAAGAGATAATAAACCATTCACAGGTGTTTTTGAAGGCAACAGCCATACAATCTCAAACTTCAACTACACTTCCACAGATGCAAATAACATAGGACTTTTCGCGTACGTCGATGATCCCAATGCAGAGATTAAGGATTTAGGATTGATTGACCCTAATATTGAAGCAGGAACAGGGAATTGGATCGGTTCGCTGGTTGGACACCTATACGAAGGAACCATTACTGGGTGCTATGCTGAGGACGGCAGCGTTTCGGGAAATTCTGAAATCGGCGGGTTGGTGGGATTTAAGAGTGGAGGTACAATCACAATTTGCTATTCGACCGGCAATGTTTTCGGAAAATGGTGGTCTGTCGGCGGCCTGGTGGGATTCAATTCTGGTACAATTACAAACTGTACCTCTTCAGCCAGGGTTTCGGGAAATAATAATGTTGGCGGTCTGGCAGGAGACAATCGTGGCACTATAACCAACTGCTACGCCACGAGTAGTGTTGCGGGTACCGAGCATGTCGGTGGTATGGTGGGAGAAAACTTTGGTGGAGAGGTTACCAACTGTTATTCAACCAGTAGTGTTACGGGAACGATACTGATCGGAGGTCTGGTTGGGAAAAACATTCCTATTTCTCGTTTGAAACAAGGAGGAGGTTATATATTGGTTGGTGGAACGATAACCAACTCCTATTCCACCGGCAGCGTTTCGGGAAATGAGAACATAGGTGGCCTGGTGGGAGATAACTTGAAAGGTGAGATTGCGAATTCCTTCTGGGATATTGAGACCAGCGGGCTGACAACCAGTGCCGGCGGAACGGGTAAGACCACAGCCGAAATGCAGTCGGAAAGTACGTTCACTGATGCCGGCTGGGACTTTGTGGGCGAGAGCGTAAACGGCACCGAGGACTTCTGGAGCATCTGTGAGGGAACGAATTACCCGAGGCTGGCCTGGCAAATCCCGGCAGGTGATTTTGTCTGTCCGGATGGCATTACGATAGAAGATTTTTTGTTTTTTATAGAGCACTGGCGGGATGATAACTGCGATCTCAGCAATGATTATTGTCAGGGTACAGACCTTGACTTCTCCGGTACAGTCGATGAAACCGACCTCGAAATCTTTCTTGAAAACTGGCTGGCAGATGTAAGAAGTGATTAGTGAATTAGTCCTTATACAAGCGTGACATCTTGAATTTTATTTTGCATTGCTTGACAAAAA
>CAYUFX010000031.1:0-46561 GCA_964444135.1 uncultured Pirellulales bacterium | reverse complement strand
AGGTAAAATCCTGTTCGAAGAGCAGATCGACACCGACGATATCGGGGCCGTCGGTTATCATCTCCCAGGTAAACCCGCCGGCCTGTCCGCCAAGGGTAGGAATCCAGTAGGCTTCCAGGTATTGGAAGAAACCGCCCAGAGTAGGACCGCTGGAACCGTAGTAGCTGTCCCCGGGCTCCCCTGCCCCTGCCGGATCACCCAGAGGGATACTGGGGTCGCGGGTAAAACCGGTATCGCCTAACTGCGGGCGCAGGTAATGCCTGATGTAGGTACCGAGGTTCAATAGCTGTTCCAATCCCAGGACGTTATTGACCGAGATATCGGTGCCGGGGATAGTCTTGGTGAGGGCCTCATATCCTTCGCTGATAACGCTGCCGTCAGTATCGTATACCGGGACCAGGTCGCCTCTGACGTCCTCGATCTCACTTCCCAGCCAGTCCAGGACAAGGTACACTGCCGCATCAAAGAGCTCGCCGACATTCTGCAGGTCGAAACCAAATCCCGGGCTTAGTTCTCCGTCATAAAAATCGCTGTCGGCAAAAGTGATATTGCCCAGCTCGATGCCTTCGGAGCCGATCAAAAGATCGAGCGGCAGGTAGAGCGAGACGCTGTTCTCGAACTCGACGTCGTCGGCCAGGTTGTGTTCGTGATCGAAGGTGAAGCTGCCGTCCTGCATATAGAAGCTGCCGCCGAGATTGAGCTCGAGTTCGCCGTAATCGTCGTCAACACCGCCGGTATCGATAAAGGTAGTCAGTCCGACCAGGTCCTGATACGTAATAGTAAGGTTGATATCATCGACAAGCACCGCGGCACTGAGGTAAAACTCTTCGAAGTTAAAAGAGCTGTTCTCCCCGGCCAGGTCGATGGTGAAATCAAACGACAGGCCGGCGTCGATCTCAAAGTCGAAGTTCAGGCCGCCGGAGATCACCAGGCCGCTGCCGGCAAAATCGGTGGCAAGATTCGACGGGATGCTTTCGCTCATCGACCAGGTAATATCCACCTCGACGGTGAGCTCGGGACCGGTATCGTCAATGGTGAAGAAACTGGGAAGACCGGTGCCAGCGATATCGGGCAGGGTGATCATCCAGTGATCCTGGAGAAACGTGACCAATCCGTTCCAGATCTGGGAAATACTCACGGTTCCCCCGGCAAAACCGCTCCAGTCAACGGTATCCAGGTAAGCGAAGAAATAGGTATCGATATCGAGTATGGCTTCAAGGGCGGTATCGGCGGTGGGCACGCCGCCCAAGCCGTTATCGAGGATGGTCATCTCGTCAAGGATGCCGTTGATACTGTAATCGGTGCCGGGGATGGTCATATCGAGAAAATCAAGGCTCAAGAATTGAGCTTTGAGATCACTGATAAAACCGGCCAGCTGTTCCAGCAGGGTACGGATGGCGCTATCGGCAAGGTCGCCGACCAGGTCGCGGATATCGGGAGCGTCGATAAGAACCGCGGGCTCGGTACCGGCGCCGTCAAGGCCGAACATCTGCAGGAACACCTGTTCCAATCCTTCGTTGGGATCGGTGTCGTAGAAGGGGTTGGTCCTAATCCGTAGCGGTGTCGACAGGTCGGTGATGATACCGAACATATCCACCGTCAGAGGCATGAATAGTTCAAATCCGCCGTCAACGCCGGTAAACTGGACATTCTCCCCGAAAAAGGTCTCGGTAAAACGGTACTTTCCGTCATCAGGGACTTCGGTACCGGCCTGGTCAAGTACGAAGGCCACGGTGACGAAATCGGAACGGTCATCCGGATCGAACAGCTCGGGATTGGTCGTTGCATCGCCGTCGGCATCGATGGTAGCGTCCGTGGTGTAGAGCTCGCCGTCAAGGCCGCCCACACCGTCACGGTCCCAGTCCAGGCCGGTATCATTGGTACTCAAGCCGATAGAATCGAATACTTCAAAACTAAGCGATATACCCTGAGCCAGCATCTTGAACCCGGCAGCCACCCGGGTACCGTCCTGAGCAGCGTCATCCCAGTCGTAAAGGAATATATCTACGGGCAAATCGCCGCTGCGACCGGAAGCGTCGACACCGGCTTTGATCCGTATCTCGGCAAAAGCTTTCAGGTTGATGTTGCCGCTACCAGAAAGCTCGACCAGGTCGTCGATACCGTCCATCCCCGGTATGCCCCCGGGGACCAGGCCGGCAAACGCGGCCAGATCGAACTCGAAAGGAAAGTCCTCGTCGACATCTTCATCCAGCTTAAGGGTCATCACTAAAACGCCGGCCTCGATAGCCACTCTGAATATCTCGCTGTCGGCCTCGATATCCAGGCCAAGTTTATCCATAATAAACCTGATCAGTTTCTGGAGGTCGTTATCGGGATCGAGTAAGGCCCGCTGTACGCGATCTACAGCGTCATTGACCGTGCCAAGGAAACTCAGCAGCTCGGCCGGGGTCTTGTTGATAACCGGGATAGTCACATCGCCGAGAAGTTCATAGATCGGCGAGTTAGGATCGGTAACGAAGAAAGGAATCTCGTCAAAAGCTTCCAGGACATAATCCCGGCCCCGTAACAGCGTGGTCATCAGGTCATCTAATCGCAGGTACTCATAGACCCGGAACATCCCCGGTACGTCCTGCATGGTAAGGGTCACGTAATCGCTGTCCGACTTGGTACGGGTGAAGTCCTCGACCTCGAACAGGATCGTGGCACCGTGAGCTACGCTCAATCCGCCTAAGCCGGTATTTATGGTGATACCGCCGAGTTCGGCAGTGGCTTCGCCGCTGAGGTCGCTGGAAACGATATGGGCAAAATCCTGAGCCAGGATCTCATCAAAGCTAAACTTACGGTCGTCGGTGGTTTCGGTCTCACCGTCCTGATCGAGGATTATGATCCGGGTCAGGCTCACGTGGACCAGGTTGTCACGTCCGGGGACATTAGCCAGAGTAACGCCGATAAATCCCAGGCGTGCCGGCACGTCGAGGTCGATGACGTCATAGGCGACCGTAGCGGTAAGGGTAAAGTCCTCGACGCCCAGGGTGAGCTGGCCTTCAGACGGCTGGCCGGGCTCGCCGTCAAGATCGATAAACAGATCGAACGACCCGCCTACCATCAGCTTGAACTCTGCCGGTTTAAACTCGGCGGGCTTAAACTCCGCCGGCTTAAACTCGGCTGGTTTCACTACCAGACTCAGGCCGTAATCACCGTCCATCGAAAGGGTGTATCCGTTTAGACTGAACAGTTCGCTATTGTGGCCGTCGACATCACTCTCATGCAGCAATCCTTTACGGGCCAGGTCAGCCACATCGAACAAGGGCTCACCTAAGGCCGGGATGTTTTCATCAAGCAGGTCATCGAGATCAATAGAATCGTCCCCTCCCACCAGCCCGGAATCGAGGAGCCGGTCGATATCGAGCCAGACCAGATCGAGCACATCGTAATCCACTACGGGGAGGTCATCGAGGTCGGCACGGGTAATCAGAGGGTTGGTGATAAGCCCGGCAGTTTCCAGATCGCCCAGGGTAATGCCCAATCCAGCATCAGCCAGCCCTTGAGCATCGATCATATCGAGGAGCAGACCGGCCGCGACCAGGTCGGCTTCGCTGATGCCCAGGGCAACGGCGGCGATGATATCGTCTTTATCAAGGGTAGCAGTGATGAATCCTTCCTGGGCCAGTTCTTCAGGAGTGACCAGGCCACTGGCAATCAGTAAACGGGGATTAATGGAATCGACGCCGGCAAAGCCGTTATCATTGAGAGCAGTTTCTTCGACCAGGGGCGTGGCGGTAAGTTCGGCCCGGACAATATCGCTATCGAAAAATCCATAAGCGGCAAGGTCGGCCAGGGATACCAGAGGGCCGGTACCGTCTTCAAAGGCTACATCAGTAGTGAGCAGGTCAACCACATAGGGTCCCTGAAAATCATCGGTGTCAAGCTGTCCCTGGGTGATGATACCGGCGTCAACGAGCTGCTCGCCGGTAACCAGATTCAGGAGAATCAACTCTTCCAGGTCAATATTGTTGCTGATCAGGGTCTCATCGACCAGGTTTTGGACCGTGGCCAATTCCGACTCGACCAGATCGACGATAGAAACGTTGGGAACAAACAGTTCGGCAGTGATCAGCTGGGCCTCGGTAACCGTGACGTCGCCGCTGGCAAGAAGCGCAGCTTTGTCCACGCCTCCCTCGACCAAGTCAAGCAGCGTTACCAGCCCGGACTCAAGTAGTTCGTCGATCTCTACCGCTGAGCTGACCAGGTTTTCACTCTGCAGATCAGCCAGGGTCACCGAAAGGGAACCGGCATCGAGCAAGCCGGCAAGGTCCACTCTGCCGCTGCGGTCATCCAAAGTGGCAGTCTTTAACTCATCGATGGTGACCAGACCGGAATCAAGAAGCTGAACCAGGTCGACGTGGGTACCGAATAAGCCGTTATCTACCAGATCGTCTTCAGTCACCAGCCCGGAGGCAATAAGATCACTGCTTTCAAGCGTACTCAGGCCGTCGACCTCTTCTGCTGTCACCAGTCCCAGAGTAATCATCAGTTCAAGGCCGGAAACCTCAGAGAACGGCAACGCCCCGCTGTCATCGAGCTCCTGAAGGTCGATCAGCGATGATCCCGGAAGGATATCGGCGGCAGCGATCAATCCGGCATCCATCAACTCGGAAAGGTCGGCCAGATCGTTGTCAAGGATACCGTCCTTGTCGACCTGGGCGTCAACGGCAAGATGAGCCGGGGTGACCACCTCGGCTTTGACCAGCGCAGCTAAGGTAGCGAGAGGGCTGCCGCCGGCGTCCAGCAGGGTATCGCCGCTGTCGGCAGTCAGGGTGACGACCTCTTCGTCCTTAGGCCCGCTTACCAGCCCGTAATGCTCGATCAAAGCTTGGTCATAGATATCGGAACGGTTGATCTTCTGGAAGGTCCGGCTGGTGACGGACGCGGCATAGTCGCTTTGCGTGACAAGAGCGGCATCCACGAGCTGTCCCAGCGATACCAAGCCGGAATTTAGGAGATCGTGTAACGACACATTATCGTCGGCGTCAACGAGATTAAAGGCGTTCAGGTCAGCGGTGCTGACCACAACGCCCAAATCGACCGTGGCCAGGTCGATATCCTCAAAACTGTCTCCTCCGATAATGCCTTCCTCGACAAGATCAGCCAGTTCAGTGATCATGCTGCTGTTACGGATGATCAGGTCGTCGACATCGAGTTCGCCCAGCTCGACTATGTCGCCGATATAGACGATCTCGATGAGGTCGTACAGGTAAACCTCGTGGGCGCTGATGTAGTTATTGAGATCGCCCTGCTCAAACAGGGGCGAATATTCCAGATCACGGATATCCAGCGGGAGGGCGGCATTGGTCAGGTCAGTGTCATCGATATACCCCTCCTCTATCAGATCCACCAGGGTGATCTCGTCATAATCAAGGGCGATCAGGCTGTACAGAGGAACGGTGACGGTATAGGTATCGTCGATATCCACCGCAAACTCAGCTTCCAGAGCGGCGACATCGAGATCGCCGTTATCGAAGTCATAGACATCGACGAAGTCTGCAGCCACGTATCGGGCAAGGGTCACGTCATATAAAATGGAGGTAAGCAGAGTATCCAGACCCACTGTACCCACGTGCACTATATCGTCGAGCTCGCCGTCCTCGAATAACGGCACTACCTCCATGTCATCGTTTAAGACCGTGATCGCCTCGAGGTCGGTCTGTTCAAAGACCTTGTTGATGAAAGCGTCACCGCGCAACAGTCCGTGTAAAACCATTTCTTCAAACGGGCTATAGGTATCAAGCAGCAGTTCCTCAATCGGGATCGTATCCGAATCAACAGGATCGGGATTTTCATCGTCATCTTCACTCAAGTAAGTGGGAAACTGGGCGATAATATACTGCTCACTGACCACGTCCGATTCCAGGAGTATGGCAAGATCAACAGTAGCGTTAGCGGCCAGATGGGCATCAGTGACCAGCCCGGCGTCGACAAGCTGGCGCAGGGTGACGATGCTGGTCTCCCAGAAATCAGCCCGATCGATCAATCCGGCATCAAGCAGATCACTCTCAGTCAGGGGCGTAGCGCTAAACAGATCTTCTACATCGGCACTTCCGGCACTTGTCCCGGACTCAGCAATGGCACTTATAGATAAAAACAATAAATCCGATTCCAGGATAGCAGTAAGCAGCAGTTCACTCGTCATCAAGTGAAGATCGGTCACGATGCCGGCATCGGCCAGGTCAGCGAGACTGGCAAGGTCCAGAGCAATGACCTCTTCGAGGTAGACGAAATCAGGCGAGCCATCCTGGACCAGGTTGTTGTTATCCAGCTTATTCGGCGGCACCAGGCCGCTGGCGAGCAGGTCGTTCTCGCTGACGGTGATACCGGCAAAATCAAAGTCGGCCGCTACAAGCAGGCCGCTGTCCACCAGGTCAGCCAGGCTAACATAGGGAAGACCGGTCAAATCGCTTACGGCAACGACGTCCTTGCCCTGGGGATTCTGAGTTATATACGTATCCAGGATCGCCATCTCAAGAACGTCCGATTCCATGAGGTCTTCAACGTCCACCGCGCCCTGCACGAACACGTCGTCAAGATCAACAGGAGAAAGATCGGCTTCGAGATCACTTTCGCTGATTAGGCCGTAAACGAGCAGGTCAGCGACGCTGACATCGGTCTCACTGACGAGATCGGCGATCTCGATACCGTCGCCGTGCAGAACATATCCATGATCGTCCAGGTCTTCGATAATACTCTGGGAAAACCCGAAAGCGTCGAGATCGGCTATGGGCAGATCAGCCAGGTCTTCCCGGGCCAGTTCGCCAAGATCGACGATGTCGCCGATAGTGAGATAACCCATTTCGATGACTTCAGGCAGGCTGTTACGCTCGAGCAGGCTGGAATCGATGACGTTGGCATCGGTGAGCACGTCGGCATCGACCTCACCCAGAGGCCGTACGTCGTTATGATCGATAATACCGAAATAGATCAGGTGATGGAGTTCTATAGGTATACTGACATCGGCAAGGAGGGCGTCGAGATCGATGATCGAACCCGGACCGATCAGTGTGCCGTTGGATAAGATACTGCCGTACAGAGAAGCGGCCTGGCTGGCGACGTCGGAAGCGAGCAGTTCGTCGATAGCCATCTGGGCCGGCCCGATCAGGCTTTCCCGGGCCAGATCCCCCAGATCGGCCAGGCCGGTCTCAAGAAGAGCGGGAATATCCAGCTCGTCCAGGCCCAGATCGGCAAGGTCGATAAGAGCGTTACTGACCAGGTCGCTTAACGATACCAGCCCGGTCTGAACCAAGGCATCGAGATCGTCGAGGTAACCGTTAGCCAGGTCGTTGGCATCGACCAGAGCCCCGGTGATCAAGGCCTCTATATCAGAGATTCCCGATTGTAAAATGTCGGAAAGCTGCATTGCGAAATCGATGGCGAGATCGGACCAGTTGACATCGCCGTTATCGATAAGTTCTTCTATGGTCACGACCCCGGAATTGACCAGATCGTGGAGAGAAACATCGTCGGCGCCGGCGACCAGATCGTGGTAATCAAGCTCAAAAGCGCTGGCCAGGCCGTCGGCGATCAAAGCCGCTGCCGAAAGGACTATGTCGTTGAAATCATCGATAACCGCCAGGCCCTCCTCGACGACTTCAGCCAGGGTGGCGATACCCTGGGTAAAGAAAGCGGTGGTATCGAGCAGGGTCGAAGAAACAAAGTCGGCGGCCTCGATCAACCCTGCGCTGAGCAGGCCGCCCAAGGTCGCCGCGGTATCGCTGACCAGGTCGGAGATATCGACTAGGGTCGTGGAGAGAAAATCGGAAGCCGTTGCCAGGCCCGCATCCACCAGGTCCTGCAGCGAGCCAAGCCCGGTAGTAATAAAATCGTTTATACCCAAAGAATCAAGGCTGATATCGCCCAGGTCCAGAAGACCGGTGTCAAACAGCTCCTCGAGCAGGTTTTCCGCGGTATCGATGCCGCTGCCAAGAAGGCCTTCCAGATCGACCAGGTCCTCCACACTGGCCTGACCGGTGATATCGACGGCCAGATCAGCGACATTGGTAGCGGCAAGATTGATATCACGGATAAACCCGAGATTAGGCGCCAGCGAGCCGATGGTTACGATGCCGGCCTCGGCCAGTTCGCCGAAGGTGACCAGACCTTCGTCAATCAGATCGTCGAGATCGACCATGTTCTCCGACCCTATGAGATCAAGGGCGACCAGCGCGGCCGGGCCGATTATGCCGGCATCGGCGATGGTTAAGGCATTGGGAGCCTCCCAGTCATCTACCGAATCCACACCGAGCACCCCTGCCGCCGCCAGGTCGGCAAGATCAGCGTATCCGTTATCGAGCAGGTTATCGGGATCGATATAGGGCCCGATCTGGATAAGCCCCTCGTCCTCGAGCAATTGCAGATCCACCAGGCCCAGGCTGTCAAGATCACGCAGGCTCAAGGCGCCGAGATCTATCTCGAACTCGAACGGGACCGTAAGCGTATTGGTGGTGGTATTGTATGTGACCGCCTGGCCGTCGGGGATCAGCCCGGAAGCGCTGACCACCGCCACGAAATCCTGCAAGGTCTCCATGGCGTTGAAATCGAGCTCTTTCAGGACTGCCAGGTCAAAGGCCGCGCCCAGATCCAGAACCTCGGCAAAGGAAGCATCCAGGAAGGGTATTTCCAGGTTAAAGTTCTCCGATACCGCCAGCCGGGGCAGGAAATCATCGCGCAAGCCCTCCAGATTCTCCTGTATATCGGAAAGGGTGAGCTCGGCAAAGGGGGTAAAGGGCTCGAGGTTAGCAGACGTAGCGCCGACCGCCGTAGTCCCCCGGCCGCCGTCGGCTGCCAGGAAAAGGTCTCCGGCGATACCGATCGTGGCAAGCGGCCCCTGATTTATGTCCACACCGGCAAGCGAAGCATAGATCGGCAGTGTGATATCAACATAGCTGACCGGATCGGCGATTGGATCGTAGGTAACCAGGTAGTCATCCCCTGGCGAATCAAAGAGCAGGTCAAAGTGAATACCCAGTTCAATTGAACCCTCGGTATGCTGGGGATGACCGGCTGCGGCTTCCAGGTCGCCAATGGTAAAAGGAATCACTAAGTCAAGAGAATTAATCTCGGCATCGAGTTCAAGCTGAGTTACCTCGAACTCGTAATCACCGGTTCCATCAGCCCAACGTAAACCCAAAGTGAAACCAAAGGCAGCATCAATGGTAGCCTCGTACTCGGTGTAGGCCGGACCGATACCTTCAACGGTCTCACTCAAACCTACGGGAATTGCTTTGTCGTAGCTGGCTACACCGGAAAAAGCAAGGGAAATGCCGCTAATCCAGTCATACTCGCCGGTATAAGTTTTGCTGCTAAAATCGATATCGTAGGCTTGCCCGCCTAAAAGGTCATTAAGCCAGCTGCCCCGCAGATAGTTAAGGAATTCATCGATCTCGAATCTGAGCTCAGAACCCAGCTCCTGCATCGGGGTGACATAATCATCAAGGGCTGGGCCGATATCGAGGTAATCAGTAAGGTCAAACAATTCATCAAGAGAAACATCGGTTCCCGCTAAAGTTTGACCGGTGATATCGGGATTGGCAAGCAGTAAATCACTCAGCAAGGTGTCGGCATGGTCAGCCAGGCCTTCGATTGCCTCTTCCATACGGTTAGTGGCTGATGTGGTGATATGGAGGTCCTGCTCAGTGGGTATTTCGGCAACGACCAGTTGTAACCGGTCGGATTGCTCCACGACCTCAAAATAAAGGCCGCTGTCGCCAAAATCAAACGGGCCGGTTACCTGAGAAAAAGAACCGGAAATCGTGCCAAAAGTAAGGAAATCAAAAGTGTCATTCAGGACAGGAATAAAATCGTTTATAAGGCTAATCGCAAGGGTTCCGTCAAGGGTGGCTTCTTCCGTAACATTAATCTGGTCAAACCCATTATCCACCAAAGGATCACCAGGGCCCGGACTGTATCCGCCTATCTCAATCTCTAAAATGGCATCGGAGGCTTGGGTGTAAGTTGTAACGTCCAGGATTTCCGGTGAATTCCCGTAATTGAAAAAGCCGGAATTGTTAATCTCTCCAAAATGATTTAGATAAACAAAAGGTTCAAGACTTGAAAATGCAACAGTGGTTGTCTGCCCTGCTTCATCGGAAACTGTTATGATACCAACGTCAGTGCCACTGTCCACATAGTTAACTGACAACTCCGGACAACCAAGCATTACAAGTTTGTCATATCCACCATCACCACCAACATACTGAATACCACCAGGAACTGAGAACGGCGTGCCAAGGTCGATGGTCAGGGTATCGTTCGATTCGTCTCCACCAACGACAAGCACATTGTCGATACCTTCCAGAGCAAAACTGGCTAAAACTACACCTCTGCTGTTATCGAATATCTCGATAACAGATGAGTCTTGCATTTGAACTTTTATGGTCAGATCGAATTGTGTTCCAGCATCGACGTGCACCAGTTGGTTACTGCTGGAACTATTATTCTGCGAAGTTGGTATCTCATTATTGTTAGGTGGACCATGGGGAACTCGAAGTGTCTCGGTCAACTGCTCAACGATGCTCTGCAATTCGCAGCTGTCAGTGCCTTCTAATTCGTCGTTGACAACTGTCCATATAATCTCCCCAGCATTTATTTCTGTGTAATCAGCAGTCACAAGAAGCGCTATGCTCTGCTCTAAATCGTATTGTGCCTGGGATTTTTCCCCACTGTCACTGTCTTCTACATAAGCAAGTTCACTTTCTGACTCCGCAGGCTGCTGTTGAGAATCCTGAGAATCCAGTTCAATCTGCAGAATAGGTGTAATTGGGGTTTCCAAGATTAAAACTTCAACTTCGTTAGAATCAGTATGATCAAGTTGCACCACAATATCCGACACAGCGTTCCGATTTGTTATAAGCGTTGAAATTAAATCCTGGTCGATATCACATACCGCAGAAAGCAAAAGTCTTGGGTCGAGTCGCTCAACAATAAAAATAGGCTGATATAGTTTAAATTTATCAGAGACAAACAGCCGAAAGAGTGATTTTATAAAATGACCCAGGTCCATCTTTCTCCTGTGGAGTTTCTATTCTACGAAAAGCAGTTCGCCCGTTTTCTACAAAAGCTTCTGCTGACGCATAATATAATCGTTGGAAATCCGTGATGTCAAGGTCTTTCTTTTGATTTTTTTGTAACCGGTCAGTTATGGGTGGGTACTCTTCTGCTGCTTACGGAACCCCGATATGCTCCCAAAACCCGTTTTTCAGCACAGAAAGGTTGTTCTATTGAGTCTCGACCAGTCATCCTTGACAAAGGGACATTGATGAAAATTTTTTAAAAAAATATTTTGCCCTATACCTTTTTTGTCAGTAGATATACCGTTTTTTCCTGCACCAGTTGACAAATGTTTTTAATTTCCTGATGTCTTTGTTGAGCGTTGACCGTTTTATTTCGCTGCCTCTTTGGAGAATGAATTTATCTATGCTATTTTGTGCAATCTGTTTTGAATTGCATTTTCCTATCAACCGTTCAAAGTGCCGTAGTGTAAGAGCAATTTCATAAAGTGAAGCTTCGGTAACACCCTGCACTTTTTTGGATTCTCTATATTCTTCGATCGAGTACAAATCTAAATGCATGTAAGAATCACAGTAGTGAACAAATCTTTCGAGTTACTCACCCGTTTCATCCATTATTTGGCCAGGAATTCGGTGTTTTGTCTCGCCGTAGCGTTCCGATGAATCTCTCTACGAATGGGTTTCGATTGCCAGCAGTTTGGCAGCCAGTATCGCCCTGGAACAAAGGATAGCACGCAGGAAAGTCAGACCATATCGAAATGCCTCGCAAGCACAAACAAGAAGGTTGCAGAGGTTTGTCAGAAGGTTCTTTGTGGCATTCCTGCCGCCAAGATAATACAATTACTTACACGAAGCAAGTTTACGTAAGTTCTTTAATGACAAGGTGGACGAGGTTATTCGGGTAGACACCGATTCATCTTCCTCGAAAGTGAGTTCGAGATGCCTAAACTCATCCTCCTCGTCTTCTATGCCTGCTGACGTGAAATTCTTGTGTGAATCAATGGTTTCTTCATAATTCCGCAAAGATTCGGGAAAAACTGTTGGTTCCAGATCATAAGGAGCGTCAGGAGCGTCAAAGCTATGTAAATCGTAGATTCGCTTTCGAGGATCGAAACACACAGACATAGCTAACACCCCAGACTCAAGACTTAGGCTCTTTAATTGGCGAAGAGAATAAAAAGCACTGCGTCCTTGGGCTGCTTATAACATCAGATAGACGGTTATTCGTAGTGGTCTGATTGGCGCTTGACAAGCGCAGCCTATACTGAACGAATCAGTATAAGCCCCGTTCTCATGCAAATCTTTCTGCCATTCCAGCAGAAATAATGTTTAATCTACATTTGAATCTCAAGGTCGATACAACCGAATGTCGTCAAAGTACATAATCCCTGAATCGCCAGGTGTTGTTGTGTTAGCTTGGGTGCCTATGCCGATACTAATGCTATTGATATTAGTTAAATCCACGCCTTGGTCTGCAAACGCCTGCAGGTCGATTCTCCAATCGGTCCACTCATCTATTAATGATGCATCCGGATTTTCGTGATAAGCCACAGCTCTGCCATTGAGAACCACATACATCGGCTCAGGGTCATTGCTTGTTATACCAATATCCTGGTTCATCCACTGCTGACTAACGTTACCGGTAATGTTAACGTTAGAGAATTGAGCTTCACACGTTGCATCAGGATTATGTGAGGTCACTGCCAAACCTATATAGACACTCGCGCCCATCTGGATGCCCTGGCCTATAGCGGTCCCTACAGATACCCAGTTAGAGCCATCAGTCGAATGGAAAGCAGTAAATAAACCGCTGATGTCACGCTCCAGTTTCACCCAGTGCGGTGCAGTTATTCCGGTCTGGTTTGTTGTGAAACTATCACCACCAGTATTACTACGGCCCTCGGAGGCTACCCCGTTGCCGGGCGTAACACATGCCAGGGCATGTTTGGAGCCCGGCTCCAATGTCTCACGAATCATAACGCCTGCCTTGGCCCATGGGTCGGTGTTATCGACGCTCATGACCCTTGCTGTAATCGAGCCAATGCCGGTGAGAATCTTATAAGCATAGTGGAACTCGTCAGCCTGACCTGTTATATCTGTGCCGGACGCGGTCATCGTGTAGGTCCCGACAGGGTCTTCCGTGAAGCTGCCGACAGCCGCTGGATAACCTCTAAACCACAGCGACAATTCTGTAACGCCTTCTCTTGTCCAATCCTGCGCAGGGCTCAACGTAAGTTCGGCTTCCGAATAAGTTGCCGTACCAACGTTGTTGTAGTAATATGGCATCGACTGCTCGCCGCCGTGGATAATTGTGGTCTCGACAATATGTTCTCCCTGTAAAATCTGGGCAAAATCTACATCATGACCTACCACGGCGCCGTTTGTTTCAACTTCCCATCCGTCCAACCACGTATTGAATATCTGGTCGGGGTCATAGTCGTTGTAGTCCTCGAAGTCATCTACGATAAGGTAACTGCCTGTTGTAAAGCTCCATACTTCGCCCACCCACGGACTGTCGGGATCGAGGTCATTGACCTCATCAATACGCCAGTAGTAGGTGGTCTCCAGCTCAAGCTCTCCGGGGTCAAAGCTCTCGGCACCAATGTCTCCGGTGACTTTATACTCAGGTGAGCCTGTGCCGGCATTGCGCACAGCGTCCTGGTTGGTGCCGAAGTACACACCATGCGAAGTAGCATGTTTTCCAGGTTTCCAGCGAAGAACAGGATCAATCCTCACATCAATTCTACCATCGCTGGGACTCGGACCAAAGGCATTTACAGGTTCGTATGGCGAGAGATAATTACCTTGAATGACCTCTTGGTTCCGGATGCCGGCACCTTGCCAGGCCACACGGCAGTGGTCCCAATCGGTGCTTTCCTTCCATATCGCCTCAATGTAGTACTTTTCGCCACCGATTAGCGGGATAGGTTCAGACCATCGAACAAAAGCGTCGTATTGTCCCCAAGTAGGTTCTGAAGCGAGAAATACAATATTGGTGGAATCATCATCGGTGCTCAGCCACAATTCGCCCTCATCTGCACTCGTGAAATAGAACGTATAGTCGCCAGTCAGCGGCACATAGAGCCAACCATAAATTCGGGCGCCGTAGTTGTCTCCAATGGTGTCAGCAGTGCCGAATTCGGTCAATTCATCGCTCCAGGTTGGGTTGTCCGGATATCTTGAGTCATCTCTAAGGAAATCCAAAGTGGCACCGTTAATATTCTCCCACATATCCATAACGACCGTACCCAGGCCTTCAAGAGTAGTCGTAAAGCTCCAGAGATCGCCTGTATGTGTTTGGCTGCCGTCGAACTCGTCGACTCGCCAATAATAGGTCTTATCAAGCTCCAGAAGTCCGGGAGTATAATTCGCATCTGCAATAACACCTTTGTCTGTACCACCCGTACCAGCTTGAACATCTTCGAGATTATCACTAAAATACAAATGATGCTGAATCGAACCTGCACCTGTAGTCCATATTAGCGTGACATTTGGGTCAACGAACATGACACCATCGACCGGAATGGGATTGAAGGCAGTCTTTGAGGGAACCGTGAAGCTCCAGACATCGCCTTTCCAGGGACTGTCAGGGTGCATGTCATTGACCTCATCGATTCGCCAGTAATATGTTGTTCCAGGAGGTAGCCCCTCCTGATAAGGACTTCCGGCGCTGCCGATAAGGAAGACACTGTCATTTGTGGAACCGATGAATGTATCCGTATCTTCTGTCGTGGCGTTGTCTACATTGATAAAATTGTCACCGAAATACACATTGTGCGAGACGGCATAACTTCCCGGTAACCAGACAAGGCTCACCCATGTTTCAGGATGCAGGGCACCAACGGCCGGCTCTGGTCGCCGGGCTTTTGTTAATGGAGTCAGCGAAGAGACCACTAAGGCATTGACAAAACCAAAGGGATTATTCGCGCCTGATTCTTCGGCGGTGTTTTCATTAGGGCCACATTCCAGGACGATTGTACCGGTGTCGTCTGACTGAGCTGTCCCGGTAAAAGCATAGTCATCCGCACCCGTAGGCGCAATTCCAGCGTTGAAGCCAGCTGTGAGACAAAATTCCCCATTGGCTGTCCAGTCCGCGATTCGATCGCCGCCTGCTCCACTGCCTGTATCATATGCATAAATAGTTATTTCGTAGGTTTCATTAACCTCCAGCCCTGACAATGTAATCGTCATTCCACCCGGCCGCGAAAAGATAAAATCGCGATAGATCTGCTCGTACTCTATTCCGACTGGTGCGCCGCGTCGGCGTGAGTCAAGAGTACCGGCAAATTCAATTGTAATACCTTCTACCTCCGAGCCACCGTCAGCGATGGTAAAAGAAGCAAAGCCAGGCTCTGTCTCTGCGGCAACATTTCTATTGTTAATATCCAACTGAAGGACGGGATAGCTGGCATTTGCAGTCCATCCATTCAGACCAACAGCGACTGTCGCTACAAGTAACATGGGCAATAATTCTGCAAAATTCTTTTTCATTATTCTATCTCCAAAAATCTTAATGACTACATGACACGTTAGAAAGCAGCTATGACTATGTACTTTTACCCACGCATAATATTCCTCCATCAACAACCGTTGAGCGAATTATGAGTTACTCTTTAGCTACACATCAAGACACATGTTGCTTTCGACCGATACCCAGCCTCTGTTTCTTGACGGAACCAATGGGCCTATACCGAATCAATCGGTACAGGCCCCGAATTAATTAAAGATTTACTCAATCGAAAACAGCAATATTAGTTACCTGCAAGGTGCATAATCTCACTATCAGACAAAGCCCGGTTGTATATCGCAACTTCATCAATTGCGCCAATCCAGTCACAGCCCCACCCGTCCGAGCCGATGAGGACAGGTGCCTCACTGCTGGTAATTTGGCCCATTGGGGTCGAATCGGTCTGCTCTCCATTGAGATAACATTTCAGCGTCGTGCCGTCATGCGAGCACGCGATGTGGGCCCACTCGTCGCGAACCAGGTTTTGGCCGACATAAGCCCAGGCCCTGGGCGACGTATTGAACGTGAAGGCCATGTAGGGCTGAGGGCTGCCCCAGCCGTATCGAACCTGCCAACTCCAACCCACACCATCCATCGCCTTGGCCATCGGCGCCGTCTCTGTGCCCTGTCCCTCCGGGTCATCCGCACCAGGTCGTATCCAGAGGGCTATGGAGATTGGACCGGTAATGTCCAGGCTGGCGTCATTGCCGCAATCGATGTAGTCCCCGCCACCACCAGGGGCGCCCAAGCCATGGAATTCCATCGCCGTGCCGTAGCCGGATGGCCCTTCCACATAGGTTGGATTGCCAAATATAGTACCATCGTTACCATTACCGGAACCATCCAGCACATCGTTCTCCAGTGGGTAGTACGCAACCAGACCATCAGTAACAGGACCGACCGGTTCAGGTTCTGTGGGGACAGGTGCAGATAGCACCAAAGCGTTGATAAAAGCGAAAGGCTCCGCTGCGAAAGTGCCCTCGCCAGGAACAGCTTCCATAAAGATTACCCCGTTCGCATCTGCCGTGGCCGCTCCAGTATAAGCATAGTCATCTTGAGCAGCCGGTGGGTCGACATTGCCGTCGTGGATGGTAGAAAAAAGAAACTTACCATTAGCAGTCCAGTCGGCGATTCTGATGTTTGTGCTGTTTGTATCCCATGAGTAGAGGGTAAATCCGTAAGTCTGATTTGCCTCCAAGCCGGATAATGTCACTGTTACCAGTCCCACCCCCACTTCCGATTGTCGACCAAAGATGAAGTCACGATATATATTCTCGAAGGGTACTCCGGCCGGCTCGCCTCGCCGGCGTGAGTCGCCGGAATTAATACCGGCAAATTCAATCGTGATACCATCGACGTCCGAACCACTTTCAGCGAGGGTAAACGAAGTAAAGCCTTCTTCGAGCTCTTCGGCATTATGTGAATTGCCGACATCCAGCTTGAGGACAGGCTCTATGGGGACAAGCACCAAAGCGTTGATAAAAGCGAAAGGCTCCGCTGCGAAAGTGCCCTCGCCAGGAACAGCTTCCATCAGGATTACCCCGTTCGCATCTGCTGTGGCTGCTCCTGTATAAGCATAGTCATCTTCAGCAGCCGGTGGGTCGACATTGCCGTCGTGGATGGTAGAAAAAAGAAACTCGCCATTAGCAGTCCAGTCGGCGATTCTGATTTCTGTGCTGTTCGTATCCCATGAGTAGAGGGTAATTAGGTAAGTCTGATTTGCCTGCAGGCCGGATAGTGTCACTGTTACCAGCCCCACCCCCGCTTCCGATTGTCGGCCAAAGATGAAGTCCCTGTAAATATTCTCGTAGGGTACGCCACTCGGCTCACCGCGCCGGCGTGAGTCGCCGGAATTAATACCGGCAAATTCAATCGTGATACCATCGACGTCCGAACCACTTTCAGCGAGGGTAAACGAAGTAAAGCCTTCTTCGAGCTCTTCGGCATTATGTGAATTGCCGACATCCAGCTTGAGGACGGGGCCTGCTATCGGCGCGGGAATGGCTGTTAACGTGGTTTTGCCAGGATTCCTGCCATCAAAGTCCAGCTCGAATTTGCCATCGCCTCCGTAGGCAGTAATCAGGCCCGCGGCGATAAGGTCATTGATTTTCGCCGTATCATCACCTTCTAACACTAACGTACCTTCGGTGATATCTATCAGGCCGTTTTCCTGCACACTGAGGCCGTCGGCCTTAGTGACGGTGTAAGTGCCGCCATGAAGGTATAGCTCACCAAATGCTCCGCTACCCGTAGGAATTACTGCCTCTCCGGCGTTGATTGTACCGCCTGTCAAAGTCAAAGTGCCCGCACCCCCGCCCCATCCAAGCTCGAATTCATTAGCAACAGTTACGGTGCCGCCACTCATATCCCAAATGCCGAAGGAGTCCGCTCCATCGCCCCACCAAATCCATCCTGCTACCTCAAGGGTTCCACCGGTCATCGTCAGCGTGGGCTCCCCGGGTGCTTCAGTAAAGATGCCATTAGCTTTTGCATCGATCCCATCCTGAATAATCGGGCCGTTTGGCATTGCTGCGGCCGGTACGTCGATCCTGACGTCGTCAACAAGGGTAGGAACTCTACCCAGATCCCAGTTTTCCGGCGTGCTCCAGATGTGGTCGGCGCCAAGATCGGTCCACTGGATGTCCTCAGCGTTACTGACCGACCCCAACACCAAAATAAAAGAAATTAAATAGATTAATTTCTTAGACATAATAGTCCTCCTTTAAATATAATTAACAATAATGATAAACCTATGCTTTGGCCACACACCAAAACATGCGTTGTTTTAAAAAACAACGGAAAAACTTTCACCGTCACTAAGTCCGGTATCTCCCAAGAATCAGGATAATTTGCTACGACTTGACACAACCTCCTTCCTTCAAAGACCCAATATGAACTGAGCCGTTAACTGAAATGTAAAATCTTTGCGTTGAAGTACAAAATTCTTACGAAGAACTCTATACCTTACTAACGAACCTTCCGGCTAAGCTAATTTACACGAAAAGTACAGCACTTTCGCTTGCCAGAGAGCCAAATATCCACGGACTTTACCTCCTCTAAATATATAAAAATGGTTACCTTTTGTAAAGGATAATATCGAAATAAGATTAAGTGTTGGTCAAATCTATATCTCCTTGTAAAAGTGTCTTTTAATTGGATTTCTGCTCCCTGCTTGCTGCGCTCGGAATAACGGGTTGCAGGTAGCGTTCAGCGTATGGACTGTCTTGGGCATTCCGTCTGCCCGGATTTGCCCCTCGCTGACGCTTCAGGCTTTGTCCTCCATAGTTCATCCTCTTCCATTCGCTCTAATAATCTTTGAAATTGCTCATCCAGTTCGGCCAGTCTTGAGTCTGGGCACTGCCCGCTATGGTCCAGGGGCCGGCCGTGTCGAACTGCCGATGCCACTTTAGGGTCCACAACTGCTTGAGGCCGATTTTTGGGGCAGACCAATCTAAGAAAAGGCCGTTGATATGCCCCACGTGCCGATTCATGCACGAGAATTGCATTTGATTTGAGCGGTCGCCGTCATAAGCGGGAGGTGCGTCTGTCGGAGCAGGGCTGATCGCCACATACATACAATCCACAAATACCGGGACGTTATCTGCGCCTTTAACGCCGATCTTCCTCCAGTACTCCGGGCCGGACTTGTTGAGAATGTAGCGGTTCATGGCATAACTGCCGAAGAATCCTTCTTTCGGCACCCATGAGCCACCCCAGCCCCAGTCCGGATCAGAGAACGTTCCACTCTTCCAGCCCCAGGTGCCGTACGGTCCAAAGTGAACGTCGGGATTCTTGGCCGCCGGGCAGCATCGCATCATTGGATCGTCATAGTATGGTTGATAGAATTGCGGCCACATCTTTGAATAATCGGTCCCGAAAGGCCTATCATGTAAATAGCCCTCGTTGTCGTTGGTGTACATCGCAAGGAGAGGGCCCATTGTTTGAGCTGGCCCTGGCAGGCGGCGGTGCGGGCCTGCTTCTTGACCTGATTCAAGGTGGGCATCAAGATAGCCATCAACAGGGCGATAATGGCGATGACCACGAGAAGCTCGATTAAAGTGAATCCGATCCGTCTGTTCATTATAGCCTCGCATCCTGATTATACGAAAATCGACGACACACAAACTACTTATAACGTTTTAGTGGCTCAAAATCAAGACATTTTTTTTAGCATCTCTCGTTACGGGACACAATGCACACTATTTCGAAGGTATAATCTGTTCTTTCTATGCAAATGCCGTCGAAGATGATAAACTCATTACTCGTTTCATTACTGTGTTGTCATAATACGACTGATTATTTATACTTGTGCGAAGATAACACATGGATTTATATAGTATTGACATTGTCATCATCTTTGCCTATTTGGTAATAACAGTTGTGATAGGCTTTGGGGTCTCCAGGCGAGCCTCCAAGGACCTTGATTCTTATTTTCTCGGGGGGAAAAGCCTGCCGTGGTATATTCTCGGCATCTCGAATGCGTCGGGTCAGTTTGACATCACAGGGACAATGTGGCTCGTGTATTTGTGCTTCGTCTATGGCCTGAAGAGCGTATGGATTCCCTGGGTCTGGCCTACATTCAACCAGATTTTTCTGATGGTCTATGTCGGCATGTGGTTAAGGCGTTCTAATGTCCTCACCGGCGCCGAGTGGATACAAACAAGGTTTGGCCGGGGCACCGGGGCCAATCTGGCCCATATCAGTGTGGTACTCTTTGCCCTGATAAATGTGATTGGGATGATTGCTTATGCGTTCAAAGGCATCGGCAAATTTGCCCAGATTCTGCTGCCTTGGAGCCTGAACCAGAATACCTATGCGCTTATAATACTAAGCATCACAACTATCTATGTAGTCAAAGGTGGTATGTTCAGTGTCGTTCTGACCGAAGTCCTGCAATTCGCTATTATGACTATCGCCTCCATAGCCGTAGGTGTGATTGCCATCTATCATGTCAGACCTGAGATGATAGATGCCGTTGTGCCGGCTGGATGGCAAAACCTCTTTTTTGGATGGAGACTCGACTTAAACTGGTCCGGCGCGTTTGACATGGTCCAATCCAGTATCACAAAGGACGGGTTTTCTCTTTTTACAGTGATTATGATGCTTATGCTGTTCAAAGGGATTTTGGCCAGCATAGCCGGCCCGGCACCTAACTACGACATGCAGCGTGTCCTGGCCACACGAAATCCCAGGGAAGCATCTTTGATGAGTGCCACGGTCAACGTAGTCCTGTATTTTCCTCGCTATATGTTGATAGCAGGTTTGACCATGTTAGCCCTGGGCCCGCTCCGCGAAACGCTTCAAGGCATGTGGACAACCGCCATACAAGAAGGTGCACAACCTGATTTCGAACAGATCCTCCCAGTTGTCATACAAAGCGCCATCATTCCGGTGGGCCTGACCGGACTGTTACTGGCTGGATTGCTGGCAGCGTTTATGTCCACATTTGCGGCGACGGTTAACGCCGGACCGGCTTATATTGTGAATGATATCTATAAACGCTTTATCAACCCGACGGCCTCCAACAAGGTACAGGTACGAATGAGTTATCTTACAACTATATTGGTGGTGGCCGTGGGTATTGTTTTCGGATTTCTGACAGAGACCATTACTGAAGTCACGCTCTGGATTGTAGGCGGTCTGTATGGTGGGTATGTAGCGGCCAATGTACTGAAATGGCACTGGTGGCGATTCAACGGATTTGGCTTTTTCTGGGGAATGATCATCGGGACCCTCGGGGCCCTGGTAGTCCCTCCCATAGTGGAGCACCTCTGGCCCGGTACCAATACACTTTACGCCTTTCCTGCCATCTTTCTGTTTTCGGCTCTGGGGTGTTTCCTCGGCACACTTCTGACTAAGCCAGAAGATGAAGAAATCCTCAAGAAATTTTATATGTCCGTTCGTCCCTGGGGATTCTGGAAGCCAATCGCAGACAAGATAAAGGCCGAGCAGCCCGGCTTTGAGCCTAAAACTGATTGTGCCCGTCACTGGTTCAATGTGACTATAGGCATCATCTGGCAAGTTACCCTGGTGGCTTTACCGGTCTATATCGTGATTCAAAAACCACGAGGCATTGTTAGTGCAATGGTGGTATTGGTTGTTACGACGCTAATTCTCAAGAAGAGCTGGTTTGACCATCTTCCCAGTGAAAAGTGATGAAGCCCCGGCTCATGCGGGATAATAATGTCACATGAAACAATGCGACAATTCAGTGAGTCTGTAAGGCACGAGCTGGAGGACAACCTTGTTCCGTTCTGGCTTGAAAGAGTTGTGGATAATGAGTACGGCGGATTTATCGGCCGGATGTCCAACGACGGAAGGATTGACCCCAAAGCCCCCAAGGGTTTAATCCTGAACAACAGATTACTTTGGACCTTTTCAGCCCTCTATCGATTTAATAAAGATCCTCGGTGTCATAATATGGCCCGACGTGCATACGATTATCTTGAGACCTGCTTTAGAGATTCTTCACACGGCGGGGCTTTTTGGCAAGTGGACTATCAGGGGAACCTCCTGGACGGCAAGAAGAAGATTTACGGCCAGGCGTTCTATATCTATGCGTTAGCCGAATATCACCAGGCTTTTAGGGAACTTTCGGCACTCCAACGCGCCGAGCAGGTGTTCGAGCTTATCGAGACACACAGTCGGGATAAGGCTTATGGGGGGTATGTCGAGGTCTGCAACCGGGACTGGTCTGTTGCCGAGGATTTGCGGCTCAGTGACAAAGACATGGACGAGAAGAAGTCAATGAACAATCACCTGCACCTGCTGGAGGCTTATACGAATCTTTATCGCATCCGGCCGGATACCCGGCTCCGCGACTGTTTGACAGAACTCGTCAATATATTCGATCAGCGGATTGCGGACCCAGCCACCGGCCACCTGCATCATTTTTTTGACGAATCGTGGCAACCCAAGTCGGCTAACTACACGTTCGGCCATGATATCGAGGCCGGTTGGCTATTGTGCGAGGCCGCCGAAGTCCTAAGCGACCCGAATGTAATATCACGAACTCAGCGTTTGGCTCTGCGACTGGCCCAGGTCACGCTGTCCGAAGGGCTCGAAGACGATGGAGGTCTGTGTTACGAAGGACAGAACGGGCAGGTTACGGACCGGAACCGTGAATGGTGGCCGCAGGCCGAGAGCGTTGTGGGCTTTCTAAACGCCTGCGATCTGTCGGGTGAGCGGTTGTTCTTAGAAGCGGCCCAAAAGGCGTGGGCCTTCATTGGAAAATATTTTGTTGACAAGGAGCATGGGGATTGGTTCTGGCGAATCGACCCGACCGGCTGTCCCGATACGAATGAGCCGAAGGTATCACAGTGGAAGGGGCCGTATCATAGCGTGCGAGCATGTTTGGAGGTAATCAGAAGACTGGCGCAGATAACTTTGGCAAGCTAAAACCAGTATAACATGGCAGGAGAACAGAATCAATGAAGGAAAATGAATACAATGAACGAGTCAAGCATCTCTTAACCGACTATGAGGCCCTAATTGAGCGGCCGAACGAAAAGACGAGGGATACAAACGGTGTCGTCGAGCGTTATCGTTACCCCGTGCTTACAGCGGCACACACCCCTGTTTTCTGGCGCTATGATCTTG
This sequence comes from uncultured Pirellulales bacterium, assembly GCA_964444135.1. Classification (GTDB taxonomy): domain Bacteria; phylum Planctomycetota; class Phycisphaerae; order Sedimentisphaerales; family Anaerobacaceae; genus NIOZ-UU13. The sequence continues at coordinate 23,434 of CAYUFX010000031.1, read as the reverse complement.
ACCCCGCCACAAATCCATTCCTCTGCGAACGCATGGGAATCAACAGTACCTTCAACGTCGGTGCTATTGAATTGAACGAACATATCTATTTGGTGGCGCGGGTCGAGGGAGTCGATCGCAAGTCGTTCTTCGCCGTCGCCGAGAGCCGCACTGGTATCGACCGCTTTCGATTCTGGGACTACCCTATCGAGATGCCGCCAGCAGATGCTGAGGAGACCAACGTCTATGACATACGCCTGACCAAACACGAGGACGGCTGGATCTACGGGGCGTTTTGTGCCGAGCTTCATGACCCAGGTCATCCTGAAGACCCTTCGGCCGCCATTGCCCGCTGTGGCATAGCACGTACCAGAAACTTAAAATCGTGGCAGCGATTTCCCGATATAATAACCCCATCGGCCCAACAGCGCAACTGTGTGCTGCACCCCGAGTTCATCGACGGCAAATACGCCTTTTACACACGGCCTATGGCCGACTTCAAATCGACCGGAACCGGCGAGGGGATTGGCTGGGGTCTGTGCGAGGATATCGAGCAGGCCAGGATTTCCGAGGAAGTGATTATAGACCGCTGCATTTATCATACAATCACCGAAGGCAAGAACGGCCAGGGCCCGACTCCAATAAAGACAAAAAAAGGCTGGCTCCATCTGGCCCACGGGGTGCGTGGCACGGCGGCGGGATACCGTTATGTTCTGTACATGTTCCTGACCGATTTGAATGAGCCGTGGAAGGTGCTCGCCAAACCAGGCGGGTATTTTATGTCGCCACAGGGGGATGAGAGAGTAGGCGATGTCTCCAACGTGCTCTTTTCCAATGGCTGGGTCGCCCGCGATAATGGTGAGGTGTTTATCTACTACGGGTCATCCGACACGCGAACTCACGTCGCGACCAGTACGGTGGACAGGCTGTTGGACTATGTCACTAACGCGCCGCCGGACGGGCTGCGCTCGAGTCAGTGCGTCAAACAGCGCTGCGCATTAATTAAGAAAAATCTAACCAATACCTCGTGGAAGTCACTTATGTAGAGATGTTCTGTAAACAAGAACAATTTTGAAGAAAGGAGAGAAGACATGAAAAGATTAATCGTTTGCTGGATTATGCTGCTGATGTTGGGTGTCGCTCTCGGAGCTGAGAGCGGTTCTAATACGACGCTCAAGCTAACCGATCCGCTCGCCACGCCCGAGACGAAGGCCCTCTATCGAAACCTGCACAAGGTGGCGCAGAAAGGTGTCCTCTTCGGCCATGAGGATACGTTGGCCTATGGCGTGGGATGGAAGTCTGCCGAGAACGATTTTGATAGCGACATCTATCGGGTCTGCGGCAAATTCCCTGCGGTTTTCGGCTGGGACCTTGGCCATATCGGTACAGATGCGAACATCGATGGCGTCCCGTTTGAAAATATGAAGATCTGGATTGCGAAAGGCTATGAAAAAGGGGGGATTAGTACAATTAGCTGGCACGCCCGTATCCCCGGAACAAAACAAAGCGCCTGGACTCAGAAAAAGGTCGTGAGCAGCCTTTTGCCCGATGGGGAAATGCACAAGGCCTATCTGGTCAAGCTGGATCAGATAGCGGCCTTTCTCGCTGATCTCAAAGGTCCCAAGGGGGAACCGGTCCCGGTCATCTTTCGACCTTTCCATGAGCACAACGGCGACTGGTTCTGGTGGGGCGCAAAGTGGTGCACGCCGGAGGAATACAAACAGATTTGGCGCTTTACTGTGGATTATCTGAGAAAGACGAAAGGTCTGCACAACATTATTACCGCCTACTCCCCCGACCGTTTCAAAGACCGCGAAGAGTATCTTGAACGCTATCCCGGCGATGACTATATTGATATCATCGGCCATGACAACTACGGCGCTTTCAGGTCGAGCAAGACCAAAGACCAGGCTGTACAGGCATTAGATACCATAGTCTCATTAGCTGAGGAGCGGAACAAGATCGCGGCCTTTACTGAAACCGGCGTCGGTCAGCGTGATGTCAATGCGACGTGGTGGACCGACGTACTGCTCGAAGTCCTCAAGTCCAGCCCCTCGACCAAAAAGATTGCCTGGGTTCTGGTCTGGCGAAACGCCGACAAGCGTCAGAACTACGCTGCGTTCCCCGGTGCAGCGACTGTCGAGAACTTCAAGGCCTTTGAAGCAGATCCGCTCACATTATTTATGGAGGACCTGCCGCAGATGTACAAGTGACATGATATCGAGGCCATGAGTTCGATGCCATTGGGTATCAGTGTTTTCTATGCCACAGAGCGCGTCTATTGATACGGCTTCAACAATTGAAACGTATGCATATTCTCAGCAGGTGGTGACATCGACGCTTCATCGGTATATACCGCACGATTGGTCTTTACTCAATAATGACTTTGTCAGAGAAGGCCGGCACCGGCCTTTTACTGAATTTCTGAAAATAACTGACACATGTATCTCGCCAGATGATGGCGTCCTTTTCCTGTGTGGCCAGTTTTTCCTGAACGTGCAGGTATATTTCCTTGTCAATATGCTTTTCCAGAGAAGCCCATTTTTGTCTCATCGCTTTTACGTAATCAGTTCCCACATGGTATCTATAGCACAGTTCCTCCCACAAAGCCCTGCCCGATTCCATTTTGCGGTCCCAGGGAACATGATGGAACCAAAGCAGGTATTTTTCGGGACATATCTCTATATTATCGAACCGCTCCCTCCAGGGCGGGAAATATTGACTTGTCGCATTGCTTCCAGAGGAACTTCGGTCAAATCCCAGGCCTACATTGTCAGCACGATGATAATAAACGGAAGTCCAGTCTGTTCGTGATGATCTTGCATAACCTGGTTGTGGGCCGTAATGAAAACCAGCCTGCATAATATGATGGAGTCCTAACGGAGTCATATAGTTGATGCACGCCTCCCACGATCCCATCATCATTGATTTGATTGTCTTGACAACGTCACTATTCCGGCTCAGGGTCATGCGAATCCATTCTTCAGCGATCGCTTCGCTGGAGAGCTTGTGGTCCCAGGCCAGGCGGCCAAAAGCATACCAGTTGGCCTGGCCAAAGAGATGCCCGCACCAATTACGGTCCGAGCCGGTATTGGCCACACCCGCAATCCCGGTCATGGAGTAATCGTGCAAAGACCCATCCACAATCCCGGAAACGTGCGAACCTCGACCCTTGGCATAAGTGTCAAACTCCAGGTATTCTTTCCACATTGGTGCGAGAAAAACCAGATGCTTTGAATGTCCTAAGTACTCCTGGGTAATCTGCAATTCCAGCATCAGAGGCGTCTTTGGCATGGCCCCAAATAAGGGATGAACAGGCTCGCGGGGCTGAAAGTCAATCGGACCGTTCTTGGATTGAACAAAGACATTTGCATGGAACTGTCCATCCAGAGGGACAAATTCCTTGTAAGCCCGTTTGGCACGGTCGGCATCGACCTTAGCATCATATACAAAAGCCCGCCACATGACTATTCCGCCATAGGGAGCCAAAGCCTCGGCCAGCATATTAGCGCCATCGGCGTGGGACCTTTTGTAATCCTGCGGGCCGGGCATACCCTCGGAATTGGCCTTTACAAGAAATCCGCCAAAATCGGGAATAGATCGATAGATTTCTTTGACTTTATCTTTCCACCAACTTCGGACATCAGGATCCAAAGGGTCGGCTGTTTCCAGAGTGCCAATGCCGCCCCTTCGACTATACCTATCAGAACTCGGCCGAAGTGGAGATGAAAAGCGAATAGAGAGAAACAGCTTTATGCCGTAAGGCCCGAACACATCGGCCAGTACTTTGAGTTTGAAAATATATTCGGGTGTCAAGATAATTGGATTGGCATTTACGCTATTAACCACCGTCCCATTGATGCCAAGAGAAGCATTAGCATGTGCATATTCTTTATATCGCGGGTCTATAGTCTCCGGCAGTTCATTCCATTTCCACAGCGACTTACCCGCGTAACCTCGCTCTATCGACCCGTCCATATTGTCCCAGTGATTCAAGAGCCGGTATTGAATTTTCGGTTTGGAGCAGATGTTTGCGTCCGCGAGGGACTGCCCGTTTTGCATAATTCTCAACAAATGAAAAGAACCATACAAAAGGCCTATATCCTCGTTTGCAGTGATAACTATTGATGGAATGCCTTTGATCTTGATTGATCGAATCAAGAACCCTTCATGCCCTAAAGTCGCCAGCTCATCGGCCAAGTCCAATTCTTGTATGAGGACAGACTGTTTCAGTGTACCAATAACAAGAGAACCATTTGTAGCAAGTGTGTTGCGTATAGGCAAATCGACTCCTAAAAGTCCGTCCAGTCCTTTTTTCACTTCCTCTCGAATAACGCGGAGCGTTTCAGAATCGCCCTGAATCACAATATAAGAAAAAGCCTGCCGGTATTCTTTCAATATCGTTGCATCATCCAGCTTTCTATAGGACATCCAAAGGCCGTAGCCATCATCAGCACTCGCTCTCGGACAAACTGAAAGCATAATACATAGCACGAAGAACATATTCTGCAATGAGTATTTCATATCCACTCCAATCATCTGAAATATGTTAATCGGATTCTCAGCCAAATTACCGGCATAAATTACTCTATTACTACAATATCTTAAGCCGTCCTGTTTCCAAATATTCACTCAAGTAACCTGATATTACAAAGCTGCACGCGCTTGTCAAGTGCCATAGGATTCCTTCATCAGGTCAATATCCGTTCGCAAGGTTGTGAACCTGTCTTTTTTGCCTTTTTCGACAACACAGGTCACTGTTTCATTGCAGTCGATGTCAAATCCGATATACTTATCTATCACGCACGGAACAACTTCGGGCACGTATGAGTGCGGAAGACAACAATCAGAAAGAGTAGTTTCGTCTGAAAATGCAGGCGCGGCAACGAATTGGGAAAGGATTAGGAAAAAATGTTCGGAGTTAGTTGGATAGACTGGTTAGTACTGGTTTTCTATCTTGCGGTAATTGCGGTAATCGGAGTATCAGCCGCCAAGCGGGTACGCAACACCGCCAGTTTCTTCATCGGTGACCGAAAATTTGGCAAGGTAATGATGATGTTCTTTACGTTTGGCGCCGGCACCCATTCCGACCAGGCTGTCAGTGTCGCCGCGAAAACCTATCGCTCCGGTGTCTCGGGTATCTGGTACCAATGGCTGTGGCTGTTTGCAACGCCCTTCTATTGGCTGCTGGCTCCGATATTCAGGCGAATGCGAGCTGTTACCATTGGAGACTATTTCTTTGCCAGATATGACCGCGGTGTTGCCGGCCTGTATGCCGTGGTGGGGATGCTGCAGTTGATGGTTAATATCGGAGTGATGCTTAAAGGCAGCAGTGCAATGATAACAGCCGTATCGGGCGGGCAAATCAATCCGAGCATCGCCATCTGTGCAATGACGGTTGTATTTATTATCTACGGTATCGCGGGCGGCCTGAGCGCCGCAATACTGACGGATTTTGTCCAGGGGATACTTACCATTGTCCTTTCATTCTTGATTCTGCCCTTCGCCCTGTCGGCCGTAGGGGGTATGGCAGGCCTGCGCGAGAGCATACAGAATCCGGATATGTTCAAGATCATTGCCCCGGACGAAATTACGGCATTTTATGTTGCGGTCATCGCGTTCAACGGCTTGCTTGGCTGGGTAACCCAGCCTCACAGCATGGGCATAGCCGCTGCGGGCAAAACCGAAATGGAAGGTCGTGTTGGTGTGATGTGCGGCATCCTGTTCAAGCGGGTGTGCACAATTGCATGGGTGCTTACAGGACTCTGTGCCGTTGGACTATATGCCGCTAAGGATGTGGATGTGGACCATGTGTACGGCCTTATGGCCCATAGTCTGCTGCCTAAGATAGCACCCGGACTTATCGGTTTGTTCATCGCTTCTATGCTGGCTGCTGTAATGAGCTCCTGCGATGCTTTTATGGTCGCTTCGTCGGCACTATTTACCGAAAACATTTATCGTTCCATCTTAGTGAAAAATAAGACTGACAGGCATTACACTATTGTCGGACGTATTGTCGCAGGAGTTGTTGTCATAGCTGGTGTCTTCTTTGCGTTCAGCCTGGAAAGTGTTGTGCAAGGCCTTGAAATATTCTGGAAAGTCTCGGCAATGATGGCAATCCCGTTCTGGCTGGGTCTTTTCTGGCGGCGTTCTACATCGATAGCCGCCTGGATATCGACTCTGTTAAGCTTTGTGGTGCTTTTGTTTACCAGCAGGCTCGAGATATTCGGTAATATCTTGTGGGACTTCAACGCGTCACTGGCAGGTAAACTGCCGGCCTTCATGTTGTTTGAAGGCAAGCTTTACCTGCCCTGGCAAATGATCCTATACATATCCGCGGGCTTTATCACAGCCATTGTGGTCAGTCTGTTCACCAAACCGATTGAGAAGAAAAAACTGGACCGTTTCTATGAATGCCTGCGGACTCCTATTGCTCCAGACGAACCGGAAACCGTGCCTTTTACCCTTCCTGCCGGTATCGTACCGGCCTCACGCCGACCCTGGTTTAAGCACCCTGATTTTGAAATCTCCAAACCGAGCCTTATTGGCATTGTTGGCTTCATTGCCGGTTGGGCCGCAGTAGCAATGTTAATCGGCTCCTTCTTCTGGATAATCAAACAGTGAGCTGCCTGGAATGAGACAGGGTCAGTTCCAGAGCTCATCAACGATGGATCCGTGTTTTCCTATCGCTCCACATCGAGGCTTCACATTCCAGTAGTTCAATATCACCGCGAAAGCATATCCTGCAAAGATAACCGACCACACATGGTTAGTTATTAACCGAACAATAAAATCAGTAAAGCGAACCGGATCGTCAATGCAGCTCGTGTATTCTCCATCTTCTTTAGCTCCTTCGGTCCTAACGTTCTTACTCAATCAGTCGTACGGCTCGTGCTCGTAGCTTGCGTGCCAATAATGCTTGCAACCGTTCAGGGCATGCGCTTGAGTCCCTCCCAACGTATGTTCCATTTTCCATTGTCCGGAAAACCGGGCAATGGACGGTCGGGACAGCCGTCCCAGCCTGCCGCCATCATCGCAACGGCAGTAAGTAAGCCGCCGTTTCCCGGCAAATACAGAGGCAGCCGGGATGACTGGAAGTTGTGTCCGTTGGCCAGGTACCGGTTCTTTTGCGATTCGATGAACAGGGCATCCACGGCCTTTTCCGGTTCGCCCAGACGAGCCGCGGTCATAGCCAGCATCGGATAATCCCAGCCCCATGTGCTCTTCCAGTCCCACGTCCGCATTACATTGTCGAACGTTCGTTTCATTGTGTTCGGATCGATCAGCGGAGTTTGAGGAACGAAACCGAGTGCCGCCACCATGGAAGGGTGGTCACGGTAGATAGTGTAAGGCGGGGTCTCGATTCCCGTATAGACCCCACCACGGATAGTCGGACGTGACAATAGCCGCAATACCCGATCCCATTTGACGTCACGTTCCAGGCCAAGCTGCTGTCGCCACTTTTGTGCGATTTCCAGTCCCCAGTACCAGTAAGCGAGTTCGAAGGTGGGGTTAAGGTTTCGTGCGCGGTCGCGTCCGTAGCTTTCCTGCGCCGGGATCAACGCCGGGCCCAGCACAAAACGTTGGCCGCTTTCATCCCAGACTGGATACGAAGCCATAAACTCCGCCGTCTCAAAGACAATCTGCCGGTATCGCTTTAGGGTTTCGCGATCTCTGTGAGCACGGTGACACAACTCGGCATAGTAAATCGGATGTGGCTGCTGCCAGATAAGGAATACGCCGACCGTGCTCGTGCTTTCACGTCCATCCGGTGAAACCATTTTCGGCCAACGAACACCTGCATAGCCCTGGAGTTTCGAAGTGGCTTTCGCCATAGGGAGAATTGATTGGTACCAGGGCAGGCTGCGCTCCAGCAGCTCCAACCGATCCCACAAGGCGAAATGCACTGCGTGCCACCAGTGCATTTCCAGGTGAAACTTGCCGTACCAACTGTTGCGAACGAGCCCGGTCTCTTGCGGCGGACGGGATCCTGAGCATTGGATAGCGGTCAGATACTGCGAGAGCACTACTCTGCGCTCAAGTTCCGCAGCGCGCGAATCGGTGCATTCTGAGAAATCAATCGCACCGCCGCTCATCCAGAACTGCCTCCAGTGACGGGCGGCCTGTGCACGAACTGTCTGAAAATCGGGTAGCGGCTCGGCAATCTCTATTGGAGAAAAGGCAAATACAATCTCCAGAGGTTGACCGTCCTGACTCAAGATATCATATTTATGCTGTGATTCGATTCGGATATTGCCTCCCGATGACCAGGCTACACGCACGTAGTAACGGTCGTCGTCAAGTATCCGGACGAAATCAGCCCGGCCGCTTGTGATCCGGTGTTGTGTTGCATGGCGATGCGGATGGTTCCAATCCGCCGCGTCGCCCCAGTCGGCTTTCCCATACGGAAATGCCAAAGAGACCAGCAACCGTTCTTGTCGCAGCAGTGGTGATTCAATGCGGACTGCCAGCAAATCGCGATATGGATGACAAACAGTCTGGACCTTTACCGGTCGGCCTTCGGTTTCGAATCGGCTTATCAGCAATCCTGTCCAGAAATCCAATGTCTGTAGAGTGTATGTCAGCTCATCTATGCCCACGAGTGAGCCGTCGGCTTTGGTAATTTGTAATCCGATTTGTCCAAGGTGTAAACGGTGCGGATTAGCACGCAGCCAGGATGCAGCCGGAGAATACGTGCGGGAGTAGTCTTTGTCAGAGGCATAGGGGACCTTGCGCCCTGCCACTACATAGTCATCAAGAATATCTGCCAGCTTGTATCCATTTGGATTTGGCATCGTATGCCAGCCCCATTGAGATTGTGTGCCCAGAGCCATGCCCTGCTGATGGTATTCTGGATATGTCTGAAGTCCCGTGATATCGGCTGTAAAGGCGAACTCACCGTTGCCGACGCTGAGCGGTGTCAGCGGGTCGGCGGTGCTCAGGGTGACATTGTGTCGCCTGACTAACGCCCGGCGATCTAATGGACGCATTGACGGGACCTTAGAGTCAACCTTCGACGGGTTAATCTGGGCGCGAGGTTGTTGGGCAGCGGACTGTATCGTATTCTTTGCGATTACAGCAGAACCCAAAGCACAGCACACCCATACTCCAAGTATGATTTTTCGACTTGCAGTTCTCATAAGACCTCTTTCCGAGACAGTCTAACTAAAATCCTTGTCATTTCAAGTATTTTGATTACAATCCAATATGGTCGAACTGTCTGCATGAGTTTTTGCATAGTAAGGTAGAATACAGGTAAACATCCGGAGGCCTCTGTGTTCAAGAGATTAATCTTCTTGGTGATGGGCATTGTCGTATCTGGAACCACGAGTGCATGTGGGGCCCAGAGAGACTGTGATTTGATGTTCGTCCTCGATGCAGGCACCTTTAAGCATCACGTTGATTTTTTCAACACGATGGAGCCGGAAAACATCGTCAATCACACCTCCAACCAGCAATCGTGGGCATGGATGACCAGGAATATTCCGTTCTTTGAGTGTCCCGATAAGAGCTTCGAGCAGACATATTATTTTCGATGGTGGACATTTCGCAAGCATTTGAAGAAGGCGCCGGACGGTTTTGTTTTCACGGAGTTTCTCGATACAGTCAGCCACAGCGGCAAGTACAATACGATAAGCTGTGCGCTGGGGCATCATATTTATGAAGGCACATGGCTGCGTGACAAGCAGTATATTGACGATTACGCCCGGTTCTGGTACGTGGGTAACGAGGGTGATCTGCAGCCACATTTTCATCGGTACAGCAACTGGGGGACATGGGCACTCTACCGCAGGTATTTAGTGAACCAGGACAAGGCATTTGTGGTGAGACTGCTGGACGCTTTTATACGCGATTACCAAGCGTGGACGAAGGAACAAGGCCTTGAGAACGGTCTGCTCTGGCAATACGATGTGCGTGACGGGATGGAGGAGTCGATCAGCGGTTCACGCAAAGTAAAAAACGCCCGACCTTCGTTGAATAGCTACATGTACGCCAACGCGGTGGCGATATCAAAAGTAGCAGAACTGGCGGGCAAAAAGACTATTGCCAGAGAATACGCTCAAAAGGCGGCCAGGCTAAAGTTGCTCATTCATAGGCTGATGTGGGACGAGGAGGCGAAGTTCTTCAAAGTATGGCATCCGAACGGTGAATTAGCAGGCGTTAGGGAGGAGATTGGCTTTATCCCGTGGTATTTTGATCTGCCGGAGCCGGGGTATGAGCAGGCGTGGCAACAGTTTACGGACGAGGAAGGATTCAAAGCGCCGCTTGGGATCACGACTGCTGAACGGAGGCATCCTGAGTTCAGAAGTCATGGTGTAGGGACGTGTGAGTGGGACGGCGCGGTTTGGCCCTATGCAACGAGCCAGACGCTCGTGGGGCTGGCAAATGTGATTCGCAACTATGAGCAGAAGTACGTGAGCAAGGCGGACTACTTTGAAGCCCTTCTGACATACGCCCGGTCTCACCGGTATAAAGGCAACCCATATATCGGGGAGTATCTTGATGAGATAAACGGCAAGTGGCTGAAGCCGGATTCAGAACGGAGCCGATACTACAATCACTCGACATTTTGTGATCTGGTAATCAGCGGACTTGTGGGACTTATACCTCAGGAATATGATGCGGTGATAGTTGATCCTTTGATACCAGCGGATACGTGGGACTGGTTCTGTATTGACAATGTGCGTTATCATGGGCGATCACTCACTATCTTGTGGGACCGAAGTGGAGAAAAATACGGCAAGAGAAAAGGCCTTCACGTTTTTGCCGATGGTAAAGAACTCGCGCGTTCCGACGAGCTGGGCCGTGTTACAGGCGAGCTTCCTTAAATTTGTACGGGAGACGGTGTTTCAATTCCTGGAAGTCGGTTGGTGAATGGCACAAGCGGCGGTTGCCGCGAGCCAATAATGATAGAGGCTTATCTTCGTGGTGCCCAGTCAGAATATTTGGATAGCATGGGCAAAAATTGAAATGAAAGCAGAAAAAATGTCTTACAGCGCAGTTTATTCATAAGAGCCATTATCATGAGTCACTGTTCAACACGGATCGCTATTGGCCTGCTGCTGGCTGTGGCCGCTGCTGCTCCGGCGCAACGCCAGATGGAAAATCTCACTCGTGGGATTGTGGCCGTCAAACAGCCTGACGGCGGTGTTTATGTCGGTTGGCGGCTGTTCGGGACTGATCCTGAGACAGTCGCCTTCAATCTCTACCGCGTCGCCGGCGGTACGCCGGTCAAGGTCAATGAAACGCCAATCGCGGGTGCCACAAACTGCGTTGATCGCGGCGCCGACACCAGTCAGCCGCTTAAGTACTTTGTCCGGCCGGTGTTAAACGGCAAGGAACTGGCACCCTCCAAGCTGGCGAGCGCCTGGGATAAAAATTACCTCGAAATCCCGATCCAGCGGATCTCCGAATACCGGCCCGGCGATGCCTCGATCGCCGATCTGGACGGGGATGGCGAATACGAGATCGTCCTGCACCAGATATCGCACGGCCGGGACAACGCTTTTGCCGGTATCACTGGGACACCCATCTTTGATGCCTACGAGCTGGACGGCACGCACATATGGCGCATCAACCTGGGAATCAATATCCGCGACGGCGAGCACTACACGCAGTTTATGGTCTATGACCTGGACGGCGACGGCAAGGCCGAGATGGCTTGCAAGACCGCCGACGGCACAACCGACGGGACGGGGAAGGTCATCGGCGATAAGGACAAGGACTGGCGTACCTACAATGAGGGCGACCGGACTCATGGCCGTATCCTCGATGGCCCGGAGTATTTCACTATCTTCGACGGACAGACCGGCAAGGCGTTAAAAACGGTCGATTATATACCTAACCGCTATCCGATCAACGGCTGGGGCGGTATCGGCGGTAACGGCAGCAACGATAGCTACGGCAACCGCTGCGACCGATTCCTGGCCTGTGTTGCCTACCTGGACGGTGAGCGCCCGAGCGTGGTGATGTGCCGCGGTGTCTACGGCCGAACTGTCCTGGCCGCCTGGGACTGGCGCGACGGCGAGCTGACCAGCCGCTGGGTCTTCGACTCGGGTATCAGCTACCCCCCTTTCACGGATGCCTCGCCCTACTCTGGTATGGGTGGCCACTCGCTGTCGGTAGCTGACGTGGATGAGGACGGAAAGGATGAGATCGTTTACCACGCGATGGTTGTCGATGACAACGGCCAGGGGCTTTACTCCAGCGGGCTGCGACACGGTGACTCGATGCACATCAGCGACATGTACCCCGACCGTCCCGGCCTGGAGGTCTTCACAATCCACGAAAACGAGGATGAAACCGTCCGATTCAAGACCCCCGGTGTGGCGATGCGCGATGCGCGCACAGGCGAACTCCTTTGGAAGCACAGCCCCGGCGTCGACGTCGGCGGGGGCATGGCGGCCGACATCGATCCTCGCCACCGCGGCTACGAGGCGTGGGGTGGGCCGGGAGGTCTGCGCGACTCACGCGGTAACGAGATAGGTCCCAATCCGCGCTCAAGCGGTTTTGTAATCTGGTGGGACGGTGATCTGCTGCGCGAGCTGCTCTCCCGTTCCACCATCAACAAATGGAACTGGGAAACAGGTGCCGAACAAAGGCTCTTCGCGACTGGAGTTCGTGGTGGCGGACGCGGTCCCAACATTATGGGTGACTTCATCGGCGACTGGCGAGAGGAGCTGCTGATGACCGCCCCCGACGGTAAGGCCCTGCGACTCTACACTACTACGACCCCGACTGAGCACCGCATATATACGTTGATGCATGACCCGCAATATCGCCTGGCGATTGCCTGGCAAAACGTGGTCTATAACAAGCCACCGCACCCGGGTTTCTTCCTCGGCGACGGGATGGCGCCGCCACCGCGCCCCAACATCCAGCTTATCGGCAAGGGCGAGGCGATCGCCGGCGTGAAGGCGGACTATACAGTCAACCGGAAACGCTGAACAATAAGCGGGCCATAACCACAGTCCAAACTTCCTTGACGATATCATCTCCGAGCTTGCCGATGGTATTCACCAGTTGTACAAGCTGCCGTCCGTTTAGTGAGTTTTATTGAAGAGCTGGATGAGGGAAATCTTCATGTTTGGTTCTGAGGGACATCGAAGTTATCTTACATGGCAGAATATTGTGACAATCTTTAATCGAAAGAGAAGAGAAACGGGGAATACAAAGCATACCTAAATAGGAGGAACATATTACGTCTACTCGACAGTTAAAATGTCGCAGGTTGGAGCCTTGGTGTATAGAACGGGGTTGTTGGGAATTTTCGTGAGTGAGAGGTTCCTTTTGGTTAAGCTGTTAGATTTACAAAAATCGAAAGGGACTGAAAGATGGGAACAAAATCAAAATTGAGCGTATCGGAACGCCGTAAAGTTGTGTTGTTATTGTTAATACGCCGTGAAGAGCCGGCAGTTGTGCTGGCACGGCGGTATGGAATTTCAGAGAACACGTTATATCGCCGGCGAAGTCGCATCTGGACGCCCGTTCAAACTCTCTGGGCCTTTCTCGTCAAGGTCTTGGAACCCGACTGTCTCTGCCGAGAGGCGGTGGCTCATATCTTAGCTGAACAAGCCGCCTGCGGACAACAGGTAACGGCCTCACCGGACCCCAGTGCCTATTGTCAGGGACGACAACGATTACCGCTATCATTGTTCAAATCGGCATTGCGACAGGTCGGCCAAAGGCTTCAAGCGAAAGTCGGCTCGGCGTATTCCTGGTGTGGCCGTCGTGTCTGGATAGTGGATGGTTCCGCTTGTTCGATGCCGGATACCCCTTCTCTGCAACAGAGCTTCGGACAGCCGGACGGACAAAAACCGGGTTGTGGATTTCCCGTTGCTCGGATAGTAGCCATGTTCTGTTGGGCGACCGGGGCTGTTCTGGATGTGGCAATTGGTGCCTATCGCAGTTCGGAGCTCAACCTGTGGCATCAACTGTGGGGGCAGTTACACACCGGAGACGTTGTGCTGGGAGACCGTTTTTTCTGTGCTTATAGCTATCTGGCAGAACTACTCCAAAAGGGCTGTGATGGCGTTTTTCGCCTTCACGGGGCCCGTTCACGGACCGTGGATTTTCGGCGAGGTAAGCGCTTAGGCAAAAATGATCGCCTGGTAACATGGTATCGGCCAAAAAAATGTCCTCGAGGTCTGTCTCCGGAACGCTTTGCATCTTTGCCGGAGACTTTAACGATTCGTGTACTCCGTTTCCATACAGCGGTGCCAGGATTTCGCGGTGAGACAATTATCGTGGCCACGACCCTGTTAGATCCGAAGGTGTATCCATTTTGAGGAGATCGCCGGGCTGTACAGAGATCGTTGGATAGTTGAACTGCGTTTGCGAGATATTAAAACGACCTTGGGAATGGATATTTTGCGGGGTAAAAGTGCAGATGTGGTTCGAAAAGAGATTTATATGCATCTGTTGGTTTACAATTTGATCCGCGTTCTGATGTGGCAGGCCTCAGAATCGCATGATCAGCCGTTACATCGTCTGAGTTTTGCTGGTACGTTGCATCGTGTTAATGCGGTACTTCCTTATCTTTGGCTATTTTCGGGAACCCTAAAGGCCATGATACTTTATCAGTACCTACTAAGCTGGATTGCTCGTGACAAGTTACCGAATCGTCCCAATCGAATCGAACCGCGAGCTGTTAAACGAAGGCCTAAAGAATATGCTTTGCTGAACAAGCCCAGATCAGAGATGAAGGAGGCTCTCTTACAATGAGAATTGCTTATCTTCATGCCATTCGCACCAGTCCCCTTTTTAAACCCATCGTGATACACGAGGACAATCCCGGCTGGCATGATGCTGTTCTTCCCGACGTGGACGGAGATGGGGATATGGATATCGTCAACAAAGTCTGGAATGCAGACAGCCCTGCTTACCACGTGGATTTTTGGAGAAATGACATTAAGGATAATTAATGGAAAACGGTCAAGGCACTGTCGTCAAAGATCTGGATTTTTCGGGTATGATACCTGGTCAACAGGCCGGCTTCGTTTGCTTCAATATCATTCACTACCTGTTCGGCATCCGCATGGATAGAAATGGCGTCAAGCAACTGCTCTTCAACACCAAAGGCAGGATTACAGACAGACCGTCCATCAAAACCGATAAACTCTGGATCCGTAAGGTCAACCGTCCCTTGCTTTATTAACGTTCGCTCCATATCGTGGTGGGGAGCGCAGATTGACGTGTCGCGTAAGACTCATATTTTTTTAATATTGTGCCGGTCGACCAGATTTGGTAATTTGGGGCGCAATTTCACCGATGAGAATATAAATTGTGAAGGTGAGAATGATTTCTGGAGAAAAGGGACGATTCAATCAGGAAGCAAGAGATGTTGCCTTGGGTCGTACTAATTAAGACTTCGTCTTTTACCACTATAAGAAACGGGAAGATTTGTCAAATTGGCATAGACTTTTCACGGGAGATAAACAAATGAAAAGAAAAAGACTACCGAGTTGCGGAAAATTCCAGCTTGAGAGCCTGTCAAGCTCAAGGAAAACAGTTACGGTATTGATGGTCCTTGTCTTCTGTGCAACTATACAGGCTGATAATAGTACACACAAATTACGAAAAGATACAATGCTTGCGGTTGCCGAGAGTAGCGGTTACGGGCAACGAACTCCATTCGTTACCGCGAGCATAACACCGACCGACTTGCGATGCGAATACCTGACCAACCCCTTAGGTATTGATGTGAAGCGACCGCGGCTTAGCTGGAAGCTTAAGGCAACTGAGCAGAAAACACGTGGACAAGCACAGAGGGCTTACCATATTCTGGCGGCCAGTTCGGAGGAATTGCTTGCCCGGGACAGAGGCGACCTATGGGATTCGGGCGAAATCAAGTCTGACCAATCGAACCTCGTTATCTATCACGGCTCTGCCCTGTCATCCGGCATGCGCTGCTATTGGAAGGTACGAGTACGCGATAATCACGGAGTGTTCTCGGCCTGGAGCGCATCAACTCAATGGACAATGGGATTATTGAATCCATCAGACTGGTCAGCCAAATGGATAGGCACGGATCAGCAGTTCGTTGAGGTTAAGGAGTTGCCTCCGGAAGGTAACTACCTATCTGAACCCTGGTTTCGTAAGGAAATTATCTTAAGAGACAAACCCCGGTGGGCAACGATGTACGTAGCGTCTGTGGGTTACCATGAACTCTATGTGAATGGAAAGAAGGTGACAGATACGGTTCTGATGCCGAGCGTGGCCGATCATACAAAGCGGGCGCGTTACGTGACTTACGAAATTGCCGATCATCTGCGACCTGGCCGCAACGTGATTGGCCTATGGCTGGGCACATCGTGGTCCATCTTCCCGCTGTACAAGACTGACGACAAACCACAAACACCAATAGTCATTGCTCAGGCCCACATCGAAATGCGAGATGGGCGAAGACAACGTTTGATCACTGACGAAACGTGGAAAACTGATCCCAGCCCGAACGTTCTGTTAGGAACATGGATGTTTATGAACTTCGGCGGCGAATATTATGATGCCAATAAGGAATTACCAAACTGGTACGGTGCCGATTTGGACGATACGGGATGGAAGTCAGCTACCGTGTATCATCCCAAACTGTTGCTGTCGGCTCAAACGGTCGAACCCAATCGCCGTATCCAAAAGATCAAACCTATCGCCATTGAGAAAGTCGAAAGCGGGGGCTATCGCGTTGATATGGGGGTAAATTTTGTCGGTTTTGTTGAAATCGATGTGAAGGGACAACAGGGTGACATTATCGAATTACAATTCTCGGAACGCAAAGAGGAGTTAATAACCCATCGGCTCCACAGCGCATACCGCATCGGACCCGGCAGGCAGGGCACTTTTCGCAACCGTTTCAATTATGGCTCAGGGCGATGGATTTTCATCAAAGGTTTAGGGTACAAGCCGGCCTTACAGGATATTCGTGGTTATCTGGTGCGGACCGACTTTCAAAGGGCAGGCTGGTTTGAGTGTTCTAACAAGCTGCTTAACGACATTTATAACATTGTGCTGTGGACTTTTGAGAATCTCAGTCTCGGTGGTTATGTTGTCGACTGCCCTCAGCGCGAACGCATGGGCTACGGCGGCGACGCCCACGCCACAATACAGACGGCGCTGAACAATTACCATCTGGGGGCTTTCTATACAAAATGGACCCAGGATTGGCGTGACGTACAGGGCAAAGAGACTGCCTGGGGCCTTGGTGAAAAATCAACGAACCAAAACGCCCCGACGCAGGCCGGTAATCTGCCGTATACCGCTCCTACTTACTGGGGCGGCGGTGGACCCGCCTGGAGCGGAATTTGTGTCACCCTGCCCTGGTATGTTTATCGACACTATGGTGACATCCGCATACTTGAAGAGAACTTTGAGACGATCGAGCGCTGGCTGGCCTTCCTTGAAACAAAGTCAAAGAATAATATGCTTGTTCGCTGGGGTGGAGAGTGGGACTTCTTGGGCGATTGGCTCTGGCCGGGAGCACAGGGAGTCAATGGTGACACGCGTGAGACCTTATTTTTTAACAATTGCTATTGGATATACAATCTGCAAACGGCAGCGCGGATCGCCGATGCTTTGGGAAAGAAGGATGTCGCTGCGAGATATCTTAGTCGGGCGGTAGTTATAGCCCGAGCTGTGCACAAGGAATTCTTCAATCCTCAGGAAAACGGCTACGTGAATAACCTGCAGGCTTACCTTGCTATTGCGCTATTGGTAGGACTGCCTCCCGAGGAAGTTCGACCGGCAGTATGGAAACGTTTTGAAGACGAGATTCTTATCCATCGCCGGGGACACTTCTGGGGCGGGATTACCGGTGGTTATTTCATTGTCAAGAATCTACTGGAGTTCGATCGTCCAGACCTATTGTTTGAAATGGCTACTAAAAAGGACTATCCAGGCTGGGGTGATATGCTGCAACGCGGAGCCACAACCCTCTGGGAGGCCTGGGATGGCAGTAATTCTCGTCTGCATAGTTCGTATTTACATATCGGAGCCTGGTTCATCGAAGGGCTGGGGGGTATCAAGCCCGACCCGAACAGTCCAGGATACAAGCATTTCCTTATCAAGCCTGGAATAATCAGAAACCAGCCTCTCGATCGGGTCAAAGCCAGACTCGAATCCCCGTATGGTACAATCCGAAGTGAATGGCAGATTCTTAACGGAAAACTCAAATTAATAGTGTCTGTTCCGCCTAATACAACCGCAACGCTCTACTTGCCGACTAAGGATCCTAAATCAATCAAAGAAGGAAACGTCCCCATAGCCCAGGCTAACAGCATTAAACACCTGCGTGACACAAAGGAGTTTTCTGTACTTGAAATTAAGCCCGGCCACTACAACTTTGAGGCAGCCTTATAACCAAAAGTTGTTCCATTTCTCCAGTGCTTTTTAACGGCCTGCTTTTCACGTGGTGCTATTCTCTTTTATAAACCTACTTCAATACAGGAATTTGTATGCATGAAAAAACCCACAGACGTTTGCCTCTATTGATATAAGCTCCTATAAATATTCTTATACCAAATTGACGGCCTTTTCGTCAAGGAAAATATACGCCGAATCCCTGCCTCGCCCGTTCGCAAATCCACTAATTTTCTCGTCCATCATCTCTCATATATCGTTTTTATCCAGATGATTGATTTGATATGTTTTTTCGTAATACTCCACCGCTGCTCTTATGAAAGGGTATCACATATGAACAAAGTTGTTAATAGCGGTGACTACATATTTTCTGAAAAATTTTGGACCGGTCCTTCCAGCTAATCAGGCCAGTACCCGCAGGGATGGGGCCCGAAATGGCCCCATTTTCGCGAGTAGAAGTATACAACCAGAAAGCCCGTTATCTGCCAATTCGGCAAAAATGTTCACTTCGTAAGTTATCTAAGGCAAATACCTTACAAAAATCATAAAAATTGGCAACGTTTTCGATGACCGATACGACCTCCTGCGTCATACGTGGCCTGTGCAGGTGTATTTACCCCTTCGCCATCACCGCCTGCCGGTTTGGGTTGTTTTGACGAAATCTACCGTCATTTGCTGCCGGTCGGTCAAGTAAAGCGTTTCATCTCGAGTTGCAAGCCGACCACTGAAGTCACCAACAATAAACAATATTGGACCGCCTCTGATAGATGAATTCCGTGAGCGAAGAGCTATCCTGTTGGCGGCAACGTAAATAGTCCCATTTGCAGGAATGACCGTACCACCGTGGAACGTAAAAAGATGGGCGTTGGGATCTTGCCCACTACTAAGTGTCCAGCCGGAAATATCTACAGCGAAATGATTGGGATTTTGCAGTTGTATGTACTGCTCATCCAGATTACCACTGGCAGGGTTGGTATCAATAGTACCGAAGTTAATAACCGTACCGACCGGTTGGGCATTGGGTATTTCATTGGCCCCGGTAGCTAAGCCATTGAATAGTTGACGCCGACGCTCAGGTAGGTAGTAGTACTTCAGCTCTTCGACGGCTTCCGGCAACGATTGGGGACAACAAGGAGCCGTTGAACCATTACCCCAGGCGTGCGAGCCCCATTTAGCGGCGTCTAAGGCCGCATCCGGAGCAATGAGAGCTGCCAACATATCAATGCTCGGCTCAAAATACAGTTCCTCCTCCGGCGTGTCCGGTGCTTTGAGGAGCTCATCCATGAGCGTTCTTATACGGCGCAAATACATCTGTCGTGTTTCCGGGGTATTAAAAATGGCATCTGGGACACGGTTGTTTCTACCGACAAACAGCCCCGTATTTGGAACAAGGTTCTCGTTCCAGTAAGTCTCTGTGGAATTCCACACTCGTCCGAAGCTCAGGTCCACGTCCCACGGCCACATCTGCCATTCATTGCTGGCGCCCGTATCACGGTATAGGTAGTAGTTTTTGTGGCAGCAGTCGATGTCTCCAGTGATTATGTGTACAGCCAGGAAGTTGACGACCTGCGCGACATCCACATTGTCATAGAGATATCGGCGGCGCGCTTCGCCCCCGAGGCTGAGGCCGTCGTAGAGTGCCAACAAATCCGAGTTGTCTTCATACTTGCGTGTCTTCTTTTCGGCACCATTATAGGCGCTACTCGCACTGTCAAATCTGTTATACATCTTGTAAAGGGCTCCCTCGGCATTCAAGCTCATCCGAATCAGCCAATCTTCATCGCCGTTCTCCATCACATGGGCTGTGCCCCAAAAGGCCCCGTTTTGTTGGACCCGTACCGGAAAAACCCAGTGATAGGGACAATCCGCATCCCGATATGTCTCATAGGCCAGTATGTTGCGCATGTGCGCCTTGTCCGGATAGGTCGTCATCAGGTTGATGTCATCGGCACGCGGTTGTCCCGGGGCCCATTTGAAGTTATGACCAGGATGGAAATCGATGTCGTAGCTCTTTTTCGGAAAACCACGACTGGATTGACCATGAATATTAATCCACACATTATCGTAAAACTCACCATCGTAAAAGAGCGTGCAGCGGGTTCCGGCATCGGTGTTGGCGGCTTGCGGATACTGGATAAACCAATGCAGCACCGGTAACGGATTAGTCAGATTCGGGTCATCCACTACAGTCCCGCAATACTGTGGGGAATTCAGCGGATCGGTGTAAGCTGGAAACCGTGATTTGCGTCCGGCTGTGTCTGTGGCCGTAATGAACCATCTGACCATCTGCCCCGCTTTAAACCTCCAAGCCGGGATTCTCACACTGTAAAGCCCATCCTCGCTTTCGCTATCGCCGCCCGTACCATCATCCAGTAATGGAACGCTCCCTTCGCGATTAAACATCACACGATAGTACAACATGACGGTATCAATGGGATCGAAGGACGGCTCGATCCGGGCCGTGATCTGCAGGTCCTCATTTTCAGTGGGTATGCGCGGATAGTGGTCCGTATCGGAAATGATCGGCCCCAGAATATCGATACCGATGCTGTTCGGCTTTCCAGGCGTCGGTACCGGGAAATACTGACATGACGTTTCGTCTGCTGTAGCGAGCGTAGCGAGCAACTCTGGAACGACCAGCAGGTCCGAGTCATTCGCCTGATAGTTCAGCCCCTGCACGGCCAGCAGGTTGGTCCCCACATGGAGAAAGTCGAATTGCGGGATAGTAAAATCAACCGATTGAACAGCGATGCTGTCGGACCGATTGGTTGATGCACTGGAGTTCCAGCTCTCTGAGCCCGGGCCCGGAGCATTGTTCCGTGCCACCTCCCGCCCGTTGATATAGGCAATCATCCCATCGTCAAAACGCATACGCAAGGTCAAGGCTCGGAACGCCGAGGGGTCCTCCACCACGAAGGGCACGCGAATATACACCGTGGTATTGACGTTTCGCATCGCCGAGACATCCAAACCAACCAGTCCCGGGTAATCATAACCGACACCGGTGGTGCCTGTCTGCCAGGATGAATCATCCGAGTCTTCTTGCGTCCAGGGACGCAGCGTCTCCGAACGCCGTGGGTTCGGTTCCAGGGCATTGTTAAGGGGTACCAGGGCCTTGGCCGGCGCCCCAGACATTAAGAGCATTGTTTCCGTGGTACTGCCAATGGGGCCATAAGAAATATCGGGGGCCTGTTTCGGATACCACGGAAAGAACTCCGAAACCACGGTCTTACCGTCCGGACGGACCAATCCCAGATACTCGCCACCACCTTTTAGTTTAAAATTGGTGTGCAACACTACCAAGGGATATCTACGATTTTTTCCCGAGGCAAAGACAACCAAGTAAGCATCGGGCGCGAGCGTCACCTCCGGAAACGCCCACTGCGTCAGGTTGTTGATGTCATCCGTTAGATACCACCCCTCCAAGTCAACCGAGTTCATTCCGGCATTGTAGAGCTCGATCCAGTCCTCTTCATCCCGGTCCTCGTCATCAAGGCCGTTATCGTTCACGGCCATGAACTCGTTTATCCGGATTAGCTCCTGTGCCCGGCCCATAGTATAAAGGCTGAGGGTGAGATTGAATACCACAAGAAAAGCAAGAGTCCGCGAATATCTCATATGAATAGCATTCCTCCTTGTTCAGACCAGCAAATCATAAACACCACTTTTAACAGCCGATAAGATTTATAACGACACAAGATATTATAACATACCAAGCGATATCTCACAATAGTCCCTACTACTCTATGACATTTGATTTTGTGAGTTGTCATTCCCGCGAAAGCGGGAATCCAGTTTGTTAATTGGCTGAATTCCGCATCAAACGGGAACAACCTATATCCACAAATTAAAATGTCGTAAGGTACTACCCAAGGGCAGGGATTCCGCAAGGAGTCAGTTGTTTGGGCATTTTGAGGTGACTAAAAGCTGCTTTGATGGGTAGTTATGAACAATAAGGCTTTCATTGCCAAATTAGAGCATTTTCGTGTGGCTGTTTTACCTGCCGATTACCAGTTATACGCAAACCACACAAATCATGTAAAACCCTGCACGTTTTACGCACCGTAAGACCGTGTACCTTGTTAAGACAAGCTGCCAATGCCAACGCTCGCGGACCTAACTGCACCTTAGCCGCCCCCTGGCCGTAAGAGGTTTGCAGTGGATGATGCGTCTCGACCACTCCACAGCAAGGACACCGGCCACGGTAGGTTATAACTTTGACCACGTGCGGTCGAACAGGCGGTATCTCTTCGATTATTTGCTCCATACGCTCGATATCCGTTAGGGGTCCCGAGCACTTCGGACAGTTGTCCAACGGCAATTCTATTGTTTCATCTATATGATCAGGTTCCTTACGATAAGAACCCGGATGCCCCGCCTTTCGTCCCGGAGGTTTGTGTTCATCCGGAGGAATCTTTTTTCGTTCTTCTCGGCGGAAAGGAGCGGCCTGGCGGGCCATCTGCTGCTGAGCCTTTTCCAATTCTTCTCGCAACTGGCGGTTTTCCTGTTCGAGTGATTCTATTCGCTCTTTGAGGCGTTTGACTTCAGCTCGTAATTCATCTATAACAGCTTTTGTGCGATCATCCATAACTTTCTCTGCATATCGTTGCTATTTATATTATCGGATGTATCGCCCCAAAAACTAAAACTTCAGGCTAAACACGTATAATAGGGGTGGCCAGACTAAGGTACGACCAGATGAAAGACTTATCTAAAAATGTGCGAAAGATTCCTTGCACCACCTGAAAAAAATCATTATCTTGGACAAGAGCGAGGATTCGTCTTATACTACAATCCCCTTTCTATCTACCTGTATTTCTCACAACAATCAAATTTGTTCCAATACAAACGAGTCAGCAGTTTCCAAATGGAGCATTGATACTGATGCTGACAGTTGCCGTTATCTTTGTTCTTGTTATCGGTGAGTTTATCACCATCAAATGATATTAACCAGTCCTTACCGCGGGAGCCAGTCATGCAATCCCGATCGCTGTCATCGAAAACCGTTATACCCCTCTGCAGGAAAAATGGGCCATTGAGACGGTCGTCGCTTCCGCTGCCGTTCTTAAGATTCTTCACACGTTTGCAGAAACTTCGCTGAGAA
>CAYUFX010000030.1:0-46996 GCA_964444135.1 uncultured Pirellulales bacterium | reverse complement strand
AGTTATCGACTACCGCGTCTATCAAAGAATAGGCCAGGTAGTCAGGTCCCATTTTTCGGATGCGTCCTTTTGCGTTTCTGATTCTATCTCTTACCTGGTCGAAAACATCTCCGACGCGTTCCTGAAAGGAAATGACATAATTCGGCCCCAATATCAGGCTGACCTGCTCGACTTCGACCGACTGGTTCTCACCACTAAAGCTTATCATCTTGAGCACGATAAAGATGTATTTTTCATAATCTTCGAACTTCGGCCGCTGGCCCGTGCTGAGAATATCTTCAAGAATGAGCGGATGTATTTCAAAGCCTTTGCCGAGCTTTTCGAGTAATTCAATATCATGGAGGCCGTCAATGTTTATCCAACTGACGGTAGGCGTGTTTTTAAGTTTTAGGCATTCCTCGATTTTTGTGACCTGTTTTTCCTCAAAGCTCTGCTCATCATAGTCGA
Organism: uncultured Pirellulales bacterium; assembly: GCA_964444135.1. Classification (GTDB taxonomy): domain Bacteria; phylum Planctomycetota; class Phycisphaerae; order Sedimentisphaerales; family Anaerobacaceae; genus NIOZ-UU13. The sequence continues at coordinate 46,549 of CAYUFX010000030.1, read as the reverse complement.
TGAAGGTAATTCTCACTGACTCAGCTTTTTTTTCGCCGACATGAACCAGCGTCCCTGGTGGCAGACCGGCCTTACTCGAGCGTTTCTTAACAACTTTGAGTTTGTTTTTACCTTTTTTCATTTCTATCGTTCTCCTATGTTTTCCGCATGTATCTACAGAAATAAACCTATTGTTGTTTTATCTTAAAGTTCAATTGTTTTTGGTTACGGTCTTTTTCTTTCCGGATTTTCTTAAAAGCAAACTGGTGGTGATTGTACCCGCTACAAAACCAACAAGAAACGTCGAAATCAACAGTATAGCCCTGGGCATAGCCACCTTCATAAAAAGAATTCTTGTTTCCACAGATTCAGTATTCTGAAGAAAGATAATAAACGCCAGTATAGATATTACAATTATTACAATCAATTTGGCCTTTTTCATAATCAAACTCCCTTTTCCTGGTTATCGCTGATTTTGTTATTGGCTTTTACTTTCATGGTTAAGTCCCTTACTACGGTAAAAGGAAAGCTAACCATCTGACGCAGGCCCTCGACGGAAGAAAGTGTTCGAACCTGGCTTCTAACCTCTGTAATAAGCTCACCAAAGACTACTTTTCCCTCAACTTCTCCAACTTCTTTTATCATAGATAAACGATGAATTGAGTATAATCCAATTATAAACGCAATAGCAAAGAAAAAGTCCCACTGCTGTAGATTCAGAGTAGGCAGACTGAATTCTCCTCCGGGGCCTTTATAATTAAGTACCCAGTCTAATTGTCGGTTTGCAAAGAAGTCCGCGAACTTACCGCCTAAAATCGGGGCAATTCCGGCTGCAATAGAATTAACAATGGTATTGGCTGCAAGATAGGAAGTTGCCTGTCCCTGCGGTGCCAGTTTCATGCTGATATTGCCGGAGGCCAGAGATACTCCCGCTGAGGAAAGGCCCATTACAATATGTATAATTATCAACAACGGAATGGTTAGAAAGTACTTTTCAGGCATTGTGGTAAAAGTCCAGGCAAGAATCGAAATGATAAATAAAGGCCCACAGATGGCGAGTACCGATTTGTTGCTGAAACTGTCTGTAAATTTGCCCCAGATTCTAAGAAAAGTGAAGTTCATCACCTGGCTGAGAATGGAAAGCCCGATGATAAATGACATGCTCAGCCCCAATCTTTTGAGCATATAAACCATAAAGAAAGGCGCCGCCAGATTTACTGCAAAATTCCAGGAGCACATAAACACAATAAGCTTTCGAAAATTCTCATCTTTAAATGGTTTGGAAAGCAACTTCAAAATACTTGATTTCTCCACAACAGCGGGCATACGTTTCTCGGGTGTTTTGTATAAATAATAAAGTCCGAGAGCACCGGCCGCAAAACCGGCCAAAAACAAAATTGAATAGCCATGCACCTCATATTCGGCAAACAGCTTTTTCCAAAGGTCCAAATAGACCGCCGCGCATACGCTAAGTGCAATCCCCACGCCTGTGGCGATTCTCATCCTTTTCGAGAAGAAAGCCCCCAAGATGTTCTGTGGTATCAGGTCCCGCATCCACGAATTCCAGCCGCAGCCGGAGACGGCCCCAAGTGCCGAAGCTGCTATCATCGATACTAACAAAACGGCAAGGCCGATTTTGGCCCCGAATAAGAAGGGACTCAGAGCAATAAACACCCAGCACAGCCGGCTTAGTCCCGCCGTGATAACGACAATCGCACGTCTGTTGCGTATTTTCTCAACAAGAAATATCGAGGGCAATTGAAGCAATTGAGCTAAAGGTCCGATGGCGGCCAATAAGCCAATAACAAGATTAGATGCACCAAGCTTGACGGCAAAAGCGACTAAAAATGCTCCACCGGTCAATATCCCCATCGACTGCGATGCGATTCCATCCTTGATAACATAACTCAGACCCGATTGAACTTGCTCGTCCGTGAGAGTTTCTTCAGTTTTAAACCACATAACAGAACACCTCCTTTCTTTGTGCTCACCGGTTGTAATTCTGCTGCCGCCTTTATTATACCGTAATCAGAAATTGGAAATCAAAAGTTATTGAGGGCCGGAATTGAAAATAAAAAATCCTCTCTTTGTCACACTCCACGCTCAAAAAGCCAGGTATTGTTTCGCTTTTTCCAGCCTGGCGCCTACCTTCCCCACATCTTCGATATGCCTTATTCTACCGGCTTTTCGCTGCTCCAGGATGCGCTTGACAGTTACCGGCCCAAGGCCGGGTACTCGCAGTAGCGCAAACCTCGATGCCTGATTTATGTTCATAGGAAACGCCTCAGGATGTCTCAGCGCCCACGCTTCTTTCGGGTCAATAGTCAAAGACAAATTTTCATTCTTCTCAAAAACAATGTCTGATTCCTTGAAGCCGTATTTGCGAAGTAGAAAATCCACCTGATACAGCCGATGTTCCCGCATAAGAATATCCGTTGGTCTTTCCTGGCCGGCCTGTTCACCGGCTATAGACTCATCACCAAGTCCCTTTTGATAAGCGCTGAAATATACTCTGTGCATTTTCAGCCGCTCGTACAGGCCGTACATATACTTCACGATTTCCGCATCCGGTTCCCCTGCGGCCCCAACGATAAACTGCGTTGTCTGCTTGACCCTTTGGTATCTCGAACCGCGTCCGGTCAATCTGCTGATGAGTTTGATTGGCTCAATAATATCCTGAATATATCTTTTTTTCTTTGATACTTTCTCTAATCTCTTTTCGCCCGGCGTCTCAATATTCAGTGAGACTGCGCTGGCTAATGAAACCGCCTCTTCTATAGCCGCATCACTTGCCCCGGGAATAATCTTTAAGTGAATGTACCCTCTAAAGCCGTGCTTTTTTCGAAGCAATCTTGCAACACCGTTGAGTCGGTCCATTGTTGCATCAGCCGAGCCTAAGACGCCCGAACTTAAAAACAGCCCAAAAACCTTTCGCTGATTATAATAATCCAGAAATACCTTTGCCGTCTCTTCCGGCCTAAGACTGCACCGGCGAACGTCCATTTGCTCTCTGAGAGGACAGTACTTACAGTCATTCGTGCACACATTTGAGAGCAGCGTCTTAAACAGGACACTCTTGCCCCCATTCGGAAGAGCTACCGGATATATCCATTTGCCGTCACTGCTGCGCTTTCGGCTTTGTTCCTTATTACAACTGCACGCACATGCTAAATCATACTGCGCATCAGTGCTGAGTATCTCCAATTTCTCCTGCGTATTAGGCTTGCAGATAACCCCAATCATATAGCCACCGTCCTTGTGCCTTTGATTAACTCTGATTATACATGGGATATCTAATCACTTTCTTGTGAATCTGTCAAACACTGTGATGACAGGCAAGGCATTCCCGTCATCATCGAACATGCCTCTTCTTCGAAGACCGCCCATGACAGCAGGCTCCCACCAGAAAACGCCCTTGCCTCTGTTGTCAGGAGTGCTCAGAACAACGCGATTCACCTCATCCAGAAACTGCCTCTGTCCTTCGGGGGTCTCCGGAAAGGGTGCCGGTTTGTTTCTGTAATCGGACGACCTCCAGTTGTATGCTACCTCCACCAAAATGATGTCCTTCTGATATTCATTGGCCATAAAGATCATGTTTTCCCGAAGGTCAAGCAGGCTGCCGTGCCACCACGGGTAATAAGACTGCCCGATGACATCGTAGCCAGCTCCATACGAGTTCCACTTGTCGAAGAAAGCCTTCGTCTTTTTCTTATCGCCGCCTCTGTCGATATGAATCATAATTTGGGGACGTCGGGAATTACCCCGCCCCGCATCAACGCCGTTAATTCCGGCCTCCATCAGCTCGGCGAAGTTGTCCCAATTATCCGGCAGTTTGCCGTCCGGCCAAAGCATACCGTTGATAACTTCATTTCCGACCTGTACCATGTCCGGCAAGACACCGGCATCCCGAAATGCAGTGATAGTGTCCCGGGTATATTCGAACACCGCCTGCACTAATTCCTCGTGTGACTTACCCTCCCATGCCTTGGGGATGTATTGTTTGCCCGGGTCGGCCCAGGTATCGGAGTAGTGGTAGTTCAGCAGAAACTTGAACCCGAGCTTCTTAGCGTCTTGAGCGAGGGCGATGGTGTACTCGATATTATTCGGCAAGCGCGTGGGTGTGTGGAATAGTCGTAAGCGAATCCAGTTATAGCCATGCTCTTTAAATATCTGCAAGCCCGGTTTAGCCTCGCCATTGTCCTTAAACACGGTACCCCCATCCTCAGTCTGTTTGAGAAAGGAAAGGTCGGCACCAATGGCGTAATCCGCGGCTTGCACAAATCCGGATGTCCAAACGTGCGCTGTGATAAAAAGTAGGGAAAACGACAAAATCTTTTGAATTCCACCCCATTTTTTCATGGCATCACAGCTCCTTTCTCTATTCGCTTGTTTTGCGATTTGGCAAGTCCGCAGACTAATAATTAGTTCCTGTTGCGGAAACAGGATTTGTCATTCCCGCGGAAGCGGGAATCCAGCTTTTTCGCTCTGGACCCCTGCTCCTTCGACTTCGCTCAGGACAGGTTTCGTAGGGGTGACATCGGCGGTTCTTGTTTTCCACAACAGATACTACTTAATTATGCTGTCGAGTCTGCTAAGGGAGACTCTTGACCCATAAACCTATTCTGTTTGGCTTTTAACTTCCGTCTGGTCTTTGATTACCGAGGCGGCTGCCTTAATCACCCCGGCAATGTCGGAAAGATTCGAAGGGATTATAATCGAGTTGTTGGTCTTTGCAAGTTTGCCGAATTCGTTCAGGTACTGTTCGGCGATACGCAGGTTTACAGCATTAACACCGCCTTTTTCGTTTATTGCCTTGGCAATCTCCCTGATTCCGTTGGCCGTCGCCTCGGCGACTTTCAGAATTTCGACAGCTCGACCTTCGGCCTCGTTTATCCGTTTTTGTTTCTCACCCTCCGACTGGGCGATCATCTGTTGTTTTTCGCCCTCGGCCCGGTTTATCTTCGCCTGTCTGTCGCCTTCCGATTCGGCGATAGTCGCCCGTTTTTCACGCTCTGCCCGCATCTGCTTTTCCATCGCATCTTTGATGCTCTGTGGCGGCAGGATATTCTTAACTTCATATCGTGTTACTTTAACTCCCCAGGGGTCAGAGGCCTTGTCCACGGCATCAACAATCGCACTATTTATCGTCTCTCTTTCTTCAAAGGTCTTATCGAGGTCGAGCTTACCTATTACGCTTCTCATAGTTGTCTGAGCCAATTGTGTGGATGCAAACGCGTAATTGTTTATTCCGTAAGAGGCCTTCTTCGGGTCCACAACCTGCATATACAGAATGCCGTCAACCTCAACTGCGATATTGTCCTTTGTAATGCACTGCTGCGGCGAAACATCGACAGCCTGCTCCTTTAAGTTGTGTTTGTACGCAACCCTGTCGAGAAACGGTACAAGTATATGAAAACCTGCTTCGAGCGTGGTCGAATACTTGCCCAGCCGCTCGATGATAAACGCCATTTTCTGAGGTACAATCCTTATGGTCTTGAAAAATACGAGTAACGCAAAGACCAGTACACCAACAAGAATAACAGTATATGCGTTTACTATTGCAGCTAACATAACTAACTCCTTTCCTCTATAATGTTTTTACTTTAAGTGTTATATTTTCTTTCCCAACAATCTCAACAACAGTTTCCACTGCGATTTCCTCATCTGCTTCGGCCAACCAGTTTGTGCCGTGAAATTCCACCTTGCCGCCGGTCTTCGGCTTGATTGTCTCTTTAACAACTGCTCGTTGACCTACAAATTCTTCAAGGTTCTTTTTCAGATTCTGTTTGAAAACGGTGTGCCCTAAGAATACTCCTTTAAGCCACTTCCGTAGGCACAACAGCGACAACACCGAAGAAAGTATGAATATTATCAATTGAGTATTTATCCCGATGTCCGTAATCAGGCAGACAAGCGCCACTATCCAGGCCCCGACACCGAAGAAAGCGATGATTAGCCCGGGCAGCACAAACTCCATAATGAGAAGTGCAAGCCCTATCAGGAACCATATTATTTCGGGCCTTAGAAAATCTTTAATCGTATCCATTTGGTCTCCCTTCATCAAAACCAGCAAAAAGTGTGATTACTTGTAGAGAGCCTCACTCAACGACAACAGCCGTCCCGTAAGCCAAAATCTCAGATGCACCTCCCATGACCATCTGAGTCGAAAAACTCATTCGTACAATAGCGTTGGCACCTAATTTTTGAGCATCTTCTATCATCCTGTCAATGGCTTGTTCACGGGACTCTGCCATCATCTTAGTATAATCGGTTATTTCGCCGCCGATTATGTGACGTATTATTGCCATTATGTCTCTGCCGATATGTCGGGCCCTAATCGTATTTCCTCGAACAAGCCCAAGGTGCTTCACTATCCTCTTACCATGAATCGTATCCGTTGTGGACAAAAGCATTGTCTTACCTCCTTACATCTTTGTAACGGTCTTTTTGCCAGAAATAAATTCTCTCACGCAACACCGAGACAAATAGAATCGCCAGCCCCACTATAAGTGCCAGCAGACCAGCTTTCAACAGCATACCAATCGTTGCGTCCTTGATGAGCTCTTCTATCAGCTTGAATCCGCCGTAGATTGTCAGCAGGATAGCGGCCACTGAAAAGACAATCCAGCCGACGCTGCGCTCGATTCGGTTATAGACGCCGTCCCAGTAGTCCTGCCATATCCTGTCCTCAGGCTCAACCAACGTGACCTCATCGGTGATTGCTTTAAGTTTTCTGAACTCCTTCAGCTCATCCTTACATTCAGAGCATCCGGCCAAATGCTCTTCGAATTGACGTCTCTGTTCGTCACTCAATTCATTGTCCAGGTAGCCCATCATCAGGTCTTTATAATCATGGCATGTCATTTATGCTACCTCCTTTCCCTGTACTTAATAATTCTTCCAGTCTCTTACGGGCGTAGTACAACCTGCTCGTAACGGTGCCTTTATTACAATAAAGGGCCTCAGCGATTTGTTCGTATGACATATTCTGAAAGTGTCGCAATATAATCACCTCGCGATGCTTATCGTCCAGCTTGCCGATTGCCTGCCACACTTTGTCTTTGAGCTCGTTTCTTCCGGCCACAACCTCCGGGGAAAAGTAATCCGTCATAGCCGACGGCTCCGGGCAATTCTCGCCATCAAGAGAGCTTGTCTGCCTGTATCTTCTTTTTCTTAGATGGCTGATACACAGATTCTTTAATATTTGATAGAACCAGGGGAAGAACCTTCGGTCGGGCTTGAGGTATTTGATATTCCGGTATGCTCGAATAAAGGCCTCCTGTGACAGGTCCATTGCATCTTCGCGATTGCCCACAAGCCCCAGCGCGATAAAATATGCGTTTTTCATATACCTGTTCACAAACACTTCAAACGCCTCTGGTGAGCCCCGCCGACAACGCCGCATTGCTATTATTTCTTCCTGGCACACGCTTGGCACTCTCTTCGGCTCCAAATGCAGACTCTTTCAATTCAAAAGAAGAATCTTTTACTTTGTTTTCACAGTAATATACACTTTAAACCACGATTTTCTTCAAACTATTTTTCGATTTTCATGCTAAATTTATCTGGTTATTTTTGTCCCCCTTTAGCCCCATAATATTTAATAACCAATAGAAAAGGGGCCTATACCGAATAATTCGATATAGGCCCCGAATTCGTGCAAATCCATTTATCTGTTGTCTGTCACCGTGGGCAGCTAATTGTCACTTATGGCTCTGGTTCCGGAGCTTACCGCTGCAGCCGAATGTCGTCAAAGTACGCTGTACCAGAACCGCCGGGCTGTGGATTCTTCTTGTCACCGAAACCAACGGCAATCGTATTGACATTAGCCAGGTTCACGCCCTGGTCCGCGAACGCCTGCAGGTCGATATTCCACTGGGTCCAGGTGTCTATCAATGCCGCATTGGGATTATCGTGAAAGACCACAGCGTTGCCATTGAGAGCAACATACATCGGCTCAGGGTCGTTACTGGCCATAGCTACACCGATGGCCTCCTGCGCCCAGGTCGTTGGAGTAACCGCCCCGGTAGTCTGGACATTGGAGAATTCGGCCTTGCAGACTTCATCAGGATTGTGGCTGGTCAATGCTATTCCTATATAGACGTCCGAAGGCATCGATATTCTTTGTGGATTCCATGCCATCGCCTGCCAGCTAACACCATTGCTGGAGTAGTAGCCGTTAAAGTTGCCGGCGGCGTCACGCTCTATTTTTACCCAGTAAGGTGCCTTGATTGCCATTTGCTCAGCCGTTGCTACTGGAGTATCGCTTGTGGCGCTGCCTGGAGTGAGCCTGCCCTGGAATCTGCATCCGTTACCGGGCGTAATATACACAGCGGCAAATTTCGAGCCCGGGTCAAGCGTCTGGCGAATCATCACGCCACACTTGGCCCAGGGGTCAGTATTCTCGACGCTGAGAACCTGCGCTGAAATCGACCCGGCGCCGGACAGTTGCTTGTAAGCGTAGCGGAACTCGTCTGCCTGGTCCCAAATATCTACCCCGGTGGCGGTCATTGTGTAGGTGCCGGCCGGCCCTTCTATGAAGCCTGCAGGAATACCCCTGAACCACAGTGACAGTACTCCGACGCCTTCTTCGGTCCAGTCACGAGGATAAGTCAATGTCAGCTCCGCTTCAGAATACCCGACACTGTTGTCATAGAAAAGCGGCATCGACTGCTTACCACCGTGGACGATAGTTTGCTCGGCGAAAGGAGGATTTTCATAACCAACGATAGAGCCGTTCGTTGGGCTGTCATAACCATCCAACCAAGCAATATATATTCTGTTGCTCTCGGGGTCTTCGGGTTCAAGGTCGTTGTAGGACTCAAAATCGTCCACAATGATATAGTCTATCACCGTAAAGCTCCAAACTCTGCCTTTGCTGATTGTCCCGTCTGTATTAGACTCGTCAATTCGCCAGTAATAGGTCTGGCCCCATTCAACGCCTTCGGTGGGAGTATAGCTGGTAGTACCTTGTTGGCCTCGATACATATCCGGCGTTGATGTGTCGGCATTGTCCACCGCGTCTTTATCAGTGCCGAAGTAAACATCGTGCTGAGACGCAAAATCTCCCGGCGACCAGCTAACGGACCTGACATCATTGATATTCGATTTTGACCCGTTAACCGGATTTGGATTCCAGGCAAGACTTACGTCGCCTCTCATAATTATTGCAATCTCCTCAGGCGATAATACATAGTCGTACACCCGCACATCGTCTATCAGGCCGGAGTAGAAACTCTGGTACGCATAAGGCCGGCCCAGCCGGATTCGGCCGGACAACACGAAGTCGTTGCCGGTGTGAGCAGCCGATACCGGCGTGCCGCCATCCACATACAGGTTCGCCACACCGTTGACCTCCCACGTGGCCGCAATATGGTGCCAGGCATCATCATTCACCGCCGATGCCTCGGGGTTGACATCAGTGTCACCACCCTCGATGAAAAATTCGACCCCGCCGTTACCCATCATGTTAATGTGTAATTCGTCCTGGTCGCCGAAACCGTTGCCGCCGGTGCCTGATGAGCCGTAGAAGATCATGCCTGTTTCGGCCTGGGTTGTCTTAATCCACATACATACCGACCCTATGTCCGAGCCTATCAGGTTGGTTGCCAGTTCAACGGAATTAGTACCGTCTAACTCAAGGCCATCGCCGTCAAAGCCATCTACCCGCTGAGGATTGCCTTGGAGCGTACCATTATTGCCGTGGCCTGAGTAGTCAAGAGCAGCAGCGCCGAATCCCTCATCTAACTTCCACCAGCCAACAAGATTGGGATTGGCAATAGGTATCTCAGACATTGTTGTAAAGCTCCAGATATCACCTTTATACGTATTAGGAATAACGAACTCATCGACACGCCAGTAGAAAGTCTTGCCCATTTCGAGTGTGCCCGGTGTATAGATTAAATCTGCCTGTGGAAATCCGCCGGCAGCATTGTTCACATCATCAAAATTATCACCGAAGTAAACAGTGTGCAATTTCGAGCCTAAACCTGCAGACCAGCTAAGGACAGTACTTGGGTCAATAAATTGAGTATCATCTGCGGGAATCGGGTCGTAGGCGGTCCTGGGCGGAATCGTAAAATCCCAGACATCGCCTTTGTGTTTCGTCGTTCCGTCGGCCTCAACCTCATCGATCCGCCAGTAGTATGTTGTACCTGTCACAAGGCCGTCCGGAAAAGGAAATCCGGGAAAACCGACAACAAAAAATGCCCCACCCTGGTTGCCCTGGAATGTGTCCCCCGTACCGTCGTTTACATCGGCAAAATTCTCACCGAAGTATATATCATGTGAGGCGGCAGTCTCTCCTGCCGACCAGCTAAGACTCACCCACGTATCCTCATAAAGGATGCTATCTTCCGGGCTTGGATTATAAGCCTTCAGACGTAAACCACGGTGGCTTTCTGGAGGGCCTATGCCGGTCGGCCTGTAATCCGGGTTGGTGGTCAAAACAATTTTGTCAACAGTGAGTCCGTCCTCACGCTGGTAGATGTTCAGGGTGTGTACGCCGGTCGTAGTTATTTCGATCTGCGATCGCTCCGGCCTTTCATACCTGTCGTTGTCCCAACTGTAACTGTTACTCCAGCCGCTCATCCGGTTAGAAAGTGGTGTTTCCTCGCCGTCAAGACCGGCATGGCAGGAGTCTGAATTACCATCCATGCCGTAAGCGAGAATCCAGACATAGTGTGGCCCGGTCTTTGTGAAATTTACCTGATAATCCAGCCTTGGAGCGTTCTCCACGTAGCCCGTATCAAACCCGGGGCCACCCCCCAGCAGGGTATCCGGCATTGACTGCATCGCACCACCACCGCTGAATCCGTCTGCTGGTGTAAAAACAACCGTTGATGTAACAAATTCCCAGTAACTGGCACCCTTCAGGATATTGTCATCGAAGTTCTCAGCTTCTATTGATACAATGCCGTCCGGCCCAGGGTCCTGCTCGTATGGCTCTGCACTCTCAACGACTGTGGCTAAGCCCAGCACCAAAACAAAAGTGATTAAATAAGTCATTTTTTTGCACATAATCGTATCCTCCTTCATAAAAAAACAAAATAGTTATAAATTATGTTTTATTTACACGCCAAAACACTTTTTGTTTTCAACAAGCATCTATAAGAATTGTCAAATTTCGATTACCAATTGATGATTGGATACGAAGAAATGAAAACCGAAAATTACAATTCGAAACTCGGAAATCCGAAATCGAAATACTACCTCCTTCCTTTCCGTCGTAGCTCTCGTCGGGGCGAAGCCCGCCGTAGCCCGGCGGCCACGCCGAGACAGGCAATGGCTCAATATTAGCTGTTATTTGAAATGTATAAGTTTTACTCCGGAGCGCAACAACTGCTGCTAAGACATTGTGCCTTGCTCATTAAGCCTTGGGCCAGGCTAATTAGCTGCAATTTACAAGAGCTTTGCCCACCGGAAGACAAAAACTCACACATTTAATCAATCTTATTTATACCAAATTATCTACCTGAATATCAAGAAAAAACTCGTTTTGATGATTAAGATTTGTTTTCGATAAGGACATCGGGGCCCGAACAAAGGCCATGATGCCGAAGTGTCGAATTTGGAATTTTCATAGGATTATTAGAAATACGTCCTCGACGGATCTCTCTAATTGATTGTTCTTCTATCTGATGAAAGCTCTTACATCTACACCGTCAGGTTTTGTGCTGTCGTCTGGCGTCTTTTCTTCCTGCGGTTTATCGTTCTTTGTTCACATTGCGTAACCGGATTATCATTAGAAGCTACCTGGAGTGCTTCAAGGGCTGTTGGGGCGAATAAATCGGCCTCCATTTCCAGCCAGAGCCCTTCTGCTCTGTTGAACAGCCCTCCTGAAACCATTATACGCATATTCGGCCAGGCGTTGACAGACTTAATTGTATCTATCAAGCGTCGTACACCCGGTGCCTGTTTTGGACCCGTACCATAAATTAAGAGAATGTCCGGACTATAGTCGTTTGTGTAAGAAAGGATATCGTCGTTTGTAAGTCCGCCGCCGAGAAATCTTACTTCCCATCCATTGCTCTCGAACAGGTCTGTCATCATTTGAGCACCGAGTTCCTGCAATTCGTCTGGTGCGCAACATACCGATATTTTTTTATTCTTGCTTGGTCTGCGAGGCAATTTATTTTGAAGCTGGTCAACAATAGTGCGGTTCACTCGCGTGGCCAAATGTTCCTGTATGGGTGTAATTTTGTCTGCCCGCAACAGTTTTTCGATTTCTACCATAACAGGCCATATTATCTCGACATATACCGAATTAGCCGGTATGCCACTCTGAAGAGTTTCTTCTATAACGGCTCGACAAGCCTTTCTGTCACCGCGCAACAAGGGTTCCAAATAGCGGGCTAAAATGCTTTGTTTTATCATTTTTTGGTCTCCATTAGATTTACTATACCACCAAGATTATCCATATTAACTATTCAATTCTTTATGTTGCCCTTAATGTTAATATAGGCAATAATTACCAATAGGCAATATTAAGTATCGGAGGGTGGCGAGGAAAAACTTTAGTTAAAATAGATAAGATGGGTGAGAATGCGAAGGATTCTCTATAGCGCCATAATGATATAAGTCCTATATTTATCATTATATATTGATAGTATGAGTTTGCTTTATAGTAGGTAGTAGTAAATAGAAAGACTTGTACTTGTTGGCTTAAAAATGGATTATTGGAAAAAAGGATTGTGTGCTTTTTCGTGGGCTATTGTGGTAATTGGGCCGTGACCGGGATAGACTTTTATTTCGTCAGGCAGGGTAAAAAGTTTTTCCATTATGCTCTTTAATAATTGTTCCATGCTGCCGCACGGAAAATCTGTTCGTCCAATCGAGTCGGCAAACAGCGTATCGTCCGTGAAAACAATCGCCTCATCCTTTGAATATAAACATATGCCGCCCGGCGTATGGCCAGGGGTATGAAGCACGCTGAGCTTTACGCCGGCCTGCTCGATACAGATTTGCTCCTCTACGGAGAAATCTGCCGGTTCTGTGCTGAAGGAGCCTCCTGTCATAGCGGATAGATTAGTCTGGGGCTCTGAGAGCATTTCGGCATCGAGCTTATGGATGTAAACCTTTATATCAGGGAAATGGCCCCGCAGTGCAGATACCCCTGCAATATGGTCAATATGGCCGTGGGTAAGGACCACCGCAGCAGGATTTAATTTATGCTTCTCTAAAAACTTGATTAGTTTACCTGCCCCAAGGCCCGCATCAACAATCAGACAGTCCTTGGTGGCTTCATTGCTGCGAAGGACATAGCAATTGGTTTCATACACACCTAAAATTAAACGGTCGATTTTCATTGTCGGTATCCTTTTTGTCATTGCCGGCGTGACCAGGCAATCTAAAATGTAACAGGCGAGGTTGCCGTCCGCCATAGGCGGACTTCGCAGACCTTGCAATGACCAACAAAAAAGCGTTTCCTTAAAGAGCGGGCAGCATAACAAAAATGGCACCTGGAGTCAACAGTCTTTGGACTTGACCGTGGGGCATAACTTTGTTAGTGTGCCTGGATTACAATGAATAGAAGACAGCTAATAGAAGAAAATAACAGTCTATTTTGGAGAAATCCATCGGATGAAGGCCTTTAAACGAGTATTCGTATATATTTGGCCACAATGGCACAGACTCGTGACGATTGGATGCAGTGCATTACTTATCGGTATACTTTTTTCGTTCAGCTTCGCAACGATTTTGCCGCTCTTGAAAGTTATGATGGGTGAAGAGGGACTGCACGGATGGATTAACAGAAAGATTAGCGAGAATCGCTATGGGCTTAGTTTTTATGTGCCCGACAATGTTGAACTTTCAGACCCGAACAATCCTGATGTGGCGTATTTTCTAAAAATTGCCGGCGTTAAGAAAAATAGCTTTGCTGAACAGGCCGGACTCAAAGAACAAGACCAGATTGTCGGAGCCGGCAGCAGTTTAATTAACGGAAGCAAAAAGCAATCGTCGAGCAAGCTCCTTGAGGAGCTGGCCACTATATCAAACGTCAAGTCTATAGTAGTCCAATACCGCAGTTCCGACGAATATGGACAGTTTAAACTCGAAAGACAGGTGCTTCAGTGCGGTAAAAAGCCTTTCTATGCCGATTACGCACAAAGGCTCCTCAGGTTTGTGCCAAAAGAGCGGACCAGAGAGAATAAAAAAAAGGCTGTGATATTTATCATACTCATGATGGCAGTCGTTACAACGATGCGATGTATTGCCAGATTCTATCAGGATTATACTGTCCAGAAGCTTATGTATATTTCACTGGCACAACTGCGAAGAGATGCTTTTCGACACTCGCTGGAGATTCCGGTAGGCTTCTTTGCCGACGAAGGTCCCAGCGATACGGTCAGCAGACTGTTAGGGGATATATCAGTAATCGGCAACGGGATTAAGATATTGTTTGGCAAAACTCTTCGCGAGCCCTTAAAAGCAATCGGGCTGATTGCTTGCGCAATGTGGATAGACCAAAAACTCACATTAGTATTTTTGTGTGGGGCGCCTTTGTCTTTGTATGCTATCAGCAAACTCGGCAGAAAAATAAAGCGGGCAACAAAAAAATCGCTTGTGATCTGGGCCGAAATGCTTGGCAAGCTGAAAGAGGCGCTGGGGGCTATCAAGGTGATAAAGGTCTATAACCAGCAGGAATATGAAGGAGCGGGTTTTACAGTAATCAACCGCAAGCTCCTAAAACGGCAGTTTCGAATCGCAAAAGTGGATTCGTCAACAGGGCCTTTAATGGAGACACTCGGGATGATAGCCGGTTCTGTGGGATTGGTTTTCGGCGCACACTGGGTTTACAGGGGAACGATGCAGCCGAGCGATTTCTTTACGCTGCTTATTTTGCTCGGTACTACGGCAGATTCAATCCGTAAAATGAGCGACGTATGGAACAAGGTTCAGCAGGCCAACGCCGCTGCTGAGCGCGTATATGCGGTCATCGACCAGGAACCGGAAGTCGAAAGCCCGGACGCCTTTGAACTTGAGCCTCTCAAAAATAAAATCGAATTCCGGGATATTGTATTTACCTACCCGGGTTCAGAGAGACCTGTATTAAAAGGAATCAACCTTTCGGTGGAGGCCGGACACAATATTGCCATAGTAGGACCAAACGGCTCAGGCAAAACCACACTTGCAAACTTGATACCGAGATTTTACGACCCAGATGCCGGCCAGATATTGATTGACGGCAAAGACATTCGCAACGCAACGCTGTTTAGTCTGCGAAGCCAGATTGGAATGGTAACCCAAAATTTCGTAACATTCAATGACACTATAGCGGCAAATATCGCTTATGGTAAGCCAAACGCAACCGAGGAAGAAATAATTGCCGCGTCGAGGCGCGCGTTTGCCCACGAATTTGTCTCTCCTCTGCCCGACGGCTATAACACAATCATCGGCGAGCAGGGCGCCGGCCTTAGCGGGGGGCAGTTGCAAAGAATTGTCATAGCAAGAGCGATTGTGAAGAATCCCGCAATCCTGATTTTCGACGAGGCAACAAGTCAGATTGATGCCGATAGTGAAGCGAAAATTCACAAAGCCATCGAGGAAATTATGCAGGACAGAACCAGCTTCGTAATAGCCCACAGGTTCAGCACCGTTATTACGGCGGATGTGATAGTGGTAATGGATGATGGCCGGGTTATCGCTCAGGGTCAGCACGATGTGCTTATACAAACCTGCCCGTTGTATCAAAGCTTGTACGAAACACAGTTAGTAAAAGCATAGTATAAGAAGCGCGAATGGGCATTTGTGTCGCATACCTGCACAGACGAGGGACGACCCGAAAGATATGCCGTCATTAGATATATACGGCGAGCTGGAAAAATATTATACCGTCGTATCTAAAATTCATACTTTGACTTACAGAAGATTACCCATCTTGCCGATTAAATTAGGTAAGGTTTGCCATGGGCTTGAAGCTGAACCGTTTGAATTTCAAATTATGGTTTTTGCCCTTGGTTTTTAGTATAGAAAAGTTCTTTGATGTTTTGAGGTCGAAACTATGCCAGAGCTTGCACGGCAGAAAAAAGCACACGAGCTTTTTACGAGATACAGGGGCAATCCCATAATGACGCCGGAGGATTGGCCTTATCCGACAAACGCCGTCTTTAATCCCGCGGCTGCCAAGTTAAATTCAGAGGTCTTGCTGTTGGTTCGCGTCGAGGATATGCGCGGTTTTTCGCATTTGACCGTTGCCCGCAGTGCCGATGGGTTCACGAACTGGGAAATTGACTCTACACCCACCCTCGAAGCCGATCAAAGCTCTCGAGAGGAAAGGTGGGGGCTGGAAGACGCCCGTATTGTCTGGCTCGAAGAGCAGAAGCAATTCGCTGTTACCTATGTTTCCTTCAGTGAAGGTGGTCCTGTAGTATCGCTGGCGATTACCAAGAATTTTAAGGCGTTTGCCCGCCTGGGCTCTTTGCTGCCGCCGGAAGACAAAGATGCATGTTTGTTTCCACGCAGGTTTAACGGACGATTTGCACTGATTCACCGTCCCATTGTCCGAGGCGAGGCGCATATGTGGATAAGTTTCTCACCCGACCTGAAGCACTGGGGCGACCATAGGCCGTTGATTAGAACAAGGAATGCTTATTGGGACTGTCACAGAGTCGGGCTGGCTTGTCAGCCCATAGAAACACCGCAAGGCTGGATGTTGTTTTACCACGGCGTCAGAAGTACCACAGCAGGAGAAATATACCGTGTCGGGATGGCGCTTTTGGATTTAAATTCACCCTGGAGGGTCTTACGCCGAAGTGACGAGTGGGTCCTGGGGCCGAGTGCATCTTATGAACGTATCGGTGATGTCAGCGATGTCGTATTTCCCAGCGGTGCCATTGTTCATAAAGAAACCGACCAGCTCAATCTTTATTACGGTGCAGCCGACTCCACGGTCGCTGTTGCAACAGCTAAGTTCAGTGATTGCATAGACTATCTTATGTCCTGTCCGCAAGTTGAGGAATAAACTTCTCGGCAGGTTCAGCACCGCAGCTCCAACTATTCGGCCCGGTGATAAGCTTCTTGGCTGCGTTATTTAATATTGCTTTGCGGCACAATCGGTTCCCATTGTACCTTCGCAGCACCCAGCAGAGTGCCTGTCGCATAGGCCAAATCGACAAGTGCTATTTGATACTCGGCCAGAGCCAGGATTTCGGCGCTCTGGGCGTCGGCAAAACTGGTTTGAGCATTAAGTACGTCCGTAGATGTCCGCAGTCCAAGTTCAAACTGCCGCTGCTCTGCTTCAAAGAGTCTTCCCGCAAGAATCGCATTTTGCCTGCTTGCCAAAATCCTTTGCCAGTTCGCCTCAACTGTGTCAATGGCGTTCAGTACCTCAATTTCAATAACTGCTTCGCGATTATCACGCGTGGCCAGTCGCTTCCTGCGCTCGTAAAACGCCTTGTACAGCCGACTCTTTGCCGCTTGATTTCCCAATGGCACCAATAAATTCAGTCCGATACTGTGGTCTTCAAATCTCTTATCGAAAAGTAAATCAAACGAGTCTTCCCTCGAAGCTCCCAGGCCGTGAATATAATAATCATAACCTAACGTAACCAAAGGAAGCGCTTGGTTGTGCTCATAGTCAATCGTACTGATGTCTTGAGCGATTTGCAGTTCCAGCTCGAGCATGTCCATACGATTTTCAATAGCTGTTGTCACCACCTGCTCCCTGTCAAATTCGTAAGGGATGGGATCCGGCTCTGTCGCAGGTATCAATACCGTGGGTGTTTGCATTTCCAGGCCTGTCTTATTAAGCGTCCGCTTAAGTTCGCGCTCCCGGTCTCGCAAACTATTTTCGGCTATGATGATAGCCTCAAGCTGCTGGGCTACACCGGCCTCAGCCCGAATAATCTCTACCTGCGGCTTTTCGCCGGCATCAACGAAGCGGCGAGCTTGTTCGAGCAGAGCCTCAGCCAGGTCATACTGCTGTTTCCGCACTTCCAGTTCTCGCCTCGCTGTGTAAAGTCCCCAGTACGCCTTATCTGCAAGGGTAATAATCCTTATCACTTCGAGTTTGGTTTGGGCGTCAGTTATCTGCCGTTGGTATTCGGCAATACGGATAAAATGGGTATAAACACGCTTGCCGGCATTTCGTAGCAATGGCTGACTAATCGAAACAGAAAGTCTTGAGCCAAAGTAAGGATTAAACACCAGTCCAGTAGCGTCCGTTTTAGTACGGCTGTCAGCTAAGTTAAAGGACACATCTCCGCCGGTTCGTAAAGGAACCTGAACACCAAGACCCGTGAAGAAACTGTCAGATTGTGAGCCTGAAATTATATCAAGATCCCTAGCGGCGGGGATATCCGTCTTAGAATATGTAAGACCTGAAGAAAACACCGCCTCGAACTTCTCAGCTTCTTGTTGCTTAACCTGCTCAGCAGCAATAGTGGGCTCGATAAGCTGTACCTTGAGCTCAAGGTTATTCTCTAATGTTAGGGAACGACATTGCTCCAGTGTAAGCTCAAGCTCTTGGGGCGGGGACTCATTAACATCTGGTCGAACACTTTCTTCAACCTTGGCTTCCTGAAGCTCAAGTGTTTCTATTTGTCGTAATTTTTCAGGCGCAATCTTGATTTCGTAGAATTTCTCATCACCCGGAAACGGTTCACAGCCTGTCGATAGCAGTGCACAAGTCATAAGTGCACAAGTTGTAAGTGATGTTATAAGGTTTCGTTTTTGTTTATTGGCGTACTTTGTGCGCCGATACTGTTTTAAAAAGATTTGTTTACTCATGTCTAAGAGCCTCAATAGGGTCAAGTCTGGCGGCCTTGATTGCCGGAAACATTCCAAAAAATATACCCACTGTGCCGGCGAAAGCGAACGAAAGTCCTATCGCCCACAAGGGAATATACGCCATATCAAGTTCAATTTTGGGGATACTGGCTATCGCCTTAGTTAAAAGATGGCCAAAACCAACTCCAACAAGCCCACCGAAGAAGCAAAGGACTATCGCTTCAATCAAAAACTGGGTTAGGATTGCAGATTTTTTAGCCCCGACCGCCTTGCGAAGTCCGATTTCCCTGGTCCGCTCCGATACCGAGACAAGCATAATATTCATAATACCCACACCACCGACCAGCAGGGAGATGCCCACAATGCCGCCTGCCACCAACGTAACCATAAGTGCTATTTTATTGAATGTCTCCAGCGCACTTTGGAGCGACATAACGTCGAATGTGTCGGGTTCGCCGGGCCTTATATTCCTTGTGCGGCGCAGGAAGAAGCTTATCTCGGCCAGGGCGTCATCCGAAACCTCAGCGGATTTGCTTTCGGCGATGACCCAGATGGGCGGATACCGCTGCATCTTGAGACTGGTCTTAAATGGAATGAATATCTCAGACCTTTCCTGGTCACCTCCGCCAAATACGTTTTCAGGGCGGGGTTCAAGCACACCGGCAATATAAAAGGTGTTGTGACTTATAAGAATCGGCTGGCCTATGCAGTCTCGGTCAAGACGAAGGTCGTTGCGCAACTTGGGGTCGATAAGGCAAACCTGTCGCACCTGCATTTCATCAATAACCGAGAGCGGTCTTCCAATTGTAACCGGACGTTTATCGATTTTATGGCAGTCAGGCTCGACACCGCGTACAGTAACACCTTCGACCGATTTGTCACGGTGGCTGATAGTGTATCTTCCGACATAGGTCTGACGGCCAAATCGCTCCACCGAGGGGCAGTGTTTGAGCAGGTCGTCAAATTGTTCAGCCTTAAATCGAATAGTCCACCACGAGGCGTGTTGCAGAGGCCCTCTGTCAGGGCTCCTGGGTGAAATAAATATGCTGTTGGTTCCTAAAGTCTCTACCTGGGTCAGCACTTTGGCCTTCAGACCCGTAAGAGCGGCAATAACGGCTGTTACCGAAGCAACACCAATTACAATGCCGATGGTTGTGAGTACCGACCTGGTCTTATTGGTCCAGATTTGTCCCAGCGCAAGATATACACTCTGATAGGCCAGCCGAACAAAAGCTATAGGTGCCCGTATCACAAATCTCATGCCTTCTCCTCCTGTTCGCTGTCTTGTATTACGGTTTTATCTCGCGGGTCCCGGTCATTCTGCAAATCGCTGCTGATTTGTCCGTCTTTCATGTGAATGATTCGCTTGGCATGATGCGCGACAAAATCTTCATGGGTTACTAAAATAATGGTCTGGCCTTCCTGATGAAGCTGGTCAAACAGCTCCAGGATACCCACGCTTGTTTTGCTGTCGAGGTTGCCGGTCGGTTCGTCGGCCAGCAGAATACTCGGATTACAGACAAGTGCACGGGCGATAGCTACGCGTTGCTTCTCACCTCCGGAAAGCTGGTTGGGCCTATGTTTTATCCGGTCTCCCAGTCCAACCCGCTCGAGCACATTTTTGGCACGTTTGCGCCGAGTCCACCAGCCATTTTTTGAATAAATCAACGGCATCTCAACATTCTTGAGCGCACTTAACTGCCCGAGCAGCTCAAACGACTGAAAAACAAAGCCGATTCGCTCATTGCGAACACGGGCCAATGCCGCGTCAGTCATTTTCGTTGTATCCTCTCCATCCAGCTCATAACATCCTGAAGTCGCTCTGTCCAGACAACCTAAGACATTCATCAGCGTGCTCTTGCCCGAGCCGGATGGGCCCATCACGGCAACATACTCGTTTTCTCTTAGTTCCAGGTCAATTCCGTCAAGCGCATGGATACGCTCCACGCCGACTTTGTAAATCCGCATAACGTTCTGAAGTCGAATTATTAGTTTTTCATTTTTCTTTGTCATTGTTTGCGTCACTAACATCATTTGCATCAGCCCCAGCTTCGGCGCTGTCCGCCTTCTTTTTCTTCTTCTCTGCTTCTACTTCTCGCTCGTCGCGTATCTTCTGGTCATGCTTAATACCCTCGAGCACCTTGTATGGTCCAACCACTATCTTGTCCTCTTCCGTAATGCCCGACTTTATTATGGTATTGGTCAGGTTGCTCGGGCCTATCTTGACCGGTGTTACCACCGCCTTGCCGTCGATGTAGCGATAGACCACGGGCGTGAATGTTTTCTCTTTATCGACCTCCGGGCAGTTCTCACGAATCTTCAAAGGCAGGTCATCGACAGCCCTGCCCAACACGGCCTGGCTTGGCACATTAAGAACGTCTTCGTGCTTGATGGTCTCAATATCAACATGGGCAGTAAGGCCCGAAAACAGCTTTTTCACATCACCCTCAAGCAGTATCTCGGTCCTGAAGTATTTCGTAGCGGTGCTTGGAGATATCCTGTGTGTCAAAGCAATCGAATCAACCACGCCTTTGAATTCATCGTCGGGAAAGGTCTGGACGTAAACCGTGGCCTTCTGACCAACTTTCAATTTGCCTACATCGGCTTCATCCACCTGTGCGACGAGCAGCATTGTAGATAAATCCGCCACCTCCAGTATTACGGTCCCCGGATTATTCATTGTTCCAAAAATCACAACCTCGCCGACTTCCGCATTAATCTGGGTTACCACACCATCAATAGGAGATGTTATGGTCGTATAGCTAAGTGCTTCCTTCGCCTGGGTAACCCCGGCACCGGCGGCCTCGAGGTTGTGCTGCAATACGAACAGGTTCAGTTCCGCCGCGTCGAGTGTATGCTTGGCGGATTCATATTGTGATTCGAGCTCGTCAAACTTTAATTTAGACTGGTCGAAAGTGGCCTGGCTAATATCCTGGGATTCGAGTAACCCTTTTTGGCGTTCCAAATCACGTTGGGCCTGTTTTAGTGAAGCGTCAAGGCCGATAAGATTGGCCCGTTGACCGGCAATCCTTGCTTTTTCAACTTCGAGCTGTGCCGCCTGGGCGGCGTAGCTGGCCTCGGCTGAAAGCAGCCGGCTCTGCAAATCCTTGTCATCGAGGCGGACCAGCACCGAAGCCGGCTCCGGTGGATTCGTGTCCGTGCTACCGCAGGTTACAATGTCTCCTTCCTCATAGGGCAGCTCTATAATTCGTGCCATCGTTTTTGCGCTTATCTCCACATTTATCCTGGGTTCGATTTCTCCGGGTGCACTGACAAACTCTATCAGCTCTCCTCGCTGGGCTTTTTCTATGCGAACTACCGTGGGTTTACTTGAGGCACCGGTTTTGACTTTATACACTATCGCGACCACGGAAACAATCACCAGCGTTACGATAACCGTGATAATAATTATGCGAGACTTTTTCACTTTCAGACCTTTCCTTAAAACATATTACTACCGACTACAAGATTCAATTACCAGCTATATAAATATAACGCCTAACTCGATGATTTGTTACGTTATTTCTCTAAAAAAATCAAGTGTACGTACTGATAAGGCCTCAGACGGGCCTGTCAGTGCCGGCAGAAACGGTGCTCCTTTCAAATCGTATAACGAAAAACGATTACTTTAACACAGGAGAGATTATGCCGAACAAATGTTACCGTTTTGTTACGGTTTTGTACTTTTTTCGTTATTTTTTGCGATTTTTTTATTCTTAATCTGCTCAATGCTGAATGGACAAGTGCAGCTCCAGCTTATCGGACACTTTCTCAAATTTACCTTTCCGGTATGAGGCTCTGTTAGGTAATATGCGCGCAAATGGTAAATTACTCACACTTTTTTCTTCTTATTACTAAAAGTATTCTGATAGAAGAATTACATCATATCGCTGGTAAAAGAAGGTTGCTTACCAACGCGCAGACGGCAGAATGTCACCTGCGAAAATCAAGATACGAACGAAGTAAGAATATTATTTTTTAAGATGGTTTCTTAAGATGTGCTATGGCGCCTGCATTGCCTCCCCCAATTAACACAAACCGAATTCTTGTATATTGCCTATTTTGACTGCCATTCGGATAAATAAAGCCAGATCCTTATTAAAACAGAATCTGGCTTCGGAGGAGGGTGATGAAAAGCTGATAATAGCTTTCCGAAAAATCCTTTTTTCTAATTCTAATACTCCCTTTCATTATTAATCGATTAAATACCTGGAATTTCTTTAACGAAAAGGAAGAAAACTGTAAAAAATTTACACTTTTCTTATCAGGAATCAAGCTTTTAATTGAAAAAAAGTGAAAATATTTTTGTTTTTTTGCAAATAGCCATATTTAGCTCTAAAACTCCACTACTTTACGCTTGATAAATTCATTTTGTTCTCATATTTTAACTGATAGATTGTTATTTCTTTTTCTTTCTTTTCAAGATAGTAAGTTATGGATACCAAAATTACGATAGCGGACTTGCTGGATGCCAAGCGCCAAAATCGCAAGATTGCTGCGATCAGTTGCTACGATTATACCACCGCTCAGCTCACCTCGCAAACGGATGTCCAGATGATATTGGTAGGTGATTCTGCTGCCGAAGTTGTTCTCGGCTTTGATTCAACTCTACCGGCGACAATGGATTTTATGGTCACTATAACTGCTGCGGTGAGGCGGGGGGCGCCGAATGTATTTCTGGTTGCAGATATGCCGTTTCTGTCTTACCAGATTGGGCAAGCCGAGGCGGTGAAAAATGCCGGCCGATTCGTTGCTGAGGCAGGGGCACAAATGGTAAAAATTGAAGCGACCGGTGCGTATCTTAATGTAATTAAAGCAGTTAGCGATGCCGGCATAGCTGTTATGGCTCATATCGGCATAAGGCCGCAGAGCATCGGTAAGATTGGACGATTCAAGGCTGAGGCAACCACGGCAGAGATAGCTGCCGAGCTGGTAAGTCTTGCTCAACAAATGGTCGATAGCGGTGCCGGCTCGCTGCTGATTGAAGGGACCGCTGCGGAGGTGACCGAGATTATCACAAAACGTTGCGAAGTGCCGGTGATTGGCTGTGGTTCAGGACCGGACTGCGATGGGCAGATATTAATTGCACCTGATATTCTTGGGCTGACGCAAGGCCCAAGTCCAAAGTTCGCAAAGAGTTACGGCAGTCTGGCCAAGGAGACTATTGAGGCGTTCAATGCCTACGCCAATGAAGTACAAAGCAGCCAATACCCCGACACAAAGCATAGTTACCATATGAAATCCGGTGAGCTGGAGAGACTCCGGCAATTGCTAAAAGATAAAACTTAGGAAGAAAAGTTCGATCGGTTTGAGGCTTAAAGTTCGAACCCTGCAATCTCCGTCCCGCAATAAGGACATTTCGAATCTTCTATATTATTTACAGCAATCCTATAGCCGATGCGTTCAATCAACATTCGCTCGCAATTGTAGCAGAAAGTACTTTCGGATTTCGACCCAGGCACATTACCAAGATAAACATAATGCAGCCCTGCGGATTGGCCTATCTCGAAAGCCCGCTCCATACTGCTCATAGACGTGGGCACTGAATCCAGATATTTATACTGCGGATGGAACCTGCTGATATGCCACGGGACATCAGGCCCGGCTGCTGAAACAATAAAATCGGTAAGTTTTTTCAGCTCGTCCTCGGAATCATTTTCGCCCGGCACCAGCAGGGTAGTAATCTCCAGCCAGATATTTGTCTGTTTAGCGATGTAGCTAATCGTATCAAGTACCGGCTGCAATCGTGCCCCGCATAATCTTTTGTAATAATCCTCGCTGAACGCTTTGAGGTCAACGTTAATTCCGTCCAGCCAGTCGCCGGCAAAGTCAATCGCTTCGGTTGTCATATAGCCGTTACTGACAAAGACATTCGTCAGGCCGCGTTCTTTTGCCAACCGGCCACAATCGTTACACAGCTCCATAAAAACCGTCGGCTCGGTATAGGTATAGGCGATACTCTTGCACCTGTTGCGAACGGCAGCCTCGACAATTTGCTCCGGCGTTATCGGTTCTCCATCGATTTGTCCTCGTTCTATCGCGGCCTGGCTTATCTGCCAGTTCTGGCAGAATTCACAGCGAAAATTACAACCCATCGTGGCGATTGAAAAGCTGCGGGTGCCGGGCTGAAAATGAAATAACGGCTTTTTCTCAATCGGATCAGGATTGGCCGAGCAGACCTTATCGTAAGTCAGTGCGTATAGCACTCCATCTATATTCTTGCGCACGCGGCACCTGCCGAGCTTGCCATCGTCAATTACACACCAATGGTTACACAATTTACACTGAACCTTTTTATCTTCGGCTGTCTCCCAGAGAACTGCCTTCTTGAGATTTTCCATTTCCACTTCCGTTGTAAATTTCTTCGATAAATGAGTTTTATTTTCTGCAATCTAATATATAGAATAGGTAAAGTGAAATCAATAAATATGGTAACTCTGTAAAAAAATGAACTATATCAGTCGTATAAAGGAGATGCTGGCTTATGGCAATCCGTGTAAAACTGAACGATATAATCGAAGGCCTGGATTTCCAGTCGGATGAGAGGCACTCATTTCTGGACAAAAGGACTGCAGAAGTGGTATCTATTAGTGACGAAGAAATGCAGGCAGCTGAAGACGATGAGCCAATTGAGGATTTCCCGGATTGGCAGCAAAACCTGGTCAGAATCGCTAAAGAAATAGTCGATGAGACGGGAGATTACATTGGCTTGCCCACAAAATTCGACATTGATGAATACAGTATTATGGAAAAGTTCTGCCTGTCCCTTAATGATGATGAAATGAGTGAAGCTCTTTATAGCGCAATAAAAGGCAGCGGCGCCTTTCGGCGTTTCAAAGATGCTATACACGAATATGACATTGCCGACGACTGGTACGAGTACCGCAACGATGTGCTAAAGGAAATCGCCATCGAATGGTGCCAGGAAAATGATATTGAGTTTCAGGATGAATAGGCTATGAACGAATTATTTAAGGCTCTTAAGAATTTCATTGTCAGAGACATAATTTATATCATAGGCGGTGCTTCTGTGATTCTTAGTTCTTAATATCTTTTTGACAAGATAAGCATTGTCGAGAAATGTAGTACTTTTGGCTATTTATACATCGCTGGAATAGCTTATGCCATTGGATATTGTCTTCAAGAAATATTTTCTTTATTTGGTCTTATAACAACTATGTATTATTTCGAGGTCCCTTATCACATAAAGCAGTTATATGAACGCTTTACACGCCAAGATTGGGAAGATGTTCCAGAATTTGGAATAAAAGAAGTGATTGAAATTAACGATAAAGCACATGAAGATAACAAGTACATTCTTCAGCGACTAATATCTCTTATGCAAGTTGGTACAACCATGGGCCCCTGCGCTATATTATCGGGCTTGTTATTGTACTTCAAAGTGCTTCTCATATTTCTTGAATCACCATATGGTTGCTTGTTTACCTGTCTTAAGGACATTTTAAAAAACCTACTATTCGTGTGGTTATTTGCGGGCGTGGTTATACTAACTGGTATCTTGCTGATATTATTAGGATGGTTGAAAGCAGTTCAACAGATGAAGTTTACCTATGACCTTTACTTAAAAGATTGTAAGAATCCACTAAAATCTTAACCGGGTGCTTTACAATACAATCGCTGATATGCTCTATCTGCATTTTACAGGCGGCGCATTCGGTTAATACGTTTTTGGTAGGTGATTTTTCCAGTGCCTCTTTTAAGCTCGCGGATATCTGAGAGGAAAGTTCGTAATTTTTCTTTTGCATACCGAAAGTGCCTGCCAGGCCGCAGCAGCCGGCCTTGAGGTCAACGACTTCGACGCCGCAAAGCTCCTGCAAAAGCTTTATGCTCGCCCCCTCATCACCTACAGCGCACAAATGGCAGGGCAAATGATAAACAAACTCATCCGTTATCGACTTTGTCGGTGCCTTCAACTTATTTTGCTTAAACAGGCCAAAGAGATAATTCATCAATTCATAAGTATTTTCAGAGACAAGCTCAGCATCCGGCCCGGCGACAAAATGTCGCAGCTCTTGCTTCAAACAAAGTGCGGCACTCGGCTCGGAACAAATTATCTTGTAACCTTCACGCACCGCCTTGGCTAAATGTTTTACGTTGTATGCCAAATCCTTACGTGCGGTCTTGACGTCACCATAAATAATCGCCGGCAGGGGGGCAGGTAATTGCTTCGGCAAAATCACCTCGATTCCATTTGTTCGCAGAACATCCAGAAAGGCAAAACCCAATTCGTGGTCGTTATAATTTGCGTATGTATCCACAAAATATGCCACCCTATCAATGGGCTTTTCTATCGGCTCGCAGGCAGCTAAATATTTGCGTCCCGCTTTCAGGAACGGGCCGTGCCTGAACTTAGGCATACTTCTTCGCTTATCTATGCCGGTAAATTTCTCCAGCAGCAGCTTGAACACCGGCAACCGCATCACAAAATTCGATAAAGGCGAAAAAATGCTGCCTGAGATACTAAGGTAGCGATTATGACTGAGAACCAGCTCTGTCCATCGCAGGCCCCTGCGTTTGACGTACTGGGCCCTGGCCGCTATCATCATCTCGGAAACATCAACTCCCGACGGACATTGCATCAGGCAGGCCTTGCAATTAACGCACAAATCCAGAAACTTTCTAAACTCCGGCGATTCAAAGTCTTGTTCATCTAACTGTCCTGTCGCCCAGAAATGCAGTATATTAACCTTTGCTCGCGAGGTGCCCAGTTCCTCACCCATCGCCCGGAACACCGGACACATTCGCAAATCCGGCTCGCAGCTTCGGCAAAGACCACATCCGTAGCACTGCTCGAGTTTGACGGCAAGCTCATCTTTTTCAAAAAGCAAATCCGTTTTAACTCTTTCCGGCAAGACCTTATATTCAGCCCGCAGGTTCTTGACCATAACATCAGCATCGGGATTGATTATCTTGCCCGGATTCATCAGACCATCGGGGTCGAATATATTTTTGATTTTACACAGTAATTCATAATACTCATCACCGTATTGCCCTCGCACGAAAGGTGCTCTTACCAGGCCTTCTGCGTGTTCGCCGCTTATCGTGCCGCCCAACGACCAGGCAAGCGAAAAAACATCATTCGCCATCGACCTCATTTTTTTCACGTCCGCCGGGTCACTCAAATCCATATACGGCCGCACGTGCAGCAGACCATCACCAGCGTGACCATAAAAACACATCTCGATATCATAACGCTTTGAGATTTCCTGCAGGCCCGAAATATATTCCCCCAGCCGAGCGTTCTCAACAGAAGTATCCTCCATAAATTCTATTGGATGTTTATTACTTCTTTTCCTGTAGATTAGCGGCCCGGCGTCATTGCGCGACTTCCACAACCGCTCCTGTGCCTTCGTCTCAAAAAAAATACTCCGTCCGCTCGCTATTGCGCCGACAGCAGAATCGGTTTTTTTTATCTTCTCTTTCACCTGCTCCTGTGTTTGGCCGGTATGCTCGACCAAAAGAACAGCAGCCGCACCGGCAGGTAAAACATCGCGATATTCCGGCAGCGCCTCAAATGCCATATCGATTAAGGTCTTATCCATCAGCTCGCACGCCGAGGCGCCGTTATCAACTATAATCGGCGCCGCCTGTGCCATTTTCTCAAGACAGTCAAACTCAAGCTGCAACAGACCTTTAGCCGCCGGTATCTCAACGGTCCTGAGCGTAATCTTTGTAAAAATAGCCAACGTTCCTTCAGAGCCTGTTAGCAATCGGGCCAAATCAATCCTGCCGTTATGGCAAATCCCTGCAATGTTATAGCCGCTTCGGTTTCGCCTGGATTTAGGTTGGGCGGTATTGATAATCGCTTCTTTGTCCGAAAGGACGGACACGCACTCTCTCACAATCCAGTCGAGCCTGTCGTCCCGTGCCTGTTCCGGGTCAAAATCATTTTTGAATTCAACTACACTGCCGTCAGCCAGGACCGCTTCGATGCTTTCCACGTAGTCGGCGATATAACCATATTCAAGCGAATGGGCACCGGTTGAATTATTGGCAACGCACCCACCTACTACCGCCCGATTGGCGCTCGACGGGTTGGGCCCGATTTTCCTGCCGAACTCAGCCAGGCATTTATTCAAATCGTCTAATACAACGCCCGGCTCGCAAACTACCGTCTTTCCTCCGTCTCTGACATCAATAATCTTGTTCATATACCGGGTCATATCGAAGACTATACCGCTGCACAGCGACTCTCCCGCCAGTCCGGTGCCTGCTCCGCGAGCAGCAATTGGTATATCTTTGGCGCCGGCATATTTGACAACGGCAGCCACGTCGCCGCTGTCATGCGGCGCTATTACGCACGCAGGAACTATCCTGTAAATGCTCGCATCGATGCTGTATGCAGCCCTGTGTAGTATATCAGCAAAAACATCCCCCAGCACAACTTTAGCCAAATCGGATGCAATCTGTTCCGGTCCGGCGTTCATCACTTCTTTTATGTCCTTACGCACTTGTGTTCTTTCTGACTATTACTCGAAATCACGAGGCAGGAACTGGGCTTGGGAAATGGTTCCGCTCATCCGCAGGACTGCAAGGTCGTCTTCGCTGACCTGTCCGTTGATGAACTGCTGAACAATAGGATGGGGATGGTTACGAATGTGGTCGGCATCGCCGTCGGCAATAATTTTGCCGTTATGCAGCATAATGATACGGTCCGCTATTTTATAAGCGCTTCTCATATCATGAGTAACAACAACGGATGTTATGCCAAGCTCTTTTTGCAGCTTCCGTACAAGCTCGTTGATGACATCCGAACGGATGGGGTCCAATCCCGTAGTCGGCTCATCGTATAAAATTATCTCCGGATTTAGCGCAATTGCCCTTGCCAACGCCACTCTCTTTCGCTGGCCCCCGGAAAGATTCGCCGGATAAAATTGCTGAAAACCGTCAAGACCTACCATAGCTAATTTGGCCTTTACAAGCTCTTCGACCTCTCTCCAGTTAGTTATCTTACAATGCTGTCTTATCGGAAATATTATATTTTCAGTAACATTAAGACTGTCAAACAACGCCCCTCCCTGGAAAAGAAAACCGAAATGCGTACGGATTTTGTTTAATTCATTCTCACTCAGATTATCGATTTGTTGGTCCTTAAAATAAACCTCGCCGGAGTTCGGCCTCAATAACACTATCAAATGTTTTATTAAGACAGTTTTGCCGCATCCGCTCGGGCCGATCACAACGGTCGTCTTGCCTTTCTCAATCGTCAGAGAAATATTATCCAGAACGACATTGCTGCCGAACCTTTTAGTAAGGTTCTTAATCGCAAGCACACCATTGGAGCTTGTCTCCTTGTCGAAATTATTTTTGTATTTCGTTTTCACTTGCTGTTCTTTTTTGTTCGCTGCCTGGCCCCGCTTGTTGCTGGCGGGGGAACGTTGTCATTAGACCAGACTTTTGAGCGGCCAAAATGTATTGTAAATCGCTTTGAAAATCACCGCCAGTGCAAAATCCAGTGCTAATATAGAAATAAAACTGGCCACGAATGCTTCTGTGCATGCCCGTCCTACACCCTGAGCACCCTCCTTGCACGTAAAGCCCTTATAACAGCTAATCGCTGCAATCGCTACACCAAAGAACAAACCTTTTATAACACCGATAGTTATGTCCCACAGTTCCACGCCGGAGGCACTAAAGTCCCAATACGTCCGACTGTTAATGCCCAATTGGATAACGCTTACAAAATATCCGCCGATGATACCCATCAAGTCCGCATAAATAATCAGAAATGGCGTAAGCAGCAGGCATGCCAGAACTCGCGGTGCAACCAGATATCGTATCGGGTCCGTCCCCATACTCCTGACCGCATCAATTTGTTCAGTAACATTCATCGTTCCCAGCTCAGCGGTCAAAGCTCCCCCGATACGCCCGGCCAACATAACCGCCGCAAGCACAGGCCCTAATTCCTTCACTACTGAGATATTAATCAGAACGCCTAAGTGCTCTTCCAGTCCCATACCCGCAAGCTGGTCGTACGCCTGGACCGCCAATGTCATTCCCACAAACGCACCCGTTATCATTACAACCGGGACACTGTGAACACCGATGATATTCATTTGTGTCCATATCAATGGGTACGTGCGAGGGTTCAGACAGCTCCGCAAAGACACAATCATCGACTGCCAAACAAACCTGCCAAACTGCCCCATATTGCTTACGCTGCCTATTGTTTTAGCACCTATTATGCCAATCATAGTATTTTACTCCAAAACCAGGTCTCAGAACAAATCCCACTCCCGCTACGGCTCGGGCCTTCCGGGCTGCGGCGGGCTCCGCCCCGACGAGCGCCGAGACGAGAGCTCATCCTTAATAGTAAATTGTCAACAGTTGATAATCAATTGTCAATTAAAAAAAGGGCCTATACCAAATTGGTATAGGCCCTGAGGTGACATGAGTCTGTTATATCAACGAATCAATTTTAATTACCAGGCAAATACCGGCTTACGGTGCCGGAGGATACAGTCGAATATCATCGAAGTACATTGTACCTGAACCGCCGGCCACTGGATTGTTCCTGTTACCAAGACCAAGGGCAATCGTATTGATGTTGGCCAGGTTCACACCCTGGTCGGCAAACGCCTGCAGGGGAATACTCCATTCTGTCCATCTGCCTATCTGTGTGGCATCAGGATTATCATGATTGACCACCGCGCTGCCGTTGAGAGCAACATACAACGTCTCAGCAGCGTTAGTTGAACTGCCCCTGAACCAAATCGTCAGTGTGTCGACACCTTTCTCGGTCCAGTCACGCGGGTAAGTCAACGTCAGAGTCGCCTCAGAGTAACCAACACTATTGTCGTAGAATAGAGGCATCGACTGGTTGCCTCCGTGAACGATAGTTTGCTCTGCAAAAGGAGGATTTTCATAACCAACAAGAGAACCGTTTATCGGGTTGTCGTATCCGTCTATCCACGCGTTAAATATCCTGTTGCTCTCGGGGTCATCGGTGTCAAGGTCATTGTAAGACTCAAAATCGTCCACGACAAGGAAGTTGGCAGTCGTGAAACTCCAGAGGATGCCAGTCCACGGGCTGTCGGGATTGGTGTTATTGACCTCATCAATACGCCAATAGTAAGTGGTATCCCACAGGAGTTTTCCGGGGTCATAGGTCTCAGCACCAAGGTCCTTAGTGCCTTTATACTCCGGCGAGCCGGTATCGGCATTTTTCACGGCATTTTTATCAGTGCCGAAGTATAACTGATGCGAAGCAGCAAAGACACTCGGCGAGAAGGTAATAATCTGTGTCTGCTTTACATCCACAGCGCCATTAGCCGGCTTCGGGTTTCCGACGGCGCCCTGAGTAGTAAAGCTCCAGACGTGGCCTTTATACGTGGCGATGGCATCAAACTCATCGACCCGCCAGTAGTAAGTCTTAGCCAATTTAAGTGTGCCGGGAGTATAGGTCGTAGTTCCTTGAGGAAGACCCCCAGCAGCATTGTTCACATCGTCAAAATTGTCGCCAAAATAGACTGTGTGCAGTTTCGAGCCGAAACCTGCCGTCCACCTAAGAGTTACAGCCGGGTCTACCTGCTCGGCAGCATCAGCGGGGTCCGGGAAGTAGGCGGTCTTGGGTGGAATCATAAAGCTCCAGACATCGCCTTTCCAGGGACTGTTCGGCTCGGTGTCATTGACCTCATCGATTCGCCAGTAGTAAGTCGTGCCCGGAATGAGCCCGTCCGGATAAGGAAATCCGGGAAAGCCGATGATATAACTCGTCGCGGCTTGATTGCCTTTGAATGTATCGCCGGTGCCGTTGGTTACATCGTCTAAATTCTCGCCTAAGTACACATCGTGGGAGACTGCAAAATCTCCCGGCCTCCAGCTAAGGTTCACCCATGTATCTTCAATGTAGTCTCCATCAGCCGGGATGGCGCGAGAAGCTAAGGGAATTCCTTCACCTTTCATAACAAGCAGAATATCGTCACCTGACAGAGGGTGGTTGAAGATGTGGACATCGTCCACTATGCCATTGTAAAAGTCGCTCGGGCTGTCATCCCATTCCATTCCAATCGACCACCGCACCTGCCCGGACGGGTCGCCGTTGGCTGTCTCCGTGCCTACCAGCTCTCCATCGGTGTATGCATATGCGGTTGTCCCGTCCCTGACATACGCTATGAAATGCCACTGGTCGTCGTTGATAACGGGGGGATAATTATTAGCAGGGCTCGCAGCTTCCACCAGCAAAACATTATTATCAACACCAAAAATGAATTGGTGTCCGCTACCTGAATCGTTAGACCCGATCACGTTGCCGTCACCCGACATCGTGGTTTTGATCCATGCACTGACCGTAAAATTGTTCTCTGTGAGGTCATCGGCTATACTGTTAATTTCGACATATGAGTTGTTAAGCTCCAGCCCGCCGCCAAAATACCCTTCTACCCACTGCGGGTTATCCTCGAGTGTGCCATCATTGCCATAGCCGGACGAATCATAGGCGATGTTGCCTGAACCTTCGTCAAACTTCCACCAGCCGATAAGGTCTGCATTAGCTGTGCTTGTCAAAACCAGACTCAGCACCAAAACAAAACAGACCGAATAAATTAATTTCTTAGACATAATAGTCCTCCTTAAAAATAAAATAATTAGGAATTTTGCTTTGGCCACACACCAAAACACTCGAAAATAAAAAATCGCAAATCGTTTATATCTGCCCGGGTTGATTTTTACGATTTGCTGTTACCTCCTTCCTTCCCATCTTGGCTCGGCCACGCCGGGACACGCAAAAGACTAATCATAGTTGTTAATTGGAATGTAAGAATCTTTACTTACGAAGCACACAGCTCCCATGC
This sequence comes from uncultured Pirellulales bacterium, assembly GCA_964444135.1. GTDB lineage: Bacteria > Planctomycetota > Phycisphaerae > Sedimentisphaerales > Anaerobacaceae > NIOZ-UU13. Next base: position 13,028 of record CAYUFX010000030.1, on the reverse strand, counting down.
TGATTCTGTGCATCGCATCATACACAATAGCTCCTCCTCTGTTCGGTAACCATAAGTGCCACATACACCACAGGACCTATAATAATCAGGCTCAGCTAAATTTATTTATACCATATTGGCAATCCTGTCGTCAAGAGAAATCGATATTTTTAAGGAAAAATCGAGAATCTTTTGGTCACCGACTTGTCCTCCGTCGCTGGTTCCTTCGTGGCTCCTGTCGCGCCATAGCTTTAAGCGAAGGCGGAAGCATCGAGCATCGAGAATCGGGTATTTTTCAATCAAAAACGCTGATACCTTAGAGCAAAAATCAAATTTTCCGAAAAAATTTTAACTGCCTTCATAACATCAGGTTATGAGAATCGGGAATCGAGAATCCAGGCCTTTTTTCGACACAAACACGCAGATAGCTCTAATTATAGAGACACGGCTTTCAGCCGATGGCCGAAAGCCGCAAGTCCGAATGTCATTTCGACAGTAGTCCCGAAGGGACGAAGTGGAGAAATCTATTAAAATGACTTTCATCCTGAGCAGAGTCGAAGGGCTAATTCTCTAATCACCAATTAACTAATTAGTATCTGTTGCGGAAAACGAAAATCGACGATGTCACCCCTGCGAAAGCAGGAGTCCAGTTCGAAAAAGCTGGATTCCCGCTTTGGCGGGAATGACAGATACCGTTTCCGTAACAAATACTAACTAAATGCCTTTCATCCTGAGCGGAGTCGAAGGGCTAATTCTCTAATCACAAATTAACCAATTAACTAACACCATCCCCTGCTGTGCGTCCGTGCAACTTGTGCCCGCGCAGAGCCTGCCCTGAGCGGAGCCGAATGGGCGGGTATCTGTGTCTAAAACATCTACGTAATCTGTGAAACTTATGCCCGCGGAGGCGGGTATCTGGTTTGCAAAATTAACTAATTCGCGAGTTTTTTTTCTTGACCCATCTCCGAAAATGCCGTATTATAATATACAGTAAGCAACTGTTGACGAAGAATTAGATTGTGGGTTGTCCCGTATCTTCCGTGATGGTTTTTTTTACTTTGCAAAGGGGCATATAAAAGGGAAAAGTTTGTAACTCTTTTCTCTAACGGTAGTTAAGTTACAAAGACACTTTTAGCGCCTGTTGTAAAACAGGGGACTAAAGTTTGATTTTGAGCTTTTGATGAGGCGCTGAGAAGTGAATTTAGCGTGAAACGAAATCTGCTTGAAAAAGCGTTCGCTTACCGATGAGGGAGTGTTGGTATTGAGTATAAAATCAGCCAATTATAAGAAAAAAATATATCTTCTAATGCCGAAGATGCCACAATCAGAGGAGATTTTGGCACTAAGTAGCTGATTCTACGCTCCGGCGAAAAGGGTTTCGTAACTCACAGCCATTTCTTTGGGGCTTTCCTGCCGGAAATCCCGCAATTTACCCCTTGAGCGATGTTTTTTAACTCTATGAAAACTGCGAGTGAAAGGTAGGATTTATGAATATTCTGATGCAAATAGGACCGACGACGGTATTCAGTGCGCTTGTTATTGGCCTTCTTCTGGGGGGTTGTCTGGTTGCCGTTGTTTACCAGATGGTTTCCAGGGCGAAGTCCAAAACCTTTGAGCAGGACCTGCAGCGGCAGATTGAAGGTGCTAAAAGAGAAGCGGAGAACATAATTAAGTCGGCCCAGATTGACGCTGCCGCCGAAACCATCAAGAAAAAAGAGGAATTTACATCTGAGGCCAATAAAATCCGTGCTGAGCAGCACGAAACCGAAATGAGGTTAACAAAGCGCGAGGATTCACTTGAACGTCAGGCGGAACTGCTCCAGCAGCGCGAAAAGGCATTAAAACAGCAGCAAAAAGAGATAGATAGAAGAGTGCACAATATTGGTCTAAAAGAAAAACAGCTTTCTGTTCTGATGGCACAGCAGAAGAATCAGTTGCTCAAAATCACAGCGATGAACATTGATGAAGCCAAGGAGCTGCTCTTGAAGCGCCTTGAAGACGAGTGCGAGTACGAGATGTCGGCTTTGATTCAACGCAAGGTTGAGGAATCCAACGAAACTGCCGACGAAAAAAGCAGGGAGATAATCAGCTCCGCCATTCAGCGCTATGCCGCTGAGCATACCTGTGAAGTAACTGTCTCGACCGTCGAGATTCCGAATGACGATATGAAAGGCAGAATTATCGGCAGAGAGGGCCGTAATATTCGTGCCTTTGAAAAAGCCACCGGAGTAGATGTCATTGTCGACGACACCCCCGGAATGATTGTCGTCAGCGGTTTCAGCCCCGTCAGGCGAGAGGTCGCCCGCCTTTCTATGGAAAGGCTGATCCAGGATGGGCGGATCCATCCGTCCCGGATCGAGGAGCTTGTTGCACAGACGAAAAAAGATGTCAACCATAAACTCCTGCAGATCGGCAAGGACGCCGCCGTCGAGACCAACATCAGAGGATTGAGCAATAAGGTGCTGAGTTTGTTAGGTGCTTTGAGCTATAGAACAAGTTATGGCCAAAACGTTCTTCGCCATAGTGTTGAAGTAGCGTTTCTGTCTCAGGTCATGGCTGACGAGCTCGGGCTGGACGGCTCAATAGCAAGACGGGCAGGACTGCTGCACGACATCGGCAAGGCCATAGACCACGACGTTGAAGGCAATCACCCCGCTATAGGCGCAAATTATCTCAAGCGCTTCAGCGAATCGCCCATTGTGCTGAATGCGGTGGCGGGACATCACGGCGATGTCCTGGCAGATAATCCTTATACACCGCTGATTGCCGCGGCCGATGCGGTGAGTGCGTCCCGTCCGGGTGCCCGAAGAGAGACGCTCGAGCGATATATTAAACGACTGGAAAAACTTGAGGAGATTGCGAACAGCTTCAAGGGAGTTGAAAACGCATACGCAATCCAGGCCGGCCGGGAAATCCGCGTCATTGTCAGCGCCGATCAGGTGGACGACGAGGCTGCTATGAAAATTGCACGTGACATTGCCAAAAAGGTTGAGGATGAGATGACTTATCCCGGCGAAATCCAGGTAACGCTGCTGCGTGAGGTCCGCTGCGTTGAATATGCAAAATAACAATCGTATATCGTATGTCGTATGTGGTATGTGGTTTGTTATGAAAAGATTGCGGGTATGGAACAGAACCCAGCGTTGCCGGGTAGGATTTATAAAACCGACAACAAAAAGTATCTATACGAATGGCACATTATGAAAGTGAACATTCTTTGTATTGGTGACATAGTAGGTCGGCCGGGCAGACGTATTGTTGCCGATAAGCTAAAGCGGCTGGTTAGAGAGCTTGAGATTGACTGCGTAATAGCTAACGCTGAAAACGCAGCCGGCGGCTCCGGCCTGACACCACAAATCTATAACAAGCTGCTGCGGTACGGCGTAAATCTGATTACTTTGGGCGACCATGCTTACCGCAAACGAGATATAATCAAAACATTAGAAACAACCGAGAATATTGTTCGGCCGGCAAATCTTTCCGAGCACGCAGCCGGCAGGGGGGTCGCAGTTTATACAACCGCTAAAGGGCCGACCGTTGGGGTGGTCGCTCTGATAGGGCGTCTTTTTATGAAAGGGGCCGACTGCCCTTATAATGCTATTGATAGAATCCTGCCACAGCTTGGGCCCAAGGCCGAGGTTATAATCGTTGACTTTCACGCCGAGGCCACAAGTGAAAAAATCGCGATGGGCTATCATCTTGACGGCAGGGTAAGCTTGTGCTTCGGCACTCACACCCACGTGGTGACAGCCGATGAAAGAATCATGCCCAAAGGCGCCGCGTATATTACGGATATCGGGATGACCGGAGCACACGATTCGGTGCTCGGCCGAGGCGTGGAGAACGTCTTAAAGTCGTTTAGAACACAGATGCCGTTTCCGTTTGAAATAGCGACGGGCGATGTGAAAATGAACGCAATTCTGGTTACTGTTGACAGCAATACAAAAAAGGCTGAGAGCATCAAGCGAGTCAGAATTGACGCCGAGACCAAAGAATCGACAGGCTATGATAGTGACGACGGCAAGCCGGAATACTTTAATAATAACTTCTAAATTGAACACAAATAGTTGTATCGGATGCCGGTTTGATGAGGGCTTCTACCCGTGGCACAAGTTGCTCAGTTTTCACTGGAACGCCAGGCCTCACCTTCGTTTTGCACGCGGCGGGCAAAACGTAAGGTGAAGGCGATTATTGGGCACTATTTTCTTCGTGTTTTCTTCAAAAGTTTTTTGAATCTATTGTTCACGTTTTCGAGGGGTATTCCAGTCTCTATGATTCGCTGATCATCCCAGTTCTCGGGATTGAGCCAGTAATCTGATTTGTCCTGGCATATGCCGGCGAGTTCCGGATCAATATGACGGACGGGAATAGCCGCTGCACTCCAAAGTAACACCAATTGGCGTTCTCTGTCTTTGTTTTTTGGTATGCCTCCTTCAATGTCCCGGTAGTATAGACGCGTCTCTGTCAGTGCATTGGATATTGAGCGCAGAGCATTGTCTGCTACCTCTCGCTCCTCAATGCTCCATTGATGGTATCTATCAAGGACGCCTTCCAGCTTTGTGATTATGTAGTCGATCATATATTCTTTTCCCCAACGTCTGTACTCACGCTTTGGCGCGGCTACACGACAATAGCGGGCAGTGCTTTGTCGTGTCCTCTCATTTCAGAAAGTTGTCGATATCTTTGATCATCCCACGGAGCATGTCGACTTCCTTCAGTTTTGTCTTCTTGTTTCCAAGGCTCTTGCGGATTTCGATCAGAAGGGCGCCCCAGAGTCGCATCAGCTCTTGCGCATCTTAGTTTCCAGTCCGCTCTGCTTCGTACGTGTGTTGCAACATTGCATTGTAGGCACGGACAACTTCGTCCGAACCGAGCAAGCAGAGTTGAAATGCGGTCTTTCTGTATTGGGGTGAGGTAATCATCTTGATCACGCCCGCCCTTGCTTTCTCAGATGTGTCCGAGAAAAGGGTGATGTAGGGCTCCAAAATTTCCCAGTAGGTCTTCGTCCGCGTTTCTCGTAGGTTTTCCTCTGCGGCCCTGAGTTCCTCCACTTTGGACTTGAGAAACCATGTGATGATGCCGCCTACGATTATCAACAGCGTCGGGACGAGAGCGTTCAGTAGGTCCATCATCTAATTTCTCCTGCATCTAACAATGATTGTACGGTCTGTATAAAATGGGAAACACAGAGAAGTTTCTTTCTGTATAAGAAGTTCTCGTTACTTCTTCAATACTCGTGTAACCTCTTGGGTTTCAACGAATTAGGTCCTTTCGTACCTTTCGTCCCGTCATGAGAACATCTCGGCTTCTATAAACCGCATGTACTTGTTGACGTAGAACATATCCGGTTCATGTTTTATGGCTCGCATACGTATACTGAACCGTGGGTCCTGTGGCTTGGCTGAATCAAAGAGAATGAGCCCTATACCGAATACAGCGCAGAGCGAGTCAAGTCGAGCAACCTCGTCCTGAGGAGAGAGTTCGGGAATCACCAAATACGACTTGTGGCTGAAGAGCCTATACGAACAGGCCTGCCCAAATGCCGTTATTAACTGTACGGCATCCGTCTTTATCTCCGCCGAGACTATTTCGACCGGTGCCTGAATAATGTCGCTTCGCTTCGACTCACGCTTCCCGATAACGTCCGGGGTACCCCACTTATCCCGAAACTTATTTCCGCCAAGGGGAATCGCATTTGTGCACTCTTCTAAGTCGTTCTGCAAGTAGTCCGCAAATGATTTGTAAAAATCTTCCTCCTTTATCTTCTTCGGTGGCTTCGGAAGGAGTTTCTCTTGAAGTTGCTCTGTACCTTCCTCCCGGAATTCCATCAGTCTAAACAATCCGCGGGAGGGCTTATAAACCTTGTCCGATTGCTTCTGGTCCAGATCCCAGACGTTACCATGTATGTGTTGAGCTTTAACGTGTTATCGGACTCCGACACCATGCGCACCAGATCAGAATAGCGAATCCCGTCCGGCCGATCCCTGAGTAACTCAAGAGCTATGGTGACTATCCTTTCGCCAATTGTTTCCATATTTATACCTTGGTCCCTTTCTGTATTCCTAACAATAATTATACAGTTTGTATAAAACGAAAAACACAGAGAAGTTTCGGCCTGTATAAGAAATCCCCGATGCTTATTCCGTTAATGAGCAGAATATGCAAACTGTGGTCCGATGTCAAGCGCGAGTTTTGGGATTTGGGTGGATTTTCATTATTTTGCACACCCGCCCGGAGGACCCCGCACCAATTTACAGGCCTAATTCGTGCGGGGCAAGAAAAATGGTGGGGCAAGCCCCTAACCTACGGTTGCTTCTTCCATACGACATATAGCCGCTCAAGTAGAGAATATAATGTGTAGAGTCATTTGGTCATTAGTTTTCTTATAGCTTCTTCGTTGAAGCCAGGGACGGGCCTATGGAACCCTATTCTGTAGATTATGATTATTATTACAACAGCAAGGATCGCCCACAAGAAGTATCTTCTAACAGGAAGAACTTTCATGCTATTACCTTTCCACATGTAATTGTATTTCTCATACAGAATAACAATGATTATACAGTATATTTGTATAAGAAGTTTCTGATGCTTCTTCCGTTAATGAGCAGAATATGCAAACTTCGGGCCGAGGTCAAGCGCGAGTTTTCGGATTTGGGTGAAAATTTATGCTCGAAGGTAGCTAAAGCCGAGGAAATTCTAAGCACTAAATCCTAAATTCTAAACAATATCGAATGTTCAAAAATACAAATTCTCAAAACGAAAAGACTCAGACATTCTGGATTCCCGCTTCTGCGGGAATGACACACGCCTTAAGAATTACGATTTTTCCCATCCACTTCATTCGCTTCACTCATTCAGTGGCTGCCACCGGCTGGCCGAAATTCAAAATACCAAAATATAAAATTACGAATGTAGCAAAAGCACTCTCAGACCACGGCTACTACGAAGGATAAAAGCCCAGCTCTGCGAAGCTCGTCTTGAGGGGTAAAATATTTTTGCAAATGCCCTTGACTTCTCTGACGAAAGGTTTATAATAATTATACGGAAATCTCTAACGCCCCTGTTTTCATCCTCCCCGGATGCAGCAGGGGCACTTTTTCATAATCATCATTTCTTTTGCCTTAATTTCACTAAAAAAAGGTCGATAATTATACATAACTTTCTCTTGCCGCCCCGGCCCTCTTTTTTTCCAAACTTTTCTCTGAAGGTGGGAGGTTTTTTTGTGCGCTCGGGGGTGGCAAGAGGAAAAAATCGAAAGATAAAAATTTTTCCTTTGATTTGATGGCTTTCAGGCTTATAATCACATTAGATGCGAGACGTTACAGAAACTAACAGGCGGTGCAAAAAATGTCTTCATCAAGCACCTGCCGGTATCTCGCTGTTATTTCCTCTCCATCCGCACCGCGGGGGCATTTCTATTTGGCTGGGTGCGATTGTGGTGAGAAGGGAATGCTAAAAGTCTGCTTTGCCCAATGCCTCAATTTGCCTCTTATCGGACTTGGATATATAAAAGCAGCGACCATTAAAATAATGACTAAAACCAAAGCAAGCTTGAAAAGTCGGACATGACTTGCTCGATTGGCTGCTTTTAAATCATTTTTTAGATCTTTTATTTGATTTTTGGTTTTTTTTCTATTCATATTACACCATCAAGTTTTTTACGTTTTTATAGGAACAATCGTAGCAACCATATCAATCCCATCATACAGGAAGATATTCGCACAAACATCATTGAGACGATATGTGAGGTACCGCCAAGCTTTTGAGAGATTAATCCCGTTAGGATTTCACTCCCTAATAATAAATACTAAACTCTCAAAGCGCGCCAAAAACTTATATTCACCTATTAAAACATAAGAAATATTTACTATAAAAGCAAGAGGAACACAGAATCTCACAAAACACCCCTTAGCTTTCAATTTAAAATGCTTCACAGGCCATCTCAAAGACGAAGATCGTCTTGATGAGTATCATAAGAATTTTTTCTGCATTTTTTCTGGAAAATGCCCTTGACATTACTAACAGAAGGTGTATAATCATTTTGTTGATTGAACGCCGCCCCTGTTTTCATCCTCCCCGGATGCAGCAGGGGCACTTTTTCATAATCTTCATTTCTTTTGTTTGCTCTTGACCTTGCTGACGAAAAGGTCTATAATCATACTGTCATTTGGACAATGCCCCTGCTCCCTCCTCAAATCTCGCTTGTTATAAAAGCAGGGGCTTTTTTTATATGCTTATAATTTATAGACTATCATGCTTTTGATTGCACCCTGCAATGATTTTATTGATAAACAGGTCCTTAAAGAGTATAGTGTTGGCAATGAGTTTTTTGAAGGGACGTGGCAATGAAGCGATATACAATTTTGGTTGTGTTAGCGTGCTTTTTCGACTGGGCTGGTGCGGTCTTCGGTGAGGAGTTATCAGGTGAGCTTAGGGCGGCGGCGATAGAGGCAAGGATTCGGCAACATCGAATGGGTGAGCTGGTCGTAAGGGCCAAGCCGGCAGCCCAGGTGCACGTCGAACAGTTACGCCATGAGTTCTGGTTCGGGGCTGCTTTGTCTTCGGGGGCATTCAGCGGGCGCTTGAGCGCAGAAGACCAGAGCCGGTACGAGGAAACGTTTCTGAGTAACTTCAATGCGGCCGTTACCGAAAATGCGCTGAAATGGCATGACATGGAGCGCCGACGCGGAGACGTGAATTATGGCGTTGTGGACGCGATACTCACGTGGACCGACAAACATGAGATTCCATTACGAGGGCATTGCGTGTTCTGGGGCATACCGGGGCGAGTCCAAAACTGGTTGAAGCAGTTGGACAACGATGCTCTGCGCGAGACCCTAAAAAACCGTGCGACGACCATCGCTCGCCGCTACCGGGGGCGATTTGCTGAATATGACCTCAACAACGAGATGATGCACGCCAACTATTACGCGGACCGCCTCGGGCCCGGCATTACCAAGGAGATGGCAAACTGGTTCAAAGAGGCGGACCCCAACGCCAGGCTTTTCGTGAACGATTATGATGTCCTAACCGGCAACCGGCTGGAGGATTACATCAAACACATTCGCGGGCTGCTCGAACAAGGCGTGCCCCTCGCTGGAATCGGTGTGCAGGGGCATCTGCACGGAGAGTCCTTTGACCCGGAGGCCTTACATCATGCCTTCAACGAGCTTGCCAAGATAGGTCTGCCGATTCGGGTGACCGAGTTCAATATGCCCGGCCAGCGCTCGGCATTTCTGCGACGGCGAGACTTGAAGCTGACGGCGGAGCAGGAGCAGGCCAAAGCGAAAGCCTTGACGGACTACTATCGCATCTGCTTCTCGCATCCGGCGGTCGAGGGGGTTCTTATGTGGGGTTTCTGGGAGGGTGCGAACTGGATTCGGCAGTCCTCTCTCTATCGTCGGGATTGGACGCCCACGCCGGCAGCCGAAGCGTATCGCGACCTGGTCTTCAAACAATGGTGGACCAACTGGGAGGGTAAAGCAGACGCGAACGGGCAATGCCGGGTTCGTGCGTTCTACGGCAAGTATGCCGTGACGTGCGGGGCAGAGCAGAAGCAAGTGTTACTTAGTAAGGAAAAGGGACAAGTGACTGTGCGCTTCGAGTAACAAAAGACATCTTTCTGAGTGAGCTAAAGTAAGTTAAAGTGCCTACCAGCCGTGCGAAAGCCACGGCTCGGCAGGAAGTGAGATAAAGTTGGATGACGAAAGACAGGAGGCACAGAGAAAAGGCAAAAGTAAAAAGGGGCTTATACCGAATCATTCTGTATAAGCCCCTAATTGTCTGCACTTGCGTAACAGCAGGTACAATTGATACAAATCAACCTTCCCATCCTCGAAAAGTACGATGTCCCTTCTGGATGAGCAGTCCAATCAGTTCAACGTCAGTTCTGTAAGCTATTTACAACTTTACCTACTCGGGCGCCGATACCGAGAAGCTCCAGACCGGGCCCGTAACCCACGTGCCGTAGAACACATCGGCTCGCCAGTAGTAGGTTGTGCCGGGCTCCAGCAGACCAGGATCAAAACCGGTCTCCATCAGCGGAGGACCAAAGCCTGCGGGTGCATTGGTCACCTGATCGGCGTCCGTCCCAAATTGCACGACATACATCACCGGGCTCCAGTCGGCGGACCAACTGAGATCTGTCTCAGTGTCTGTGACTGTTTGGCCATCGGCTGGCTGGGGATTGTACGCCCCCCTGGGGGGAATCCAGAAGCTCCAGACATCACCTCTCCACGGACTATTCGGGTCCGCATCATTGACCTCATCGATTCGCCAATAATAGGTTGTGCCCGGAACAAGACCGTCCGGGAAAGGAAATCCGGGAAAGCCGACAACAAGAAACGTCCCGGCTTGATTACCCTGGAACACGCCTTCGGCCTCGTCGTTTACGTCGTCGAAATTCTCGACCAAATATACATCGTGCGAGACCGCAAAATCTCCGGCCTTCCAGGAGAGATTGACCCATGTGCTCTCGAGCAGGGAACCATCTTCCGGGTCAGGGCCTCGCGCAGGAGGGTAGCCCGCTGCCCCCAACATAGAAGCCTTAGGCACTCTAACAAAACTCTATGATTTTTCGCCAACATATTAAAAGGCAACCAATTATCAGGAACGCTTGATGAATATCGTCACGTTTTTCATAACGAACACGCAAACGCCTTTGATTGAACAGCCAATCAAACGCAGCCTAGACAACGTAACGGAATTTGCCAAGGCCGCTGCCATGCTCTGTATTACGCTTTGCAATTTGTGGCGTCACATTATGCTGCCGCAACGGTTGACGGATTTTTTCCTCAGCATCATAAGCACGATCTGCAAAGACATTGTCCGGTCGTTTTCGTGGACGTCCCCGCGATTGCTTAATAGGTGGAATGCCCTCGACCAATGGAATAGCCATTTCAGAATCATGAACGTTGGCACCTGTGTGTTCAATAGCCAGTGGTATGCCTCGGCCGTCAACTATCAAATGGCGTTTCGAGCCGTTTTTGCCTCGATCCGTGGGATTTGGGCCTGTTTTCGCCCCCCAAAAAGTGCTCGGACAGAACAACTGTCCATGGCCGCAACGGACCAGTCGATGGTATCGGCAATGCCCAACTTGTTCAATAATGCGTGCCATATTCTCTGCCATACGCCGGCAATCTGCCAATCTCGCAGGCGTCGCCAGCAGGTCATACCGCTGCCGCAACCCATTTTCCCGTGGCAGATATTCCCAAGGCGTGCCCGTTTTGAGCACAAAGAGAATGCCGGTTAGACAGGCACGGTCTGGGATGCGGGGGCGACCACCCTTGGGCTTGGGTGGTTCTGGCGGAATATGTGGTTTTATTTGTTCCCATAGTTCATCAGAGAGTAGTGGCTTAGCCATAATACTGTCCTCCATAACATCAGGTTATCATTGCCTCCGGATGTTATATCGGCTAAACTACGACTCAATTATTAGGTTTTGTTAGAGTGCCTTAATCTCATCCTGTGTGCGCACAATGTCTGAAATACGCACCTCATCAATGATTCCGTGGAAACGTCCACCACCATCAGCCTTGTAGCCGAGGTAGAGCACGTCAGCGGTTTGGTCGATCGTTGCGGCCACGTCTCCCTCGATATTGAGCTCGCCATCCACGTAAATCTGTGCTCTCTCAGTGGCACTGTCGAACGTCGTCGCGACATGATGCCACTCGTCCAGGTGCTCTTCGAAATCGTAGCTCCCTATAGACTCGAGACGCGCTCCCCAGATGCCGAGCCACAGGGCACCGTTGGTGTTAACCACCCATTGATAGGCATTGGCCTTAAATACAATCGCTCCACCGTTGCTCCAGCCCTTAGGATTGGAAAACACCTTAATCCAGGCTCCTACCGTGATGTCACCTGTCTGCGGGTGCAGGCTCGGGCTGTCATCCACAACGACCTGGGAGTTTTGCCCGTTGAATTCCAAAGCCGCTCCTCCGGTCATTGCATCTGTTACCCACACTGCGTTTTCGACAGTACCGCGGTTACCGTACGATGAAGAATCCTCAACAAAGTCCCCGCTGCCTTCATCAATTTTCCAGTACGCCAATGTGTGCTCGTCCACGGGCTGAGCGAATACGATATTAGCTTGAATTAGAATGACTGCCATAACTACCGTTTTCATAAGTATACCTCCTAATTTTGTAAAACACCGAGCTTTTCCGACAATAGTGCACGTGCTATATATCGATGGCCGATTGAGCAGAAAAAAATGAAAATCGCAAATTTCTTACGGCTTGCCACTTCCTCCTTCCTTTCCGTCGTGGCTCGGCCACGCCGAGACAGGCAAAAGCCCAATATGAGCCATCGGTCGAAATGTATAAACTTCACTTTCGGAGTACAAAGCTCTTTATTGAAACAATGTACTTCGTTCCTTGGCCTTTCAGCTAAGCTAATAACTGTAAAATTACCAGCAATTCGCTCGCCGGAAGAGCAAAATCCACACATCTAATCAATTCTATTTATATCAAATTTGCCAGCTTTTCGCCAAGCAGAATCTTTAGACGAACATTCCCCATATTTTTATGAGATTTTGGGCCTGGTTCAAAAACGGCTGATTTGGGGTAACGGTAGTGAGGGAGGTAATACCATTGCTGGACATTCGGAATGATTGCGGTAGCAAGACTGATGGGAATCAGTTTTGCTGAAACCCACGGAAGCCAAGCAGTTCCAGCCAGTGAGGATAGGGCTGGCCATTCAATAGTTCTGCCGGACTTTTGCCAGCGCGTTCAGGTCGTTCGCTACGCTGGAATCGGCGGTGGTTGAGAAAGAAACGTAGCAGATGTAGATACTCGTCGCCGATATGTCGCCGCAGAAAGAAGTAATTCCGCAGGCGACTGTTGAGATTCTCGACAATGGAGCTGGCACGAGGCGTCTCGGCCAGCGTCTCACGGACGGATGTTTTAATGCGGTCGAATTTATCTCGCAGCTTTGTGCGCAACTGTGTTTCTTGTTGCCAATATCTCGGAAGGTTTTCGTCCAAATTCTGGAGTTCGCAAATGGCATGTACCAGAAACAGTGGGACGTTGAATCTGGCGGCGATCTCAGCG
>CAYUFX010000029.1:0-47476 GCA_964444135.1 uncultured Pirellulales bacterium | reverse complement strand
GTTTTCCAACCTTTCACCGGCCGGAGCATGAAAAAGCTCGTAGTCATTTGACTATCCGCAGCCAGCATCTCATTTGTTAAAAGGTGGCAAAAAAAGTGCATTTTTGGCCGTTTTTTGTTGACTCTTATTTGAAAATATGTTAAAATGCCCACCTGTTAGCCAGCAGGCTAACATAAACCGCCCTCAGGCGCTAGATATAGCGGAGAACCGCACGTTTTCGTATCAGCAGATACACGCCAAAAAGCATCGTTATTGAATGGTGAATAACTATGAACTACTGGCATCCGGCGATTGTCGCTTTCCGATCGAATTACTTACCTGCCTATAAGGCAGCAGTTATTTACGTGCCTATCAGGCACCTCTACATCTGTCGAGAACCCTCTACAAATCAGCTCCTTTTTATGCAAAACAAACCCAATTACCAAAAAGCCAAAATGGACGTAAACATCTATTACACAGAGGTATATGAAAATATTTTTTTCGTAAGCCCTTGCTGTTTAAGGATTTCTCAGACAAAAGGCTTGTTTTTGGATGTCTTCGGATTTGGGTTTTGCCCGCCAAGCTAACCGGTTGGTATCAGACTGCATTGTAGTTGTGGGCATCGACTTTATCCGTAAGCACGCACAAAATCGTTTGCCGTTCCATTAATCCCGATAAATCACGAATTGTCGTGTGGCGGTTACTTTGCCGTAAAGCTCCAGCGTATCGTACTGTACCTGCACGTTGAAGGTCTCTTCGTTTCCGTTGAGTTTAAGGTCATTTGGCACTCGCCACGAGTACCCGTGGGTGCCGGGTTGTCCGAAGGGCATCACGCCCTCGGCGACCTTTTCGCCGTTGGCACGTGTGATAAGCACCTTTGGTTCGAGAGACATGAGTTGTTTAGAGGTGCGTTTTTGACCGTTGGAAGTAATGTATTCTTTTTTCTGCTTTCGCGTAATGTCTTCGAGGCGCCGGATTATAATATCCAGTTTTGGATCTATCAGGTCAGCTTCCACCCGCAATTGCCCTCCCAGTTTGACCCGATGACCTTTTGACGGTGAAACAAACATCATTTCCGGGTTGTTGGAGAAGTCGAGGACAAACGGCTTATCCTTGCGAATTTTAATGCCATAGAATATAGGGCTCTCGCCCCTGTCGCGTAGTTTGCCATCTGAGCGATAGTTCCTTGAAATTGTTATACGCAAAAGGCCAAACGTTATCGTCAGGGTTCCGGGCAAATAATCCCCGACGGGTAACCGGCAGCTTTTAACCGACTTCAGCCTGCCATATTTCAATTCTCCTCCGACAGCCACAACCATATCTTCGGAGCACAGCGAACCCTGCACGGCCATCTCCGGATAAATTTCGCGTCCCCCGGCACCAACCTCGAACGTACCAAAATCGCCGTCATAGGGCTGAACAAACAATTTGTCACCTGTCGGTGTAACAGAAAAGCGATAATATGTTCCTCCAATTTTATGCATCGCCCTCAGCTTGTTTGCACCCCGCCAGATTGTGTTATGCTGGGGATCCTTTTTCGGAATCAAATAAAAAGCCGTGCCCGGCTGATCAAACGGCCCGCCGACAGAATAAATATATCCAAGCAAGGCGTAATACCCGGCTCCACCAATATTGATCTGGCCCTTGCGCACCTTTGTGGCTATAAAGCTCAATTCGGAATGTCCACCTTGGCGAATCGTCAATCGCGGCATAGTTTCGATGGCACGCTGGCCGGGACCAAAGTCAAAAGTTATCTCAAAACTCTCGAAACAGACATACTCTTCAATGGACGGATGCCTCAGTAGCGCCCCTTTGGGTGGGTTCTGCTGAGATGCCAGTGGCGTGTCATTCGTCAGGTCGAGGTCACGGTTAAGGTCAAAATAGAGGCAGTCGTATCCCTTGCCTGTTCCTGAAGATTCGTCAAGCGCGAAATGGTATCCGGCTGGAGCATGAAATTCTGCGGACCTCCCAGCGAAGCTGATTCTGCCGTAGAGTGGCTTTTCTGATTTAAACGCGTGATACTTAACCAGCCTGTGGGGCAGATTGTTGCAAGAAGTGCTCTGACCTCTAAGAAAATCCTGGAATACCTCGCCCACATCGAAGACGGAAACTTCGTCCAGATCGAATACAAACTGCTTTGTTTGTTCCTCGCTTTTTTCCTTGCAGCCGAACGCAATTAACATTATCGCCAAATGCAACAGCATAAGACTGCCGGTGGTTAAGAATCTCGAAGAAATAGTTTTTCCTCTAATATTCAGCTCCTTTCGCGCAAAAGCTCGAATTAGTTTAATCCCTCGCACTAATATCTTAGATGCACACAATACCAGAAACGGTGCGGAAAGTCAAATATAATACGAGATAAATTCGCCATTTCTCCGGTGTGGCAGGATTTCCCGGTTGTAAAAAAAGCTGTCATACTTTTCCAAGCCTGTAGTACTTTTCGTTAACGAAAAGTACTACTATTCCGCCACTACTCAATTGACGATTTTCATTCCTGCGAAAGGGCCTGTTGCCAAAGTTCAAAATGAACGTTTTGAGATTGCCGCGCGATTCTTCGAATCGCTAGCAATGACCTGAAAACGCACTTTGCGTCATTGCGAGGAATGTAATGACGAAGCAATCTCGACTTTTTCAACAGACCCGCAAGCAGGAATCCAACCTCTCGATAATCCTGGATTCCACATCAAAACCTGCCCTGAGCAGAGCCGAATGGGTGTGGAATGACAACCCAGCAAATCATCTTTTACAAAGCAGTAGTACTTTTCATTAACGAAAAGTACTACTATCCTGCCGGGCTTGAGTTAGTGGATGCGGAAAGCTCACGGAAGTGATTCATTGTCCTGGATTAAGGATGAGATTGCTGCGGCCTTTGAAAAAGGCATGCTTTCGGAGATGAGACCTCCGCTAATCACATGTGAAAGAATATCGGTTCTTAGCTTATATCTGGTATCTGCTGTCTTCAAAACTTGGGCGAAATCATCCCTTCGCCTGTTCCGGAATTGGCAGGTCGAGCTCGGTGAGGACCTTTTTCATATCCTCCCAGACCCTTCTGCGGTTTTCCTGTGAGTAGTTTCGCAGCAGATAGGCGGTATGATATGTGGCCATAAGCTTTATAGGCGGTCTGCCGAGGCCGGCGTAGTACTCGTGGAATTGGCCGCGTAATTGACCTATCGACTTGGTAGTGTTTAGAAGCGTCCTGGCTGCGTGTGCACCCAGAGCTACGATGATTTCAGGTTCTATTATCTCAATCTGTCTTTGAAGATAGGGCAGGCAATTTATTATCTCGTCGGCGCGAGGGTCGCGATTCTCCGGCGGACGACACTTTAGGATGTTGCCTATAAAGACATCGCTTCGTTTAAGGCCGCAAGCTTTGATTACCTTATCCAATAGCTGGCCTGCTCTTCCGACAAAAGGTCTGCCTTGTGCATCTTCGTCAGCTCCGGGTCCTTCGCCGACGAACATTATGCGGGCGTTCGGATTGCCCTCGCCGGGGACTGCGTTTGTTCGCAGCGACCCGAGGCCGCACTTGCGGCATTGGTGAACTTCCTCAGCGACTTTTTCAAGCTCGGCAGCTTTCTCGGGGTCGGCCATTCCCTCGGCTTCGCTCGGGACAGGATTGTCCTCCTGCTGTTGTGGTTCAGTTGCTCCGGCTTTACTCTTGAGAGCAAACCCGGAAAAAAACTGCTCCATCTCAAGATGCTGGCGAACAACTTTATCAATGTCCACGTCTTTTTCCATCGGGGGGAATTGTAACGGAGTCGTGAGGATTACGCAATAAAAAAGGCGTTCGCCGAAGCGAGCGCCTTTTTGACACTCATAAGACGAGTGTTCATTATATTAATCCCTGGTCGAGCATTGCATCAGCGACTTTGATAAAGCCTGCAATGTTTGCCCCCATTACCAGGTTGCCCGGCTGACCATACTCTTGGGCGGCCTCGAAGCACTGATTGTGGATGGCAATCATAATGTTTTGCAGTTGCTGGTCAACCTCTTCGCGTGTCCAGGAAAGCCGCATGGAGTTTTGCGACATCTCCAAACCGGAGGTGGCAACGCCACCTGCGTTTGCGGCCTTGGCGGGACCGTACAGTATCTTTTTATCGAGGTACTGGTCGATAGCCTCAGGTGTGCTTGGCATATTGGCTCCCTCTGCGACAAGCGTGCAGCCGTTCTTGAGCAGTGTTTTCGCATCCTCGCCGTCAATCTCATTCTGCGTTGCACATGGGAAGGCACAGTCGCACTTAATGCCCCAGGGCCGTTTACCATCAAGATATTCGACGCTATACTTCTCGGCGTATTCCCTGATACGCCCGCGTCGTACGTTTTTCAGGTCCAGAACAAAGGCGAGTTTTTCATCGTCAATACCGTCAGGGTCATAGATTGTACCGTTGGAGTCCGAAAGGCTGACAACCTTTGCACCGAGCTGATTGAGTTTTTCTACAGTGTACTGGGCTGCGTTTCCGGACCCGGAGATGGTACAGACCTTGCCCTCGAAGCTATCGTCGCGGGTCTTTAGCATTTCCTGGGAAAAGTACACACAACCGTACCCGGTGGCCTCGGGACGAATGAGTGAGCCACCCCAGTTGAGTCCTTTGCCGGTGAAAACACCAGCAAACTCGTTGCAAAGACGTTTGTATTGGCCGAACATAAAGCCGATTTCGCGACCGCCGACGCCGATGTCCCCTGCCGGTATGTCGGTGTCAGGGCCGATATGGCGGAAAAGCTCGGTCATAAAGCTCTGGCAGAACCGCATAACCTCATTGTCGCTCTTGCCCTTGGGGTCGAAGTCTGAGCCGCCTTTACCCCCGCCCATTGGCAAGGTAGTGAGTGAATTCTTGAAGACCTGCTCGAATCCGAGGAACTTCAGGATACTCGCAGTAACGGTCGGATGGAATCTAAGGCCGCCCTTATATGGGCCGAGTGCGCTGTTGAACTCAAAGCGGAATCCACGGTTAATATGGATATTGCCTCTATCATCCTGCCAGGGTACCCTGAATATAATTTGTCTTTCCGGCTCGACAATCCTATCAAGGATTTTGGCATCAATGTACTCAGGGTGTTTTTCCAGCACAGGTCCTAAACAGTCGAGAACCTCCTTTACCGCCTGGTGGAATTCCACCTCGCCGGGATTACGTTTGAGAACCTGCTCGTAAACGCTCTGAATAACAGCCTCTTTTGCCATCTGGCTAATCTCCTTCGAAAATCTCAATTTTTTTATTTTTACAACTACTACAATAAGTTAAACTAATAATATAACCACACAATCGTGTTGCCAACAGCAAATAAACTAATATAATATATATAGTATTTTGTTCGGCGTAGCAAAAGACATTAATAGTAATATAAAGTATTAGGACAGCTTATAATGCATATAGAGATGCTAAAGGTATTCTGTGATTTAGCAGATTTACAAAGCTTCTCAAGAACCGCTGAAAAACATCTTCTAAGTCAATCTGCGGTCTCGCAGCAGCTTGCACAACTTGAGCTTGCACACAAGTGCCAGTTGATCAACCGTAAGAAAAGGCCTATTGAACTTACAAAGGCAGGCCAGTTACTTTACCTGGCCTCAAAAGATATTCTTGACAGACATGAACAGCTAAAGAACGAGCTAAGCAGCTTGCAAAAATTCTCCGTGAGCAGAATAAACGTCGCTGCGATTTTCAGTATCGGGATGCATACGCTGCCTGACTACGTTAAGAAATTTATGGTCAGCTATCAAGACGTTAATGTCCATATTGAATACTTTAGTGCCAGCCGGATTTATGAGCTGGTTTTATCGGGCGATGTGGATATCGGCCTTGTCGCTATTCCTAAAAGAGACAAAAGACTCGATGTGTATGACTTTGAGGAAGAGCCGCTAGTTCTGGTCTGCAGCCCGAAACATCCATTGTCATACGAATCGCAGGTCGATATTCACAAACTGCAATTTGAAAGATTCGTCGCATTTGAGAAAGGTGTTCCAACGCGGGCTTGGATAGACAATATTCTGGAGCGTTATAATATTGTTGTCCGGCCGGTGATGGAATTCGATAACATCGAGACGGTTAAACGAGCGGTGGAAATAAACTCGGGCGTAAGTATATTGCCTCAAACCGCAATTCTTCAGGAATTAGGCAGTGGAACAATAAAGGCGATTACCTTTTCAAATGAGAAATTTGTCAGGCCTACCGGAATAATTCTTCGTAAGGGTAAAATTTTAGGCCAGGCTGGCCGATATTTTATTGAATTACTGCAGAAAAATGTAAAGTAGTCCGAACATTGAGCACCGAATACCGAATATTGAATGACTGCTTTTGAAAGTTCTTACTGCCACAGACAGACTCGCAATGATTTATTGGGTGGTATATACGATATAACATACAAATATTATGTCCATTAAAGCTGTGATATTTGATTTGGACGGCACGATAACCCAGCCTTATTTTGATTTTGACGCCATTCGGGAAGAAATAGGCTTAGCCAGAGATTCCGGGCCTGTTCTGGAATCGATGGAAAAGATGACCGCTAAACAGCGGCAGGATGCCGAGAAGATACTCCATTATCACGAGCAAAAAGCGGTAATGGAATCTAAACTCAATGCCAATGCGAAACAGACACTTTCGGCCCTTCGTTCAGCAGGGATTCACATCGGGGTATTGACGCGTAACAAGCGAAGTAATGCCCTTGCTATCGCTCGCAAGCACAAGCTGAAATTCGATGCTGTTATTGACCGGGAAGATGGGCCGGTCAAGCCCGATGCTTTCGGGGTTTTGCAGTTGTGTCGGCAGTTCGGCGTAAAGCCGGAAGAAACTTTGCTGGTGGGCGATTACCTCTTTGATTTACTCTGTGCAAAGGCAGCAGGTGCAGTTGCGGTGCTTCTGGCCAATCACAATCAGGCCGACGAGTTTACCGAACATGCGGATTTTTGTATTGAAGATATCAGCCGGATACTTGAAATTATTGATAGTAAAAAATAATGCTTAGAGAAAAAGGAAATCAGAATAATGAATAAAAAGATAATTATAAAAGCTGCCCTTATCTTGTTATGGATGGTGAGTCCGCCTGTGGTGGATTGGGCTTCCGACTGCCCGAAAAGTTCAGATACAAAGCAGCCGGTAAAAGAAAAGGTTAATACGGTTGATACGGTCTTAAAACAGTTGGATAAGAAAGCCCGGGAGCTTACGTCCTACGAGGCGCAGATTGAATATGGGTTCGTTCAGCCGTTGCTCGAATCAGAGACGCTTCGGAAAGGTATTTTGTATTATGCCAAGCTTGGCAATAAATCGAAGCTGAGACTGAATTTTCAAACGCTTAAACAAGAAGATGAGGAAGAAGAAAAATACATCGAGCAATATATCGTGCTCGACGGCGCCGGTCTTACTCGTCCCGGCCACCAATTCAAAGGCACGTGGCTTGTGCATATCGACTACGAAATCGAGGGAGTAAAGTATTATCAATTAGCCGAGGCGAAGGAGCCGAATAAGCCGGTGGATGTTTTTGATTTGGCCAGCAGGAATTTTCCGATGGTTGGTTTTACCAAGATAGAAGATATGA
This sequence comes from uncultured Pirellulales bacterium, assembly GCA_964444135.1. Lineage (GTDB taxonomy): Bacteria > Planctomycetota > Phycisphaerae > Sedimentisphaerales > Anaerobacaceae > NIOZ-UU13. The sequence continues at coordinate 39,967 of CAYUFX010000029.1, read as the reverse complement.
AAAAACAGTTTGAGGTAACATTGGTCGAGCAAAAAAAGTCCGAGCCGGAAGATTTTATTCAAGTACATTTGAAAGTTAAGCCGAATTCGGTTTATAAGGATGACTATATATATATCGATTTCTGGATTGATGAGAAATTAGGCCTGCCGGCAAAGGTAGTTGCTGTCACGACCGAAGAGGATATTTACCGGATAAAGTTTATCAAGCCAAAGGTCAATAAAAAAATAGACGGTAAGGTCTTCGAATTTAAGATACCCGAAAGTTTCAATGAGCCGGAGATAATTCCCTTGAAGAAAAAGGGCGAACAGAAATAAAATATGGCTTCAATAACGATCGCTGATGAAGATTTTCAGAAGCTGATAACAAAACGTGCCCGAACATTGCTTGGGCTTGCCCGTTATCTGTCGCAGTGCAAGTCGCGAGACAAAATCCTGATACGTCCTTTTCTGGGTGAGTTACTTTCACAATCTATGCAGCTTGAGGAGCTCCTTGACGCTTATGATGCAGGCAACAATTGCCGGTGGTGCTCGTTCCGGTCGCTGACAGCGGCGTTTAAGCTTTTTTCCGATGTAAGTTACGAGCTGCTCCACATTCAACACTCATTGCCCGCGTATCGGCTTTTGCCGATTGAGCGGGATTTTGTCAAGGACACAGAAGAAGCGATTGAGTTTACTGGAGATGTGCTTTCTCGTGCGTCCGAGCAGATGCTTGCCAGGGCCGATCAGCTTGGTCTTTCGGTGCCATCAGAAAGTTCGTTTAAAAAGTCTTACACCGAAGAGCTGCCTGCCGGCCGACTGCCACACAACTGCTGGATGCGCAGGATAGAAACAGTCTCGGAGACAGTAACTTTACTTGCCACGGCCTTTTTGAACCTGGCCGCTGAAAGTAAAGATGTTCGCGCTGCCAGCCGGGCCAAACCTGAAGATTACGCTTCATACGTCCTTAATTCAATTAGTGAGGAAAAGCTGCGAAGTCTCGAGCTTCGATTCCACAATCTTCAGTCACTGTACGATACATACGTCTCAGGCACCGAAGCGGAAGTGCTGGATACGGACTTGCCTATTCTGCGAGGCCATATAAGCGTTGTCTTTCATCTGCTGAAAACGGCCACATCGTTTGCTCACTATTACGAACGGCACGTGAATAAAGAGCTATGTGATTCACCGACCCGTTTTGAGCCGCTGGTAAAAGCTGAGGAGCTGCTGGCGATACTGATGAACTATTCGGTTACCCACATTAGTTTGTATATTGACTGTGCGGAACATCTATGCCATAGAATGCTCAAGCGTTACGCCGAGGTTGGCCAAATTGAGGTATCTGTTCCTCCGTATCGCGGCTTCCACGTTCGCCCATCCACGCTGATTTCCAAGCTTGTCCTGCACTATGGGAGCGAAGTTCGGATGCAAATGGATGAGGAGAATTACGATGCCTGCTCGCCGCTTGAGCTGTTCCGCGCCAACGAAAAGATAAACGCGCAAAAACGACGCTGGCTGGCCTCAGAAATCGTCCGTCTTAAGCTTGTCCAGGAACAGGTAGGCCAGGGTGACATAAATGCAGTGGTTCGGGGCGTTGTACTGACGTTGGCCGAGCGAGGTAAACTAATCCTGTATGAACAACCCCTGCAGTTGCCGAAGGAGCCGACCCGAAAGGAAGGGACGCTGCTGGAGAAGGTTATTGACGAAATGGCCCGGCTGCTGGCAATGGGTAAGATCGATGTGGACGCTAACCTGACCGCAACGTTTATTGGGGACAAACGAGTCCTGGCTGATATCAAGCTATTAGCAGAATCCGGATACGGCGAGGATAACTTCGGCAACAACGTGCCTCTGCCGGATAAACTCGGGTACTTGCGCCACTGAGCCGGAAAAATAAACCCGCTGAATAAAGAGGTAAATTGTTATTGCGATGCCTGCTAAGTCTCGCAATAATTAGGAATGAGCCAAAGCTCAATTAGTATGGGATGTCAATCTCAACCTCTGGCATTTTAGATGGATATAGAAAGGATTAAAAATGGCAAAGGGAATTGTTATATATTACTCAAGAACGGGTAATACGAAAGAGATGGCCCAGATAATAGCCAAGGCTATGAATGAGGCTGATTTGCCGACCGAATGCAAGACGGTCAGTGATTTAAAGGCCGACGATGTGTTCGATTATGATGCGATAGTAATCGGCTCACCAACATACTATGGCCAGATGGCTGCGCCGATTAAGAAGTTGGTAGATGATTTGGTAGTCAGACACGGCCAGCTTGACGGCAAAGTGGGGGCGGCGTTTACCAGCTCGGCAAATATCGGCGGCGGCAATGAGACCACAATTATGGGCATAATAGAGGCGATGCTTATCAGCGGTATGGTAGTCCAGGGCGACCCGAATGGTGACCATTATGGGCCGGTTTCCATTGGCAAGCCCGACCAGAGAGTTGAGCAGCAGTGCCGGCGCCGTGGTCGGAGAGTAGCGGAATTGACCAAAAAACTGGCAGTCCGATAAGCCGGTAATTCTGCCTTTAGAGTATTGTAAGCTTCATAAACACCAAAAAAGAGGGGAAAATTCATCAAATTGGGAGAAAATAAATATTGATTTTTTTACAAAAAAAAGGCATTTTTCTTTGACAAAATAGTGATGTGCCGTTAAGTTTTTACCGATTTTAACCCAAAAATAGCGATTTTAATCCGAAAATAGAAATCTAAACCCTCGATGTGGAGGAAAGTTTAATGCAAGAGTATGAAGACCTGAAACAACATGTTGCTGAAATTGAAGCTGATATCAGCAAAGCCGAAGGTGGCAATAAGGCAGCGGGGACGCGAGTCCGCAAGCAAATGCAGAAAATAAAGCAGGCTGCTCAGGTTGTTCGCAACCGCGTTCTTGAAATCAGATCAGCCCAGTAAGCCACCCCAAGCATTTTTATGCTTATTCAGCTGCGCATCGTGTGTTGCGTTTGTTGCGCGTGGTGCGTATTGAAGTATTGCGCAGGAACAGTTGGCAGACAGTACGCAATATGGCAGCGCAGAGCGTTTTTTTTCGAGGTCAATAATGCCCCCTCCTTTATTGTTTGATTTGTCGCAAATAGACCTTAAAGCAAATCCTGTTTTTGACAAAGAAGCAATTGGCAAAGTAAATCCACAGCGATTTGAGATGCAGCAGCTCGACGGCATCCTTTGGTATGATAAGGAAAAACATTTGATTTTGGGCTATAAGGATGTGAGAGAGGACGAATTCTGGGTTCGCGGCCACATCCCGGGTCGGCCAGTGATGCCTGCGGTAATAATGGTCGAGGCGGCAGCCCAGCTTTCGAGCTTTTTTACAAAGCAGGTTTATGAAGAGAAGGGATTTATCGGTTTTGCAGGTATAGATACGGCGAAGTTCCGTTCCATCGTCGAGCCGGGGCAAAGATTATATCTGCTTGGGCATATTACAAAATACAAGCGCCGGAAAAACACCACCCATGTTACAATAAGTGTACAAGGAGTCGTTGACGATACTATGGTATTTGAAGCGGTTATCTCCGGTATGCGAATTTAAGCGCCGAGACAGTCGGATGGCTCAGAACTTCAGCATTTGGCGAATAGCCTCAAGGGGATTCGAATTCGCCTGCGGCGAACAAGCCCCTTCGTGGGTTTGCTTTACCCGCCTTAGGCGGGCCCTTTTGCCGGCTTATAAACTATTAAGAAACTCTCTGCCTTGCCCGCTCTTCAAAAACTTTTCTCTTTTTCGTGCAGAGTTGTAATTGGGAAATTCTTCCGTATGTAGAAGCTTAAATTGGCCGATGATTTGTGCACTTTTGGCGTGTCCTGACTTGTGTTCGGCTAATCGCCGAATTAGATTATTGGTTATACCGACGTACCGTTTGTCTTTTCCCTGAAGGACGTAAGCAGTTACCATTATATAGCCGTCAAAACTTTAGCGTTTCCTTCTCACTATCACCACACCCAAACTGAGCGAAACTGTCTTGCTTGGCCTCCGTAGCTTTAGCGAATGTGGGAGCGCAGCCGAAGGGGTACTCGCAATGACATTTTTGGGAGCTTTCCTGCAAAAAGTGGCTGCCCGGCCTGAGAAAAACGTTGGCACTATGAACTTATTGGCAATAAAATCGTATAGATTTTGTTTAAATTATGTGCTATTGTTGTCGAATTAATAGTTGTTGGTGCCGTTTTGTATAACTTAGGAATTGGAGGTTAAAAATGCAGATTAGTAGTTTCAAAGAGAACAAAACTCGCTCCTGGCCCCTGTGTCGCCCGACGCAAGTCGGGGCAGCGGGACGTTATATTGTGATTTCAACCATTTTATTACTGCTGTTTATCGGCCCCTTATCGGTCTTTGCGCAGGTTCCGGACAGCATTGCCACCCTGCGCCAGATGGGTAAAGCCTTTGCTTCTATTGCCGAGAAGGCCTCACCGGCCGTAGTCTCGCTGAAGTCCGAAAGGACCATCACACGGGAGTACCCATCATTGCAGGATTGGCCGTTTGGTGAGCCGTTTTCTGACCCTTTCGACTTTTTCTTTCGCCGCCGTTCTCCACGTCAGCGCCAACAACCACGCCAATACCGCGAGCCGCGAACGGCCCAGGGCTCCGGCTTTATAATTTCTGCCGATGGCTATATCCTCACGAACAATCATATGGTAGAGGGAGCTGAAAAAGTTGAGATCGAGCTCACAGACGGCCGAAAGTTTACCGCCAAAATCATCGGAACAGACTCTGATTTCGATGTAGCCGTCGTAAAAATTGATGACAAAAACCTCCCTTACCTTGAATTGGCCGACTCCGATGCCCTTGAAGTCGGCGAATGGGTCCTTGCCATTGGCAATCCGCTCGGCCTGAGCCACACCGTTACCGCCGGCATCGTAAGCGCAAAAGGTAGAAGTGGTTTCGGTCTGGCTGATTTCGAAAACTTTATTCAGACCGATGCCGCGATAAATTTTGGCAATTCAGGCGGCCCCCTGATAAATCTTGACGGAAAAGTGGTTGGTATTAACACCGCCATTGCCGGCTCTACAGGCAATATAGGAATCGGCTTTGCAATACCCATAAATATGGCCAAACACGCTTATGAACAGCTTGTTAAAGGCGGAACGGTGGAGAGGGGTTGGCTCGGTGTCGGTATTATGGACCTGACTGATGAAACAGCCCCGTTTTTTGGCTTAGAGAAAAATGCCAAAGGAGCCCTTATTTCTGAGGTCATTGAAGATTCCGCTGCCGAAAAGGCCGGGCTAAAACACAATGACGTTGTGCTTGAGCTTAACGGCGAGCCGGTAGAATCAAGAGACGCCTTTCGCAACCAAATAGCAATGCTCAAACCCGGTAGTCAGATTCAATTAGTCGTATGGCGGGATGGAAAACGAAAAGCTCTTACCGTTAAACTTGGCAAGCGTCCACCGACGGAAGAGATTACTGGTGAATTATCGCCGGAGACTATCACTGAATTAGGTTTTACCGTAGAAGACCTGACTTCTGAAATGGCAGAGCGTTACGGCTATGAAGGCCAAAGCGGAGTCGTCGTCAAAGAGGTTGAGAGCGGCACACAGGCTCAAGAGAAGGGTATAGCACCAGGGGCGCTGATTAAAGAAGTCAATCAACAGAAAGTCAGGAATACAAGAGAATTTAACGAGGCAATAAAAAAGGCCAGGAAAGAAGGTGGCGCTCTGCTGTTGGTTAAGCGGGGGCGCTACACAATTTTTGTCCCTCTAAAATTGTCCGAAAAATAGAAATATTCACAAGCCCTTTTGTATTAACACCTTAGCCCCGCCCTGAGCGGGGCTTTTTATTTGTATCGGGATACGTATCAAAAGATTTTCCTTGATGGGAAAAATGCCTGATTTGGTGTAAATAATATTGGTTAAATGAATATAGCTATGTCTAAGTGTGCCAAATTCCAGCTTTTTTTATTGAATTAGCTTTTTGGGAAGACTATAATGTATAAAGTACAGAGTTGTAATTAGAACTTCGTGTTTCGTGCTGAAGAGCTTTACATTTTATTAGCACCTAATATTGGATTTTTGAAGGAAGGAGGTTATGTCATGCCGTAAAGAATTGATCCGAGCAGATGCGGATCAAGTGAATCGAAAACGAAGTCGAAAAATCATGATCGGTTGCTTTGGTGTGTGGCCGGAGCGAAATTTCCTATCAGTTTTCAGTTAAAATTAGGAGGAAAAAAAATGAAAAATATAGTGTTGGTATTCGTAGTCACATTTGCATTTTGCACGATGGCTATGGCTTCTGACATAGCGTTCTACGTCGGGCAATGGAACACCGATGGCTGGTATGATGAATCGCAGTTCGCAGATGTTGAAACGATAATTGCCGAAACTGGAAGTCTGTTCAAGGATATCCAGCAGTTCGATGACACCCAGTTTGATGAATTTGGTGCATGGGTAGATGAGAGAATGAATGATGGTAAAATGGACATTATCTGGCTTAACGGATGCACTCCGAGTGTCCTCTATCAATTCCCAAACGTTAGTCCGGATGGCTCGCGTGCTGAAGAGTGGCTCGATGGCGGAAACATGATTATAAATGTCGGCGACTGGTTCGCATACTGCTCGTATGAAGGTGGCTCTCGACAATCTGATAACGGCGGAGCTGGTGCCGCGAACATCCTTGACCTTTCTTCTGGTATCATCGTATCCGCTGATGGTACTTCGCTGACGGTGACACCGACAGGTAAGGAATATCTACCCAGTCTCAATGACCCCGCCATAACTTATAGACCAATTGCTCTGGCTGCTGTTCAAGACCCCTGGGAAGTTGCTGCGATATTCGCATCTACGGGTGGCACAGATGATGCAGCCGCAGAAGCACAGGCTGATCCTGTTGTTATTCACAACACAGAGACTGGCGCTTACGTCGCTTTTATAAACCAGGCTGCTAATGTCTGGATAGACGACAGAGGTTTGACCTGTGCTGAGTTCATCGGCAACTGGGTAAACAGTGTGATAGGATTAGGCGACCAACCGTCCGCGCGGCGTCCGGATCCGAAAGACGGCGCCCTACATGAGGATACGTGGATTAATCTTTCGTGGCGAGCGGGAGATTTTGCCGTCTCACACAATGTATACCTGGGAGATAATTTTGACGACGTGAACGATGGCATCGGCGACACGTTCCGAGGCAACCAGGCCACAACATTTTTTGTTGCCGGCTTTCCCGGATTCCCTTATCCGGACGGTCTTGTTCCAGGCACAACCTACTATTGGCGAATTGACGAGGTCAATGAGGCCGACCCGAATAGTCCGTGGAAAGGTCCTGTCTGGAGCTTTGGTATTCCTCCCAAGACTGCATACAATCCCAATCCGGCTGATGCTGCCGAGCAGGTAGGCCTGGATGCGAAGCTTAGCTGGACGGGAGGTTTCGGTGCGAAATTGCACACCGTGTACTTCGGCGACAATTTTGATGATGTAAGCAATGCAACCGGTGGACTTCCCCGGGGAGTTGCAACCTATGACCCCGGCACACTTAAATTGGCCAAGACTTACTACTGGCGGGTCGATGAGTTTGACGCCATCGAGACATATAAAGGCGACGTCTGGAGCTTTACTACTGAGGGCGCCGTCGGGAGCCCGAACCCGGCTAATGGCGCTGTGGATGTAAAGCAGACACAGATTATTACCTTCTCGCCGAGTGTCTTTGCTGCTTCGCATGAGGTCTATTTCGGAACAGATAAAGATGCCGTGAAAAATGCCGATACCGGCTCGCCGGAGTATAAAGGCACCAGGGACCTTGGTGCTGAGAGCTATGACCCCGGAATGCTTGAGTGGGACAGCACGTACTACTGGCGTATTGATGAGGTCAATGACGTCAATCCCGACAGTCCATGGCCAGGCATCCTCTGGAGCTTTACAACCGCCAACTTCCTTATCGTGGACGATTTTGAGTCCTACAACGACATTGACCCCCCTGACCCCCAGAGCAACAGGATATTTGAAGCGTGGCTGGACGGTTATGAAATCCCGACAAATGGAGCTCTCGTTGGTAATGAGCTTCCTCCTTATGCCGAGCAAAGGATTGTTCACGGCGGCATCCAGTCAATGCCGTATTTCTACGACAACAGTGTTGGGTACTCTGAGGCAACTTTGACGCTGACTTATCCGCGTGACTGGACGGAGAAAGGTGTCAACAGGCTGACGATTTGGTTTAGAGGCGATTCGGATAATGCTGCCGAGACGTTGTATGTTGCTCTCAATGGCAGCGCTGTGGTCAATCACGATAATCCTAATGCAACACAGATAGCCACCTGGACCCAATGGAATATTGACCTGCAGGCATTCGCAGACCAGGGCGTGAACCTTGCCAATGTCGATACGATTGCCCTTGGTCTTGGCAATAAGAACAATCCGCAGGCCGGTGGTTCAGGTACGATGTACTTCGATGATATTCGACTGTATCTACCGGCACCGTAAGCCGGAATTTGGCCGGCCCCCATTGCTTCTGCCGCAAGGCATCCTGTGGACTTCGGATTGCCCGCCGCCCCGACTCGCGTCGGGAGACGCGGGGGCTGGCGAAGCAAGATATGGAGACGCGGTTGACCCCGCCCGTTGCAGACGGGACGGGGTTGATATAGCAGATTGAAATAAATTCAGGGCCCGTGCCGACTTATTCGGTATAGGCCCTTTTGAATTGATAATTATATAACCACCAAATAAAATTGGGGGCCTATTATTTAGCGAGTTCTTCCACAAAAAACCTGCCTTTTCAAATTAGTATTGTTAATATAGGCCGCCATGTACGCATTTATATCCATAATAATATCATTGGCTGTGCTGGTAACGCTGCTTCGGCTGAAAGTCAAAATCGGCTTAGCGATGGTGATTTCGGCCTGTCTGTCGGCGCTGCTGTTGGGTGTTTGGCCTTGGGACGTCGGGCGGACATTGATTGGGGAATGGCAAAGCCAGCCGTTGACGCGAACCACGGGTTATCTTTTCGTGTCGTTGACCGCCCTGCTGCTGCTGGTCAATGTCATCGGTTCGGCGATGGAAGAGATAGGCCTTTCTCAACGGCTGGTACCCGCGATGCAGGGTCTGTTCAAAAGTCGCAGGTTTGCGTTAGCATTGATACCGCTGATGATGGGAATGCTGCCCACGCCTGGCGGCATCATGCTCTCGGCACCGATGGTTCGCGAGGCCGGTGATAAAATCGGGGTCGAGCGCAGCCGGCTGGCCGCCATTAACTTCCTGTTCCGGCATCAATTAGAACCGGTTTGGCCTCTTTTTCCGGTGGTGCCTTTTATTCAAAGCCTGCTTGGTATCTCAGCACTTACTCTCTTTTGCTACCATATTGTGTTATCCGGTGCGGGTATCGTGGGGGGTATTATTGTCCTTCTAATGTTCGGTATTCCGCCGAAACGTCCCGAACACCGGCAGGTCAAGCGCCATATAAGCCATAACCTGCGTGACTTCCTGCACGCTTTTTGGCCTATCGCGTTTACCGCAGTTTTATATATCGCCTTTGACCTGCCGCCTGCGATCGGTGTCTTTTTGGCCATTGTCGGATTGCTGATGATACACAAATTTCCTTTTAAGCGATGGTTGTCCGTCTTCAAGGCGGCCCGCGAGCCGGACATGGTCCTGCTTATTTTCGGCGCGCTGTTTTTTAAGCTCAATCTTGAGACCAGCGGCGCCATCGGCAGCGTCGTAGAATTTCTCACAAGCGCCCATGTGCCGCCGCATTTACTGCTGTTCGGCCTGCCGATGCTGGTCTGCTTCACGACAGGAGTAACTATGCCGACCGTAGCGATTACCTATCCGTTCCTTATCGCCTTTATCGGCACCGGTTCCGAGGCCAGGATGGGGCTGGAAGGATTGGCCTTTTCCGGATTGCTTTTCGGCCTTTGGCTCACACCCGTACACCTCTGCCTGGCCCTCTCAGCGAGTTATTTCCAAACTTCGCTGCTCAAAATCATCTTTAAATTGCTGCTGCCAACAGCAGGTGTCGCCATTGCCGGTATATTGATGGCTGTCTTAGGTAGCTAAACAGGTTCATTTTATTGAATAAGACTGGGAAGATGTTTAGATTGGACCGGAATATGGAAATTTAATCAAATAATAGCGTTCGGCAAAGGAGATAATATTGTTTGGGTTCGATAATATCTTCGAAGTTATTTTTCTTGTGGGTTTTATCGTAGGCTCAGTTATTCGCAAGGTATATACGGTCGGATGCAGAGGCAACAAAAGCGACGACAAACGCAAGAGCGCGGTGGATATTATTCTAATTAGCGCTGCGGGTGTAGGTATGGTCCTACCTTTGTTCTATCTGTTTTCGCCGTGGCTGGACTTTGCGAATTATGACCTGCCAGGATGGTTAGGCTGGGTTGGGACAGTGGTTTTTGCCTTTGCCCTTTTGTTGTTATGGAGGTCACACGCCGACCTCGGCCGCAATTGGACGGCGACACTACAAATCAAGCAGGAACACTCACTCATAACGGCCGGCGTATATCACTATGTGCGACATCCGATGTATGCGGCACACCTGCTTTGGGCAATTGCACAGGGACTGTTGTTGGAGAACTGGCTCGCAGGCTGGATATTTCTGGTCAGTTTTATACCGACGTATCTTGTCCGGGCCCCGAAAGAAGAACAGATGATGCTCGAGCACTTCGGAGAAGAATACCGCGAGTACATCAGCCGAACCGGCAGGATTATTCCATATTTTCCGGGCTAAAGACGTGCGCTGGGTTCCCGCGAAGCGGGGTCCCTACGCACATCGCCAACCCTGTTCCAGCCAGGCGTAGTCGTCATCGGTGATGCAGGTGCAAGCAAGTTCCTTGAGTCGTTCGCGTCGGTCTTGTGAGAGTTTCGTCCATGAGGCGCTGAGGTTCTCTCGGACCTGGTCGAGGGTGTGGACACCGCATGTGCAGATGTCAACCAGTTTGTTCTCCAGCACAAAGGCAATCAAGTCACGGGGCAGGCCGGCATCATCGCCTTTAAGGTCGCGATTTTCCAAGAGAGCACCACGAACGAAGGGCTTGATGGTAATCACTCCTAATCCTTTTTTCTTGGCCGCCGGCAGCAGCTTTTCCGCAGCGCGATGCCGCACATTGTAGGGTATTGAGCAAGTGTCGAAGTAGTCACCAAACTTCTCAAACGCCTCTAAGAACAGTTCGGGCGTGAAGTGGCAGCCGAATCCGGTAAATCGAATCCTTCCCTGCTGTTTTAGCTTGTCGAGCGCTTCGATTGAATAGGACATGTCCCAGTAGCCGGACTGTGGGGTGTCGTCCTCGGTATTGCAGAGCAGGCAGAGGTCAACATAGTCGGTTTGCCACAGCTTCAGGCGCTCCTCAGTCCACTTGTATATCTCCTGTTTGTCGGCTTCGATGCCCTTCATTTTGTGGGAAACGCGGATGGAGACGATGACTTTATCTCGCGCTTTCAGCCTTTTGAGCGCCTCGCCGGGTACACTGGATTCTTCCAGCGCTGTGCAGGAATCAAGAAAATTCACTCCCATGTCCATCGCCGCGGCAATCATCCGGACGGCCTCGTCAATAGTCGGCCTGCGATATCCACCCTGGCCATCGGGAACCCGCTTGTATGCCCAGCTATGGCCTCCGATTCCGATTTCGGAGATGCGCAGGCCGGTCTTACCGAGAACTCGGTACTTCACCTTGCGATCAATCGTTTCTGACGCCAATACCGACTGTGCATCCCCTAAAAAAGGTGCCGCCATTCCTCCAGCCATACCAAGCCCGAACTGTTTAAGGAACTGCCTGCGTGTCGAGCCGCCCATTCTTCGTAGAAGTTCCACTTCGGAGGATGGAACTTTGGTACGCTGTTTCGATATATGCTCAGCCATTCTATATGTCCTCCTAAGATTTCAGCCCCCCGTTTTTTGCCTGCGTTACGGACAAGTTCAAACAATATTCTACTTTATTTTCCCCTGGGCAGCAAGAAATTCTTCGGTCTAAATCGCCTACAATGAAGAAGTGAAAGAATGGACCGCTATACATCGCGTTACCAACCGTCAAGTTGCTGCCTTTTATATATAGAGCTTTGTAAAACGGCTGTATCAGAATTATGCAGCCGAGATAGGCGGCACGAAAAGACAGGAGGTTTCTAATATGAGAGTACTGCGATTCATACAGAGATGGTTGTGTAAATTATGGGGTTCTGCCGATAGGCATCCTGCGGAGGGCGTGAGTTTATCAACGGGAATCGACTCGCATAAATGGGAAAGCAAAATCGAAATTTTGGGCCGTTTGTCGAGTCAAGAGGCCGGCCGTTGCATATTTTCCAGGCAAATTGAGGACGGTCAGTAGCGGGTCAATTTAGACTTTTACCTCTGCTCCATCTAAACTATTCCTCAGCCTCGTGCTTGCGCAGCAGTTCGACAATTTCGGTATGGCCCTCATCTTGAGCATACCACAATGGGGTCCGACTATCCCCATCTCTTGCAGTAACATCAGCTCCTTTGGCAATCAGCAACTCAACTATGTCCTTGTTGCCATCGTAGGCTGCATCGTGAAGGGGCGTCCAGTTCCAATTGTCTTTAGCGTTGACATCAGCGCCTTTGGCGATGAGAAGTTCAGCGAGACCAGTGAAACCTGCACTCACCGCCCTATGTATAGGGGTAGTACCATACGGTGTCCGTTTGTTGACATCAGCGCCAGCCTCAATCAGACTCTTTGCTTTGGCCTCGTCTTTCATGTAAAGAGCAAAATGCAGAGGAGAAACATCGGCACCTTTAAAGATTAGCAGTTCAGCAATCTCGGTATGACCGCGGTTCATGGCCAATTCTGCGGCTGTCCGGTTCATGTTGTCCCCTGCATTTACTTTGGTACCATTTTCAAGAAGTAATTCAACGACTTCCTTGTGGCCTTCACTGGCTGCTATGTGCAACGCTGTTCGACCCCGTGGACCTTTTGCATTGATATTGACGCCTTCTGCAAGAAATGCTTTGACTCTGAATGGATCTCCTATGGCCGCTGCTGTAAATATGGATGAGGATTTAGCACCATTAGCCGTCAGTAGTTCCATGATGTTTTTGTGATTTTGCTGAATAGCGACATCAAGTGGCGTTTGACCTGAGCGGTTTTTGGCATTCACGTCCGCATTCTTGGAAATAAGCAGTTGCACAATTTCCTTCAAGTTATTTTGAACGGCATAATGCAAAGGAGTATAGCCGTGACCATCCGACACATTGATATTAGCGCATCCTTCAATAAAAGCCTTTGCTTTCTCGACACTTCTCATGTGTAGAGCAATGCGGAGGTTTGCAGTTGGCCCACCTTTTCGCATTAGCATCCCAGTCACCTCTTCGAGAGCCCCCATGGCCTCAGAGGCCATTGACCGATGAAACGAGGCTACTTCTTGAGCAGTGGGATAGTCCTGACGCCATTGAGCCATAATGCTCTCGGTTTGGTCGAAAATCCGGTCTTCAGCCGGATAGGTCAAAGCCCAGATATCTGGAAGCATCTCGGGATTCAATAGAAGTTTCCGCTTGTTGTTTGTGACGTAGTTCGCCAAGTACAAGTCGTTGGCTGTTAAACAAATGGGGCTAAATTCCTGTCCATCCAACTCCGGTGCTGTTGATTCAGCGATTACCCAACTGGGTACAGCAACAGAAAAAATCGGTCCGCCTAATATAACCCAAAAGGTTGTCAACGAGGGATTTTCATCCGGCTTAACGCCATGAAATAGAGCCACGTTCGTTGTGCCGGGACGGCTGATGGAATTTTGATTATTCAGGACTTTAAGGGCATTGTCTTCCGTTATCTCCATCTCAGGCTGTGTATAAGAAATTTCTTCCGAATCGGATAAATCGCGGCACACTTTTCTGAGCACGTATCGGTAATCGAGTTGGTCCTTTTCGACAGCCTGTTTCCAAAGCTGGTTGGCACGGTCGTATCTTGCTCTTCCGATATCACCGCCTCCCGTAATGGCGAAGTTAGTCCGGATAACATAGCCTTGGGGTGCCACTTGCGGATTAGTGGCATCAAATCGGGTGTAAAAAGAACTGCCGATTTCAAAGATGGCGGCCCCACCAAAGGCGTCTATGATACCGATGTTTCCTTGTGTGGTCCGGCCCGAGATATTGGTCTGCTTAAGGAGGCTCTCAAAATCGTCCACAGTCACGCATTGTCGAAGAGCCAGACTCAAGATGTTCTTGATCCCGGGAATCCTCCCGGATTTATCTTCCAGGTCGAAGGCAGCCGCCTCAACGATGCAAAAACCAAATTCGTTTACTGCAGCCCCAATAATCGCTTGTGAATAGCCCGGATAGGCTGTAGACAGATGCTTGAAACGGCCATTCTTGAAATAGGCCAACTCATAATCCCTACCCCAGCCGTCTCTATTCCTCCATAATAATGGCCGGCCGTCCGCTGTGGCTTTGCCAGAAACCACACCTATCGTACACCCTTTCGCCTTATCTTGACCGATATACGTCAGTGGGTAAATCAGTGATAAGACGCAGCAGAATAACCATAACCTATTCATGTTCAGTACCTCCGTCTTGAGATTAATACAAATGGATGGTTATATCAACCAGGTCATGCGTATGGATATTCAATCCATTGACAAATAACAGTGTATGTTTGGGTCCATAGGTGTCGCGGCCGTACTTGAGGACGTTGTAAGCAAACGTGCGCACGGCGTCGAGGTATTTGCTTTCCTCGTTTGCATATAAATTCTCTTGAGGAAAACAAGCCAGACAAAAAATCAGCAAAGCGACCTCAAGAATACGATGTGTTTTACACTTGCTTCTCATATCACGTACTCCCTCACATTGAACCCCGCCTATCCGATGGGCGGGGTTCTGATAATTCGTATACGGTGGATAAGTTCGGCAGAAGTTGTCATTGTGCATTATAACGTTAGGCGGGAAATCTTGCAAGTGATTCAAAATTGAGCTTCTCAGCTCTCGTACATCCTCCACCCTGATATGCCTGTTAGCCCTAAGGACTGCACACCACCAAAGAAAAGGTGGGCAGACTTCGGCAAGCTCAGCCGAGCCGTGCCTGCCCTGCGTCTTTTCACTAATAGTCCTTAAAGGTTCTCATCCATTGAGGCCAGTCGGACGATTGAACGCCGCCTGCTGTAGTCCAGGGACCCTGAATATCAAAGTTGCGGTGCCAATTGAAGGTCCAAAGCTCCTTCAGACCGACCTTTCTCACATTAAGATCCAGAAAAACGGCATTTATGGCGCCCTTGTGCCTGTTGATGCAAACTAAATGCATTTCGTTTGGTAGTACAACAATGCCATCGACCTCCGGAGGGCCTTGTGTGTGACTTGGCCAGGTATCTATGAATACACAGTCAAAAAACATCGGTATATTGTTTGCCTTTTTTTGCTCTCGAGTTTTCCAATAGTTGTCTTCAGGTCTATCGCCGAGCCATTCATCCAGGCCGTAACTGCCGTAATCGTCACCGGGTTTGCTCTCAAAGTCTGTCCATCCTCCTCCTTCCGTTCTCCATCGCCAGGCTCCGAAAGGGACCTTGCCTCCCTCGGTGTAAGGTTTTTTTGCTGACGGACACAATGTCAATGCCCCCCGGTCCTTGTAATACGGTCGCAATTTTTCAGGCCAGTCTCCGGAGGCTCCGGCACCGCTTGGAAACTTTCCCCCGGAGTCCTCGAGATACATATGCCAACAGTATGACCATTGTTTGATGTTTGACATACAGGCAACAGACTGTGCCTGTTTCTTTACCCGCTGCAGCGAGGGCATCAATATCGCCAATAACAGGGCGATAATGGCAATGACTACCAAAAGTTCTATTAGCGTAAAGCCGTATCGTTTGCACATATCAATTCCCCTTCTCTTTCAATAAATGTCCTTCCAAACCGATCCGCCAATGGCGGACCAGACATGATGGGACTCGTGCTCGTATAATTGTCTGCCGTAATTATAACACACTCATTCGTGGTAACGCAAGCCTTTATTGGCAAATTAAGACAAGAAGGTTGCGTGGGTGTTGGCAATCCGCCTTTGGCGGACCCTATAGAGTATTGAGGCATAAAAAAAGCAGGCCGAGAAGTGGAGGAAAGAAAGAGTTTAATTCGGCCCGCTCACATACCGTTCCGAGTTATTATATGGTTGGCAACAAGTATGTATCCATATCACAGTATCTCCCTACTTCTTTTCTTTATCACCCATCATTTATCCATCTCTCGGCCCTGCTTGTTGCTGGCAGGGGCACAGGTTAGCTCAATACCAGCTCCTTCGAGCACCTTAGTTAACGGATTTCCTTCCCGCTCAAATTTCACTCGGTGTGCGCATATATACTCAATTGTCTCCGGCGAATCCTCCTCATCGAGCATCATAAAAGGAACCTCCGGTGCACACTTACTTAACTGGTTAACAAGTTCATCGCTGATGTTTTTCAATATTTCCGACTCAATAAGCACTAATGGAACATACACTCCGCAAGTTGGCAGGGTCTCCAATTCTTCGATAATTTCCTCTACTGTTTCACAAAGGATTGATCTGTGATGTTCTTCTTTTAAGCATTGTCTTAGCCAGGCGACTTTAAACCTGTTCTCACCAGCGATTATGATTATTTCTTTCATTTATCCCACTTGTTTTTAGACAAAGAATGTTAGCAGCTCCTGCTTCCCGCATTTTTAATGAGCCGTATGCCCGGAAAATGAATATATAGTTTTGCTTAGTAATAAAATATGTATCGGAATGCGGAAAGCGTAAGTGTATCAGGGAATCTCTGTATTCGGGGTGCGAAAAACATGGAATCTATAACAAAATTGAATACACATACACTGATAATGTGGTAAGAGGACACAACGCACGAGCAGCCTGGCTAACTCTCTATCTCTTAGATGCGTTTTTCAATACTGATACAGCAGTTTGCTTCTTAGCAGAGTAAATGGTTCTGGATGAAGGCCAGATTAGAGAGTCAATGATGATATGGAATACCGATAAACAATGGTTAAAAGTCAAGTGAGGTTATGCCTTCGTTAATCGCATACTTGGTGAGATCAGCTACATTGTGAATATCTAATTTTTGCATAATTTGACGCCGAGTTGATTCGATCGTTTTTATACTTACATTTAAGTGCAATGCACTTTCTTTGGTGCTTTTCCCTTCTGATATCAGTTGGAGCACCTCCCGCTCACGGGGGGTCAAAACAGCAGAATCTGACTTGTCTGATATCGACAAATTACTTGTGAAATCATGGGCAATGATTCCCGTTATCTTAGAACTCAAATATACTTCGTTCGCAACAGCAGCTTTAATTGCCCGAATCAGGTCGTCATGAACCTTCGTTTTCAATATATAACCCGAAACACCGGCTTTGAGCATATCTATTACAAATTGTCTTTTATGATGCATTGACAGGACGATAACTTTAGTGTCCGGGATTTCTTTGCGGATTCTTCGTGTGGCCTCAATACCATTCATATCCGGCATGGAAATGTCCATAACGACAACATCCGGTCTTAGCTCGCAGGTCAAGTTGGTCGCCATACGTCCATTCACCGCATCGCCGACTACCTCCATATCAGGTTGCTCTTCAATTAAGCATCGCAGACCATATCGTACAATTTCATGGTCATCTGCCAATAGAATTCTTATGCTCATATCAACCTCATCTTTCCATAGGTTTTGCCTTTGACGGCGCTACTAAGACAACTTGTGTCCCATGTTTCGGTTTCGATTTAATGTCAATATATCCTCCAATGTGGCTCAAGTGTTCTTTTATACTGAAAAGCCCATAGCCGCCTTTTTTGTCTCTGGAGGCGCCTGCCTCCGATAATTCGAATCCAACTCCGTCATCATCAACACAGATTCTTATTTTGTTCTCTTTCCATTGGAGTGAAACTTTGATATTTTGTGCCTTGCCGTGCTTAACTGCATTGACCAGTAGTTCTCGCACGCTCCTAAAAAGAAAGCCGCTGATATCCTCACTCAATGGTTCGGGAGCAACATCAGATTCAAAAAAGGTTGAGATGTTATGTTTTTGCTCTATCTCTTCGCTAAGCCACTCCTCTATGGCTGACTCTAAACCTAACTCATACAGAGTAGGAGAGCCCAAATTGTAAGTCAAGGTTTGTGTCTCCTCAATAACCTGATCAAGCATGTTGCTAATTTCTTCCAGGTGTTTGCCGGAATCAGCCGATGTCGTTGAAGACTCCAATTCATCTAATTTCATTTTTGCGAATACCAAGGGTTGTACGATGCGGTCATGCAATCCTGTGGCAATGCTTCGTCTTTCACGCTCTTCGGTTAACGATAATTCCGAAGCCATCGACTGGAGCTGCTGTTGATACTCTCGAAGTTGTTCTTCCGCCCGCTTGAGCTCAGTGATGTCTGTTGCCGTAACAATGATACTTTTTGGATTGCCTTGGGCATCCTTCATTAAACTCCAGTTCATTAAAGCAGGAAATCTTGTCCCGTCCCTACTCATAACAACCGTCTCAATGTTTCGAACAAGGCCTTCATTCATCAATTTCGGAATAATTTCCTTCTCAATCCTTCGATTATCTTTTTGGGAGATGATTCCAAGCTCGATTGCTGTTTTTCCAATTACCTCTTCCTTTTTATATCCCGAACCTCTCTCAAACTCGCTGTTGACCTGGCGAATTGTCCCATCAAGGTCTATAATCGTAACTCCCTCAAGCATCCCTTCAATCATCTCTACTGCCATCTTCGTTACTGCTGCTTCTCTCTCCATCTCCTGCAATTGCTTCTGTGGTGTGATATCCCTCAAGATCGCTACAACATTCAGAGGATTGCCTATCGCGTCTCTTTGTAAACTCACTGAAGCACTAACCGTCAGCTCTTCTCCGTCTGCCCTTCGAACTCTAACCTCAACAGGTTTGGAAATACCGTTTTGAACTATCGACCTAAACACTCCTAACATCTTCGGAATATCTTCATCCGGGTCACAAAAGACTTCTCTTAATTCACTAAAGTTTCTTCCTAAGATTTCGTTTGCAGAACTACGACGGAACATCTTTAAGTGAGCGGGGTTGCAGGAGATTATCCGCCCATCCGGATTAACAACAATAACTGAATCAGACATTGCGTCAACAACAGCCGCTCTTTCCTGCACTGCCGCTATCCGCTCCTCCTCTGCCTTCATACGCTTCAGAGAAGTAGCAACCAGGTTGGCGAAAGCTTCAAGCATCTCAATTGAAAGTAAAGGCTTTTGTTGCGGCATCAAAACCGCGATCGTACCTATAATTTTGCCACCGTAGTGTAGAACCAATCCATATACATCACCAATTTTAAGAGCTCTTTTGAGAGTGTTGACCACGGCTCTCGGAATAGTACCGAATATCAGTTCGTTTAGCCCTTCCAGCTTCTTTGCTTTCTCCGATAGCATCTCCTGGATATAGCGAGGCTCCAGAGGAATTCGGAGCTCTTTGACTTTCCGGCCGAGTATCTTATTTGCTGTGATAATAAATTTACTATCTGTGGAAATATGTTCTACCTTAAGCTCTTGCCTCTGGGCATCGTAACTTGTTATGCCTGTAAAGAGGGCCCCGGTAATACTTTTCAACTTCTCGCAGACAAGTTTATAAATGTCGGCCGTGGAAGATGCAGCTGCCAGTTCTATCGCCATTTCGTTCATGATTGTTAGCTCTTCTGTCCGTTTCTGTAGTGCCTCTTCCGCCCTCTTGCGCTCGGTTATGTCTTGAATGATACATATGCCCCCCACATATTTCCCTTCTTTATCTTTTACTCCGGCAGCATTTATTTCAACGTCGATTATCTCGTTGTCTTTTCTGGCCATCTTGAATTCTTTGTGGTGGGCAAAACCATCAACTAATATTTTATTGAGGCAGGCCCTCGCCTGTTGCATATAATCTGGATGGAAAATCTTTGCTATAGACTGTCCTGCAACCTCATCCTTCTCATAGCCGAGAAGGTCCTTAATCCTTGCATTGCAATCTAAAATGATCCCATTTCTGTCCACCGATGTTATGAGACCGGCAGCCGTATTGAAAATTGAACGGTATTTCTCCTCACTCTCTCTCAACGCCTCTTCTGTCTTCTTTCGCTCGGTGACGTCGACACAGGCAGCCTGTACGGCAGGCTTGCCTTGGTACTCAATCCGACTGGCATGTATCTCCAACCAACATATTGTTCCATCCTTGCGAATTCCACGAAGCTCATAACGCTCGGGCAAGCGTTTGCCCCTGAGCCGTTCTTGGTGTCGGCTCCAAACGAGCGTCCGATGCTCTGGATGCACACGTGTTTGCACTTGTTGGGAAGACGCGGCCAGCATCTCGTCCAGAGCGTAACCGGTGATCTCGGTCATAGTTTGGTTGGCAAAGACAACACGCCCATCCTGGAAGATTACAAGCCCCTGCAGCGAATGGTCCACCAGCGTGCGATACGCCTCCCCAGCCTTCTTGCGCCCGGTGATGTTTTCAACAATCGTGGCAAGTTCATTCGCTATTCCCACAAGATACTGAATCAGATCCTCACTAAAGGCCCGGGGGCGGGTACTATAAACCAAAAACGCTCCAACACTTTTGCCATTTATAATGAGCGGAATCGCCTGGTTCGAACGATATCCATATTTAAGGGCTAATGGACGCCATTTTTCGAAATCTTTATCGTGCTCAAGATCGGCATACCCAAAAGGTTCTTTGTTTACAATCGCAAGACTCATAGCACATTTAGCATCTTTGCTGTCATCAAGCTCAAGCCGCAATCCATTCAGATATTCTTCGTATTTTCCAGCCCATACGTTGGGAATAATTACCTTCTCATCCGATTGTAACTCACCATACCAGGTCATGTAATAACCGAAATTCTTAACGAATAAATCCACTGTCTTTTGAAGCATCTGTTCATAACTGGCTTCTCTTACATAAAACTCACGCAATTCCGAGATGGATTGCTGATATGATGCAAAGATTTTTGCATGTTCTTTGCTTTCTTTAATCACATCCTCCACCTGTTTATGCATGGCCTTGCCACGCCTAAGTTTTTCAAGATGCGATTGCGACATCTGGGCTTCTTCAATAAATTCTCTCCTATTTTTCTTGGAAGCAGCCATCGCTTTACCTCCCTACCTATACCACCAGTCTGTTGCCCTTTGTAAAAGCTGGTTACCGTGCATATCTGCTATATTATTTTTCCCACTATCGACCTTTGTTGACCCGAGATACTTATATATACTGTATACTAAGTGTTACACTAACAATCAAAGAATTAGTTTGTTTTTTTCGTGCGGAAAATAGGCTGTATGATACCCCTCAAGACGGGTACGTCCTGTAACTGGCCTTTGAGGCGTTATAAATTTAAAGCTGATAGCCTTTCTCGCATTTGCGCCAACAAGCTGCTCTAATTGGCGATGCGGAATAGTGTGTTGGCGGTGCGAATGAACAACCGGCCGTCAGCGATGGTGATTGACGCCTGGATGGGCTTGTCTTCGATATCGATTCGTGAAAGGATCTTGAACCGGCCATCATCGGCGGCAAGAACGACAGCCTCGGCGGCTTCGCTAATGCAGTAGAGCTTGTCATCCGCGGCCGTGACAGATGCCCACCATGGAGCGCTACCGCCGAGTTTGCCCTGCCATTTTTGCCGGCCCGTTCCGGCATCGAGGGCAAGCAGGTGGGGAAGAGGAAAGTATTCCTGGCGTAGCATAAACCAATCAATAAATTGATGGGCTAAATACAAAGGATTACTCTACCCAAGCCGAGCAACAGAAGAGAACAATGGGTCAATATTAATGCTTATGAAAAACAAATGGGGCCTATACCGAATCATTCGATATAAGCCCCGAATTACCTGCACTTGCGTAACCGCACCTGTGCCTGCGATACCCCCGTTCTTGCTTTCGCAATCCGCAGGATGCCTTTCGGCAGAAAGCACATGGGTGCAGGCAGGTACAATTGACACGAATTCGCTATATCAACTTCGTTAGATATGAAAAATACGAAGCTATCTAACGGGGTCAACCTCGCAACCAATTACCATTTAAATTCCGGCTTACTGTGGCGGAGGATACAGACGAATATCGTCAAAGTACATCGTACCTGAACCACCGGCTACCGGATTCTTCTTGTTACCAAGACCAAGGGCAATCGTATTGACATTGGCAAGGTTCACGCCCTGGTCTGCAAACGCCTGCAGGTCGATAGTCCATTCCGTCCAGGTAGTTACCTGTGCTGCATCAAGATTATCATTAGTAACGATCGCATTGCCGTTGAGAGCAACATATAAAGTCTCAGCAGCGTTATCCGAATTGCCCCGAAACCAAATTGTTAATGTGCTAACACCATTCTCGGTCCAGTCACGCGGATAAGTCAGCGTCTTCTCCACCTCTGAATACTTTAAGACGCTGTTGTCATAGAATACAGGCATCGATTGATTGCCTCCGTGAACGATAGTTTCCTCGGTATAGGAAGGAGTGCTTTCGTCGCCTACTGCTGAGCCGGTCCCGTTGCCGGGAGAGTAGGGTTCAGTACCCGGCGTGCCATAGCCAAGCCCGTCCTTCCATGCGAACCATATCTGGTTGTCACCGGCATCGTAGTCCTCAAAATCGTCCACAACAAGGAAGTTAGCTGTTGTAAAGCTCCAGAGGATGCCTGTCCATGGGCTGTCTGGGTTGGTGTTATTGACCTCATCAATCCGCCAGTAGTAAGTGGCATCCCATTCAAGTTTTCCGGGGTCATAGCTCTCAGAACCAAGGTCTCCGGTGCCTTTATACTCCTGTGAGCTGGTAACGGCATTTTTCACGGCATCTTTATCAGTGCCGAAGTATAGCTGATGCGAATCAGCATAGACTCCCGGCGACCAGCTAAGAATTTGTGTCTGCTTTACATCCACAGCGCCATTAGCCGGGTTCGGGTTCCCGACGGCACCCTGAGTGGTAAAGCTCCAGATGTCGCCTTTATATGTCTCGATGGCATCAAACTCATCGACACGCCAGTAGTAAGTCTGAGCCAATTTAAGTGTGCCGGGAGTATAGGTTGCAGCTCCCTGAGGAAGACCTCCGGCAGCATTGTTGACATCGTCAAAATTCTCGCCGAAATATACGGTGTGCAATTTTGCCCCGAAACCTCCCGTCCAGCTAAGGTCTGCATCCGGGTTTACCTGCTCGGCAGCATCAGCCGGGTCGGGAAAGTATGCGGTCTTGGGTGGAATCATAAAGCTCCAGACATCGCCTTTCCAGGGACTGTTCGGCTCGGTGTCATTGACCTCATCGATTCGCCAGTAGTAAGTCGTGCCCGGAACAAGGCCATCCGGATAAGGAAATCCGGGAAAGCCGGCGACAAGAAACGTCGCTGTCTGGTTGCCTTGGAACGTCTCGGCAGCGCCTTCGTTTACATCGTCAAAATTTTCGCCGATATACACATCGTGTGAAACGGCGGAATCTCCAGGTCTCCAGCCAAGGTTCACCCACGTATCAAAATGCATTGCGCCATCAGCAGGGCTGGGGCGAAAGGCAAATGGATATTCTATACCACCACCTTGCATAATAGCCTGAATCTGTCCCTCCGGCAGAGCCTCGTTGAAGATGCGGACGTCATCGAGCATTCCCTGCCAATGCCATCTGGTGTCCCCATAGGCATCGGCGCCTATGAGCAGATCGTCGGTGTTAGTGCTGAGTGGGTTTTCCGATCGGCTCTCGGCATCCAATTGCCCGTTGACGTATATCTTCTGGTTGTTTCCGGAGGCACTGATGTCGAACGTTATCGCGATGTGTGTCCACTCATCCTGCGGGATAGGGCTGCTCGAATTTAGAGCGTCGGCGTTAGTGCCGATACGCCCACGAAAGTTTATCTGTCGGACATAACTGGCGTTGTCGTCTATGCGGAAGCTGTACGAGGCCCACCAGGCCCCACCGCCGCTGCCCTTGCAGATGATTTGATCCGGAGGTATGCCTCCGTACACCCACAACGCAACCGTGACAGCATCGCTGATATCCAAACTGTCACTGTGCGGAACCAGAATATAATCACCGTTACCATCTCCTTCCAGTGCGCCCCCAAACTGACCTTCCACCCATTGTGGGTCACCCTGGAGTGTACCGTCGTTGCCGTTGCCGCTTGAGTCCAAAGCAGTGGTACCGGAACCATCATCGAGCTTCCACCAGCCGACAAGCTCAGCACTGGCCGAATTCGTCAAAGTCAGGCCCAATACCAAAATAAAAGAGACCAAATAAATCAATTTCGTACACATAATAATCCTTCTTCAAAAAAGTTAAAATCAAAACGGAAAGATAACAACTTTCACGCCTATTATGGTACTGCTGAGAGTCCATCATTAAGCCAGTTATCCACCATGATAACAAGGTCTTCGATGTCAACCTTGCAATCGGCATTTATATCGCCAGTCAAATCCAACCTGTCTGGATGTGTCCGCGAGACGGTTGGCTACTCAATATTATAGCTCCCGGCCGGGCACAACTTAATCTGGTCAATGTATATATGGTCTATGTCTTCACCCTCTTGAGCTGAACTGGTGCCGTCACCTAAGCCGATAGTGATTTTCTTTATAGAGCCCAAGTTTATGCCACCATTACCGAACTGCTCAAGTGCCACGGTCCACTGGCGCCATATATCAGACTGACAGGCATAGGTGTATGGGTGCTCGGCCTTGAAGCTTTGGCCGGAAGCATCCTCCAGCTCTAAATACATCAGATGCTCCATATTTTCGTGCTCACCTATGAAGGACAACGACACCGCCTCAACGGCTTGAACCGTCCAATCCTGCGGGCTGTCAAACGTCCGTGTGGCCTCAGTAAAGTAAGGCTCATACTGATTTTGGAATTCAAACCGCATAGAATTGTTGCCCTGGCTGTCTGTCGCGAGAAAGACGTAATCGAATTCAGCGATGTTTTCAATCCATTCAGCCCTTATACCCTCATGGTCTGCATATGACTGAAAATCTTCCACGCTCATACAATCTGCTGCGGTAAAGGTCCAGGTGCGGCCTGTGACTGTCCCTGAAGGACCGATTTGATCGACCCGCCATTCATAAGTCTGGCCTAATTCAAGTGTCCCCGGGTCAAAGGTGGTACCTGCAGGAGCCGGCTCAACCTTCTCCATAGCACCTTTTTTGCCGAACCACAAATCGCGTGAGGTGGCAAAAGCTGCCTCTAACCAGGTAAGGTCGGCGTCCACATCCACATCTGCCGCGCCGTTAGCAGGAGAAGGATTGACCGCCGCCGGTCCGTCAGAAACGGAGAAGACCTCGTCAAAAGTGCAATGATAGCCGGCTGGCTCCTCATGTTCATTCTGTGCGAAGATCCCGCTTACGCCGCTCGCAAAGGGCTCATCATGGACGCCCTCATCTTCCCACGGGTCGTTACCGTTGGTGTCAACCATTGTCGCGGTCCTTACTACGAGCGGTCCGCCTTTGTACTCATAGAGACTCCCGGTAACATACACTGGTCCCGAGCCGACAACATCCAGCTCGGCATAGTAGCTCCTGGCGTGGCCCAGGCCTGGTGCAGGAACTTCCAAAAGCAGCTCTTCTTCGTTCCTCATGATGTTACTCATATTGACGACCTTCTCGATATCAATGTTCATGTTGGCGGGGCCATCCTCCCAGTCTATATGCATCACATAGACCTGAGTTGCAAACAAGCCAGGAGCGAAACCGGTGAGCGACCCATCCGGGTCAATGATGTAGGTTGCCCTTGCCATTAAGCCGTGGTAATTCCGGGATGCATCGCCGGTAACATTGACCACGGCCCCAACACGGACGTCGGTGAACTCTTCGTTTGAACCAAAGGCCGCGCCGAATTGCGAGCCGCCGATGCCCGCCGAGCTTGTCTCATCGAAGCTGAGGTATTTGTTGCCATCTGGACCGGTCATGATTGTACTCGTGAACGTTTTGGTCATATCTGGAATACAAGTGAACACCCATGTTGGCAGGTCGAGCTCGTCGCCGTCGAAGCTCTCCGACCAGTTGGCCTGTGCTGTGCCGTTTACTGCCACGAGCAATCCTACTATTGCACAAATTACTACCTTTTCTACTTTAGACATAATAATCCTCCTTCAAAAAAGTTAAAATAAAAAACGAACGATAATAATTTTTACACTCACTATATTCTACATTGGTCTGAGATATGTTTTATGACTTGACACCATCTCCTTCCTTTCCGTCGTGGCTCTCGTCGGGGCGAAGCCCGCCGTAGCCCGGCGGCCACGCCGATACAGGCAAAAAGCCGATACGAACTGTTAATCGGGATGTAAGAATCTTTACTTGCGAGGCACCTGTACTCGCGTTGCCACACCTGCGAGCACAAAGAAAAGTTATGACTTTCAACTATGTGCCTCGCTCGACAATTTTTCAGCTTTTTACTAAGAAAACTATACACATTCCACACGGCACAAGGCCGAAATCCACAGAACTCATCTATTCCATTTATAACACATTTCCCACTTTCTTGTCAAGAGTAATTGGCATTGTTTCCGGGGTGTATATTGCAAATATTGTTGCAAATCCGGACAAACATCCGCAAAATGGTACAAACAAAACGCAAAATGGCGTTCCTTTAAGAATGAAGGGGAAAAACTGTGATGATGAAAAATATGAAACGCATTTCTACAAGATGTTTGTTTGCTTTGCTGGCGGTGCTGATAGCGTCTCAAACGAGCGTGGCCAAACAGAAGGTCGTTTTTGAAAAGCTCGATAAGCCGCGTGTGATTGTACTGACAGACATTACCAATGAGCCGGATGACGAGGAGTCTATGGTACGTTTTCTGGTCTATTCCAACGAATTCGATGTCGAAGGCCTGGTTGCGACCACATCGGTCTGGTTGAGGAACAAGGTTCGCCCGGACAAAATTCGTGAGCGGATTGAAGCGTACAGTCAGGTTCGCGACAATCTTTTAAAGCATGCGCCTGGATATCCGACCAGGGAACATTTGCTCAGTGTTACAAAAGCCGGCCTGCCTGAGTTCGGGATGCAGGGAGTTGGCGATGGCAAAAGTTCGGAAGGCTCCCGACACATTATTGAGGTTGTTGACAAACCGGATGACCGTCCGGTCTGGGTAAGCGTCTGGGGTGGGCCTAACTGTTTGGCGCAGGCCTTGTGGGAGGTGAAGAACACTCGCAGCAGGGAAAAGCTGGATGCCTTTGTCTCTAAGCTGCGGGTTTACACTATCTCCGACCAGGACGACTCGGGACGCTGGCTGCGGCTCACATTCCCTAAGCTGTTTTATATCGTTACTCCCAGCAGTGTAGATAGTAATGAATACTACAAAGCAACCTGGACCGGCATTTCAGGCGACCGTCGTTATAAAAACGGGCCAATGCATAAGTTTGAACTTGTCGATAATCCATGGTTAGAGAAGAACATTATCAAAGGCCACGGTCCGCTCGGGGCGCTCTACCCCAAAGCGAAATATATCATGGAAGGTGATACACCATCGTTCTTCAACTTAATAAGCAACGGCCTGGGCAGCCGCATCAGTCCATCCTACGGAGGATGGGGGGGACGATACGTCCTTCATCAAACATACGCTGAGACTCGTCCAATCTGGACCAATGCAAGGGGCTGTCAGGACACGGTCATCGCCGAGAATGGCGTGGAATATACCTCAGCCCAGGCAACCATCTGGAGATGGCGCCAGGACTACCAGTACGATTTCGCAGCCCGGATGGACTGGTGTGTAGCTGAAACGTTTGGCACAGCCAATCACAACCCCGTGGCCGCTTTTAATAACGACAAGAGCAAGGCGGTTATAAACCTAACCGTCAAACCCAAAGAGACGGTGAGACTCAGCGCCACCGGGACGTACGACCCCGATGGGGACAAAGTCTCCTATCGTTGGTTTGTCTATAAGGAAGCAGGCAACTATGGCGGCCCAGTCGATATCAAGAGTGACACGGCACAACAAGCTCGCTTTATAGCACCAAAAGTCAAGTCACCGGGAACTATACATATCATTTTGGAGGTAAAGGACGATGGCGAACCGAGTCTTGTCAGCTATCGCAGGGTCATCGTCAATATAAAACCATAATTGAAAAAGAAAAAGGGTCAACGCTCAAAACTCTCCATCCCCCTCAGCCTTTGCGTCTGCCCTATGCTTAAAAAATTCAGAGAAAACTGCCAATTTAATCGTCGAAAAAAGGTGCTCACATCACGACTAACCGCTTGCGATTTGTTCGGCTGGCTGGTAATCTACTTGTTACGTGGTTGGTTTTTTCTGAATTGTCTGAGCCCGGCTTTCGCAGCCGCTTCGGCGGAGTATGCTCCGATGAAAAAACCGCGTTAAGCGTTGGAATTTGAGTGACGCTTCTGTGTTATGTTTTTGCCTCGACAGATTCGCCGGCAGGCGCTAAAATAAACATCAACGTCAGGGTTCACCCCGTGAGAGGCGAAAAGAAAATCTCTCACGGTGTAAACTCAAACAGACATCATAAACACCGGCCCTAAAAATGCCGGCTCGTAGGTAGGAGTGCAAAATATGTCAAATCTATTGAGACTAAAGCAAACCAGCCCCCGCGTCTCCCGACGCGAGTCGGGGCGGCGGGTCAAGATTGTCCTGCTGGTAACTCTTGCTCCCGCGTTGACAACTGTTTTCGCGGCTGAGAGCTGGGAACAGTTTAAGTACGATTGCAGGCACTCAGGCAACATTCCCGACAGAAGCGTAACCGTGCCGCTCGGCCTGGTTGGCGCTGTGCCGCTGACCGACTCTGTCCTGACCGCACCGGTCGTCGCCGAAGGCCGAATCTACGTAATCGACGCCTCAGGTGTGGCCTTCGGGATAGACGGCCAGACTCTGAAAGTAGTATGGCAAACCACCACACGCGGCGGTAAAGCAAACTGTAACAATATCTCATCACCAGCAGTTATTGGTCGCTATCTGCACTTCGGCACAATGGCCGGGTCCTACTACGTACTGGACGCAGCAACCGGTGCAGTAGTGAAGGAAATTCGCTGCGGCGAGCCGATTTTCAGCACTCCCGTCATCAACAACGGCCGGGTCTATTTTGCCACGCTCAGCTCCCGTGTCTATGCCCTCGAACCCGACGGGTCCGTTTGCTGGACGTGGGACTTCGTAAAAGAGATTCCCGGTTTTGACGGTAATCGCTGGAGCGGCGAAGAGTGGGCCAAGCATAAGAACGGGCGTGTAACCTGGCGGGACCAGTTCTGCTGTTCGATGGATATTGCTATGCACGGCCGGGTGCTCGTTGTGCCGGCAGGCGGTTCAGCCGTCTGCCTCGAGGATACAGGAAGCCGCGCTAAAGTTCGTGGGATGGCTACGGTGCCGTCGTACGCAGGTTCTGAAAAGCCTGCCACGTTTGGGATAGCTTTGGGCGAGGATGGCGCTATCTATCGGCAGTGGCACCGCCGGGACAATACCGGCCGGGTCGAGGTAATCCGCCTCGTCGAAGGTAAAACACTCACCGAGCACATTGAAGGCACACAGACCGAGATAAACCGCCCAGGCTCATTGAGTTTCTCATCGGTGAGTGTGCGCGGTGACGATGTTTATCGATGCCGGCCCGAAGAAGATTTTGGTTTATGCAAACATTCGCGGGGAAAACCCACTCAAAAGCTCGGAGGCTATCCATCAATCACGCCGCCGATTCTGCTCCGGGACAAGGTTGTTTACGGCGGCCTCGATGGAAACCTATACGTCGCATCGATGTCGGACGGCAGTGATGTATGGTCTTTCAAGACGGCCTTCGCAAGAGCAATCTCAGCGCCGGTCGCTGTCTGCGACGGGCGAATTTACTTCGGCTGCGAGGATGGGTACCTGTATGTCCTGGGACCGGACGGCAAAGCACCTCTGCCCACAAAAGACCTTGAACTATGGAGGATTAGAAGTCCCTTTACGGGTAAGCTCGCCGAGTCTAAATATGATTGGTTCACCAACTTTGGCAACCTGGCCAGCACAAACTCCAACAGTCAAGGCATCAAACCACCCTTCAAGGTCAAGTGGATTCGCCGGTACGAAGGCACTTTCAAGCACCTTCCCGTTTGTGGAGCCGGTCGAATGTACACCCACACCGCCGAAGGCCAGGTCTTCGCTGTAGAGCAGGAAACCGGACGGCTCCTGTGGCGGCGCTACTGGCCCGGCGCACATATCTCTTTCACCAGTCCAATCTACTACAATGAGCGATTGCTTGTACCCCAGGCAGGTATGGAAAAATCGCGAATGCGCTGCCTTGACGCGGCGACAGGCCGGCTGCTCTGGGAGGCGCCCTTCACCGGTTCGCCGAGCTGGAGCCGACAACAGCCGCCAACCATCTATAAGAACCTTGCTGTTTATTCCTTTGGCACGGGCAAGTACGCGCCACAAGGGACGGAAAAAGCATATATTCACAAGGGACAGCCTATCAAAGCCCCAGATGGCGCGGAGGTGATGAGCTGGATTTATAGCCACGATAATCCCTACTATCCTAAAGACCAAAAGCCGCTCATACGGGCCTGGGACATTGATAATGGCCGCGAAGTCTGGACGATAGACTTCTCGGAATTCGGCTCCGGCGGCAACGATGGGGGTTTGTGTTTGATGGACGATACACTGTACTATTCGTGTTTCTTCGGTTACGCGGCCAGAGGAAAAAAAGACCTGCCCGGTGCAAAGGGCCTAACCGCAGCGATTGAACCGGCCACCGGACGGGTGATTTGGTTGACGACCGAGTACTATGTGACCGCGGGTACCACTATTAGTGCTGATAACGGGCGTTTGTATCTGGGCGGCTACAACCCACCGAATCCAAAGACAACAAACCGCTACGTATGGTGTCTGGATGCGCGAAACGGCTCGCTCATCTGGCAGTCCGAGCCGGTCGGCAAATCGGTCAATGTGGTAACAATAGGCCGAGACTTCGTCTTTGTTCACGGCTCAACAGGCCAACCGAGCTTCCTGATTAACAAAGAATCCGGCAAAATCCTGTCAAGCTTCGATATGAGGTATGCCTGTACCCGATTTACCTTATCCGAACCTTACCTGTTGGGCTCTAATATGGACATTATCGATACTTCCAACAGCAACAAAGTCGTGTCTTCCGGCCCCTGTGTGGATACGCGAGAATGTGTCGGGGCTGTTGTCTCCAATGGTCGGATGTTCTATACATCCCAGGCAAGTGGTCTGCAGCTATCTCAGGTGTGCGGCCAGGAAGCTATATCATTGAGCCCCGTATGGCAGCCGTCAAGCCCATAAAAGACCACAAAAAAGAGAAGTGAGCTAAAGTGAATTAAAGTGAGCTAAAGCGCCTAAAGTGACAGCAAAGCTGTCATTCTGAGCGAAGCGAAGAATCCCTTTTTCGTTGGCCAGATCCCTTCGGCAAGCTCAGGGCAGGCTCTTCGGCTGCACCTCAGGATGACACTTAAGTGTCACTTTAGCTCACTTTAGGCACTTTACACTTCAGGTGCTTTCATTCAGGAGACTAAGCAAACTTCCTTCCAGGTTGCATATTGCAATTCCATAAGGTATTTTTTTAATGAGAAAACCACTTCCTAAATGTCTCAGGGGGAGTTAATTTCGGGCAAAATTCTTGTTACCAAATTCAAAGTTAGTGCCTTTTATAATTAGAAGAAGTCTCGAACATAGCTGTTATTGCGTAAAATATTGAAAGGAGACGTATTATGGCAACGCTAAAATACCAGAAAAACGTTAAAATTGCTGTTGTAACGCTGGTTTTGGCCCTGATACTGTTTATTGAACCGGCCTTAGCGGCGAGGAAATCCAACAAAAGCAGTAGCAGTAAATCAAGCGGAGGCAGCACCAAAAGCCAGCAAGTTTCAAGGTCCTCCTCCGCCTCCAGGACCCGGCAACCTTCGAGCACCAGATCAAGCTCCTCCAGAACCTCTACCTCATTGCGGTCCATGAGGCCTCCGACCAGAATAAGCACAGCAAGGCCTTCAGGATTAAGTAGTGCTACTTCGCGAAGTAGCTCGCTACGAAGCACGAGTCCCGGCAGAACTACCAGATTCAACATCCGCATACCCAGTGCGGGGGTAACTAACCGTCAACCCCGTAGAATAACGGTCAGCCCTCCTGTTACCAGACAACCGGGAATTACCTCCAGTACTCGTAAGCCTTCGAGCATCACTATTGGTAGTAGAGAGCCGACTCCGATAAGTTCAGGTACTGGAAGGCAGACATCGGCAAGCTCAGGTAATCGTATAAGCTCCGGCAGGTCCTCACTTATCGGCAGCTTAATTGGTACGAGAACACCGAGTGTTCGCAGTACACAACCGCAAGCCGGTAGCTCAAGTAATCGTATAAGCTCCGGCAGGTCCTCACTTATCGGCAGCATAATTGGTACAAGAACACCGAGTGTTCGCAGTACAACACAACCACAAGTTGGCGATTCAACCAATCGTATAAGCTCCGACAGGACCTCGCGTATCAGCAGCTCAATCAGTACAAGAACACCGAGCGTGGGCAGAACACAACCGCAGATTGGCAGCTCAGGTGATCGTATAAGCTCAAGTAGAAGCTCGCGTATAGGCAGCGTAATAGGCAGGGACCCCGCAAGGCGGGAACCCAGCATAATCAGTACAAGAACACCGAGCGTGCGCAGTACAACAAAACCACAAGTTGGCGATTCAACCAATCGTATAAGCTCCAGCAGGTCCTCGCGAATCGGCAGCTCAATCAGGGATAGAAAACCCGCACCAATTGACGCTGGCGCGGGTGGTTTGAAATCAATTCTTCCTCAGAACTCTCGTGGACGAACAATTGGTGCGGGACCCACTTCTACAGGAAGACCTGCTCTCAGCAGTAAACTGGGGACCGTCATCACCGGAACGGTTGGAAATAGAAGCAGCCGCGTTTCCGGAAAAGCCGGGCTCTCTCGAGGACCTCGAGACGGGCATATCAACAAAGAAACTGAACAGAGACCTGCAATCAGCCGACAACAAAAAAGCACAAACATAAGGAGCATGGACAGGTTATCGCCCGGTTCAAGGATAAGAAAAGTCGTTCCGGAAAGGCAGACAGAAGTTGTTGGCACTACATTAGTGCACGATGCTCAAAGAGGAGATAGAATTTCCCTCCACAGTTACAGAATAGGAAGGTCTTCAGGCGTGGAATATCGCGACCGTCCGCATGTAACAAGGTACGACCATCACTATGGCCATTTATATATGGACTGGCGCAATCGGTTATGCTACAGAACGATCTGGCCCAGACATCGCTTTATGGTGTACTACAGCCTTGGGCCCTGGTTCACGTTTAGATATGTCTATCCCTATTATCACCGGAAATATATCTTCGTTAGCTTAGGCGGCTACTGGCCGCTAAGTTATAGCTACAGACGTTATTACTGGTATGGCTGTCATCCCTACGCTTGGTACGGCTATTACCCCATCGCCCGTGAAGTACAGGGAGATACGTACAACTATTACACCTACAATTACTACTACGATGACAATGCTGTGGCGTCCGGGTTGAGCCCGGTAATAGACGGTATTCAGCCGGTTGACCATAACACTTTTGCCGACGTACGCGAGAAGTTAGCCCAGCAGGCGGCTGAAGAACCCGGCGAGGTTACGCCGGCCGATATCTGCTTCGAAGATGCCGTCAAGGCCTTTGAAGCTGACAATTATGATGTAGCTATCGAAAAGTTCGCCGAAGCGATGGAGCTTGCACCTGATGATATAATACTTCCCTTTGCCTACTCTCAGGCGCTTTTCGCTAAAGAACAATATTCCCAAGCAGTGGAGGTCCTTCGGGAGACTATGATGAAGGTTTCACCTGACAAGGAAGGTGTTTTCTATCCTCGTGGTCTATATTCGGATGACGATGTGCTGTATGAGCAGATTAACGTCCTTGCCGAAAAGGCAGAGCTGTACAGCTTTGATGCTGACCTGCAGCTTCTTTTGGGCTATCAATTGCTTGGTATCGGCAAACTTGACGAGGCGGTCGAGCCCTTGCAGCGGGCCAGCCGGGATATGGAAAATGCAGTCGCTGCCACAACGCTGCTTAATGTCCTGGAAAAAATCAGAACTACAGAAGACACAGATTTGAAAACCACAGATGAACAGATTGAAATGGATTAGCATAGATAAATCTGTGAAATCTGTGGATTTAAGGCAAAGCGATGAATAGGAGATACTTGACAACATCTACAGAGGTTCTTTTTTTGGCGAGTCTTCTGGCATCGGTGGGCCAGGCCGGTTATTGGCAGGAATTTGCCCTCTGGCCTGCTTCCAATGAATCCCGCCCGTCGCAGACGGGACGGGATGAACAGGAAGCTCCTGATATCTAGGGCGATATTATAGCCTGGCAGCAATTCGTTGCCGAATATGGGGACTACGATATTTATATTGCGGATATAAATAACCCGAGTGAGCCATTGGTTTTTGTCATTGGTGATGCCAATGACCAAAGCAACCCGGCTGTATATGAAAATATGGTGGTATGGCAGGACAACCGCCCCCGCGTCTTCTCGTCGAAGACAAGAACAGGGGGAAACTCAAACATTTATGCGGTGGTACTCGATGGGCCCGAAGTTGCACGGTGCATATCCAGGACAGCCGGTGATGTTAATGGCAACTGCAAAATTGACTTTGAAGATTTTGCCATAATGGCCTCACACTGGTTCGAATGTTACCTCGAGCCGGCGGAAGCCTGCTAGTAATATATGGAAACGAATTCAGGAATGGATTTTGTAGATTTGAATGGAGATGTAAAATGGCTAAGAATCTAATGACAATTTTAATAGTAGCGGCTGTGAGCTTCGGTTCGTTATTAGTTGCCGGCTGCGAAAGCGATGCACAGGTCGGCTCGGCCATTGGTGCTCTGGCGGGTGCCGGTATTGGCCGGCTGGCCGGCCGCGATGCTGAATCAACTTTGATTGGAGCAGCAGTGGGCGGCACGGCCGGCTATATGATAGGCAATGAAAGCGAAAGGCAAAAAGCACAAGCTGAAAGGGCCTCTATGCGTCAGGAAATGAGAACCGTTGCAGTCAATATTACCAACAGTAACGGTTCTGTCAGCCAGGTAAGGCTCAGAAGACATGGAGTCGGTTACGTCGGCACCAGAGGGGAGTACTATCACCGTTTGCCGACAGAAGATCAGTTAAGACCTATATACGGATTTTGACAGCCGGGCGACGGCTCGTGCAGGTGGATTATTACGGATTCAAGCGTCTGCTTTGTCTCTGTTATGCTTTTAATAACTTGACGGTTGAAGAACTTGTGAGCTTGAGATATAATAGTGTTAATAACCGTCAAGTCGGTGAGTGGTGAGTAGTGGGTGGTGAGTAGTGAGTGGACTCACCAATTAACCAGTTAACGAAGCAAGAGACTTTGTATGGATAAGCGGCTGCGAAACGCTTTGAAAGGACTCACGGCCCTGGACGTCGAAAGCCGTCGCCGGGCGATGGAGCCTTTTGTGCGAGCTACATTTGGAATCTTTATCAAGTATTTGTACCGCTACCTCGGTAATGAGGTGGAGTGTGAAGATGTGCTGGAAGATGTATATGCCGATATATGGGAAAACCCGGAGCGATTGCGTAATATCACCAATGAGAAACAGCTCCTCAGGACTGTATATCTGTACTATATGCGGAAACGCTTGAGAGAAGTATATAGGAGAATAAACCGGAATTTGTATCTATCGCAAAGAAATCTGAAAGAGCTTATTGCCCCTGAAATCGGTACTCTTGAGATGGTGTCACGGTCGGAGCTTCAACAGCTCCTTCGTCAGTCGTTAAGCAAACTCAAGGCCCGAGAGCGAAGAGCTATAGAGCTCTGGATGGAAGGCGCCTCTAACAGGGCAATCGCCAATGAGCTCAAGACTACGGTCGGGGCAGTGAAAATGCTTGAATATCGAACAATGTTAAAACTTAGAAAGATGCTGCGCTATTATTATGGTGAAGACTGATTATTTATTTAATACAGGAGGAAGAGACAATGTCTGAATCGAACAGAGAAATTCATGAGCTGCTGGTTGATTATGCCGGTGCCTTGCGTGACGGCTGTATCCCGGCGTTTTTGAAATCACTTACGCGCGAGGAAGCGGAGCGAATAGCTTCTTCCTGGGAGTTTTGGGATGCCACAGAGATATCGCGAATTCTTAATAGCGTTGGATTCGCCGACAAGGCAGTGGCCCCAAATGTGAGCCTGTTTATATCTCGCGTTGATGCCGAGATTGCTTCACGTTTGAAGAAATCCAAGGCATCACCGCCCGGCAAACGCAGTGCACACACAAGGGTGACCAAGAGGGAAGATAAGACCGAGAAATCAATATGATTTTGGATTGCTACCAATGTTCATCCTGCTATTTTGAGGACAAAGAGGCCTCTTCAAGGATAGACCCCTTAACAATCTCAGCACAGCAGCCTAAGAAGGTTTTCAAGGACGCATTGGTGGTATTTGTTTGTATCGAGCTGTACGATAGTAAACAGGAGCTGGAGGAAGCAGCAGAGGAATTTGCCTCGCTATCAGAGCTGATAGGTAAGAGGTCGGTTGTGCTGTGTCCAAATGTTCATCTGTCAATTGACAAAGCGCCTGAGAAGCAAGCCGTCTGGCTGATTGGCGAGCTGGAGAAGATGCTGATTGCCAAGGACTACGAAGTGCACCTCCTGTCGTTTGGTTACCATAAACAATATGGTATGGAATGTGACGGCAATGTGGGCAGCGTTGTTGGCAGAAGGTTCTACGGTTCCGACCAAAAGCAGTTTCTCAGACTCCTGACTCGTCTTGGTGTTTGTCCTCCTGAGTCCCTGCCAAAAGACATGCCTTCCTGGGCGAAAATTCTGACCGAGCGCCTGCTCAAGGTATTAGGCAGCCGAAAAGAGACCTATAGTGTTGCTAAGAAAATGCTACAGGAGCAGCTTGATTCAACGGGCCACAGTGAGCTTTGGACGTGTATGTTGTTCGAAGGGGAGAGGAAGCCAATAGAGGATTATCTGAGCACTTTGTATGAAATTATAGAAGAATATAGCGACGTAAGAGTGCACCGGGCAATGAATCTCAGCGTGCCTGATTTTGCAAATGCTGCGCAGTTCCTTTTTCGTAAGTATCCCGAGGCAATAGAATCAGGCAGACTTAGGATTTACAACAGTCAAGTTTCTGACTTGGAATTCCTTTTAACCAGAAGCTCAGTTCTTCTGGCCTTCCCGCAAAAACCGAGAAAGAAGGGCTCTCATGCAGGAGAAATATCGTTCGGGATTTACTGCAAAGATGAAGACTTTGCGAAGAATTTGATTCAGTGGTACCGTACTTTTCTTGTCGATGCGCGATTTGGATGGATTCGAACTGAGTCCGAGCTGAACGAAATCATTAATGAGCTGGAAGAAGAAAAGTTTCAGAACAGGCGCCAATAGTCTTTGAGATATTACCATCTAAACCAGGTTTAGCTCTAAGCATATAAAAAATACCAGATTAGGACGAAACTGTGCATACGGTCTTATCTGTGGCTGTTGTTGTAACCTACGTGGTTGTGCTTACATTTGTTGCTGTGCGGGCGCGTGCCGCTCGTGAGTTTGCAGAGTTTTCATTGGCAAGACGGGCACTTCCACTGTCATTGGTTTTCGGGAGTCTTGCCGCCACCTATGTGGGACCTGTGTTTTCAATTGGCTTTGTCGGCAGGGGCTTCAAGAGCGGTTTGCTTTTTCTTGGCGTAGGATTGGCATACGCGGTCCAAAACATCCTGGTCGGCCTGTTCGTTGCCCCTCGTCTTAGGCGTCTCAAAGGATGCCACACATTAGGGGATGCCATAGGCCAGAAATACGACCCAAAGTGCCAGGTCCTGGCGGGCATTATCTCAGTTGGCTTATGTGCCGGCTTTGCTGCTGTTATGGCCAAGGCCGGCGGTGATGTGCTCAGGAGTATATTCGGTCTGCCGCATTGGTCGTCTGTCATCGTTGTCGTCGGTGTTACGGCACTATATACGACATTCGGCGGATTACGGGCCAGTGTAATAACCGACGCCTTTCAATTCTCTGCGTTTGCAATTTTACTACCCTTGATGCTTTTATTGGTATTGATGTTCCATCTGAATGGTAGTGCCGCGACTTTTGTGAAGGAGGCATCAGCTGCCACCACAGCGGGATTTGATTCCACATCGCCTATAAAGATACTGGGCCTGGTAGCGGCCTTTCTGCTGGGCGAAACGCTCATACCTCCTTATGCAAATCGGGCCCTGGCCTCTAAAACAACCGATGTCTCGCGAAATGGCTTTGTATTGGCGGGTCTATTCAGCGTCGTTTGGTTTATGGTTATGATAGCGCTGGGGATTGCGGCTCGCAGCATTATCCAGGGGAATATTGAGGAGGACAAGGTTCTTCTGAAGCTGGTCGAATCAACGATGCCTGCCGCAGGTTACGCGCTTTTGATGGTGGTGTTGATCTCGATAATTATGTCGAGCCTTGATTCGCTTCTCAACGCCGGCGCCGTGGCATTTACCCAGGACATTGTCAAGCCGTTTGCAAAAGTATCGGACAGCACTGCTCTGAACATTGGCCGCTGCGCGACTATTGTAATTGCTGCAATTGCCGCCGTTGGCGCACTTGCGGTTCCAAGTATCATCGACGGGCTGCTAATCTGCTATACGATTTGGGCCCCGGCGATTCTGCCTGTTCTTATAATTGGGTTATGGATAAAGCGTCCGCGCCCGCTGGCCGGCATCTTGTCAATGGGTATCGGCACGCTGGTTGCTATAATGTTTCAGTTTGTTTTCCCCTCTGCAACTGAAGTGCCTGCTATAATTCCGGCTCTCGGGGCGGCACTGCTGGCGTATATGCTGGGACATTGGCTCGAAAAAGCTTATGAGGAGCGTAAATGATGGGAGTAGTTATCGTGGTTCTTGTTGTAATTGCGGCCCTATTAGCTATCATTAGCGGCGTTTGGGTTGCACTTGCGCTAATAACTGCTATTTCTGCGCGTAGAACTATACCTGATACACAATGCCAAACAGATGAGCAAGGCAGGGATTAAAAAGACAATGAAATGATGGTCGTAAGCTGTTGTTTTATAGGATTATGCGTTTTGCATAAGGTTCTAAGCAATAAGCCTTCTGCAAAATCGAGGTTAGGCATACTTTGAAAGGAGAGCTTATGTCAAACTATAGCCGTAGAGATTTTATCAAAGCCTCTGGGAGTATTTTAGGCGCCGGCGCATTAGGCGGAGCATTGTTTGGGTGCCGAAAAGAAGAGATGCCTGCTTCCTCCGAATGGAGCGGCTTCAATTATGCTATGTGTAACGAGAGCATGAGCGAGAGCTCCCGCCTTGCGGGGTCCCAATTAAGCTGGGCCGAACAATGTCAAATTGTCGGCAATGCAGGTTACAAAGGGATTGAAATTGCAGCGTTTACCTTAGTTAAAGAAGGCGTGCAGGAGATCAGCCCCGCAGAACGTAAAGAAATGGTTTCCGTTATGGAAAATAACGGCCTTGAATGCGCAGGACTCCACTGGTTATTAGCACCGCCACCAAAGGGCTTGCACTTTACCACACCTGATGCCGCTGTCCGCCAAAAGACTGTCGCGTACTTTGACGAGCTTATCGATTTTTGTGGTGACCTTGGCGGACCTAATATGATTTTCGGCTCTCCGAAACAACGCAATACAAGGGGCATTGCCGTTGAAGAAGCTAAAAAATATTTTGCCGAAGGTCTTGCCAAGGTTGCCGACCATGCCCGGCAGCGCGGTGTTAAAATACTCATCGAAGCCTTGGGTAAAAGAACAACTGATGTCGTTAATACTTTAGCGGAATCGTTGGCGTTGGCTAAACAAGTCAATCATCCGGCTGTTCATATTATGTTTGACTTCAATAATACCGTTGACGAAACTGAGCCGTTCGATGTCCTGCTGAGAAAGTACTTTAACCATATCTATCACGTTCATGTGCAGGAAATGGGCGGTAAGCACCTTGGCACGGGAAACGCGGTAAACGATTATGTAAAGGCCTTTCAAACGCTCAAGGACTTAAAGTATGATAAGTGGGTATCTCTCGAAGTATTTGACTTTTCTCCCGGCGGGAAAACAATCGCCGAAGAGTCGATTGAAATTTTAAAACAAATTGAAGACAAATTAGTATAATAAGCGTTTCAGCTTATACCAATTCTTTTTATTGATTGCCGACCCGCTGGGTGTGAAATCATTTTCTGGCACTTATGCTGCGAAGGCATTTTGTAGATTCC
>CAYUFX010000028.1:0-47553 GCA_964444135.1 uncultured Pirellulales bacterium | reverse complement strand
AAAGGACAAGGCTTAATATCAACAGTGTGAGCTTTCCGGTCATAATAATATTCAAAATTATGAAAAGTTATGTTTGAAAATCTTGACGGTATCTATTATAAGTTTATTTTTTCTGTATGGTAGTGGAAACTATGACTGAGCAAAAATGCTGTCAGGACTGTAGAGAAAAGCACGACTGCCAGAGGATTTATGAGCAGCTGGGGGATGTTGAAGGGCCTTCGGTTGTAATTAAGGTTATTGTAGCTTTTTTGCTGCCGTTGGTGGTTTTTATTATCTCATTAGCAGCATTTCAACAAATCTTTGCCAAAGCAATAAGCAGCCAGCGTATGCAGACAGCCTTTAGCTTTTTGCTGGCCCTTGTGGTGACTTTTATTTGCATATTGATTATAAGAGTGGTAAACAGACGAGCTGGTCGGGCCGGATAATCTCGGATTTTTAGTGTATGAAGGTAAGTGCAAAAGGTAGATTTTCTTTTCCCGGTGGTACACACCCGCCGGAGAAAAAGGAGCTTACCCGTGAGATGGAGATAGAGCGGGGTCCGGCCGTGACAGAAGTTGCGGTGATGCTTAGCCAGCATATTGGAGCAGTTTGCCAGCCGCTGATTAGAAAAGGAGATGCTGTCCAGGCGGGGCAGAAAATCGGCGATTGCGACGCATTTGTTTCGGCACCGGTCCATTCGCCTATCACCGGTAAAGTAAAAGAAATCGCCCTGCGGTCTCATGCGGTCCTTGGTCGCAGCATGGCAATAGTTATAGGTGCATTTCCCTACAGTCCGACAAAGTGGTCGTCCTTCAGGTTAAAAGATGATTTCGATGAGAAGAACTACTCGGCGGGACAGATATGCGAAGCTGTGCGACAGGCAGGTATCGTTGGTATGGGCGGAGCGGGGTTCCCGACGAGGGTCAAGATAGAACCAAATCCTCGATTGCCTAAAGAGACGCTGATAATTAACGGCTGTGAGTGCGAGCCGTATATCACCTGCGATTATCGTATTATGCTTGAGCTGACCGACAAAATCATTGCGGGTGTCAAGCTTGCGCGGAAGGCGTCCGGCTGCTCACGGACCATTATCGCTATCGAAGATAATAAGCCGGAAGCGATAGAGGCGATGAATCAGGCATTGAAGAGGCTCAAAAACAGCGAGGGTATCAAAGTTGTTCCGGTCAAGACGAAATATCCTCAGGGCGGCGAAAGGCAGCTTATCAAAGCGGTTCTAAAGAAAAATGTCCCTACAGGGGGTATTCCACCGATGATAGGTGTGGTGGTGCTTAACGTTGCGACAGTTGCGGCGATAGCCGAGGCGGTCATTTCGGATTTGCCGCTGACGCACAGGATTGTAACCGTAACGGGAGAGGCAATCGCCAAGCCCGGCAATTACAATTTTCCGATAGGGATGTCAGTTGAAAACATTATTGAATTTTGCGGGGGAGTTACTCAAAAGTCCGCGAAGGTGGTCCTCGGCGGGCCAATGATGGGGATAGCAATAGCCGATTTGAAGACGCCCATTACGAAAACGACCAATGCGGTGACGGTATTAACAAAAGAACAGATAGGCAGAGCAAAATTCGCAAGGCGCCAAACGGCTTGTATTCGCTGCGGCAGGTGTCTGGAGGTCTGCCCTGAGAATTTGAACCCGACGAAAATCGCCCATGCTGTGAAATATAATCTCTTGGATGCAGCGGAAAGATACTATATGAGTGCATGTATGGAGTGCGGCTGCTGCAGCTACGTCTGCCCTGCTAATATAGAGATAACCGGATATATCAAGACAGGCAAGATTTTTCTTGCCAGGCAGAAGAAGAAAGTACCGGGATAGCACCAAATGGTGAGTGGTTAATTGGTGAGTAGTGAGTGGTTAATTGGTGAGTGGTGAGTGGTTAATTGGTGAGTGGTTAATTGGTGAGTGGTTAATTGGTGAGTGGTTAGTTGGTGAGTAGTGAATCGTGAGTATAATGAATGAGTATAGTTTTGAGAAATTAGAAGTTTATCAACTGGCACGAGAGTATAGGATAAAAATCTATGGATTAACCTACAAACTACCCAAAGAAGAACAGTACAATCTTATTTTTCAGATGCGTAAAGCGGCAGTGTCATTAACAAATAATATATCTGAAGGACATGGAAGATATCACTATCAGGAAAATATACAATTCTTAAGGCAATCCAGAGGTTCTTTAGAAGAGTTGATAGATGATTTGAACGTTTGCGTTGATGAAAACTATGCTAATAAGGACTATATCGAAGGACTGAAGCAAGAAGGTTATAACCTTCTTAAGAAAATTAACGGCTACATTAAATACTTGAAAGATAGGAAGTTGGCAGAACCAGTTAATCGATTGGTGAGCAGTTAATAGGAGAGTAGTGAGAAGAACAATTTAATTAGTATCTGTTGTGGAAAACAAAAAGCGACTATGTCACCCCTGCAAAAGCAGGGGTCCAGAGCGAAAAAGCTGGATTCCCGCTTCCGCGGGAATGACAAATACTCTAACCGCAACAGGAACTAATTAACTAATTAACCAATTAACTAATTAACCAATTAACTAATTAACCAGACACGAGATAGGAGAAGATGCTTACAGATATACGAGTTTCTTGTTCACCGCATATCAGCGAACGTCTATCGACGCGCAGCGTGATGATAGATGTCATAATCGGTTTGTCACCGGCTATGGCGGCGGCGGGGTATTATTTTCGCATCCGTGCGCTTATCCTTATCTGTACCTGCGTTATCTCTTCAGTTGCGACCGAATGGCTTTGTAACGTAATCCGCAAAAAACCTAATTCGTTAGGTGATTTCAGCGCTGTAGTTACCGGCATAATCCTTGCGCTGTCACTTCCGCCGAGGCTGCCTGTTTGGACGGCGGTAGTCGGCAGCGTTTTCTCCATCGCAATCGGTAAAATGGTTTTTGGCGGACTCGGGGCGAATATTTTCAATCCTGCCATGGTCGGGCGGACATTTCTGACGGCCTCTTTCGGTGTATTGATGACAAGCTGGACGGTTCCGGCGACTGTTGATGGGACAATGCCTGCAATTGCGCCGGAAAATATAGTGCACGCAAAAACGCAGGCAACGCCATTGGCCTGGAGTAAGTTG
Organism: uncultured Pirellulales bacterium; assembly: GCA_964444135.1. GTDB lineage: Bacteria > Planctomycetota > Phycisphaerae > Sedimentisphaerales > Anaerobacaceae > NIOZ-UU13. The sequence goes on along the minus strand of CAYUFX010000028.1, from coordinate 44,459 downwards.
GCGATAAAAAATGAATTGGGAGCCGACATCTATAGCGAGGAACAATTTAAGGCAACGTTCACAGGGGAGGTTGGCGGGTCTCTGGGTGAGACGAGTGTAATTGCATTGTTAATCGGAGGTCTCTATTTGTTGATAAGGCGAACGATAAACTTTCATATTCCGTTGGCGGTTTTGGCTTCTGCTTTTGTTTTTGCGACGATAGCATACTGGAAAGATTCGTATGCTTATGTTCAGCCATTCTTCCACCTGTGCAGCGGCGGTTTATTGCTGTGTGCATTTTTCATTGCTACAGACCCTGTTACGGCCCCTTTGACGCGGAGGGGAATGTGGATTTTCGGTATCGGCGTAGGAACGATAACGATGCTTATAAGAATTGTGGGAGAATATCCGGAAGGTGTGATGTTTTCTATTCTCCTGATGAATGCGGTAACGCCTTTGATTGACAGGCTCTGTAAGCGGGTTCCGATGGGAGGTAAGCCGGGAAAATAAAAGTGCCTAAAGTGAACTAAAGTGAGCTAAAGTGCCTAAAGTGAGCTAAAGTGAATCAAAGTGACTAAAGTGAGCTAAAGTGAACTAAAGTGACTAAAGTGACTAAAGTGATTAAAATGAGCTAAAGATTCAGGCCATCAGTGTATCAGACTATCAGGTAGTGGGCATCAGGTTATCAGGTTATCTGGTTATCTGGGAATTAGAGAATTCGTGGCTTTGCAGCATTGAAGCAAAAAAGGTTTAGTAATGCTTAAAATAAAATATTTTATCCAGCAAAGTTGGCTGCTGATTGTAGCGTCGTTTTTCTTTGGACTGCTCATAGCGGTGACTAATGCCGCACTGTCACCGAGAATAGAGCAGAACAAAATCAACAAACGTAACCGTCTGGTTGGAGCTATGCTGCCGGATGCAAAGGACTTTGTTCTGTTAGAGGCGGAAATCGAAATTGAGTCTATCCAGGGCAAAAAAGAGAAGGTTGAAGTTTATAGAGCTATGTCGGATGCCGGCGAATGTGTCGGCTGGAGCTTTAACGCCGCCGGGTCGGGTTTTGCGGACAAGATTGAGCTGGTTGTCGCTGTGGACAAAGATTTTGAAAAGCTCGCAGGTTTCGATGTGCTGGCAAGTAACGAGACGCCCGGCTTCGGCGACCAGATAAAATACGATTACTACCGGGACCAGTTCAAGGGTGCGCCGGCTGAGGAACTCAAGCTTATATCATCGGGCGACCCTAAGAAAATCGACGCTGAAATCGTTGCGATAAGCGGAGCTACCGTAAGCAGCGAATCGGTAGTGGAGATAATCAATAACTATTTGATCCAGATTAAGGAACAGATGCCCAAAAAGGACTAATCGGCAATGACAGATAAGAGTGAAGTTAGAACTGCACTTTACGGCCAGACGCTGATAGCGGGATTGTGGCGTGAGAATCCGGTGTTTCGGCTGCTATTAGGAATGTGTCCGACGTTGGCGGTTACGGCTGCGGTCAAGCCGGCCTTTACTATGGGCTGCTGCGTAATCTTTGTGCTTGTATGCAGCAACATTATAGTCAGTCTGATGCGCAACCTTCTCAAACCGCATCTGCGGATACTGATGTTCACATTGACGATATCAACTTTTGTTACCATCGCGGATTTGTTCCTGAAGGCGTTCCAGCCGGAAATGAGCGAGGTGCTCGGCCCTTATGTGCCGCTGATTATCGTCAACTGTATAATCATTTGCCGTGCTGAGTCCTGCGCCAGCAAGAACGGCCTTGTTGTGAGTGTCATCGATGCAGTGGGGATGGGTGTGGGCTTTACACTTACATTGTGCGTTTTAGCCGGTGTCAGGGAGCTGCTCGCTACGGGTGCGATATTTGAAATACAGATACTTGCTCTGCTCAAAGAAGGAGGTTGGTTTGTGCCGTGGGCGGCGATGGGCATGCCGGTAGGGGCATTTATAACTTTGGGGCTGATGTTAGGACTGGTGAACGTGATTACCAAAAAAGAAGCTTAAAAGGAAAGGTTTATGGATACGCTTAACATTTTGCTTATCGGCTTTATATCTATCGTAGTAGTCAAGAACCTTGTCTTTACGAAGTTTCTTGGTATCTGTCCGTATCTTGGTGTCTCTGGAAGAATCGATATGGCTTTCGGTATGGGTATGGCGGTGACGTTTGTTGTTACGCTGAGCGGGACATTGACCTGGCTGATTGACCATTTAATTCTAATGGGTACGCCGTTGGAAGTTACTCGATATGTCTGCTTTATATTGGTTATCGCCGGTGCTGTGCAATTGGTGGAGATGTATTTGCGAAAGTTCTTCCCCTCGTTGTACGATAGCTTTGGAATATTTTTGCCTCTGATTACAACGAATTGTGCGATATTGGGATTATGTTTGTTTATAAACCTCTGGGGTATTAACTCTCTGCTTGAAGCGGTTGTTCTTAGCTTCGGTGCCGGAATCGGCTTTACGATGGCGATTTGCATTATGGCCGGAATTCGTGAAAATCTGAATATGGCTGACGTTCCGAAGTGCCTCAAAGGTGCACCGATTACCCTGATTACTGCGGGTATCCTTGCTTTGGCGTTTATGGGTTTTGCAGGGATGATTAGGTGAGAAAGTGCCTAAAGTGAGCTAAAGTGACTAAAGTGAACTAAAGTTATGGATAATAAAGAATTTGCCAAGGAGCTTGAAAAACGAACACGAGAGTTCGGCGTGCGCATAATCCTTTTGTCGAGAACTTTGCCTAACACACCCGAAGGAAAGGTAATAAGAACTCAGATGACAAAGTCCGGAACCTCCATCGGTGCAAATTATCGAGAAGCCAATCGAGCAAGAAGTAAAGCCGATTTTAAAAATAAGATTAAGATTTGTGAAAGTGAATCCAGTGAAACACAATACTGGCTGGAAGTAATTGTAAAGCTAAATTGGTTATCCTGGGCAAAAGTGAAGTGGGAATATGAAGAATGCGGTGAATTACTTGGTATTTTTACATCTGCTGCGAACAAATAAACTCTAAAAAGTGAGCTAAAGTGAACTAAAGTTAGAAAACAAATAACTTTAGGCACTTTATACTTTAGGCACTTTACACTTCTTAGTGTCTTCGTGCTTTTGTGGCTAAAAGAAAAAAATGATTTTGGCAAATATTTTACAGTTGTGGAATAGTGCGTGGCCGGCGGGGGTTATAATGCTTGGATTAGGCAGCGGTTTTGCGCTGGTGCTTTTGATAGCAAGCGTGAAGCTCAAAGTTGAGGTTGACCCAAAGGTTGAGCAAATCCACAAGGCTTTGCCGAATCTCGACTGCGGTGCTTGTGGATTCGCCGGCTGTGGTCAGTATGCGAAAGCGGTTCTGGCAAATCCGGAACTATTAGGCAGATGTGCACCCGGCGGGCCGGAAACATCGGCGAAAATCGCAGACGTATTGAGTTTGCAGGTCAGCGACTCGGGCCCGCAACAAAAACCGATTGTGCGCTGCCATGCTCGTGCCGCGGACAAGACGGTATATGGCAAGTATCAAGGAATCCAAACCTGCATTTCTGCCAACGCGTTGGCAAATGTTCAGGCCTGTGCGTTTGGCTGCTTAGGCTTCGGCGATTGTACAGAGGCTTGTAAGTTTGATGCTTTGCATATTATTGACGGTCTGGCTGTCGTTGATTATGAGAAGTGCACCGGCTGTACGGCCTGCTCGAAGGCCTGCCCGCGAAACTTGATAGAAATGGTTCCATTTCATTACGAGAATATGATGGTAGTCGCCTGTAACAGTAAGGAGACGGGCAAGAGCACACGGTCGATATGCAAAGTCGGCTGTATCGGCTGTGGCATCTGTGCCAAACAAACAGATGTATTCTTGGTGGAGGACAATCTGGCCCGGATAGACTACGCCAGATATGAGCCCAACGAGCAAACCGAAACCGCTATGGAGAAATGCCCGACGAAGGTGATTACCTATCGTGGTAAAACAGCCCAGACTCAAGAGCAAGCAGTTGTGGAAGCTGCTGATTCTTGAGCAATAACAAACAGTGGTTTGCTAATTTATATATTTTTCGGCACCGGTTGTTTTTATAATTTCGTACTCCGGTTTTGGGGTTATGAGTATTGCCTCGGTGGCGGGGAGTTTCTCGATTAAGGCGAGGCCCTTTTCGGCCCCCATTACGCTGACGGCTGTGGCCAGGGCGTCGGCGTCAGTTGCATTGTCTGCGATAATGGTTACGCTCGAGAGGCCCTGGGCACTTGCTCCTGTTTTGCGGTCTATGATATGGCTATATCGTTTACCTTCGATTAAAACAAACTGCTGATAATCACCGCTGGTTGCGCTCGCACCATTGGCCAGTTTCAGTTTCAAGATAAGGTTTTGTTCAGCAATGTCCTCATCTAAATCTGGGTTTTGCACGCCGATTAACCAGTGGTTTCTACCTTTTGGTGGTGCACCGAAGCACCGAATGTCACCGCCGATGTCAATCATGCCGCCGATTGCCCCGGAGTTTTGCATTGCCTCGATGGCCTTGTCAACGGCATAGCCTTTAGCAATCCCGCCGAGGTCCAGCCTCATACCCTCAACGGTGAACTGCACCGTTCTGTTTTGGTCGTCAAGTTTTAGCTTTTCAAAACCGACTTTGGATTTGGCCTGGGAAATATCATCTTCACCGGGAAGGACTTGTTTGTCTTTTGCTGTTCGGAACAAATCTACCAAAGGCCCGACGGTGATATCAAAGGCTCCATCTGTAAGCTTGCTAAACTCGATGCTTCTTTGCAAGACTTCGTATGTTGATTGGCTGAGGTGGACTGCTGTTTTGAATCCGTCTCTGTTGACCCGGCTTATTTCCGAGTCGCTCTTGTAGTCGCTCATCAGGTCGTCAACTTTGTGGATTTCTTCAAAAGCGGTTTCGATACATTTCTTAGCTGTATTTAAATCTTCAGCGATGACGACTGCGCGGGCGAATGTACCCATCACCAGCCGATGGCCGCTGTCGAGCTCGATTTGTCTGTTAGAGCGAACAGAAACATAGACCGCTACAATTAAACAGGCGGCGAAAACTGTAATCACAATGCTACGAATTTTGGTGCTCATAAGAAACCTGTTTTTAAATAGATTTCTCCACTTCGCGATGCTTCGCATCACTTCGGTCGAAATGACAAATGGTCTTTTCTTCAGAGCAATTTGATAATTGATAATCAGACGATAATCAATAGAAAATAATGAATAATCGTCTTATAATGCCGGTATGGGCAAAAAAGAAGTAACAATATTAGCTGAGCGGGTTGAGAGGGAGTTTCTGCCTTTTGTACGCGGGCCGGGCAGATATATCGGGGGGGAGATAAACCAAATCAAAAAGGACCTGTCACAATGTGAGCTGACGGTTGCGCTGTGCTTTCCGGATATTTATGAAGTGGGGATGAGTAATAGCGGGATAGCTATTATATATGATGTTCTTAACAGCATTGATGGTGTTGCTGCTGAGCGGGTCTTTACGCCGTGGATTGATGCTGAAAAAGTGTTGCGCGAGAAAAATATCCCCCTGTTTAGTCTGGAATCCAAAGTGTCGCTCAAAAGTTTTGACGTCGTGGGCTTTAGCTTGAGCAGCGAGCTTTGCTATACCAATGTGCTTAATATGCTTGAGCTCGGCGGGATCGATGTCCGAAGCTGCCGGAGGAGCGAAGATGAGCCGATGATAATTGCGGGCGGGAGTATGGCGAACTGCTGCGAGCCTATGGCTGAGTTCATTGACCTGTTTTTATTGGGCGATGGCGAAGAATCTGTGGTTGAGCTTGCGCAACTGATTAGAATTCAAAAACAAGCCGGTGCGATAAAAAAAGAAATCCTTCTCTGTGCTGCTAAGGAATTTGATTGGGTCTATGTCCCATCTCTTTATGAGTTTGAATATGAAGGGGCAAAGATAAAATCGTTTCAACCGGTTTTGCCCGGCTTGCCGGGGCAATTTAAGAATGCGGTTGTGGGGGATTTTGAAAATGCTTCTGTGCCGAGTCGGCCGATAGTGCCGTTTGTGCAGGCCGTCCATGAGCGGGTGAGTGTTGAGATTATGCGGGGCTGTCCGGGGCGGTGCAGGTTCTGCCAGGCGAGCTTTTGCAGAAGGCCTGTTCGCTATCGAAGTGTTGAAAAGATTATCGATATTGCGAAGGCCTGCTATCACTCAACCGGTTACGATACTATTAGTTTGCTGAGTTTATCGAGCGCTGATTATCCGGAGCTGGAAGAATTAGTTGCCGGTCTTCGGGCATATTTTCAGGATAAGCACGTGGGCTTATCACTGCCGAGTCTGCGGGTTGATAAGCAGTTGAAGCTGCTTCCGAAATTACTGACTTCGGTGAGGAAGGGCGGGCTTACGATTGCTGTTGAGGCGGCAAGTGAAAAATTACGGCAAGTCATTAACAAGCCGCTGAAAGATGAGGACCTGTTCGCTGCGGTGGAGGCGGCGTATCGGGCGGGCTGGCAGAGATTGAAGTTATATTTTATGGTTGGTTTGCCCGGTGAGACCACCGAAGATGTAAAACGGATTGTGCAGTTGTCATTTCAATTGGCAAAGCTGAGGAAAGAAATAGACAGTAAGACAGGCCAGATTAATATTACCGTAAGCTGGTTTGTGCCGAAGGCTCATACGCCGTTCGGCTGGTTGGAACAGAAGCCGAAATCATATTTCGAGCAGGCGAAGCAGTTGATACTTGATGAGAAGAAAAGGCTTCGGGCGAAGTTTTTGCAGTTTAAGTTCCACGATATAAACCGCAGTGTATTAGAATCAGTGATTGGCCGAGGCGACAGACGTTTATGCGATGTTATTGAAGCGGCCTGGCGGGAAGGGGCGAGGTTCGATTTGTGGGATGAATGTTTTGATTATACGCATTGGCAAAAGGCATTTGAGAAATTTGGATTCGACATAGAAGTCCTTGCAGAGAGGCAATTCGACACTGATGAAATCCTGCCGTGGAAGCATTTAGGCGGGCCGGGGAGGAAGTATTTGTTAGGGCATCTTGAGAAGGCGATGGAGTTGGTGAGTAATGAGTGGTTAATTGGTTGAGTGGTTAATTAGTTTTTCGTTTGAAAATCTGATTTGTGCAGGATATATTTCTCGCGGCGGTTTTTACTGATAATTGAGGTAGTGAAACAGGAGTTACAATATGAGAAAAGTAGTAGGTGTCATCTTTTGCTGTATAGCAGCAATCTTATATGTGGCCAACTATTTGGCGGCCGTGATATACATGCCACATATCAGGAACTTCAGTACCCCTCCGGGACACCTGGGGGCGGCCTATAAGATTGTTGGGAGAACACCAGAACATCTCGCTTATATTGCTTTAGTTGTTGGCATAGTCTATCTGGTGATTGGCGAGTTGAATCAAATCAAATCCCAAAAGAAGTCATAACAGCTCGCCGGAGTCGGCCCCTCTTTCGCCTGCGGTTTCGCCAGGGGCGGTGAGCTAAACGTTATGCGCTTTTAGTCTCAGGGATTGCTTGCGATGGAAGAATTCGTGGGAGAAAAGATTGAGGTGGAGAAGGCCAAAACGTCTCCGCGGCCGGTGCGTTTCAAGTGGCGGGGAGCAGTCCATGATGTCGTGGAAGTGTTAGATGAACGCGTTGATACCGGGTATGGCGGGCTGCCGCCTCGCAGCCAGAAATGGCGTACGCGGAGGCACCGCCGCTATTATGTCGTGAGAGATTCGCAAGGCGATGTTTTTAAGATATATCTGGATTACGCTAATCGCAAGAAACCGACGTGGTGGCTGGCAGAAAAGTGGGAGGAGAAGAGGAACGGAGATGGAGGGGGAATGAAGTAAAGAGACAAAGTGATCGATTGCATAACAGTGTGACTGAAATGTTCGAAAAAGATTACATAATGCGTATGATTCAACAGTTTGCCAGGTTCCTCGCGGCGGTGCTTTTTAAAATAAAGAGTGGGAATGTAGAACAAGCACAATTGGATATTCAATCCGCTTCACAGCGATACCTCGGATTACGTTTCGACTTTCTTCTTGGCATCCCTAATCAGGAATTAGTCAACATATTCAGCATAAGCGGACAACTCGATGTAGAGAGATGCTATATTGCTGCTCAACTATTCATTTTAGAAGCAAAAGCAAGAGAAGCGGAGCATCCCGAAGGCTCCTATGGGTGCTATGTCAGAGCCCTGGATTTGCTTTTGATCTGTGTTCGGCAACTGGATGAAGCTATCAAGAATGAAGCAATATCTGCCATTGATGAAATCCTTCAAACATTACGGGATAATAATCTTCCAATGGACATCTACGAAAAGCTCCTTTTCTTTTATGAATATAGAAATGAATATGCAAAGGCGGAAGACTGCCTTTTCAAAATCGCTGAAAACGGAGTTGACAGTGCGCTGAAAATAGGAGAATCCTTTTACGAGCGCTTGATGGGAAAAACAGATCAGGAGCTTGAAGATGGAAACTTGCCTCGCAGTGAGCTCGAAGAAGGGTTGTTAGAACTAAGAAGCAAATTCAATACCTGACATCTTGCTGCAACTGGACCGGGTGTAAGAGCGGCGTCAGGTGAGCTTTTGGTTAGGTGGTTTTGAAGTAGTGGAGATTTAATGTTTTGAGAATGAATTGAGGTAAAGATGGGAATTCTTTGGGAAGTCGTACAGACCGGCCTGATGTATGGCCAGAAGCGAAAATCCGATTCAGTTGAGGATAGAGTCCAATCTCTTGAGGAGCAGCTTACATTGACGCAGAACACATTGCGCGAATTGGTGAAGAAGATTGAGGAGATTCACGGGCTGGATATCGACGGAGACGGCAAGGTCGGTTAGATATTTTCCTAATCGAGAAAAATAACTATAGCTGAGCTGCCTTTCGCAATATAATTGGTGGGGCAAGCCCCACCCTGATATGGAACGACCTTTGTCAAATGTTATTTTTCTAAAGTAATTGCAGTAGCTGGTCGTACTATAAAGGTAGGTATGCCGGGGTCGGTGAGCTTTTAATAGTTATTTATGATAGAGGTGGTAATATGCGAAAGATAGTAATATTGATTCTCTGCTGGCTTATACTCATAGGCTCAGGATGTGGTGAACGGTCAGGGCGTGTGCAGACCGGGAATTTAGAGGACAACCTCCCAGTGATAGTATATCTTGAGACGAGGAACGAGGTCGTTAGCATAATGTCCGGCTACGAAGGGCCTTTCTATACTGTGACGACAAGAGAAGGAAAGATACTTGGAAAAGACCTATCCGAGCGAGAGCTACAAGTAAAGCTGCCGAATATTTATCATTTCGTGAAAACATCGTATGCGGGTGACGACAAATGCAGCGTGATATGGGCGGGTGGATTATAAAGCAGCAGAAATTAACTTTTCTTCATTCCTGCCGGTAGTTCTATTCCGAAGCGGCCCTGTGCTTCTCTAAAGTCCACAATAATCTCGGCTGCGGCACTCGGGTCATCCACTACCGTGAAGACATTCAAATCTTCCGTTGCGATAAACTCGTGCTCTTTTAGCATCTTTTGCTTCATCCACTCAGTTAATCCTTCCCAGTAGTTACTACCCATGAGAATTACGGGGAAAGATGCCTGTTTTAATGTCTGAATCAAAACGAGCGATTCGAAGAACTCATCCATAGTTCCATAGCCGCCGGGGAAGACTACAAAACCGTGGGCGTATTTCAGGAACATTACTTTGCGGACGAAAAAATATCGAAAATGCAGAGAGAGGTTCTGGTAGTCGTTTGGAATTTGCTCCATCGGCAATTCGATGTTCAGGCCGATACTTTGACCTCCTGCTTTTGCAGCTCCTTTATTTACCGCTTCCATAATTCCACCGCCTCCTCCGGTTATTACGGCGAATCCGGCCTTTGCAATTTCCGCAGCGGTCTGCTCGGCAAGCTTATAATATCTGTCCTGTGGCTTTGCGCGTGCTGAGCCAAAAAACGACACGGCAGGGCCGATGGGAGCAAGCTCTTCGAAGCCTTCGGTAAACTCAGCCATTACTCTGAATATTCGCCAGAGGTCCTTGACCGGATTTTCGATAGAATCAATCATATCTCGTATCTCGATTCTCGATGCTCGTTACTCGTACTACGAGTATCAAACGTTTCATTTTCTATTTTGCGTTTTTCACTACCATAAAGCTGGTTTGTTAGCGGCAGGGCAGAATTTTGCAATCGGGCAATTTCCACAATCCGGTTTACGAGCCTTACAAATATTTCGTCCATGAAAAATCAACAAATCACTGAATAACATCCAGTTCTTCTTCGGTACTATTTCGGCTAAATCTAATTCCAACTTTACCGGATCTGAGTTTGGGGAAAGCCCCAATCGGCGTGAAAGGCGAATAACATGTGTATCGCAGACTATCCCCGGTATGCCAAAGGCATTGCCTAATACGACATTTGCGGTCTTTCTGCCGACACCAGGGAGTGTTAAAATCTCATCCATTGTATTGGGGACTTTACGGTCAAAATGCACTATTATCTTTGTACAGGCCCCCTTGATATTGACAGCCTTATTGTGGTAAAAGCCTGTGCTTTTTATATCCGACTCGATTTGTTTTATGTCAGCTTTTACCCAATCCTCAGCAGAGGTGTATTTTTTGAATAAATCCTTAGTAACCATATTGACCCGTACGTCCGTGCACTGGGCCGACAGGATTGTTGCAATTAACAGCTCAAGAGGGTTTACAAAGTTAAGTGCGATCTTCGCTTCAGGGTAGGTCTTTGTCAATATTGGGAAGATTTTCCGGACCCTTTTGGTGGCTTTGGCCTTGTTGACCCTTCGACCCATTCGGCTACGCTCAGGGCAGGCTTTTTTTCGCTCAGGGCAGGTTTTAGTTTTTTTTACTGCTGTTTTTTTGGGCATAGGTATTATTTTGAAGGTAGTTTTTCTAAAAGCTCTTTTAGCTTGCCGGCAAAAAATATCTCATGGAATTTCACAGGCTCTTCGGCTCCGGGTATAAACAATATTGTTACCGGCACACCAGGCTCATTATACTTGTTTTTCAAGGCAAGTGTTGCGGGATAATCCTTTGCAGTAGTATCAGCTTTAACCGCCAAGACTGCTTTTTCCTCGATTAGTTTCGCGATGTCTTTTCGATGATACACTATTTTGTCCACTGTCTGGCAACTCAGGCACCAGTCGGCGGTAAACTTAATTAAGACGGGTCTTTCCTGAGCTAAGGCAGTGTCGATAACGGCGTCATTATAATCCTGCCAGGGGATTTGTTCACCGGCCGGTGTTGGTAAAAACACCCACCCTGCTGCAAATATAATGATGACAGCAGTTATTCTTATAATCCACCTGTGTGCGGGTTTAGTGTTGAAGCTGACCCAGCCACCCCACATCCATACACAAAAACCAAGGACCACCGCAAAATATAATACATTAGTTCTGTAGATTTGAGGTAAGGCGCCAATTAGCTTTACGGCGATAATCAGCAGGACAAAACCGATGCCCTGTTTGAATAATTCCATCCATTTTCCCGGCTTAGGCAGGTGTTTTAGTAAGCCGGGCATTGAAGTTAGTATTGCATAGGGTACAGCCATCCCCACGCCTATAACCATTATTACAACGGTAGCCAGCAGCCAATGCTGGGCTTGTGCCCATCCGAAGGCGAGTGCCAAAATACCGAAGCCACAGGGCGTGCTTAAAATGGCCGCCAGAAAGCCTGTTCCGATAGCGCCTGAATAGCCTTTGCCGGTGCCCGACTTACTTGCTATTGAAGAGGGCACACCAATATTAAGAACTCCGAACATCAGCAATGCCAGCACAACGAGCAAAATCACCATCCCGGCCACGAAGATGGGGTTTCGGTACTGGTCGCCCCACTGTAAGACTGTTCCGTAGAAGATTTGCAAGATAATATTTGCAATTGCGAGAGATGCGAAAAACAGCAATATCCCGAGACAAAAAGCAAATCCCATCGCTTTGGATTGTTTTTTGCCTGCTTTTGCCTGCTCAACGATTCGCATTACGATAAGGGGCAATACGGGCCAGACACAGGGCATAATATTCAGAGACAGGCCCGCCACAAATGCCAAAGCCAGGGCAAAGGGGATTGAATAACCCGGCTCTTTAATTGTCTTAGGTTTATCAATGCCTGTTTCAGTGCTGCTTATGTTTTTCCAGGAGCTACGCTGAGACCAATCAATCTTCGTCTTTAGAGTTTTCTCGAACGGCGGCAGGCATATCTTGCTCGTACAAGCGATACCGGAAATTTTGACCTCAACATTGCCCTTATCAGTCAGGGTAGTATCTGTTGGTGCACTTACTTCTGTGATTGGCACAAAGACAGTGAAATGACCTTTGTAAACCTCGATTTTGTTGTTCAGCGGGTCTGTGAAGAGATGCCATTTCGGGAAGATAACTTCGCTGAAGGTAAAATCATCGGATTCGGCCTGGACCTTCAACTCGAGTCCGGGGGCAGGCGCGGTTTCGGCCTTTGCATAATAGTGAAGGTCATCGGTCCCTTCGAATATGACCGCTATGCCGGTTTTTGAGTCCATGCGAGCAGGTTCGAGGCGTGCAGACGAAAACTCCTTTTCGGATCTTACCAGCTCAATACTTGTGGTAACATCGGAGTTGATTATTGAACCTGGCTCGATTGAGTTTTGGCCTGAGGCGCAACAGGTAGCCGTAAAAACACACGCCATCCACCATAGTCCTGTAAGAAGTTTATATTTAGATATTGCAGCAGTTCTTTTCCGCATACAAAGCTCATGGGTAATTAGTTCCTGTTGTGGAAAATAAAAACCGACGATGTCACATCTGCACCTGCTTTCGCAAGTGTAAACTCGTCCCTGCGGAAGCGGGAAGCAGGGGTCCAGAGCGAAAAATCTGGATTCCCGCTTCCGCGGGAATGACAAATACTGTTTCCGCAACAGACACTAATTGGAATAGAGATAATATTAGTCAGCCGACTGGTCTTGTTGTTGTTTTTGTTCGGGTTTTGGCTGTTTGTTCTTATTGTTCCTGGCTTGCTCGGCGGCTAACAAATCGGAAACTGTTGGTTTGTCCAACCGGCCACCATCCAGAATCAATTTCACATCGTCAGCGTCGAGGGTTTCGTATTTCAGCAGGGCCTTTGCTATTTGCTCGAGGTTGTCTTTGTTTGCTTCTATTAATTCTTTTGCTTTTTCATAGGCCTCGCTGGTAATCTTTTTTACCTCGGTATCAATTATTTCGGCTGTTTTCTCGGAGTACTCTTTCTCGCCCGGCATGAGGTATATCTGGTCCCTAACCCCCATATCGGGCCCGTAACTTATGAGACCAAGCTCACTGCTCATACCCCAGGTCAAGACCATCTGTTTTGCGATATTGGTGGCTTGTTGAATGTCCGACTGTGCGCCGCTGGATATGTCATCACAGAACATTTCTTCAGCGATTCGGCCACCAAAGCACACCTGCAAAAGTGCCATACAATATCTTTTTGTAAATATTGTTCTGTCCTTTTCCGGCAGAGCAAAAGTGGCCCCTCCCATTGGCCCACGAGGGATGATACTTACCTTGTGGAGGGGGTCGGCATCTTTCAGGAGTGATTGCACGAGCGTATGGCCTGCTTCGTGATAAGCGGTGATTTCTTTTTCCTTTTTGTCGATGACCCTGCTCTTTTTTGCTCTTCCCCAGCGGACCTTGTCGCGGGCTTCTTCGAGGTCGGCCATTTCGACATTGTCTTTATTGGCCATTGTTGCCGCCAGGGCGGCTTCGTTGATAATTGCCGCCAGGTCGGCTCCGCTGAACATAGGGGTCCCGCGTGCGAGTCTTTCCAGACTGATATCCTGTCCCCATTTCACTTTTTTGGCGTGAACTTTCAGGATATCAACTCGGCCTTTTAAGTCCGGCAGCGGAATAAAGATTTGCCTGTCGAATCTTCCGGGTCGGGTCAGGGCGTGGTCTAAGATGTCTTGGCGGTTTGTCGCAGCAATCACAATGACCTGGTCGTTCGTATCAAAGCCGTCCATCTCAACGAGTATTGCATTTAGTGTTTGTTCGCGTTCGTCGTGTCCGCCGCCGACGTAGCCTGCCCCGCGTTTTCGTCCAATTGCGTCAACCTCGTCGAGGAAGATGATGCAGGGGGAATTTTCTTTTGCCTGCTTGAACAGGTCGCGTACTCTTGAGGCCCCGACGCCAACGAACATCTCTACGAAATCGCTTCCGGATATACTGAAGAACGGCACATCGGCCTGACCTGCTATGGCTTTTGCAAGTAATGTTTTTCCGCAGCCCGGCGGGCCTACAAGCAAAACTCCGCGCGGGATACGGCCGCCCAGGCGTTGGAATTTTTTCGGATTTTTCAAAAACGCGATTATCTCGGCTACTTCTTCTTTTGCTTCCTCTACACCGGCCACGTCCTCAAAGGTTACTTTGGCGCGGTCTTTTCCCTGCAGCCGATGTTTGCTTCGACCAAAAGACATGAGCATACCGCCTGCTCCGCTGCGAAGGTTGCGGGCAAACAGAAAGTAGAAAAGACCCACTAAAATAATTATTGGCAGGAACATGCTTATCAAATTAAAAATCCAGGTATTAGGCTTGGCAATGTCATTCTTTACGTTGTTTTCCTCCAATAAGCTCTCAAGGCGCTTGCCATGTACATCCGGGATATAATAAACCACAAAAGAACCCTTAGCTTTGCCTTGACGACTGGCAAGGCCCGCTTCATTGAATTTGCCTATTATCTCCATATCCTTTATGGTAACACTATCGATGTGCTTGTTCTCAACTTCATAGATAAATTCATCCCATCTAATTTCATCAACCCTCTGCCACTGGTTTAGCATCATTATCATTGTGAATATCGCGATTGCGATTATAAGGTAGCTAAACGGTCCTCGCTTATAACGAGGCAGGGGCGGTTTTTTGCCCGGTCTGTTTTGTGGCCCGCGACGAGTTGGCGGATTGGGCTTTTTGTCTTGGTTGTTGCTCATAATTCTTACTTACTATCCCCGTTTTCACGGGCTGGAAGCCCGTGCCACGTCAGGAAACTGTTGATTTAGTTGTCTGGCTAAACACATATCCTGCAAAAGCAGGGGTCCAGAGCGAAAAAGCTGGATTCCCGCTTCCGCGGGAATGACAATTACTGCTTCCAAAGCAGGAACTATTTAATGATTCGACTCTTAATTCTACCATTTTCTTTCCATTAGTTCTACGATTTTCCTGGCCAGATTGTTTGCCGCCAGACTCGAGGCGTATGTAAAATCCTGCTGTTGGTATTCAGAATAGCTTGCTGAGGCGCTGACCGATTGGTTATCAATGAGCAGCTCTCCTGTCTTTAGATTTTTCCAGTTTACGAGTGCTTTGAGCTCAACTTCTTTTTCGAGAACCCGGCCTGTTTCACGTTCGGTGCTGAGTGCTGATTCGGCGATTGATACTATTTGGCCGCTTATTACGGTGTCGGCACGGTCCCGGCTGGAGACTATCTTATAGGGAGTCTCCACCTCAATGCGCTTGGACAGGGCGTCGGAAAGCTCGTATTCTGTTCCTCGCCGAAAGGTCTGGTTGTCAAACATTTCGAGGCAGACGCTGTCCACGTCTTGCGGAAACAGTGATTCGTTGGAATAGCCGCTCAGTTCGGTGCATCCACATAGACCTAAACACGCAGCAGCAATTAGAATGGGAAAAAATACAAAGATTGAATAAATCCGAATCTCGAATATCGAAATCCTCCGCAGGACATCTTGCGGTGGAAACAAATTCAAAATTCCAAACGTTTTAGTCATTTTGACATTTGGATTTTGATATTGTTTCGTGCTTCGAATTTCGTGCTTCGTGCTTTTCATAGTTTCGTATTTTGTCCTCAATAGCTATTTCTTACTTTTTATTTTTTGTCTCTTTGTCGCCCAAATTCATAGAAAGCATTTCCTTTGCCATTTCTGCCGCTTTAGTGCCCGGCCAATCGCTTATTACCATGTCAAAATAAAGATTGGCGGCCTGGCTCTTGTCGGTTCTTTGGTAGTATTGGCCTATAGTAAATTGTTTGTAAGCTAATTGCTCGTCTATCTCGTTTAGTATTTCATCAACATCTATTTCTTCGGCATTTTTGGGATATAATAATTTGAATTTTTCGTAGCAGCTTTTTGCGGTGTTCAGGTTCGAGGCGTCGTAAAAAGGTCTTTTATGCTCAGGATGATTATTGTAGGCGGCGTGTGAGCATCGAGCCATACCAAGCAGCGTATCGGCGCCGGTTTTTCCTGTTTGCCATTGCAAAGATATTTCCCACCATTTGAGGTATGCTTCGTTGAACAGTTCCCTTTTTTCGTAATGTTCGGCGACTGCTACGGCAGCCTTTAATCCGGTCGGGTTGTCGAGGCCTGCCCGGTCAGTAATCTTTTCCATAATTTTGACACCCTCGGCGTATCCTTTCATCTTGATGACACGAAGCACCTGCTTTTTTCGACCGCCTAAATAAGCGGTTGCTATTGCATACTGCCTGTCCAAAGCCGTCTGGCGAGATTCGCTCTCGGGCTGTTCTGTGAGCAGCTTGTCGTAGGCCCTGATTGCCCTTGTGAAGTCTCCGGTTTCTTCATATTTTTGAGCGACAGTTACGGCGGCCTCGGCGCCAATTGGCGTGTTACCTGCGCGGTCTCTAACCCTTTCCATAATTTTGAGGCCTTCGGAGAATGCTTCGACTTCAAAAATGCCGAGGACTGTTTTTTTCTGGCCGCCTAAAAAAGCCTTCGCTATTGCAAACTCTCTGTCTATGGCCGCATCACGGAGCTTACTTTCCGGGTATGTAGTGAGCAGCTTGTCGTAGGTGTCGGCTGCTTTGATGAAGTCGCCTTTGCAAAAGAGCATTTCAGCCTTGATAAAGGCGTCCAAATCAGGCCCTGCAATTTTGGGAAAGTCTTTTTTTAGTTTATCGAATGCCTCACGAGCAGCCTTGGTTTGGCCGGTGTTGACGAGCTTCTTCGTTTCGGCTACCGATAGGAGGAATTTATCCTCACCTTCAGCGGAGACAGCCTCCCAATCCTGTCCTTTTTCAAGGCGCCAGATATCGGCTGAGACCGTTGATAAAGCCGGCAGCACGGCCGCTATTGCCAACGCTATAAATCGTGTCCTATATTTTGGCATATCTCAAACCCATTACTGCTCTCGTAGTTCGATAGTTTCGCCACAGACCAGTATTATACCTGTTCCTGAAATCATTGCAAACCTACACTTCAAAATATAATATCTTGCAATTTTCCACAAAAATTGCAAGAAAACTTGTTTTTTGTTTCTTTGGGGGTTATAAAACGAAAAACTAATCAACCGTATTTTTATGAAGCTAATGGAGGTGTAACATGGCAAGGGATTTAGTGGTAATGCTGGTGGCAATTACAGTGGTCCTGAGTGTGGCATTTATTGTCGGCTGTCAGTACGATGAACAGTGCGGTTTCAGGCTTGGCCTGGGAGAGGTTCGCTGCATAACGGTCGAGGATTATGTTGACAAGATGAAGGCCGGCTGGGTCGGACAGATGGCCGGCGTGGGCTGGGGCGGGCCCACCGAGTTCAATTTTAAGGGTGAAATAATACCCGAAGACAAGATGCCGCAGTGGAAGCCCGAACTGATTAACCAGTTCCGGCAGGATGATATTTACGTTGAGATGACTTTTCTGCGGACGCTTGAGTTATACGGTTTTGACTGTTCTATCCGCCAGGCGGGGATTGATTTTGCCAACAGCGGCTACCGGCTCTGGCATGCCAACAGGAATGGTCGTGATAATTTGCGGAAAGGCATTGCGCCGCCCGACTCGGGGCATCCGGAGTTTAATAGACACGCAGATGATATAGATTATCAGATTGAGGCGGACTACGCAGGCCTGATTGCGCCGGGATTGCCGAACGTGGCTATCAAGCTGGGCGAAAAATTTGGTCGGCTGATGAACTACGGGGACGGTCTCTATGGAGGCCAGTTTGTCGGTGGGATGTATGCGGAGGCCTTTTTTAAGGATGATATGATAAAGATAGTCGAGGCGGGTCTAAAATGTATTCCAAAAGACAGTCAATATGCCGAATGTATCCGGGATGTGCTGGCGTGGTACAGGCAAAATCCAGACGATTGGGAAAAGACCTGGCAGCTTATTGGAGAGAAGTATCAGGACAATCCCGACTACCGGCGTTTTTCCTGCGATAAGGGTGATTTTAATATCGACGCGAAGATTAACGGGGCTTATATCGTGATGGGGCTGCTGTACGGCAAAGGAGACCCTGACCAGACGATAATTATATCGACGCGTTGCGGTCAAGACTCCGACTGCAATCCATCGAATGCAGGCGGGATTCTATTTACCACTATCGGCTTTGAGAATCTGCCGGACAAGTTCAAATCAGCCTTGAATCCGGAAGGCAAGTTCAGCCATACGCCATACAATTTCCCGACGTTAGTGGAGGTGAGCAAGAAGCTCGTTCGCCAGGCGGTCAAGCGAGCCGGCGGGCAGATGGGAAAGAACGCCGAGGGCAAGGAGGTTTTTATTATTCCGGTTCAAAAGCCCAAGCCCAGTAAGCTCGAGCAGTGCTGGGAAGCCGGGCCGATTGCAAATAGTAAATTCACAGAAGAAGAGATGGCGCAGATAAAAGTTCCGGAAGAATAGTGTCAATCTTGCTCGAGTGGTCTGTAACATAATAAATGTTTGGTGATGACTGACAGTTGTAATAAACCATCCCCAAACTCGTCCCGCTTTTCGGGACTCGCTTGAGGATACCACTCGTCAAAATAGATGTTAAAGAATAATGGGAGAATAGGGAAAGTGTCAAAGAAATTGAACCGCCGAGAGTTTGTCAAAAAATCTCTGCTTACCTCTGCTTTGGTTACAGGAGCTTTAAGTTTTGAAGAGAAGGATTTATTGGCGCAAATGAAGAAGCGGAGTAAACCACCGGCAGATTCTGATGAGAGTTGGGGGCAGACGCGTGTTGCAGGCCAATCACAAGTCACTCATACGGGAGTGATCGAAGTTGATTGCTCTCGACACATCGGCAAGCTGCGTCATATGCTCGGGGTCAACAACGGGCCGATGGGTATGTCCGGCAGAGACTTCACGAAGGCTTACAAAGAGATGGGCGTGGATTTCATCCGGACACACGATTTCTATGGTCCGACGGATCTTCACGAAATCTTCCCCGATTGGCAGGCCGATCCAGCCGATCCGAAGAGTTATCACTTCGAGTCTTCTGACAGTAAGATAAAAGCAATCGTGATGAGTGGATTTAAGGTATTATTTAGGCTGGGCGAGAGCTGGGAAAGACCACCGGTGAAATACAATGTGCCGCCGCCAGATTTAGAAAAGTGCGCCGAAGTCTGCCGAAGGATAGTCATGCACTACAACGAAGGTTGGGCGTACGGATTCCATTTCGGTATCGAGTACTGGGAAATATGGAACGAGCCGAACGATGGCGGGTTCTGGACGGGGAAGCACCGGCAGTTCTACAATTTATACGAACTAGTGGCAAAGAAGCTGAAAAAGCACGATCCGACACTCAAGGTCGGGGGTCCAGCTATCGCCGAGCCAGATCCGGCTTATCTTGAGAATTTTCTAAAGTACCTAAAAGAACACAACGTGCCATTAGATTTCTATTCCTGGCATTCGTACTCATCAGATGTTAAGCGATTCCACCAAATAGATGAGGTGGTACGACAGGCTTTGAATGCGGCGGGATTCGGCGAAGCCGAAAGCATTTGTGACGAGTGGAATTGGACCCTTCGTCAGGAGAGGCATCACGGTCCGGGTAATGGGGCTTTCACTGCAGCTGCACTGATTGCATTTCAAGACACCACCGTCTCGGTGCAGACGAGATTCCGTGGCCATGACCATCCCTGGGGTGGGATGTTTCTTCAGGATGGCAGAATGGACAAACCAGCTTATGCCTATAAAGCGATGCATATGATGCTCGAAACGCCTTACAGAGTAGAAATGGCGCCTTCTTACGGGGAACATGTCACTGCACTCGCAGGACTATCGGCCGATAGGAGGAAGCTCTCGCTCTTGCTTGCAGACTATTCAAACCGGAAAAGGACCCTCTCTATAGAAATAAGAGACCTTGTTAGGAAATCGCAGAAGGGAATGCTGACTGCCTGGGTGCTTGATGCGCAGCATGACCTCGAGAAAACCGAAAGCCGCACTATTTTTCTGAAGCCGACTCTTGCTATAGAGCAAGAGTTGCATTGCCCTGCTGTCCACCTACTTCGATTTGAGGTCAAGTGCAAGCCACAGTAGAATCCAGCCAAAATGAACAGTCGCGGCGAATTCGGGAAGGATGTTGCTCCGCCGCCTTGCTGCTCGATGCCACAAAGAGATGGCCGAACTACTTATAAACAAAGGAGCCGATGTCAACGCCAAAGAAAACCAGGGACGAACTCCTGTGTCTTTGGCTAAGGAAAAAGGCCACAAAGAAATCGCTGAACTTTTGCGAAAGCATGGGATTGAGGAATGATAAAATTATAATGGTATTAATGACGAATGAATGCTATAATGGTTTTAATTGAATAAATATTTAGGAGCATAGAAAAATGTCAAAGAATATGAATCGTCGAGAGTTTGTTAAGAAGTCTCTGGTTGCCTCGGCCGGGATTACAGGAGCCTTGAGTTTTGAAGAAAAAACTTTATTAGCGCAGATGAAGCAGCCGGCTAAGCAGTCTGCGGATTCGGTCAAAGCTCTGCCGATGGGCAAGATTGGTAATCTTAAGATTAGCAGGATAATCTGCGGTGGAAATCTCATCAACGGCTATGCCCACAGCAGAGATTTGATTTACGTATCTGAATTGTTAAGACGTTATTTTACAGATGAAAAAGTCATTGACACCTGGCAGATATCCGAGGAAAACGGGATAAATACTGCTATCGCAAATGTAGGAAGAGGTGGTAAGGAAAATACTATTAGAATTCTTAATAAATATCGCGGAGAAGAAGGCGGGCGCATTCAGTGGCTCGCCCAATGCGATGTGTACGAAGATGACCTATTGGGTGTTATAAAGCTGGCTATCGATAACGGGGCCGTCGGCGCTTTCGTACAGGGTGGTTGTGGAGATAGCTTTGTCGAGAATGGTCGCGTTGACCTCTTGGGAAAGGCCATCGATTTTATCAAGCAAAACGGATTGATTGCCGGTTGTGCGGCCCATTCCATTCAGGTCCCAATGGCTCTGGAGAAGGCTGGGGTGCCGGCGGATTTCTACATGAAAACCCTCCATAGCAGCGACTATTGGTCGGCTACCCCTAATGAGTGCAAACCTCCCTTTGGCTTACCTGCGCACGATAATATGTGGTCCGTCACACCGGAGCAGACTATCGAATTTATGAAGCAAGTGAACAGGCCTTGGATCGCTTATAAGGTTTTGGCGGCAGGGGCTATCCATCCGAGAGATGGTTTCAAATATGCTTTTGAAAATGGTGCTGATTTTCTCTGCGTTGGGATGTTTGATTTTCAGGTTATCGAAGATGTGATCATCGCAAAAGATGCGTTATCAAGTAAAATGAACAGAAGTCGTCCCTGGAGGGCGTAATATTTAAACACAATTAGCAGTGATCGATAATATGATAAGTGTGTGGTCGTTGGAAGGGCGGTTTGCGAATTGCTTCTACTCAGCCATCCCCAAGCTCGTCCCGCATCTGCGGGACTCGCTTGAGGCTGCCACCCGTTGGGATTCGCTTGAGGTTGCCACACATAGAAGTACCTGGAGGATAGAGTAAATGCCAAAAGAGCTGAATCGCCGAGAGTTTGTCAAAAAATCTCTACTTGCTTCTGCTGCTGTGACATCGGCTTTGAGTCTTGAAGAGAAGGCTTTATTAGCGCAAATGAATAAACAGAGTAAGCCATCGGCTGATTCTGTTAAGGGTTTGCCGACGGGCAGGATTGGAAAGGTTAAGATTAGCAGGTTAATCTGCGGTGGAAATCTAATCGGCGGATATGCGCACAGCAGAGATTTGATTTATGTGTCTTCTTTACTGACACACTACTTCACAGATGATAAGATTATTGAGACTCTCCAGATATGCGAGGAAAACGGGATAAATACAATTATTACAAACACGGGCTCAGCCGGCCTTCTCAAGAAATACCGGGACGAAAGGGGCGGTGAGATTCAGTGGCTAGCGCAGTGCAATGCCGAGACGAAGGACCTTACCGGTGATGTGAAAATGGCAATTGATAATGGAGCGGTTGGGGCTTTTTTAATAGGTAATATTGGCGACAATTGGGCCAGGAACGGACGGGCCGACCTTATCGGGAAAGTTGTTGAATTTATCAAAAAAAATGGAGTCATCGCCGGTGTCGGTGGACATAACCTCCGGACGCCTATGGCGTGCGAAAAAGCCGGTATCAAAGCCGACTTCTATATGAAAACCCACCACAGTACGAATTACTGGTCCACGCGAAAGCCTGACCAGAATCTTGACGTAATCGACAACTACAATGTGGACAATTACTGGGACAAGGAGCCTGAAAAAACTGCTGAGTTTATGAAGACGGTGAAAAAGCCGTGGATTGCTTATAAGGTCTTGGCGGCTGGGGCTATTCATCCCAGAGATGGTTTCAAATATGCTTTTGAAAATGGTGCTGATTTTCTCTGCGTGGGAATGTTCGATTTTCAAATCATCGAAGATGTGCTTGTCGCGAAGGAAATATTGTCGGGCGAGATGAACAGACAGCGCCCCTGGCGAGCCTGATTAGTATTGGTTTTAATCAAACATTTTTTGTTAGGGGATAAATTATGTCAGGGAAATTAAATCGTCGCAGTTTCATAAAAAAGTCGGTTGCGGTATCGGCCGGGACAACATTGGGACTGGATTTTTGTGAGAATCAAGGAAATGCTACGGCGGCGG
Organism: uncultured Pirellulales bacterium; assembly: GCA_964444135.1. Classification (GTDB taxonomy): domain Bacteria; phylum Planctomycetota; class Phycisphaerae; order Sedimentisphaerales; family Anaerobacaceae; genus NIOZ-UU13. The sequence continues at coordinate 21,744 of CAYUFX010000028.1, read as the reverse complement.
AAAGAAAAGACAATGAGAATTCGGGCGCTTCCGGCGGCGGTATGCCGGTGGGCAGGATAGGCAAACTGAAGATAAGCCGATTAATTTCCGGGGGGAATCTTATTAGCGGCTGGGCGCATGCGAGAGACTTGATATATGTGCACGACCTTATGAGATATTACAACACAGACGAAAAGGTTATGGACACTCTGGAGCTGCTTGAGGAGCATGGTGTTAATACGATTATTGCGGACCCGAGTGAGAGGCCATACAGGATTTTTCCGAAATACTGGAACGAAAGGGGGGGTAAGATTCAATGGATTGCCGAGGGACATCCGGTCGTGAAAGATATTAAAACGGACATAAAAACGTCTCTTGATTACGGAGCTTCGGCAATTTATATTCAGGGTGTCATTGGGGACAGGTGGCTGCGAAGCGGTCATATCGACCTGTTAGGGGAGTGTGTTGACTTTATTAAATCCAAAGGTGTGCCCGGAGGAATTGGTGCTCATCTGCTGGAAGTGATTGTGGAATCGGAGAAGCGCGGATATAACGCTGATTTTTATGTGAAGACTTTGCATCACAGCAACTACTGGTCGGCTCGCAGGCCGGGGCAGAATTCGGATGTATGCGATAATCGTGCGGACAATTACTGGTCGATGACGCCTGAAAAGACCATAGAATTCATGAAAAAAGTTTACAAACCCTGGATAGCCTTTAAGGTTCTGGCAGCGGGTGCTATTGAACCCAATTCCGGTTTCAGGTACTCCTTTGAAAACGGGGCTGATTTTATTTGCGTGGGGATGTTCGATTTTCAGGTTATAGAAGATGTGCTTATTGCGAAGGATGTGCTCAAAGGTATTAAGGACAGACAGAGACCCTGGAGGGCATAATACATTGCATTATTCAGTGCATTATTCAGTCATACTCTTGGCACACGGCAATTGACATATATGTTTTGTTAGTTTAACATTGTCTCTGTAAATCTTGATAAGAAGCGAGGTGCAACGATGTGTATTCAAAACAAAGAAATGTCTAAGAGGACACTGCTGAGGTCGGGGATGCTCGTTTGTTTATTTCTCGCAGGGTGCGGAGACAGATACTACTATCTGGGGCGTACCCACATGAAGAAAGGTTTGTATGACCGGGCCATCTCGGACTTCAATAGGGCCCTTGAGATAGACCCAGAGCATTCTATGGCCTACAACAATCGGGGGAATGCCTACAGCGCCAAAGGCCTTTATGACCTGGCCATCGAGGACTTTAATAAAGCCCTTGAGATAAATCCAAGTTACGCTGATGCCTACAGCAATCGGGGGTATGTTTACAACGCCAAAGGTCTTTTTGACCTTGCTATCTCGGACTTCAACAAAGCCCTTGAAATAGACCCAAGGTACGCTGCGGCCTATAACAATCGGGGGTATGCCTACAATGCAAAAGGCCTTTTTGACCGGGCCATCTCAGATTTTAATAAGGCACTTGAAATATATCCAAGATATGCTACGGCCTACAACAATCGTGGGTATGCCTATAGTGCAAAAGGCCTTTATGACCTGGCCATCTCGGACTTCAACAAAGCCCTTGAGATAAATCCAAGGTATGCTGATGCCTACAACAATCGGGGGCATGCCTACTACAATAAGCAAGAATACGACAAAGCCTGGGAGGATGTGCACAAGACACAGGATCTGGATTTTCAGGTTCATCCAGAATATCTCAATGACCTTCGTGAAGCTTCAGGAAGAGAAGAGGGCGGTTCGCGAACCACACCTGCTCAGTCATTCAATTAGATGTTAGAGGAAACGAGTTTCTCCTCGAAGCGGGGATTTTCAGTAGTCTTTAAAGTTCCTCATCCATTGAGGCCAGTCAGATGACTGGACGAGGCCGGCTTGCGTCCAGGGGCCGGCCGTATTATATTTCCTGTGCCACTTGAGCGTCCACAACTCCTTAAGTCCTACCTTTCTGGCAGAGTAATCCATGAAAGAACAGCCCACAAAGCCCACGTGTCGGTTAATACAGCATCGGCTTATCTCATTGTTGGACCAGGCCGCGAATTCGTACTCAGCAGGAGATTCGGTTTCTAACGGCCACAGGTCAAAACGGAGCGCATCCATAAACAGTGGTATATAGCCTGCGCCAGCCACGTTAGGCGTCCTCCAGCCCTCACTAGCGGGCTTGCCTCCGTAAAATGCAGAATCGGTAGGTATAGTAAGAACGTAGCCATTGATGCTATAGCTTCCGGCCACACCGCTTGGCGGCGCATCGCGCCCTCCGTGGTTCCCCCAGAAGATACCCCAGGCGTTAAAGACATTTAACGTAGGTGCCTGATTGCCATTTTCGTCAATTATCGGTTTTTTTGCCGTCGGACAGAACCAGGTTTTATTCATCTTCCAATCTAAAAGCTTACGTTCTAACTGCCACGGCCACCAATAACCTGTAGAATCATAGCCAGACCAGAATTTACCATCGTTGTCCTCGGTATACATTGCACTGACAAAGTTCCACTGTCTGAGATTCGCCAGACAACCTGTAGTTCTTGCCTGTTCCTTTACGCGTGCCAATGCCGGCATCAGTATTGCCATCAATAATGCGATAATAGCAATTACTACCAGAAGCTCTATTAATGTAAACCCCGTTAGAAGTGCCGCCCGAAACTTTGGCACTTTCTGAATTCGACTTATTTGGGTTCCCGCAAGGCGGGGTCCCTCTAATGGGGTAAATGCTTTTCGTTTATCCATAATGTTGCGCCTTTGCTGTGTGATTGTTTTTAATAATCTTTAAATCCTTTCATCCAATCCGGCCAGTCGGATGGCTGGACGAGGCCGCATTGTGTCCAGGGGCCGGTGGTGTCGTACTCTCGATGCCACTTCAAGGTCCACAGCTCCTTGAGTCCGACCTTTCTGGAAGAGAAGTCCGCAAAAACGCTATTAACAAGCCCGTTGTGCCGGTTGATGCAGAGCATTTTCATAGCGTTTGTAGTCCAGTCGTTTCTCTGGCCTTCAAATAACGGAGGTTCGTCAGTGTGGTGAGGCCGGGTGTCCCACCATAGGTCGTCCAGGAACAGCGGTATATTGTTTGTACCTTTAACGTCGCGGCTCCTCCAGTAGTGTTCGGCCGGCTTGCCGCCCTCCTCGCCCGGCCGTGGATTAGTAATCCATATATTAATTCCATAGCTGCCGAACTCATCGTAAAAGTTCGTCCAGGCTGCAAACGGCACCTGCCAGCCCTGGTCGTAAGGTTTCGTGGCTGTCGGGCAGCAGCATAGCTCCTGGTTGTGGATGTAGTACGGCCGAAGCACAGCCATCCAGCTGGCCTGCGTGTCCGGGCCGATGTTCCAACCTCTATGGAAATAGCCTTCGTTTTCGTTTGTGTACATCGAAAAGTAAAGGCCCCATTGCTTGAGGTTTGACTGACAGGCGACCGCCTTTGCTTGTCTCTTAACCCGCTGCAGTGCGGGCATCAAGACTGCCATCAATAACACAATTATGGCAATGACCACCAAAAGCTCTATTAACGTAAAAGCGTTTTGTTTACGCATGATGCTTGTTCTTCTCTTTTGAAGAAGGTTTTTACAAACCAACAATTTTCTTTTAAATATAATGGGTCTCTCTGCTTTGCTTATCTGCAATAATTATAACACAATCAGTCGTGTTAATGCAAGCTAATCGGACGAGATTTTAGAGGTTTGCCTGAATTAGTATAATTCCATCCATAATTGCAAAAAGGTTGGGTGGGAATTTTGGTTTTCTTGACGGCGGAAGGCCAATATCTTATAGTTATAGGCTTTGGTGGTTAGTTATTGTATTTGGAGTTTGTAGTGATGGCTAAGAAAAGTCAATGTGAAAAGTGTACGGGACTGTGCTGCCGGTATTTTGCACTGCCGATTGATACGCCGGAAGATAAGGGAGACTACGATGACATAAGGTGGTTTCTGTGCCATAAAGATATAACGGTCTTCGTAGAGGACGGCGACTGGTATATTAACATAAACAACAAATGCAAACACCTGTCGGAAAAAGACAATCGGTGCAGGATTTACAATAAAAGGCCGAGAATCTGCAGAGGATACAGTCACGCGGACTGCGATTTTGTTGAGGGCGAATACGACTACGAGCTGCACTTTACCAACGATAAACAAATGGAAGAGTATATCAAAATAAAATTCGACAACAATGTAATCGAAAAGCAGAAGGCAAAGAAAAAGAATAAGAGAAAGAAATGAAGATACCGCCGGTAAAAGGGACGAGGGATTTTTATCCGCCGGAGATGGCCGTCAGGAACTGGATAATCGACGGCTGGAAGAAGGTGTCCGTCCGCAACGGCTTTGAAGAATATGATGGGCCGATTTTTGAGTATCTGAAGATGTTTCAGATAAAGAGCGGCGATGAGATTGTCGAGCAGCTTTTTTCACTGCAGGACAGAGGCGGTAGAGAGCTGGCCTTGAGGCCGGAGATTACGCCGACGCTGGCACGGATGGTAAACCAGCGGATTAATTCGCTTCCCAAACCTATAAAGTGGTTTTCGGTGCCGAGATTGTTTCGTGCCGAGCGCCCTCAGAAAGGCCGACTTCGCGAATTCTTCCAGTGGAATATCGACATAATTGGTGTCGAGAGTGGCATTGGAAAATGTCTGGCCGATGCCGAAGTAATATTTACCACATTGGACTATTTACGTCAGGTCGGACTTACGAGTACGGACATCAAAGTTAAAATATCAAACAGAGAATTACTAGCCGATTATCTGAGAAGCCTGGGTATTCCCGAAGACAAATTAGAGTCTATATATGTTGTGCTTGATAAAAAGAACAAGTTGCCCCCAGAAACCTTCGAACAAACGCTTGAAGAACATGTTCGAGATAAAAAGACAGTTAATAAGATAATAGATTTTATGACTATAGATTCAATGCCGCAACTTGAAGAATTAGTTCAAGTAAAAAGCGAATCAGGCGAATACAGTCCTTACCTCGACATAAAGATGGTTCTTGATAATTTGGATATGATGGGAGTAGGTGATTTCTGCGTATATGATCCGAGTATTGTACGCGGTCTGGCTTACTATACAGGTATAGTATTTGAAGTTCATGACGTTGCCGGTGAACTTCGAGCAATATGCGGCGGAGGCAGATACGATAATCTGCTTCGAGATTTCGGCGGACCTCCAATATCTGCTACCGGAATGGGAATGGGTGACCGTGTGTTCGAAATACTTCTTGAGGAGAAGGATCTTTTGGGTGAACGGGTACCGAAGAAACAACTTGATTATTTTGTGACTTGCATAGGCGCCTTTGGCAAGGAGGCATGGCAAATAGTAGAAAAACTAAGGTCGATGGAATATTCGGCCAATTTCAGTTATAAAATGGGAGGTCTTTCAAGGCAGTTGAAAGAGGCATCGGCTCAAAAAGCTAAGAAGTGTATCATCATCGGCTATGAGGAGCTCGAGCAGAATAAAATCACGGTCAAAGATATGGTGACTGGTGAGCAGGAGTTTATGGGCTATGATGAGTTTTGGTCTCGGTTGAAGGCTTGATTAAGGCTGTTGTTCTCAGGGATATGTAAAGTGTATAAAAGAATTGTTTGGAGGTCAGAAAATGGGAGCTTTTAAGTCGGCGCGTGTGGTTGTCTTACTATCGGTTTTGGCTTGTTTGTCTTCGCAGCTTGAGGCGGCGGCTTCGCGACGGCAAATTCTTGTATCACCGGAGGTTCATTCCGACGGCCGGGTGACGTTTAGGCTAAATGCGCCGAATGCACAGCGTGTGGGTGTGAACGTTCAGTTTGTACAGGGCCTGCGGCCTATGACCAGAAGCAAAACCGGGGTGTGGAGCGTAACTTTAGGCCCCGCTGAGCCGGAGATTTATGAGTACAATTTTGTTGTAGATGGTCTGGAGATAGTTGACCCTGCCAATTCGTGGCTGAAGGTTTGGCTAAGGAACTCAAAGAACCTGGTCGAGATACCCGGCAAAGAGCCGATGTACTTTCAAGAGCAGCAGGTCCCGCACGGGACAGTTCACTTACACAAGTACCAGTCGAAGTCACTCGGTGTGACTCGCGGGCTTTATGTATATACGCCGCCCGGCTACGAGACGAGCCAAAATGTTCGATACCCCGTTCTTTATCTGCTGCATGGGATGGGCGATACCGAGGATGCGTGGACTGTGGTTGGCCGGGCAAATCTAATAGTGGATAATTTGCTTGCCATGGACAAAGCCGGGCCGCTGGTTATTGTTATGCCGTACGGTCATACGCCGTCGGCGCCTCCTGATATGCGAAGTATTGGGAACTATGGAGCGTTTGAGAAGGACCTGATTGAGGACGTAATTCCTTTTGTCCAGGAACGCTATCACGTCAGCAGTAATCAAAAAGACCGGGCGATAGCTGGGCTTTCGATGGGCGGCGGACAGTCACTGACTATCGGGTTAGGTAATCTTGAGCTTTTCGGTTGGGTAGGTGCTTTTAGCTCGGCTGTGCCACGAGACCAACAGCTTGATGACTTGTTAGCCAAACTGAAGGCCAGCAACGAGAAGCTTAATCTGCTGTGGGTCGGGTGCGGCAGTAAGGATTTCCTTTTCGAGGCAAACCAGAAATTCATCAAGCGATTGAAGGCCGACAATATCAAGCACGTCGCCCACATCACGGACGGCGGACACGAATGGCGCCTTTGGCGGCAATACTTGAATGAACTCGTTCCGCTTTTATTCGTGGCCGACAAATAGAATTTTAAGCCGAAATGCCTTGATAAGCAACTCTGATGTTCCGGCCAGCAGGCGGCGATTAGCACAGTATTTCATAAATAGCTCGACTATGATAAAAATGGATATTGACTATTTTGACAGATTTCTCCACTCGCTTCGCTCGGTCGAAATGACAGTATAGTCGCAAGGCTTATGAAATGCAGTTCCAGGACTGGGCTGAGATGAAGGATTCTTTTGGAAATCAGTATGAGCGGGCCTTCGAAAATTGGTTGATTGACAATCGAATTCAATATATTGCGATAGATGAACAAAAGCGGGCGGCCTTTGCGCATTGCAAGGTCAAGAGCTTCGATTTTTTAGTATATCCGGCCAATGGACAAATAATAATTGCTGAGGTAAAGGGTAGGAAATTCAAGGGCACGAGCCTGGCCAAATTAGCGGGCTTTGAATGCTGGGTTACAGCCGAGGACATCGATGGCCTGGTAAAATGGCAGCAGGTTTTTGGTGCGGGTTATCAAGCTGTCTTAGTCTTTGTCTATAAGATAGAGAACATCGACGTTGATTTTGACGGCAGGGATGTCTTTAATTTTGACGCAGACAGATATATATTTTTTACCATAAAATTAAACGACTATCGTTCATTTATGAAACGCCGCAGTCCGAAATGGCAGACTGTGACGTTACCCGCCGATAAGTTTCGACATTGTGCCGTTCAGATTAGTGAACTTTTGCTTTAGTGATTTTGTAATGGGCGCAAAAAGGTCTTACTGATAAAATTCCCCTTCCGTGGAGGGCAGTTACCGTTCCCTTGCGGTCGCGGCTATGTTTTGTGAAAGCGCATATATTGTTTATGATCAATTTAACGGAAAAATTATCGGGGATAACTAATTTATGCTTAAAAACGTTTTGTATCTGGCAGTGGGAGTCCCGAAATGCGAATCATAGCAGGCTCAAAACGAGGGATGAAGTTGCTTAGCCCTAAGGCGCTGGTGTCCCGGCCTATTACGGACAGAGTTAAGGAGTCGCTTTTCAGCGTTCTTTATAAATATGGTCTGCCAGATGGGGCAATAGCAGCCGATTTATTCAGCGGAGTCGGCTCTCTGGGTCTTGAGGCGTTGAGCAGGGGGGCGGAGTTTGTTACTTTCGTTGAACGGGACCCGAGGATTATTTCGGTTTTAAATAAGAACATAGAAAAAGCCGGCTTTGTTAAAGAGTCAAAAGTTATAAGGGCCAACGCTTTTAAGATTGGAGCGCTGGTTGATTCCGGCCGGGAAAAATATGGCCTTGTCTTTGTTGACCCGCCCTATGCGGAGACAATGGATGTTCAGATTGGTTCGCCTTTGGGCGGTTTGCTGAATTTGTTGGGTGAGCAGGTGGACGAGGAAGGAATTGTCGTTGTAAGGACAAGCCAAAATGTATCTTTGTTAGAGCGATATGGAGGATTTAAAGTAATTGAGCGGCGTAGGTGGGGGACTATGGTTGTAAATATACTGTGGAAGACAAGCGAATGACAAATAAACAGGCAGCTATAAAAATAATAAGGCGATTGCGGCGAAACGGTTTTCAGGCGTTGTTGGCCGGGGGGTGTGTTCGCGATATGCTGCTGGGCAGACGCGCCAAGGACTATGATGTTGCAACGGATGCCCAGCCGAGGGACGTAATAAAATTGTTCAGACGAACGTTGAAGGTCGGAGCAAAATTCGGTGTAATCATTGTTTTAGTCGCAGACAGACAGGTGGAAGTTGCAACATTCAGAACTGAAGCCGACTATGCCGACGGTAGACACCCCGGTGCAGTAGAGTTTTCCAATGCTGCTGAGGATGCTGGCCGAAGAGACTTTACCATAAACGGGATGTTTTATGACCCATTGCAAAAAGAGGTGATAGATTATGTCGATGGCCAGGCCGACCTTAGAGCAAAGATAGTGCGAACTATCGGCAGGCCAGCCGAGCGATTTAGCGAAGATTATCTGCGAATGCTGCGGGCTGTGCGGTTTTCGACCCAGCTTGGTTTTGCGATTGAGCCCTCGACCTGGTCGGCAATTTGCAGGAACACGACAAACATAGCTCAAATAAGCGGCGAACGCATATCAATCGAATTGGAGGGAATACTCGTTAATCCCAACCGCTCTGCGGGGGCGTCGATGCTCTTTGACAGCGGATTGGCTGATGCGGTCTTTCCCGGATTGTCTTCCAAACATAGAAAAACGGCGATTGAGGTGTTGGGTCAACTGCGAAAGAAAGTTGATTTTGCGTTGGCGTTGGCCTGTTTTTTTGCCGGCTGCCAGACTGAATTTGCAATTGAGAAGTGCCGGGTTCTGAAACTGAGCAGAAGTCAGACCAAACATATCAAATTTTTATTGGCCAGCAGAGGCAAACTGCTCGATGAGCGGATGTCCTTAGCCGGTTTGAAGAAGATTCTTGCCGAGCCGTATTTTTGGGACCTGTATGAGCTGCAAAGGGCGATTCAAAAGGCCGAAGGCGGCGGCAGAGAAAGTACTACTCCGTTAGTAAACTTGCGCAAAAGGATAAAGGCATTAGGTGACGTTGAGCTACGGCCCAAACCGTTGCTAAACGGCCACGACTTAATTCGATTAGGTGCTGTGCCGGGACCCGGCCTGGGACAATTGGCAGAAGAGCTGTACATCGCCCAATTGGAGGGAAAATTGCAGAGGCCGCAAGAGGCCAGGGAGTGGGCACAAAAATGGTTACAAAAGCACAGAGTGATTGAAAAATAATGCTTAAAACTCCTCTAATCCTATAACAGTAATGCAGCCATTTACTCTTTTAATCAAGCCATCCGGTTCAGACTGCAATATTGATTGCAAATATTGTTTTTATAAGGACAGAGCGCCGGAGTTTGGACGGGGCAGGCAGCGAATGAGCGATGAAGTGCTCGCCAAGCTCGTCAAAGATTATATGCAGTTGGGCTTTGGGGTGGTCGGTTTTGCCTGGCAGGGTGGTGAGCCGACATTGATGGGAGTGGATTTTTTTAGAAGGGCGGTGGAATTACAAAAAAAGTACGGCAGCAACGGCCAAGAGGTAAGCAACACCCTACAAACCAACGGGGTCTTGCTTGATGATAACTGGTGCCGGTTCTTACAGGAAAATAAGTTTCTTCTTGGCATAAGCATCGATGGGCCGAAAGAATTTCACGATAAATATCGCGTTGACCATTCCGGGGCAGGTACTTTTGAGAAGGTAATGAGAGGTATCAAAAATTGTCAAAAACATCAAGTTGAATTTAGTGCCCTTGTTTTGCTGAATAATAAAAACGTGGAGCAACCGGAGAGGCTGTTTGATTTCTTGATTGAGAATGAGTTGACTTATTTACAATTTATTCCCTGTGTTGAGAGAGAGCCTGGGACTGGCAACATCGCGGATTTTTCAATTACGCCGAAGCAGTACGGTGATTTTTTGTGCAGGCTGTTTGACCTCTGGTACGAATACGGCCTGGAGAGGATGAACATTCGCGAGTTTGACTCCTTGATAACCTACTACGTTATGGGCAAGCACACTATTTGTACGTACAGTAAACAATGTGCAGGTTTCGTTGTTGTCGAGCACAGCGGCGATGCCTTTTGCTGTGAGTTTTTTGTCGAGCCGAAGTGGCGATTAGGCAATATTCTTGAGACGCCGTTAGAGAAGCTCGCCACCAGCAGTAAAAAGCGTGCCTTTGCCCGCCAGAAGCAAAATCTCTGTAACCGTTGTCTTCTCTGCAGCCACCTTGATATATGTCGCGGCGGGTGTATGAAAGACAGAGTACGATTGAACACTAAGAACAGAAGGGAGAGTTATTTCTGTGAGGCTTATAAGCAGTTTTTTGATTATACAATACCGAGGTTTATGCAGATAGCAGCGGCTATAGAAGATGGCTCTGCTGCCAGACACACCCGTTCGGCCGATAGAATCAGACTGCGAATCAAAAAGTAAATGCGAAAAAGTTGCGTTCATACAATGATTGAAAAATAATGGTGCTGCAGGCCGATTTATGATACATTTTTACGTCAGGGGGAAAGGATTTATTTGAATCTAATATTGAGGAGAAGCTTATGCTTAATAAAGACAACCTTATCAGATTCCTGACCATTCTATTGTTAATCTGCGGGATTGAGTTGAGCAGTACTGCGTTTGGGAACAGACTTTCCTCGAAGGAGAATATGGCTAAAGGTTTTTATGTCGGGGTTTGCACGCACTTTAGCCAGGACAAGGGCATAGTTGAGAGGAATATCGAGAGTATGATAAACGCCGGCATCGGTGCAATCCGTGATGAGGCGACCTGGTCGAGCCTTGAACGGGAAAAGGGCAGACTTGTTATGCCGGAGCGATATACTCACTATGTTCGTCGGGCCAGTGCAGCCGGATTAGATGTTATGCTCATACTTGACTATGCCAATCGCTTTTATGATGACGGCGACCGTCCCCGCTCGGCTGAGGCGATTGAAGGATTTTGTCATTACGCCGAGTTCGTAGTGCGCCATTTTGGTAAAGACGTTCATCTATATGAGATATGGAACGAATGGGATATAGGAATCGGCCTGCCGAGAAAATACGACGTGGGTGGTTCCCCCGAGGATTACATCAAGCTGCTAAAGGCTGTTTATCCGCGCATAAAGGCTGTTGAGCCGAAGGCAATTGTCATAGCCGGCGGCTGCACCAGCGGGGGAGTAAAAAAAGGCTGGTTTGAAAAGATTATCCAGCTTGGTGCCCTCGATTATTGTGATGCCGTATCAATTCACAGCTATAATTACGGCAGCAGATTCCCTGAGCGTTCCCCGGAGGCGTGTTCGGACTGGATGGATGATGTGCAGAAGATGCTGCGAAAATATAACAACGGTAAAGATGTCCCTTTCTATGTTACGGAGATGGGCTGGCCCACTCACATGGGCAAACGGGGCACTGAGCCGGAGCTGTCCGCTTCGTATCTGGCGCGGCTGTATCTTCTTGCTCGCACGTCACCATCTTTCCGAGGTCTTTGGTGGTATGATTTTCAGGACGATGGCTGGAGGCGGGAGTACAACGAAAATAATTTTGGGATTGTTCGACCTGATTTAACACCTAAGCCTGCATATTATGTCCTGGCCGATGTGTCCGGCCTAATAGCGCAAGGTGAATATATCGACCGCCTGAAAACAAAAGATGATAACCTTTGGGTCCTTCGATTCAGGCACAAACAGCGTGATTTCTGGGCCTTGTGGTCTTCGGATGACAAAGAGCATCAGGTTATTTTGCACACGAAATTTCCGCCAAAGCGTCTGATTATTCAAAAGCTTGGACACAGGCCTTACGAAAGTGGCTGGGGATTTCGTGACTGGGTCGGCAGAAAAGGCGAATTTGTTTCGGACAGGCTTTCAATTGTCATCTGTCCCCGACCTTTTTTGATTAGCGGTGATTTGGCAGGTGTCTCGGTGTTGGAAACAATCCCAAGGTCATTCGAAAGGGATTATGCATTTGAATAGAAATTAAGAGGTTTTGCAATGAATGAAGACTTAAATCGTCGGAATTTTCTGAAAGCTGTGGGTTTGAGGGCAGTAGCTTTGACGTTGCCGAGTCATCTATTTGCGCCGGGGCAGAGCTCTGTCGGTAATAAGAGACCTAACGTTCAATTTATTGCGGTTGATGACTTGCGTCCACAGCTTGGCTGCTACGGTCATAAGCAAATGCTCTCTCCCAACATAGACCGGCTGGGCGCCGATGGTGTTGTTTTTCTGCGTTCCTATTGTCAGGTCCCTGTTTGCGGTGCCTCACGTGCCAGTCTTATGACGGGCGTGCGGCCTACGGCGAATAGATTCCTCGGCTATGATACCTGGGCGGAAAAGGACCTGCCAGGTACGCTGAGCGTTGCGAAACACTTCAGGAACAACGGATACCATACTATCTCCAACGGCAAGATTTTCCACCATCGCACCGATTGTCTGGATGGCTGGAGCGAGGAGCCCTGGCGACCGAAAGGTGTCTGGACGAATTATTTGCTGGAGGAGAACATAAAGCTGGCTGAGCAAACGTCGGCCCACAAAGGCCCTGCTTTTGAGAATGCTGACGTCCCTGATAATGCCTACTTTGATGGGATGGTTGCGGACAAGGGGATTTCGGATTTGCAACGTCTGGAAAAAATGGACAAGCCTTTTTTTCTTGCGCTTGGTTTTTTAAAACCGCACCTGCCTTTCAATGCACCGAAGAGATACTGGGATTTATATAAACGAGAGGAAATTGATTTGGCGGACAATCCTTTCAGACCGAAAGGCGCTCCTGATGCAGCCTTGCATAACTGGGGCGAACTGCGGGCATATCACGGTATTCCCAAGAAGGGACCTCTATCGAATGAGATGGCCCGAACACTTATTCACGGTTATTATGCGTGTGTCAGTTACACCGATGCTCAAATAGGCAGGGTATTAGCTGAGCTTGACCGATTAGGTCTTAGAGATAACACGGTTGTGATACTCTGGGGTGACCATGGCTGGAATTTGGGTGAGCATGGTTTGTGGTGCAAACACTGCAACTTCGAGACGTCTTTGCATTCACCGTTAATTGTAAGAGCGCCGGGAATAAAAGCCGGCGGTAGAACTAATGCGCTGACCGAATATTTAGATATTTATCCGTCTCTTTGTGAATTGTGTAATTTGTCTCTGCCTGCTCATCTCGAAGGTAAAAGTTTTGTGCCGCTTTTGAAAAATCCGCACTTTCCCTGGAAAAAGGCGGTATTCAGCAGATACTTCCGTGGTGATTCGGTCAAGACGGACCGGTATCGCTATACGGAGTGGCGTGACAAAAAAGATAAAGTGTACGCACGAATGCTGTACGACCATTCTGTTGACTGGGTGGAGAATGTGAATATTTCCGAGAGGCCGGAGAATGAAGAGTTAGTCAAGAAAATGAGTAAGATGATTCGGGGACTGAGACAATAATGCAGCCGTTTACTCTTTTAATCAAGCCATCAGGTTCGGACTGCAACGTTGATTGCAAATATTGTTTTTACAAGCACCGGGCGCCTGAGGTCGGCCAGGGCAGACAGCGAATGAGCGATGAGGTGCTCGAGAGACTTGTTAAAGATTATATGCAGTTGCGTTTTTCATTGGCGGGTTTTGCCTGGCAGGGGGGTGAGCCGACACTGATGGGACTTGACTTCTATAAAAAGGCGGTTGAGCTGCAAAAGAAATACGGCATTACCGGCCAGGATGTGGGTAATTCGCTGCAAACCAACGCCATCCTGCTTGATGGCGAATGGTGCCGGTTCCTGCACGATAATAAGTTCCTTGTCGGCGTTAGTATCGACGGCCCTAAAGAAATGCACGACTACTATCGCCTCGACCATTCCGGCTCAGGGACATTCGATAAGGTGATGCGGGCAATTGGAAAGTGCAAAGAGTATAAGGTGGAATTTAACACTCTTACCCTTCTGAATGCCCGGAATGTGGAACATCCGGACGAGGTGTTTGATTTCTTGGTCGGTCTCGGGACGAAGTATTTGCAGTTTATTCCCTGTGTGGAGCTTGAGACTGCGACGAATAAAATTACTGATTTTTCAATCACGTCGAAGCAATATGGCGAATTTTTGTGCAGGATATTTGACCGGTGGTACGAGTATGGACCGCGAAAGCTGAGCATTCGTGATTTTGATTCGTTCCTGTCGTATTACGTTACGGGCAGGCATACGATTTGCACATTCGACAAGCAATGCAGTCAATACATTGTTATTGAACATACAGGTAATGCTTACTGTTGTGATTTTTTTGTTGAGCCGAGGTGGCAATTGGGTAATATTTTTGAAACGCCGATAGAAAAGCTGGCCGCCAGCAGCACAAAGCGAACCTTTGCCCGGGCCAAGCAGAATATTTGTAATAAATGTCTTGTCTGCAGACACCTGGCGGTCTGTCGGGGCGGGTGCATGAAAGATAGAATCCCTACAGTCCGTCATTCTGAGCGCAGCGAAGAATCTCTTTTTAGCTCTGATAAAAATGACTTTGGCAGGGAAAGCTATTTTTGTGAAGGTTACAAGCTTTTCTTCGATTATGCGATACCGAGGTTTATTCAGATAGCCGCTGAGATTAAAGTCGCCTCGACTGACCAAGCTCGCCGCTTTGCCTGACAGAATCAGAAAAAAAGTGACGTTATTATTGTCATATTTGAGATACTGCTATATTTTATTATGAATGAATCAATATTTGGAAGGACAAATTATGAAATCGATAAAGCGCAGAACATTTCTTGGCCGTTCGGTTGCAGCGACGGCGGGCCTTAGTCTTAGTTCTTTTTCATCTGCTGCCCAAACGTTAGCCGGAGAGAGTAGTATAAAATCGCACCGCCCCAACCCTATAGCCGTCTCGACGTATTCCTTCTGGCGGTTCAAAGAGGATTTGAAATTGCCTATTGAAACGTGCATTGATGAAGCTGCCGAGATGGGCTTCGATGGCGTTGAGATACTCCATATTCAAATGGAAAAGGAATCCAACGATTATCTCCAAAACCTCAAACGCCGTGCGCTTATCAACGGCATTGACCTGTGCGGCATGTCCACGCATCAGAGTTTCGTCTCGCCCGACAAAGCAAAAAGGCAGAAAAACATTAAACACACCATCAAATGTGTTGAGTTAGCCTACAAACTCGGCATCCCCATAATTCGCATTAACACCGGCAGATGGGGAACCACTAAAAGCTTCGACAAGCTGATGGAGAACCGCGGCATCGAGCCGCGCCTGCCCGGATATACCGATGATGACGGTTTCGGATGGGTCATCGAGAGCATCGAGAAATGCCTGCCGGCTGCTGAGAAATGTGGCGTAATCCTCGGATTAGAAAATCATTGGGGTCTGGCCCGAACACCGGAAGGTCTGATGAGAATCGTCAATGCGATTGACTCGCCCTGGTTGAAGGTCTTGCTGGATACCGGCAATTTCCTCGAAGACCCGTACGATAAGCTCGAGCAGTGCGCCTCGCAGACCGTATTTATGCAGGCCAAGACCTACTATGGCGGCGGTATCTGGTACGCACTCGATTTGGATTATCCCCGCATCGCCCGGATTATGCGCAAACACAACTTCCGGGGCTATGTGTCACTCGAATTTGAGGGAAACGAAGACTACAAAACTGCTATCCCCAAAAGTCTTGCCCTGCTGCGAAAGGCCTTTAGTTAAAGCCCGTCCAATGAAACTATCGGGACAAGCAGGGGACTTTGAATTGCGATGTTGAGATTGCCGCTGTTTTTTAAAAAGTCCTCACAACGACAATTTTGCTAATCACAAAGGGTCTTGCTATTTGTTCTGTCTCTTTTTTACCCACTGCTCGTGCAGATTTGTCAGGCGTTTGACGATATCGGGATTGGACTTAGCGAGGTTTTTGGTTTCGGTAGTATCCTCAGCCATATTGCTCAGGAAGGTCTCGGCTTTGGGGAGCTTGCG
The DNA here is from genome assembly GCA_964444135.1 of uncultured Pirellulales bacterium. Classification (GTDB taxonomy): domain Bacteria; phylum Planctomycetota; class Phycisphaerae; order Sedimentisphaerales; family Anaerobacaceae; genus NIOZ-UU13. Next base: position 5,680 of record CAYUFX010000028.1, on the reverse strand, counting down.
TCCTTTGTAATCCGTGGCCGGGCCGTTGTGGACAAGTTTCCAGTTGCCTTCGCGGACAGCCCAGTGTTTGCCTCTGCTTGTCTCCCAATGGAGGACTTTATGGGAAGAGGGGGCATCGGGTGATTCGATAACAGAGACAATGCTCTTGCCGTCAATTTTATGTTCGGGCGGTTTGAGGCCGCAATACTCTGCGATAGTGGGCATCCAGTCGATGCTGATTGCCATCTGGTTTCGGACGGCGTTTTGGGGGATATGCCCCGGCCAGGAGACGATGCACGGCACACGGATACCACCTTCCCAGAGTGTAAATTTATGGCCCCGGAAGTCACCGGCGCTACCGCCGCCGGAGAAAGTTCGCTCTTCCACGGAATGGCCGTGGTCGCTGAGGTAAATGATGAGGGTATTGTCTCGCAGACCTGATTCGTCCAGATGCTTTACTACCTGGCCTACCATTTCATCCATTGTGGAGATAAACGCCGCGTACATTCGGCGGGGGGCTTCGAGGTGCTGGTATTTTTTTCGCCACTTTTCCGTTCCCTGCAATGGGTAATGCGGCATATTAATAGCCCAGTAGAGGAAAAACGGTCGCTCCTTGTTCTCATTGATGAACTTTTTGCATTCATCGACCATAAGGTCGCCGAAGAACTCTCCATCGCGCCAGACTTCCTGCCCGTTGCGCCACAGGTCGTGACGGTTCGGGCCTGACCAGTAGAAAAAGTGAGAGTAATTATCGATACATCCGCCCATGTGTCCGAATGAAGAATCGTAGCCCTGTCCGTTGGGCATCGTCTCGGGTGTATATCCCAGGTGCCATTTGCCGACGTGGCCGGTGACATAGCCGGCGGACTTCATCATCTCTGCAATGGTTATCTGCTCGGTTGGCATACCGGCGTGGCCCGGCTGGGAGGAGACATTTCCGGACACCCCGGCTCCTTGGGGATAACGTCCGGTCATTAACGCCGCACGTGAAGGTGAGCAGACCGGTGCGCCGACATAGAATTGAGTAAATCTTGTCCCCTCTTTGGCCAATCTGTCCAGATTGGCTGTGTAAAGGTCTTTCGAGCCGTAGCAATTGACGTCTATCGTGCCCTGGTCGTCGGTGAAGATGAGTAAGATATTAGGCTTGCGTGCAACTCTGGATTGTCCGAATATGGCCTTCGGGATAATCAGCGAACCGGCGGTCATTCCCAATACTTTTAAGAAGTCTCTTCTGGTTTGTTTGTTCATATTTTTGCACCTCTTCTCAGTAGTCCTTGAAATTGCTCATCCATCCCGGCCAGTCGCCCGGCATGACTCCGCCGGCTTTGGTCCAATAGTTGTTTGTCTCGAAGTTGCGACTCCATTTCAACGTCCACAATTCCTTGAGCCCTATTCTACGGACAGAGAAATCCAGAAAGGCGCCGTTTGTCGCTGCGTTGTGCCGGTTAAGGCAGAAGCGTCTCATGTTATCACCTCTCCAATGGCCGGTACCACTCTCTGTGTGACCTTCATATTCCGGAGGGTAATCATAGTCAAGGGGGCCGGCCCCATACCATGAGCAATCCAGAAACAGCGGAATTTGGTTTGTGCATTGAACGTTGCGCGTCTTGAAGTAACCCTCTTGTGGCTGGTCCGTTTTCCTGTTATAGACCCAGCGGTTTAAACCGTAGCTGCCGTAGTCCTGCTGAGCTACGTAGTCGGCATCCAGAGATTCTGCGCCCCAGGTTCCAAACGTACCTGTGTGTCTGTCAGGATTCGAGGCCTCTGGGCAACATACGCTTAGCTTGCGGTCTCTGTGGTGTGCTTGCAGGACCCACCTCCATCTGCCGCTGCTGTCACCGTAAGCGAAATAGCCATCGTTTTCGTCCATATAAATCGAAAAGACAAGCGCCCATTGATGCAGATTTGTCTGGCAGGCGACTGATTTTGCCTGTTTTTTAACCCGATTTAAGGCCGGCATCAGTATCGCCATTAGTAACGCAATGATGGCGATTACCACGAGAAGCTCTATCAGTGTAAAGCCTTTTTGTTGGATTCCCGCAAAGCGGTGTCCCTCGGGCATAATAGTATTTTTTTCTCCACCCACTTTCTTTGCCTCGCTGGTGCCATACATTAAGCAAATTGAGGTATTATATCCGATATTGTGGTGCAAACCGCTCTGAAATGCAACTGTAAAGTGCTTAATTGGTAAATATCTCATCAAAATGAGCTACAGATTTTCCTTGACGGTAAGAGGGTAAATTTGATATAAATGAAATCGAATGAGTCTGTAGATTTTTGAACTATTCGTGAAAAAATGAGTATTTTCAATTGAATTGGCTTAGTGGGAAGGTTAATGTACAAGGTATAAAGTTGTAACCAAGACTTTGTAGTTAGCCTTTAAGATTTTTACATTTAAGATTGACAGCTAATATTTGGTTTTTAATGGAAGGAGGTAGTGGCAAGTCGAAAGAATTTTCCTGGGCAGGCACCGAATTTAGTGAAGGTGCGAATTTTTGGTTGTTTTATTGAAAACAACAAATGTTTTGGTGTGTGTCCAGAGCATAATTATTTAACTTTTTTTGCAAGGAGTACTATTATGTCTAAGAAGTTGTTTTATTTGGTTTCTTTTATTTTGGTACTGGCTCTGGCCGGTACAAATGCGGTCTCCGCTGCCATCGTGTCCGAATGGCAGGCAACCGACACTCAGGAAGACTACATCGCCTACGACACCCAAATTGACAATGGGACGGACGATGGCAGCAGCAGCGACCTCGAGATGCCGTGGGAAGACGAAGCCAACTTGAGTAACTATCAAGTAATATGCCTGCGTTTCGTGGATATCCAGATTCCAGAAGGCGCTGATATCACCAGCGCCAATGTGCAATTCACGGGTGATGACGAGAAATTGACCGGCGGGCCCGTGAATCTCATCATCAATGGTCTCTTGCAGCTCAATCCCGGCACGTTTGGTGGCAACGAGGACATTTATACCGTCAGAGATCCCAAGACGACCGCGGAGGTGAAGTGGAGCGATATACTGGAGTGGGGCAGCGGGTCGGCAACACCCGCATCGAGAACGCCGGATATCTCCAGTGTCATCCAGGAGATAATGGCCCAGGAGGGTTGGGCCAGCGGCAACGCCCTGGTCCTGTTCATCAGGGACGACGAAACCAACCCCTCCGCCGACAATCGAAGCGCTCTTTCTGATTCGCCGCTTCTGCAAATAGAATATACGGTTTCATATGCTATGGACCCGAACCCGTCTGATGGCGGTACAGGTGGGCCCGCACCGCTTTTGCAGTGGACGAAGGGATATACTGCCGTGTACCACGATGTGTACTTCGGCACGAATCCGGATTTGGGGGATGCCGACTATATGGAACGTATGCCCTTCGCGATGTACTGGTACATTCCTGGTTTAACTCCAGGTACTACTTACTACTGGCGGATCGATGAGGTCGAGGGTGACGGCACCACAACTCACACAGGTAATGTCTGGAGCTTTCTTGCTGCGCCATTCACCGCCTATAACCCCGACCCACCTAATGGTAGCAAAACTGCGGTCCCTGATGCACCCCTTCGCTGGGGTTCTGGTGCCACTGCGGCTACGCACGATGTGTACTTAGGCACCAGCCGAGCCGATGTCGCTGCCGGTACCGGCGGCACGTTCAAGGGCAACCAGATAGATCAAGCCTATGCTCCCGAAGGTCTTGAGAATGGCACCGCTTACTACTGGCGGATCGATGAGGTCGAGGCTGATGGTACAACCAAGTACCCAGGCGAGGTCTGGGGTTTTAAGATACTTGACGACCCTGCTTTTATCGGATGGTGGAAGTTTGACGAAGGTCAGGGCGACATCGCTTATGATTCGTCCGGCTTTGGCAATCATGGCTTAGTTGGTGGTAATCAGCTGTGGGTAGCGAACGGTGCCATAGGAGGCGCGCTGGAATTGGACGGGTCCGATGATTATGTCGGAATTGACAGTATAGCTCCAATGATGACAAGCAACAATTTTTCGTGCAGTGCATGGATCAAAACCGAGCAGATGGATGAGGGGACATTGTTTGGATCTAACACTGGTGGCGATCACGAGTTCCAGTTTGGTGTTCTGAATGGGAATCTGTGGGTGGATGATGGTACCGAAACAGAGTTCCCCCCTCGTATCGCCAACAACCAGTGGCATATGGTGACGTACGTCAGGGAAGGGCCCACCGGGTACGTATACGTCGATGGAGTTCTGCGAAAGACGCATGACGCCGGGAACAATCCGTCCTCGGAAACGCGGTGGTCAATAGGAAATGAGTGGGATCCTCCAAGTCCGAGCGATGAATTCGCAGGCGTGGTGGACGACGCCCGCTTCTGGATTAGGCCGCTCTCGGCGGAAGAGGTAGCCGAGCTTTTCAAAGGTGATGTTGACCTTGCCCACAGCCCGAAGCCGGCTAATGGCTCGACACCAGACATAAATCGCGCGATGCCGATTAGCTGGTTGCCTGGAGAAAACGCCGCTCAGCATGATGTGTACTTCGGCACTGACGAAGTACCTGTCGAAGGTACCGATGCATCCGATACGACCGGTATATATCGAGGCAGACAGGGTGCTACCAGTTACAATATCCCCGGAACTCTTGAGTGGGGCAGCGGACCTTACTACTGGCGAATCGACGAGTATAATACTGATGGCACTATCAGCAAAGGCAAAGTATGGAGCTTTTCAGTGGCCGATTATCTTATCGTGGATGATTTTGAGGATTACGATGTTGGCAACAATGAGATATGGTGGTCGTGGATTGATGGACTTGGCTATCCCGTGCATCCTACTTTACCGCCCCATCCCGGTAATGGAACCGGCTCGATGGTCGGCGACGAAACCACCTATTCTTATACTGAGGAGACTATTGTTCATAGCGGCTCTCAGGCGATGCCTATCTTCTACGACAACAACCAGCAGGCCAAGCTCAAGTATTCAGAGGTGGAGAAGACGTTGAGCTCCCGACGAGATTGGACTGAGCAAGGTGTTGGAGTGCTAACGATTTGGTTCCAAGGCGTTGCGTCTAACGCTGCTGAGCCTTTATATGTGGCTCTCAACGGCAATGCGGTAGTAACTCATGAAAATCCTGATGCAGCACAGGTAAGTACCTGGACTCAATGGAATATCGACCTGCAGGCATTTGCCGACCAGGGCGTGAACCTGGCCAACGTCAATACGATTGCTATTGGTCTGGGTAACAAGAAGAATCCGGTAGCCGGTGGTTCAGGCACGATTTACATCGATGATATTCGGCTGTATCGGCCGGCTCAATAACCAGAAGCACCGGAAGCCATAAGCGACAATTGAACATTTGCAGTGACAGACGATAGCCAAACGGATTAGCATCACTTGTACCTGCGGTTACGCAAGTGCAGGCAATTCGGGGCTTATATCGAATGATTCGGTATAGGCCCCTTTATTTTAGCGCAGCAGCCGGTCGTAATGGCTAAAAAAAGCCGAGAGAGTATGCAGTTGATGTTCCAGAAGGACGAGTTAGCCGTTTAATGGCCTGTGAGGCGGATAAGATACAAGAAACAATCTTTCTTTACAGACCAGTCAAAATATTTCCAAAAGTAGCATCATTATAAGAATTATGAAATATGTGGGCTAATTGGTGCTTATTCTTGCAAGTGAGGCGGTTTTTTATTGACAAGGAAGGTATTTACTTGTAGTATATAATAATTAAATGTG
>CAYUFX010000027.1:0-48405 GCA_964444135.1 uncultured Pirellulales bacterium | reverse complement strand
TAATGATTGTAAATCATTATTTAATATAGATTTGTGTATTTCGCAGAAGGGTTAAATATTAACAAAAAAAGGAGGTTTAAAATGACAGTTGAAATATTGCGTGGAGTATTAGGATGGTGCGCTGTAATTAATATGGGATTATTGCTGTGGTGGTTTTTCTTCTTAGTATTTGCTCATGATTGGGTTTATCGCATACATAGCAAGTGGTTCAAGATTCCAGTAGAAACGTTCAATGCAATCCATTATGCCGGCATGGCTTTTTTAAAAATAGCTATATTTGTTTTTAATATTGTTCCGTATTTTGCGTTACGAATTGTAACATAAAATAATAACATCTAACAAGTCAATCGAGCGGATTTTTTCCGCGGCTAAAGCCGCTCATTTCGAATGTTACGCGCGGTGTACGAAGTGCTCATCAAGAAAATCCCGCCAGAAGATATCATCGCAGACCGCACAAAGCTCCTGTGGCTTTACCATTGATTTTTGCTCAACCAATGAAATTTTTCCACCGAGCAGAGGTGATGGAAAAATCATTTCTGCGTCTTCTCGGCTCGGATTAAGGAATTCATAAACTCGTCCCGATGTACCAGTATCACCTTACCAAAGCCGGCCTCACAAAGGTCGTGTCGGTATTCATTGAAAGTGTAAGTCCCGCCCCCTTCGGTCCCGACCAGCATATTGACAGCGAACAGCGCCCCTCCTTCGGGGCTGGTGTGGGATGGGTCCATCACGACGTCGCGTATGACTACAATGCCGCCGTCCTTCAGGGCCTTGTGAACCTTGGCAAAGAGCGCACGGTTTTGCTCTCTTGAGTTCTGGTGGCAAATTGTCCCGAGCAAAGCTATATCCGCGCCATCAGGCAGGTCATCGGTATAGAAATCGCCCGGCACAAGTCTCACTCTGTCACCCAGTCCGGCCTCGGCGATACGCCGCTTGGCTATCGATATAACGGCTGGCAAATCAAACAGCGTTGCCTTAGCTTCTGGGACGGCACGAAGAAATGCGATAGTCCACGTACCTGAGGCGCCGCCAATATCAAGCAAATGGCCGAATTTCAATGGCTGCAATTTCTCTACAACCCAAGCGGCTATAGGCACAGAGATATTGTGCATACCACCTATAAAGTCGGCCTGGTCGGCGGCCTCGCCGCGAACGCTCTGACCGCAATCGGCGGGTTTCCCACTTTGTGTTACCTCAGATAGATGGGCCCAGCGACGAAGGCAATTAGCTAAGTGGCGAACCATAGGCAGGACATTGTTAGATGATTTCTCAGTCAGTAATTTAGCAACATTATCAGGAACGCTGTAAAAACTTTCCTGCTTGGTCAGAAATTCCAACGCTACAAGCGCATCGAGTAGAACTGCTGTTGCCCGCGGATCGGTGCCAAGCTCGTAAGCCAGGGCCTGGGCCGTCATTGGTTTTTTATGCAGCGGGCTAAAAACGTCCAAATCCGCCGCCGCATTCAGCACGCAGGCCGGCTGAAATGACCGGGCTACATCTAAAACTTCTTGTGCGGTCCATTGTTCTGCCATCAATACGTTCCCCTCAACTAAGATTTCCTACTTACCGAAGCAGATGGGCAAAAGGAGAGTGGTTCAATTCAAGGTATAGACACATCGTAGTTGGGTTTGAAGTGTTGGTGCCATTTTAGTGTCCACAATTCTTCCAGGTAAACTCTTTCTACGCTGCTGTCCACAAATCCAATATTAATCGCTTTTTTATGACGATTGATACAGAATCGCCCCATAAAGTACCCTTCGCCGTGGGGATATCCCGGATATCCAATCTCGCCGGACACATCTTCGGGCACCATATCGAAATCAAAAGGCCACGAGCCGACCCACATCGAATCACCTAATAAAGGAACATTCGATTTAGCATCCGAGTATTTCTTGTAGAAATTTCCCGCCGGAAATGCCGGAGCGTAAATTGGGTCGTCAGGCAGCAGCCATAAATTCAGTCCGTAGCTGCCTTCCCCGCCCATGAAGCGCCACGAGCTATACGCCGAACCATAGAACGAATCCTCCGTCCGGTCCTGGCGTTTTGCCATCGGACAAAATGTAATTTTCATCACCCCCTCTATGTGCCCCTCCGGGTTGTCTTTATAATCCTTAGCGCTCAGATATGGCGCCAATTGATGGAACCAGTACTCGCCGGGCTGGTGAGAGAAGGGCATAGTTAAATCATCGTTATCAAGCACGTAAAGATTCATACCTAAGCTCAACTGCCGGAGATTACTCTGACAGGCACTTGAACGAGCCTGCTTGCGTACATAACTAAGTGCCGGCATCAAAATCGCCATCAACAATGCGATAATGGCAATCACCACCAGAAGTTCTATTAGGGTAAAGCCCGCCCCGTTAGAGAACTTTTTTCTAACGGGGCCCCTTAGGAATCTTCCCCTTTCCAGATTGGGAGTTTCTGTTTTTAACGGGGCAAATGCCATTCGCTTATCCATAATATCACCACAGTTCTTCATGCACACGCTTGTGAACCAAAAAATTAGTGTACGCTTTTTGGTGCTGAAAATCAAGAGAAATGTCATTAACTCGTTTTCTACATTTCTTATCGTGAACTGAGGGAACAAAGCGCAGAAAAAAGGAGACAAAGGCAATTGTCTTAAACGAATTATAGGCCTGTCTCCTTATCGCGATGTGCCATGATGCACTTTACCGCGGAAAGTGCTCTCAGACCTACTGATCTCTGTCTGCACTCGCAACGAAAATATTATAGCAGAGACAGCCGCACGAATCAAGTAAATTTATGGTCGAGCTTCATAAATGTCGTACTTCCACTATTCTCTTTTTAACAAACTTCGTCGTTTTGCTTCGCATCTGTGCATGCGTTCCCGACAGGTGCAGGCAAAAGCGAAGCAGGGGTGCTTAAGTCATTGTATGTAGTTGTTATTTTGTTCATAAAGGCTTATAATACTCCCGGAAATTCAGCCCGGTATATAAGGTGGAAGCTGTGGTATAATGAAATCTGCAATGGAGGCAATTTTGGCACAGCATATTATAGAGCGACACAAGCACAGTCGTAGAAGGAGAAGAAAGTGGAAGACTTGACTCGCCGACGATTCTTGAAGATCATAGGACTCTCCCCCACCGTTTTGCTTCGCGAAAGGAAGCATTGAGGGCAAGCCTCAATGCTGCCAAAGGCCGTGTCCGCACAGGCGTCACCGGATAAACCGAATATCGTAATCATGTTTCTAGATAACATCGGCTACGGCGATCTGGCTTGTTACGGCAATCCAGTGACGAAAACGCCGCGGATTGATCGGCTCGCTGTCGAAGGAGTTCGTTGCACTGACTTCTACATTGCCTCGCCGTCTTGCATGCCATCTCGTGGTGCCTTACTCACCGGTCGGCATCCTCTCCGCAACGGTTTGAACGAACAGCTCTGGAAGATCGATGAACTTCTGCAGGTTGCACTGCCACAGACCGAGGTGATTTTGCCTCGTTATCTCGCCAAAGCCGGATACGTCAGCGGCTGCTTTGGCAAATGGAACCTCGGCTTTGCCCCCGGCAGCCGACCAACGGATCGCGGCTTCAATGAATACTTCGGCAATATCTCCGGAAACTGCGATTATTACATGTATATCTACAACGGTCGCAATGACCTCTACCGCAACACCGAGCCCGTAAAGGCCAATGGCTATAGCACCTTCGTCTTTGCCGATGCGGCGTGTGAGTTCATCGAAGGAAACAAGAATAAGCCGTTCTTGTGCTACATTCCATTCAACGCCGCCCACTTCCCGAATCCGAAAAACAAGCTGCCCGGCACACCTTGTGTGTGGCAGGCCCCGGACGAAGCCTTTGAACGCTACGGCTACTCGCCGAAAACACTCGATGAACGCAAGCACTACAGGGCCGTTGTCACGGCGTTGGACGATGGTATAGGTCGTGTTCTCGATAAACTCGACCGATTAAAATTGACCGGGAAAACAATAGTCATCCTGCTTTCTGACAACGGAGCTTTTCTCATTCCGACGCGTGGTCTGGAATGTGCGTCCAATGCGCCGCTGCGAGCTGGAGGAACAACACTTTGGGAAGGTGGCATCAGGGTACCGTGCATCGTTCGTTGGCCTGGGCGGATAAAGCCAGGAACGGTCTGCCGTGAGCCACTTGTTAGTATGTATATTGTACCAATGGTGCTCCATGCCGCGGGTCTGACTCTTCCAGCCGACCGCGTGCTCGATGGCAAGGATCCAACAGCCACACTGGCCAGCCGAGCTCTCTCGCCCCACACGTATTTCTACTGGCGCTGGGGTACACGAAGTGCTGCGATTCGGATGGGCCGCTACAAACTTATCCGCGAACAATACAGCACAAATCAGAACTGGCAGTTTTTGACCTGCAAACCGATATTGGTGAATCCGCCAATCTCCTCGCTGAAAGACCAGAACTTGTAGAACATCTTAGAGCTGAGTATGAGCGTTGGGAAAAGGAGGCAATTAGCGGATGCTGAGGTTTTTCATAAGTACACCGCTTATGGCGGTCTAAGATTCCCAGGCCTAACGTCCCAGATAATCGCGATGTGTTTTGCCACATGCAGGTAATTTTTGTGGCTCCGGTCTATTCTTTTTTAACGTCCAGTTCCACGGTGAAAACAAAAGTGAGGGGTAAGTCCATTGGCAATTTAGGGTAAGATTAGTAAATGCACAAAAGTTGAAATTAGCCGGATTTAGGGGAAAATTCAGATTATTTTCTGATTTTAGGGCCAAATCTGTTTTTGGGTTAAATAAGGGGTGTTGGTGTGTAAATATGCAGGACATAGGTAAGATAGACAAGATAAAAACGTCAAAAAATGAACATAAATTGGCATAAACTTGGTCATATATTCGTATAAATGCGCGCTTTTTTTATATAAATTCATCTAAAATTAACACTTTTTAAAAATTAACATTTTGTTAGTATAGGAAAGATAGGCAATTTTAATTATGCTAAATACATTATCGGACGTTGCGTTTTGTAGGGGAGTTGAGAAGACAAAGGACGGATGACAGTGGACAGAAGGCAGACGAAAGATGACAGAAGAAGGATAACGGAAGACAAATGGCAGACGACAGATGACAGAAAGCGGATGGCGTAGAACTGGAGAAAAGGAAAACAGTAGAATGGAGAATCTAAGATTGAGGATTTTAGATCCTCCGACTCTACTCAGGACATATCATAAGCGGATTTCAGACCCGAGAAACGACAGCTGAACATCGATATCGCTTCGACTTTCGATTTGCTTTAGCTTGCGATTTTCGGCATGGTTCAGAACAGGGTAACACTTCTTTGAACCCGGCGAAGTGCCGTATTTTCCGTAACTCCTGCTCTAACAAATTGTTATGAGTATTTCTGGTCATTGAACTACCTTGAAAAGTGTTACCCTTGAGCATATGAGATTGAACCATGCCCGATTTTCGATTGTATTTGAGGGCATTTAAAAACAGGCATAATTAGAAAGATTTTTCTTGACGGGAAAACGACTTATTTGTTATAAATAGAAAGAGTAAAGTTTGTGATCGTGGATGGCCTGCTCTGAGCGAAAAAGATTGTCCTGAACGAAGTCGAAGGAGCTTGCCCAGAATTAGCCGAAGTCCTGCCTGCCCTCCGTAGTTTTAGCGAAGGAGGGAGCGTAATCGAAGGGGTAGCCGAAGAGTCGAATGGGCGTGTATCAGGGAATCTTTTGTCTTCCAGCATGTGTCGGCTTGTCTAGTCAAGGCTGAGCGAGCCGGAGCGGGGCCTCCGGGCTAAGACGGGCTTCGCCCCGACGAGAGTCAAGACGGGTGGTCGAAATTTTGCGATTTTTTTAATAAGGAGGAGTTATTCTGCAAGGCACAGAGTTAGTAGTAACAGCAATGTTGAGCTTCACGAGTGGAGGTTTTCACATTTCAATGAAAAATTCATATCCCGCCTCTGTGGAACGAGTGTTTTGGTGTGTGGCCAAAGAATGGTAATTTTAACTTTTTTTGAAGGAGGATTATTATGTATAGAAAATTGATTTATCTGGTTTCTTTTGTTTTGGTGCTGGGATTGGTGGGCAGTGCTTCGGCTGCACTGCCGCAGGGATGGCAGAGTCAGGACATCGGTACCACCGGCGGCAGCGCCGATGAGAGCGGCGGTACCTGGACCATTAGCGGCGACGGAGCCGACGTCTGGGGCAGCTCGGACGCCTTCCACTACGCGTATGTGCCACTTTCCGGCGACGGTATGATAATCGCACGCGTCGTTGACAACGGCACCGGCTCAAACACCTGGTCCAAGGGCGGCGTGATGATCCGCGAGACGCTCGATGCCAATTCGAAGCACATGATTATGGCCCTGACCGGCGGCGATGGCAGTGGCATAGCCTTCCAGGGCCGTTTTCAGGATACTGGCGCCTCCTCCAGTAGCTTACATGGGACTATCTCGGCAGCGCCGCCTTATTGGGTGAAACTCGAGCGCGAAGGCAACACGATTACAGGTTACCATTCTGCCGACGGTGTTGACTGGGAGGAATTTACAGGCGGTGCGGACAATGCGGGCGGCACTATATCAAATCCCATTGACATCGATATGGCCGCGGACGCTTACATCGGTATATTTGTTACATCACACGCAGCCGGCGAGGTGCGCACGTACACCTTCGACAACGTGGGTACTGAACTGCCTAAGGCCGCCATGGGGGCCGACCCTGCTGATGGTGCCATACATGCGGACACCTGGGCGAACCTCAGCTGGGCACCTGGTGCTACAGCGGTCTCGCACGATGTATATTTCGGCGAGAATTTTGACGATGTGAGTGACGGCACCGAGAGCACGTTCCAGGGCAACCAGGCCGAGACGTATTTTATTGTCGGTTTTCCCGGTATGCCTTATCCGGAAGGTCTTGTGCCGGGCACGACATACTACTGGCGGGTTGATGAGCTTGAGGCCGACGGTACTACGAAATACGAAGGCAAGGTCTGGAGCTTTATGATTCCCCCCAAGACCGCCTACTACCCGGACCCGGCTGATGCTGCCGAGTCTGTAGACCCGGATGTAACGCTTAGCTGGACGGCAGGTTTCGGTGCGAAATTGCACTATGTGTACTTCGGTGATAACTTTGACGATGTCAACAATGCCGCCGGAGGACTCCCTCTGGGAACTGCAACCTATGACCCCGGCCCGCTTGAACTTGCCAAGACTTACTACTGGCGGGTCGATGAGTTTGACATTGTCGAAACGCATAAGGGTGACGTCTGGAGCTTTACTACGCAGGGCGCCGTCGGGAATCCGAACCCGGCTAATGGCGCTGTGGATATAAAGCAGACACAGATTATTACCTTCTCGCCGAGCATATTTGCTGCTTCGCATCAGGTCTATTTCGGAGCAGATAAAAATGCCGTGAAGAATGCCGATACCGGCTCGCCGGAGTATAAAGGCACCAGAGACCTTGGCTCTGAGAGCTATGACCCCGGAATACTTGAGTGGGACACCACTTATTACTGGCGTATTGATGAGGTCAATGACGCCAGTCCGGATAGTCCGTGGCCGGGCATACTCTGGAGCTTTACGACCGCCAACTTCCTTATCGTGGACGATTTTGAATCCTACAATGACCTTGATCCTGGCGACCCTGAGAGCAACAGGATATTTAACGCGTGGATAGACGGATACGACGACCCGACAAACGGTTCTTTAGTTGGTTATGAAACTCCTCCTTTTGCCGAGCAAACTATCGTTCACAGCGGCAACCAGTCGATGCCACTTTACTACGACAACAGTGTTGGGTACTCTGAGGCGACGTTGACATTGACTTATCCGCGTGACTGGACCGAGAATGGTGTGACCACATTAACGATTTGGTTCAGGGGCGATTCAGCTAACGCTGCCGAGTCGTTGTATGTTGCTCTCAATGGCAATGCGATCGTTACTAATGATAATCCTGATGCAGCACAGATAGGTGAGTGGACCGAATGGAATATCGACCTGCAGGCATTCGGCATAAACCTTGCCAATGTCAATGCGATTGCCCTTGGTCTTGGTAACAAGAACAATCCAGTAGCCGGAGGTTCAGGTACGATGTACTTCGATGATATTCGTCTTTATCCTCCGACGCCAGGACCATAAGCTTTGTGGGCGGCAATTTTAATAGATAACGTTTTTGATGTCTGTTAGAAACAATCCCGAGAGGTTGGGATTTTAGTGTGTGGTCAAAGAGCAGTAATTTTTAACTTTTTTTTAGGAGGATTATTATGTGTAAGAAATTGATTTATTTGGTTGTAGTAATGATGTTGGGTTTAGCCCCAATGAATCTGGTCTATGGTGCTGATCCGGATCTTTTAGCTTGGTGGACGTTTGATGAAGGGGCAGGTACCCTTGTGAGTGATGCTTCCGGCAACGGCCACGACGGGACCTTCGTATATGGTGATCCGGCCTGGGTCGAGGGTATCCGCGGTAGCGCCGTGCAACTTACCGGGCCCACTTTGATTGAAATCCCCCCTCTGGATGTTGTGCTAACGGAAGCCACGATGGCGGGTTGGATCAAGACGAACGGTTCGCAGCCTGACTGGTCCTCGTTCATTATGACCCGCACACCTGGTCTTGCAACGGGCTTCAACGTACTCGGTTTTCAGTTGGCCTATCACTGGAATGATACTTCAACGTCGTGGGACTACCGCGGAGGCGACATGATCCCTAACAACGAATGGACCTTTTGCGCCGTGACGATTGAGCCCGACAAGGCAACGTTCTATGTCAATGGTGTGGCAGGCTCCGTAAATGAGATTAATCATGCCCCTTGCACGTGGAACAGCAACATCTACCTGGGTGGTGATGGCAATGATGAATGGCTCGCGCGCAGAATGAATGGCGCCCTGGATGATATTTCGTTGTTTAGCCGAGCACTGACGGCGGACGAAATCCTGGCTCTTATGGAAGGTTTCGGCGCATATCCAACTGCCTCGAGTCCCACTCCGACTAACGGTACCATACTTTTGGATACGTGGGTTAACCTTGCTTGGCGAGCGGGGGATTTTGCGGTCTCACATGATGTTTACCTCGGTGATAATTTCGACGATGTGAACGATGGTACTGAAGTCGCATTTCAAGGTAACCAAGCTGCGACGTTCTTTGTAGCCGGCTTCCCCGGATTTGCATATCCGGATGGTCTTGTTCCAGGCACGACATATTACTGGCGGATTGATGAGGTTAATGACACTGAGCCTAACAGCCCCTGGAAGGGCAAGGTCTGGAGCTTTTCAATTCCACCCAAGACAGCCTATTTACCCGACCCGGCTGATGGTGCCGAGTTGGTGGCCCCGGATGTAGAGCTTAGCTGGACATCCGGTTTCGGTGCGAAATTGCACTATATGTACTTCGGTGATAATTATGACGATGTGAACAATGCTACTGTGGGTATGCCCCTTGGAAGTACATCTTATAATCCCGGCCCACTTAAATTGGCTAAGACTTACTACTGGCGTGTCGATGAGTTTGATGCCATCGAGACATATAAAGGCGATGTCTGGAGCTTTACTACTGAGGGCGGCGTCGGCAACCCGGAGCCGTCTAACGGCGCTGTGGATGTAAAGCAGATACCGGTTCTTACCTGGTCGCCGGGAGTCTATGGTGCTTCGCATCAGATCTACTTCGGCACTGATGAAGATGCCGTGAAAAATGCAGATACCAGCTCGCCGGAGTACAAAGGCACGGGGGACCTTGGTTCTGAGGTCTTTGACCCCGGAAAACTTGAATGGGATACCACTTATTATTGGCGTATTGATGATGTCAATGACATCAATCCCGACAGTCCGTGGACAGGCATGCTCTGGAGCTTTACGACAGCCAACTTCCTTGCCGTGGATGATTTTGAGTCCTACAACGACATTGACCCCCCTGACCCGGGGAGCAACAGGATATTTGAAGCGTGGATAGACGGATATGGCATCCCGACAAACGGATCTCTCGTTGGTAATGACCTTCCTCCTTATGCCGAGCAAACTATCGTTCACAGCGGTTCTCAGTCGATGCCACTTTACTATGACAACAGTGTCGGGTACTCTGAGGCAACTTTGACGCTGACTTATCCGCGTGACTGGACCGAGAATAGTGTCAACACATTGTCGATTTGGTTCAGAGGCAATGCTGCAGGTTTTGTTGAGGAGCCGGCCGGCACCTACACGATAAACGCCTCCGGTGCGGATATTTGGGGTCAGGCCGACGAGTTCCGTTATGCTTGGAAGCAATTATCCGGCGTTGGTTCGATTTCGGCGCAGGTGCTAAGCGTAGAGAACACAGACGGCTGGGCCAAGGCCGGCGTGATGATTCGCGAGTCGCTGGCCCCTGGTTCAAAGTTTGCCTTTGTGTTTGTTTCACCCGCTAACGGATGCAGATTCCAGGCAAGGCTGACTACAGATGCTGACGCCATGAGCGATGACAGCGTTACGACGCTTCAGGCCATCGAGGCGCCGCACTGGGTAAAACTTGAGCGTACCGCCGACGGTGACTTTAATGCCTATAACTCCTACGACGGTGTTACCTGGTCTCCACTCGCATGGAATCCGCGGAGGGTATTAATGTCTCCGAATGTCTATATAGGTCTGGCACTGACCAGCCATAACGTTAATGCAACGTGCAAGGCCGAATTCTCCAATGTCCAGACAACCGGTACGGTTAGTCCGGTGATGTGGACGCATGAGGCCATCGGTGCAACTATGCTCAGTAACGATGCCGAGCCGATGTATGTTGCTCTCAATGGCAGCGCGGTGGTCTCTCACGATAATCCGAATGCAGCACAGATAGATGAATGGACCGAATGGAATATCGACCTTCAGGCGTTCGCAGACCAAGGTGTGAACCTTGCCAATGTCAATACGATTAGCCTTGGTTTCGGCGATAAGAACAATCCGCAAGCCGACGGTTCAGGTACAGCGTACTTTGATGATATTCGTCTGCTTCTGCCGCTTCCAGAACCGGAACCAGAGCCGGCACCTTAAGCTGAGATTTGGCTCGCCCCTATTGCTTCTTGCGAAGCAAGAAAAGGGGGCGCGGTTGATATAGCAGATTCGTGTCACTTGTGCCTGCCTGCACATGAGGGTTTCGCAGGCACAGGTGCAGTTACACAAGTGCAGGCAATTCGGGGCCTATACTGATTTGGTATAGGCCCCTTTTCTAAATGATAAATGATTACACCATGAGTTGATTTCGTCCGGAGCGAATTTTCAACTTCGATATTGATTATTTGAGATTACCATGTGTCGTTTGGCGATGCTCTGAATAGCAAGGGAAATTTCATATTTCAGATTACAAAAATCGGATGAATTGAAGTGCCTGGCTTGTATGGTTTTATAGGTTACTTGACATGGTTGTGTTCGTTAAATATTATTACGTTTATTTCACGGGAAGATAACGTGTCGTATTCTTTTAACCGGCGCACGATTACGATAGTCAAAGATGGTGTTTTGGAAGAAAGGCCGTGAGTACGGCTGCGTACAGTGGATGATCCGGCTAATTATGCTGTTCTATCCTGCTTATGGAGGCAAATTTATAATGGTTAAGAAATGTATTCTAATCAGTTATCTGATTACGTTAAGTCTGACGTTAATGTTTCAGGAATCTCTCCAGGCACAGTCCATACCAGCTCCGAAGTCATATTTTGGATTTGAATTGGGCGCCGATGGTAAGTTGGCATCGTGGAAGTCGATAGTTGGTTATTATCACAAATTAGATTCCGCCTCAGACCGTATACTGGTAAGAGATTTAGGCCAATCAACATTAGGTAATCCTTTTATTCTTACAATCATTACTGCGCCGGAAAATATGACCTATTTGGGTCGGTTTTCTGAGATAAGTCGCAGTTTGGCCGACCCGAGAGGGCGCTCCAAGTCGGAAATCGATAAGTTGATTGATGAAGGCAAAAACGTCGTTGCGGTCAGTTGCGGTTTGCACGCAACGGAAATAGCCGCTGTGCAAATGGCGCCCGGACTGGCTTATCGACTGGCAACTGCTAACGATAAGCATACAATGGTAATATTACAAAACTCGATTTTTCTTCTCTTTGGCTGCTTTAATCCGGACGGCGAAGAAATGGTCGTTGACTGGATTGAAAAGACACGAGGTACTAAATATCAAGGCTCGAGTCTGCCGGTTCTTTACCATCATTATGCCGGACATGATAACAACAGGGATTCCTATATGCTTTCCCTTAAAGAATCGCAAATGTTCGCGAAGGTTGTATATCATGAATGGATTCCGCAGATGTACCTCGATATCCACCAGATGGGCAGTTACGGGGCAAGATTGTATGTGCCTCCATACCACGACCCGATTAATCCAAACGTTGATCCTTTGAACTGGATAGAGCATGAGCTGGTCGGAGCGAATATGCAGATTGCTTTAGAGCGTGCGGGTATGACAGGTATTGTAGCCGGAGCGCCCTATACCGGCTGGTGGTTTCCTTCTTTTCACATGTCAACGAACCATCGCAATATCGTCGGGATGCTTACCGAGACAGCCAGTGCGCGTTTAGTCTGGCCGATTTATATCCATCCACACCAGCTCAGGCCTCACGGCCGCAGTCATGCTGAATATGAGCCGATGCAGGTTTTTCCAAATCCCTGGCCGGGTGGATGGTGGCGGCTTTCAGATATGGTTCGGCAGCAGGAAATCAGCACGTATGCTTTACTGGAAACTGCGGCCAAGAACCGGGAGCTATTGTTGGGCAATATGGTTTTCAAGGCGCAACGTATAATCGAGAAAGGCAATCAAGGCCCGGAATATGCCTACATCATCCCTGCAAAACAGTATGACCGGCTCACTGTGGATAAATTGGTCGGTATTCTCATGCAAAACAACATCGATGTGCATCGCGCCAAAGCGGATTTCGAGACCGGTGAACGGACTTATCATGCGGGCGATTATATCATTTCCCTCGCTCAACCCAATGGAGCTCTGGTGAAATCGCTTCTTTCTGAGGCCCATTATCCGGACAATGCTATCACACGCCGCGCCGACGGCAGTATTCTTAGACCATACGATATGGCTAATTTTGTGCTTGCGGAACACATGGGTGTTCAGGTATTTCCCTCAAGCCAAAAAATAAATGTTGAGCTGGAACAGTTGACCGAACCACCCAAATCACCCGGTCGCGTTACCGGTTCAGGTAAAGCCGGCTGGCTGCTTTCCCATCAATTCAATGACGCATTTCTTGCCGTGAACGAAATTCTCGACAAAGGTGGCGAAGTGTACTGGCTGAAAGAAGCAATCGACAATGAATACGTTCATTTTGCGCCGGGAGCGATCTTGATTCCGGCAGGGCGTACTTCCGGCAATCAAATTTCTGCAATTGCAAAAAAAACCGGACTCGTTTTTCATGCTCTGTCGAAATTAACGAACGGTCCGGCATTTAAATTAAAAAAGCTTCGTTTGGGAATGTATCGGCGCTATAAGGGCGGTAATATGGATGAAGGCTGGACACGCTGTCTCTTCGACAAGTGGGATTTCCCTTACCAGAGCGTTGATGTCGATGCTATAAAAAATGGCGATTTGAAAAAGATAGATGTTTTTTTAATTCCGCACGACAGCACGACAACACTCATAAGTGATAAGAACGAAAAGAAATCCAAAGAAGCCGAGGAAGAAGAGTACCCTGAAGTTTTTTTGCCCCCTGAATACAAAAAAAATCTCGATGACGATTCAATCAAAGAGCTCAAGGCATTTATTCGACAGGGCGGAACATTGGTGCTCATGGGAGATGCCTCAGAATTTGCTATCGACAAGCTCAATGTTCCAGTCAGAAACGTTGTTAAAGATTTGCCGAGCACCGAATACTTTTGTCCAGGCTCAAATTTGTATGTCGAGATTGATATTACTCATCCACTGGCTTACGGCATGCCCCAAAAATGTCTGATTCTAAACTGGGGCAATCCGGTATTTTCAATCAATCCTTCGGTTCTAAACGAACAAATCGCCGCTCCGGTTATCTATCCTAAGAAAAACATACTAAAAAGCGGATGGCTGCTCGGTGAAAAAAATCTGTCCGGTAAAGCCGCAGCGCTGGACATCCAATATGGCAAAGGCAGGATAATCATGCTCGGCTTTCGCCCGCAGCATCGCACACAAACACACGGCACTTTTAAAATATTATTCAATGCCCTTTACTACGGTGCTGCCGAGGAAACCGTTCTTTAATTGTTCGATATGAATGACAGGAAAACAGAAAACAGAGGAATGAATTTGGTTGGCCTGCCGATTTCAGATGGATACGTGTAGCTTCCGAGGCAGATGAGTTTTGTTAGTGCAAACTGTACCCAAGACAAGAATAGCAACCTCGTATCTTCACTATCACCCTGATTTAGAATAACCCTTACCAAGTTACCTATCGAGGAGCTTAAAATCAAGAGATATTGTTTGGGTAAGGCAAGGGACAGATATACTATTGCCTGTTCATGACAAGATACTTCTTCAGAGTTACCTGCTCCAATAAATCTTCGTTATTCTTTGGCCCCTTGCTTACGCAAAAGTTCAACGATTTCTGTGTGGCCATTTTCCTTAGCCAGATCACTGGGCGTTTTACCGTCATTGGTCTTGGCTTCCGTATCCGCTCCATGCGCAACAAGCACGTTCACCATCTCCGATTTGCCAAGCAAAGCTGCACGGTGTAGCGGTGTCCACCCAGAGTTGTCTCGAGCGTTGAGGTCAGCCCCTTGGGCGAGTAAGAACTCAATGAAATCAGCGCTCGCGCTTGCACCTTTATAACGAGTGGGCGCCAAATGAAGGATTGTTTCACCGCCGTGGGTTCTGGCGTTGATGTCTGCGCCCATGGCAACAAGCTGCCGGACGGAGTCTCGCGAGGCATAGTAGTACGCGTAATGTAGGGGTGTGTAGCCGAGACCGCCTCTGGCATTGACATCAGCTCCATTGTCTACAAGTAGCTTGATCATGGGTGAGTTGTACCACGCTGCTTCGTGTAGCGGCGTCCAGCCCCAGCCTCTTGCGTTGGGATTTGCCCCGTTGCGAAGGAGCAGTCTGGCTATGTCCTCTCGGTGGTTATCAATTGCAGCGTGTAAGGCCGTCCATCTCGTTTCAGATTCCTTGTTTATATCTGCTCCTGCTTTGATAAGAAGTTCGGCCATGTCAGTACCCTTGCAGGTATATGGTACTTCCATCAAGGCCGTCCAGCCTCCTGCATTAACATCGGCACCTGCAGCAATAAGGCATGCTGCAATATCGGGGCGGTCAATGTCAACTGCTACAGTTAAAGGAGGCCAGTCTCCCACATTAACATTCGCTTTGTTCTTGATAAGCAACTCGACCATATCTTTTTGACCGGCCTGGGTCGCATTACGCAACGGCACTCCGTCGTTGACATTAACATCTGCACCTAACCCAATGAGACATTTTGCTGCGTCAATGTATCCACGTTCAGCGATGATAGGCAATAGTTTAGATACCTCGCTTCCAGCATCTATCCCTCTTGCAAGAAGCAGTTCAAGGGTCGCCACATGGTTGGCGACAGCCGCATAAGCCAAAGCAGTCCAACCTGCTTGCACCTGTTCTTTAGGTTCCGCCCCCTGGGAGAGTAGAAATTCGACTATAACCTTGCGACCTCCCGCGGCTGCTGCGTGCAAGGGAGCAAATCCCTCTTCATCTTTAGTGTTAACGGAAATTCCGCGGGCAATTGAGTTCCTCACTCCTGGGAAGTCGCCCATATAGGAGGCCATATATATATGTGACATATCTGCTCCCCTTTTGATTAATTGATTGGCAACCATGTAGTTTAAGGAACGCACGGCAAGATAAACAGGCGTATGGCCTTGCTTCGTCTTCATGTTTACGTTTGCGCCTTTGTCCAGGAGGATTGTAGCGATGTCTATGTGTCCATTAACAGCAGCGATATGTAAGGCCGTATGGCCTCTAAAGTCGCTGGCGTCAACATAGGCACCCTTGGCGATGAGACCCTCAACCACCTTCTTGTGTCCTACCCGGCTGGCGATATGCAGCGGTGTCTGTCCTTTAGCATTTGCCTGATTCACATTCACATCATAGGCAAGAATACTTTCTTTTTCGCGCGGTTTTGCATGCTCAATAGCCAGGTGCAGAACACTATTGCCATCCTTGTCTTTTGCGTTGAGATCTGCACCGAGTTTAATAAGTTCGTCAAGACTTACTCCTTTAGTACGTGCAGCCTTAACATGGGCAGGCGTGCGACCGTCGTTGTTTTTGGCATTTATGTCCGCACCTTTAGCAACCAATTCTGCGACGATAGACCAACCTCCAGGGGCGTTGACCCTTGCCCCATGGTGGAGCGGTGTTTCACCTGATGTGTCCGCTATATTGGGGTCAGCACCCAAGGCCAATAATTGTTGCAACACTCCTATACGATTATGTGTCATTGCTGCATAGAATAAAGGTGTACGCCCCTGTTTGTCCCTTGCGTCCAGGTCTGCCCCATGGGCAGCAAGCAGCAGTGTGATATCGAGACGACCCTTACGCACGGCAACGTGCAAGGCAGTCTGTCCCTGCTCGTCCTTTGCATTTATATCTGCGCCTTCTGCGAGAAGCAACTTGGCACGTTCAAGATCTCCATTAGCGACAGCCTGGTGAAGTGACTTAGTGGCTTTTTCCTCAGACTTGGCCGTGGCTTCCGCTCGTGCAGTCAGCACAAGCGAAGTTGGGACGGTTAAAAGACCCGCTAACAAAATGACTGTTGCAGTTATTAAACTTGGGCGTTTGTAGAATTTTTTTCCTGGTCTTAACATGGTTTTTATCCTTTCTTCAATATTTCTTACAGGCCCGGCTACAGCCAACGATGGAACCGGCCGGATTGATTCATATTTGACGGCGAGAGCCTCCACAATCGCTTCGCTATAATCCTCCGGCAAGGCGTGCAGAGAAACGATGGTCATCTCATCACAGCATTTCTCACGCTCGGTGCGTATCTTTCTGTTTGCCCACCAGACGAAGGGATGAAACCAGAAAACGACCTGGGCAAATATCTGCAATGTATGGACCATCGCATCGAAGCGGATAACATGAGAGAGCTCATGGCCCAGGAGGCTTGCCCAAGACTTTGAATCCTGAAAATTCAGTAAGTCAGCGGGAAGATAGATACTCCCTCGCACCAAACCCCAAACAAAAGGTTGATTCATTCCATTTATTAGCCAGACGTTTGGTATGTGCTTCACGCCATGAGCCGAAAAGAAGCTCTCTACATTATGTCTGAATTTTACTGGAAGTGCTTTGCGCTGGCTCTGAAGCCATATCTGGGTGCGCAGAGCATTCAGAAGATTGTAAAATAAGAGAGCCACTGCCCCCACGAGCCATCCTATCGCCAACCATATACGAATATTGTACGTGCTCTGTCCCTCGATGGTTTTGGGTGGCGGTGCCATTTGAGTCTGGACAGAAGTTGACATGGCCCGTTCAGTCACAATGTCTCGCTCTATTCTTGATGCATCAAAAGTTCTCCCGGCCATTGGGGAGCTTTCAACAAAAGCTGTTGGCTGTTCTTGAGGTAGGACTGCCAACGGGACCGAGTGCAGAGGCGGCACGAGACACTTAGCCAAAACAAGCAGCCAAATAAGATAGCGGACATGAGCGCTTCTGTTCCTCAAGAAAACTGACACAATCGCCACGACGACGGTCAGAACCGCTATCTGCCAGCTTTGCGCAAGCAAATAATCTGTGATTCGGCTCAACCACGATTCCATTGTCAAAACCTCCGCAACACAAACCTGTTTATTTCTTCTTTTTCTTCTTTATCAGCTCTCTTAACCTCTTGATGTCTTCTTCATCAAGCTTGCCATCCTCGGCCAGGAACTGGACAAGAGGCTTGGGGTCACCTCCAAAGAGCCTACCCAGGAAATCGCGAACAGTAGTCTTAATGACCTCCTGGGGCTTGACCAGGGCTGAGAAAACGTGGGCCCTGCCTTTAAGGTGGTGTTTTAGATACCCCTTCTGCTCAAGACGACATAGCAAGGTTTGAACGGTGTTGTAAGCGAGGCTCCTGTCGGGAGGCAACTGGTCACGGATCTGCTGTACGGTTGCTTCGTTGAGCTCCCAGACCAACCTCAGAATTTCCGTCTCGGTGGGGCTCATCGCCCGTAACTTTTTCTTTCCCATAACAATTCACTCCTACAATTGTCGTTGTAATAGAAGTAGAATATCCGACATTTGTAGGTGCGCCAAGAAAAAAATGGAAATTTTTCAAAAAATTCTTTTAGAACCCTTTTTTTCTCTCAAAAATGCGGAAAAAAGCACGAAAAAATATGGGGCTGTTCCAGGCAAGGCCTTCACCTTTACCCGAATCGTGGGGCCTGATTGACGATAGCGACCGGTCAAGCGACAATTATCAGTTACGCGGATGTGTTGCCAGAGGAACTGCGGTTTCTTTGGGCCGTTGATGTCAATCGGAGGAGCCAGCCACTCTCGTCCGACGGATTCCGGGTGTCCTGAAATGACTTGATGAAAAAAGGCAGCCTGTTATAATCCGGTTATGAAAAGACTATATTGGACAAGCCCTGAGCTTTTTGAAGCTGAAGTTGAAACCAAAGCAATCGACGACTGCAAGGTCACTATCGAACCGGTAATTTTCCATCCTGATGAAGGTGGCCAGCCCGCTGACGAAGGTGCGATAGGCCAAGCCAATGTTTGCAATGTTGAAATTATCAATGGCCGGATAGTTCACACACTTGACAGACCACTTACTGATGGTAAATACATTGCTCGTGTGGACAAGCAACGCAGGTTCTATACAGCAAGACAACATACTGCTCAGCACATCTTGTCAGGAATTGCTGAAAAACAATTCGGTCTTGGAACGACCGGCGTTCATATTGGCTTTGAGAGATGCACCGTTGATTTTGACAAGAGAATCGATTGGGAAAAAGTAAAAGAGCTTGAGCAGCAATCGATGGAAGCTGTTGCTCTCAATATTCCGGTTGAAACGGTGTTTAACGATACGGACGTTCGAATAAGGAGTGATTCCAAGGAAATAGAATCGGACGTAATCCGTGTAGTGAAGATTGGTGATTACGATAAATCAGCCTGCTGTGGGGCTCATCTTCGTTCAACCGGTCAAATCGGAATCATCAGAATATTTGATATTGAGAGCAAGAAAAAAGGAACGAGAATGTTTTTCCTTGCCGGAAGAAAGGCCCTTGAACACTCACAACTTGAGACATATATTTTGAGAGAGCTTAGAAAATCAGCCGGCTGCTCTACGTCCGAACTCCCTGAAATCTTCCAGAAAACATCGGACCATTCAAAAGAGCTGACCAAAGAAATAAATCGATTATGGTCTCGGATGCTGCCGGGTCTTGTAAAGTCGGCTAAAGCAGTCGAAGTCGAATCATCGAAAATCGGCATCCAGGTTACCGATATCCCCAGGCAATTGGTAACAAAACTCGCGGGTATGATTGCAGATGCAATTGACGGAGCGGGGATTGTTGTCAGTGATGTCAATATTGCAATAAGCTCCAACAGAATGAATGCCGACAAGCTCCTCAGGAAGATTCAAAATACCGTGGGAGGCAAAGGCGGAGGTTCGTCTAAGGCAGCCAATGGCAGGCTGAGCAGAACTGTAACAACTGACGAGATCATAACGATCCTTAAGCACGATTAAGAGAACAGCTCGTCTCTGTAATATTAACCAGATAGCATTGCCTTCTTGCAGGAATCGGGAAAAGTTAAGTTCCGACAGCCGCCCGGTATAGAGTCGGAGCAATATCAATATTGGTTACCATTCGCTGCGAAACCGTTCCTGCATATCTATATAAGCAAAATACTTGTCCGGGAGTTCAGTGACTGCTATAATTTGGCTCCGATTGATAATTTGTTCGATTGTGTGCTACGGACTTTTAAAGGAGAGTACTTTATGTCAGAGCCGTCTGTAAATTCAAAATCTGAACGCCGACCTCCGTGGTGGCGGTCGATTGGGCCGGCTCTCATTACGGCATGCGTAGTGTTCGGGCCGGGCAGTTTGTTAATCAGCTCCAACGTCGGAGCCAATCATGGATACGAATTACTATGGCTGCTTATCCTGACCGGCGTCCTGATGGGCACGTATATGACAATGGCCGCGCGAATCGGTGTCGTCGGTGGTGCCACACCCTGTACGCTGGTCGCCGGGCGTTTGGGTCGGCCGATTGCTGCTGTAATCGGAATCAATCTCTGCCTTATTTGCACGGCCTTCCAATTTTCCAACAACTTAGCTGTGGCCGCCGCTGCGGATGCCCTCGGCGTCGCCCGTCTCTTCGGAAACCCGGACGAAATGACCGAGCGCACCAGAAGTCTTATCAACAGCGGCGTCCTGCTGGTATTCAATGCGGCAATAATTGCTCTTGTCTTCACATTGAAACAGGTATATCGCACTCTGGAACGGATTATGAAGGTAATGGTGGCTGTGGTATTGATATGCTTTTTGGTCAATCTTTTTATCGTTCGACCTGATGTGCTTGCGATATTGAAGGGCTTAATCCCCCGACTGCCCGAAGGCCTTTTAACGGGAGATAAAACAGGCAGTATTTATAGTAGTTACCCTATGGTTCTTGTTGCTTCGCTGCTGGGTACGACCTTTTCCGTAGCTGCCGCATTATATCAGGGCAACCTTGTGCGGGAAAAAGGATGGACAATCAAGGACTACGACCGTGGGATTGGTGATGCCATCGCCGGGGTCGCCGTGCTAACCGGCGTCAGCGCAATTATTATGATGACCAGCGCTACGGTCCTCAGGGGTCAGCCGGCTAATGATATCAGCGTATTAGCTACACAACTACGGCCACTGCTTGGTACGACCACCCACGTACTCTTTTGTGTGGGACTGTTAGCGGTAGCTATGAACCCCTTTGTAATCAACGCAATGATTGGCGGCAGTATCTTGGCCGATGGTCTCGGCAAACCAGCCGGATTAAGCGACCGTTGGTCCCGGCTTTTTACGACAGTGGTTCTGCTGGTCGGAATGGCTATAGCGATGATTGTTCTGCACACACCCATTAAAAAGGTTGACGCAATTATCTTTGGCCAGGCCCTGACAGTCATCGGCAATCCGTTGATGGCTGTGACGATACTTTGGCTGGCAAACCGAAAGGACGTCATGGGCGACAGGCGTAATAAGCTGGTCCTGAATATCGTCGGCGGACTGGGCCTGCTGGTCGTCGTTTTTATCGCCATCCGGGTCTTGTTTCTTATATTGCTGAAATTAAGCTAATAAGTGATGCTTGATACTGGATGCTGGATGCTCGTTCGAGAATCGAGAAAACGAGTAACTTATGATAGATGTATCTGAATTAGACGAAGGTGCCTTGGAGGACATTCTCAGCGAACCTACCGATGCGACTAAAGAGATAGCTGCCGGTCTGAACGGTGATATCGTTGTTTTGGGCGCAGGTGGCAAGATGGGACCGACCTTGGCGATAATGCTCAGAAAGACCTCGGGCGGCAAAAATATTTACGCCGTCTCCCGATTCAGCGACAAGGCCGTCCGAAGCAGAATCGAGCGGGCGGGAATCAAAACCATCCAGGCTGACCTGCTTGATGAGTCACTTTATTCACAATTGCCCGACGTAGAAAATGTATTCTATTTGGCCGGCATGAAGTTCGGTGCCACCGGTAATCAGCCGTTGACATGGGCGCTGAACATCTTTCTGCCGGGTCTTGTGGCAAGACATTATAAGAACTCGCGCATTGTGGTTTTTTCCACCGGCAACGTTTATCCTTTGGTTGATGTCGATGGAGGCGGAGCATCCGAAAAAACTGCTCCCGAGCCGATAGGCGAATATGCCCAGTCTTGCCTCGGCAGAGAACGAATATTTGAATATTTCTCGCAGACTCACAATACACCCGTGACCATAATCAGACTCAATTACGCCAACGAACCTCGATATGGCATTATTGTTGACCTTACCCGCAGAATTCTAAATGGTGAACCTGTGGACCTGACTATGGGAGCGGTCAATCTGATATGGCAGCGGGATGCCAATGATTATATCATCCGCTCCATCAGTCTCGCAAAATCGCCGCCGACTATTCTTAATGTTACAGGGCCGGATACTGTGTTGGTTCGTCAACTCGCTGAGCAAATCGGCAAAGAGCTAAATAAAAAACCAAAATTCACATCCCGGGAAGCGCAAACAGCTCTGCTTTCAAATGCGTCTTTCTGTTTCAGTATGTTTGGCTATCCGCAGACGACGCTCGATGAGATGGTGTCAATAATCGTCAAATGGGTAGCATCAGGCAAAATGGTTCTGAACAAGCCGACCAAGTATGATATTCGTAACGGCAAATTCTAAGGTGAGCCTTTTATGCTGGATATATACATAATCGATTCGCTGCGTTCGGGTTGTGTGATTCCTGCCCATCCGCTGGCTCTGAAGTCGGATAGAAAACTCGACGAGCGTCGCCAAAAGGCGTTGACCCGCTATTATTTAGCTTGTGGCGCAGGTGGTTTGGCGGTAGGCGTCCACACGACCCAGTTTGCTATCCATGAACCGAAAATAGGTTTATACCAGCCGGTGCTGGAGCTGGCTATCGAGACAACTCGTACGTTTGCCGTGTCCGCAGATCCCGGTGAGCCGATAATGATTGCAGGCATAGTAGGTGACACCAGGCACGCTGTCAAAGAAGCCCGATTAGCCCGAAACCTCGGCTATCATCTTGGACTGCTTAGCCTCACGGCTCTAAAAGGCAAATCAATTGACGAGCTTGTGGGCCACGCCGGAGAAGTAGCCCAGATAATACCGGTTATGGGATTCTATCTGCAGGAGGTCATAAGCCAAATGGTGCTGCCGAGCGAGTTTTGGCAAAAGTTTGTTGAGATACCGGATGTCCTTGCTATAAAAATTTCGCCATTCAATAGATACCAAACGCTTGATGTGCTCGAAGCAGTTGCTCATTCCGGCAGAGCAGGCGAGGTCGCATTATATACGGGCAACGATGACAACATAATTTCCGATTTACTAACGCGGTATGAGTTTAACGTTAACGGTCATCCGGTTTCACTTCACATTGTCGGAGGATTGTTAGGCCAATGGGCTTGCTGGACCAGAAGGGCGGTTGAATATCTCACTCGTATTAAGAGCATTCGCGGGTCCAGCACTCCGGTCCCGCAGAAGATGTTGACGTTAGCTAATCAATTGACATTGGCCAATAAGGCGATTTTCGATGCCGACAATCATTTCGCCGGTTGCATTCCGGGTATATCTTACGTCTTGAAGCAACAGGGCCTTTTGAAAGAGCTGGGCACACTTAATCCTGACGAACAGCTCTCACCCGGACAAGCCGACAAGATAGATAGAATAAGACGCGATTATCCACATCTTACAGATGATGATTTTGTCAAAGACAATCTTCATAAGTGGCTGTCATCCTGAGTATGTCCAACGTACCGAAAAATATTTGCTGGCAGTTTATTGGTAGATAAAGTACTCTATTTTTTGTTTTTGGAGAGAAGCCTTCATGCTTCTTCTTATATTTTTGGGAGAGAGTAAAATGACTCAGCAAGCTAACAAAAATTGTAAAGTGGAAATTGGAAGTTCTAAACTATGCGGTCCAACTGTGACTGGACAAGCTGTTCGTGTTACATTATTGTTGCTGGTTATGTGTTTTCAATGCTTAGCTGCGGAGTGGTCGGTAATCGGCCCGAGTGGCGGCGACCAAATGCTTGCCGAGTATTTCCGTACTCAAACGGCAAAGCTCAGCGAACAATGCCTGACTGATATCAAAACACTCGAGGATTGGGAGAAAGAACGAGAAGTTTATCGAAAGCAACTGTTTGAGATGCTTGGGCTTGAGCCACTTCCTGAAAAGACCGACCTCAAACCTGTCATTACCGGCAAAGTCGAGCGCAAGCAGTTTACCGTTGAGAAGATTCATTATCAATCCAGACCCGGCCTTTACGTAACTGGTAATCTGTATATCCCAAAAGGTCTTGAGAAACCCGCACCGACTGTTCTGTACGTCTGCGGTCACTCCGCCGGCACGAAAAACGGTATCCGCTACGGTAACAAGGCTCCCTACCAGCACCACCCCGCCTGGTTCGCACGGCATGGTTATGTGTGCTTAGTCATTGATACGCTGCAACGAGGTGAGATTGAGGGCATCCATCACGGCACATACCGATACAAAATGTGGTGGTGGAATAGCCGAGGCTACACACCGGCCGGTGTCGAGGCATGGAACTGCATTCGCGCACTGGATTATCTCCAGACGCGCAAAGAAGTTGACAAGGACCGCATCGGAGTGACCGGTATATCCGGCGGCGGCGCGTACAGTTGGTGGCTTTCTGCAATCGATGACCGTATCAAAGTCTCTGTCCCGGTGGCCGGTATCACCGACCTTCAGAACCACGTTGTGGATGGCTGCGTCGAAGGCCACTGCGACTGTATGTATCTGGTCAATACCTATCGCTGGGACTATCCGCTCGTAGCGGCACTGGTGGCGCCGCGGCCTCTTTTGATTTCCAACAGCGACAAGGATACAATCTTCCCTTTGGACGGTGTCCTGCGCCTGCACGAAAAAGTGCGCCGTATCTACAGGCTTTATAGCGCCGAAAAGAACCTCGGCCTGCATATCACCGAAGGCCCCCACAAGGACACACAGCAGACCAGAGTGCATACTTTTAGCTGGTTCAATCGCTTCCTCAAAGGTGAAGACCCATTGATATATGAGCCGGCTGTGCCTTTTTTCCAATGGCCAGAGCTCAAGGTTTTCGACGAGCTTCCCGCCGACCGGATAAATATGGAGATACACGAATCGTTCGTGCCCAAAGCCCCGCAACCCTCCGTACCCCAATCAGCCGTCGAATGGGCAAGGCAGCGCAAAGCCTGGATGAAATCGCTTCGGGAAAAGTCGTTCCGTGGATGGCCGACACAGAAGCAGGTCGGCCCGCTCGATGTCAAGCGTATATTCTCCGTCAAACGGGACGGCGTCCATTTCAGTGCATTCGACTTTACTTCTCAGCCGCACGTTCGTCTGCGTTTATATCTGGCGCACCAGGCCGGACTCGATAAGCCTGAGACCGTTGTGCTGAACGTCCTGAACGAACAGGGATGGACCGAGTGGTTGGCTGCTATGCGCGTTGGCATTGCCGACGAGCTCAGCGACCAGGTGTTGCCTGAGCCGGATGAGAATGCTTTTAAACGCTATCAGGAAATGTTCAGGAATAACAATTGCGTAATGGCGTACCTTGCGCCACGTGGGATTGGACTGACTGCCTGGAATACCGACGAACGAAAGCGAACCCAAATTCGCCGGCGGTTTATGCTGCTTGGCCAGACAATTGACGGTATGCGAGTCTGGGACGTACGGCGGGCGGTTCAGACGCTGCGTACCCTCGATTCGACCAGATACGTACCGCTGGCCCTTCAGGGTAATGGCCAGATGGCAGGCATCGTGCTGTACGCCTCGCTGTTTGAGCCCGGCATTGCCAGGCTCGACCTGTGGCATCTACCCATTACACATCGCGAAGGACCGACTTTTCTGAACGTACTACGCTATCTGGACATACCGCAGACCGTAGCGATGGCGGCCGAGCGAAGTCAAATACGGCTCTATCAGGAAGACGACTCCGGATGGCGATTCCCACAGGCCGTCGCTGAGAAATTGGGCTGGCCCGATGATAGATTCCAGATGCACACAGTCTCTATCGAAAATCCTAATCCTTAGATTTTTCTGTTGTTCCCGCGAGATTTATCGGAACCAAGAAAGTGTCTAAAGTGAGCTAAATTGCCTGAATTGAGCTAAAGTAACAGCTAATCTGTCATTCTGAGCGAAGCGAAGAATCTCTTTTTCGTTAGCCAGAGCCTTCGGCTGCGCCTCAGGATGGCACTTACGTGCCACTTTAGGCACTCCAAACTTTAGTTCACTCAGGGATGCTCAATCTTTTATTTTTTGCTTAACTTGGCTAAAATTTATTCCGATACATTCTCCTGAAGAAAGGCTTCTGCAAAATAGAGGTTAGGCATACTTTGAAAAGAAAAAAATGTTTTGTAATTTGTTCTTTTCAAACAACAAATTATTGCCTATCAATCAGTTATCTGATTATTTAAGAAAATCAAAAACCTGATTTTCTTAAATAATATATGCCTAACCTCAATTTTGCATAACTTTAACTCAGAAAGAGCAAGAAATGGGAATTAAAAATCTATCGAAAGATGTTCTTCTCGTTGTACTGCCTTCTAAGGGACCGAAAATAGCAAATGAGCTTAAAGCCGTCAACGAAACTGTCAGTAAGAAGAAAGGTAACCAAGACGTCGTAATTGACTTTTCCGGTGTCGAGATAATAAATTCAGCGAATATCAGTAATCTGTTAATATTGCACAATTTGCTGCAGAACTCTGGACATCGGCTCATCTTATGCAATGTTGCCACCGTGACAAAATGCATTTTTGTGGTTGCCGGCCTTAACAAAGTCTTCGATTTTAGTGATGACCAGCCCGCTGCCTTAGCGGCTGTCCAGGACGCTGATTAACCGACAAGCCAGTCATCATTTCTCCTGCTGAGCAAACACCCGTGAAAATCAGTTTTGAGACAGGCGGCGGCCATGTGCAGTACCGCAACATTGTAATTATCCCAATACTCTCCAATTAAGCAAAGTTACAGAGGTTGAAGACAGGTGGTTAGCCGGTGTGGGCTCAGAAATTTTCCCGTATGTATTTGACGGCGTTGCTGAAGATTATCATTCCGTCGCCGGCCGGCTTTTCTTTTAGACGGGTCCAGTGCGGATGCTGTGTCGGCCTTACGAATCTTTCCGGGTGGGGCATAAGACCTAATATCCTGCCGGTGATGTCCGTCAGGCCGGCTATCGAGTCCACCGAGCCGTTAGGATTGACCGGGTAATCGCTTTCCTCGCCGTTCTTGTCAACATACTTAAACGCGACATTTCCCTCGGATTTTAGTTTATCCAACGTTGCTATGTCTCTGGTAACAACTTTGCCCTCAGCATGTGCAACCGGCAGGTAGATTTGTCTGCCCGGCTCGATGAAAATGCACTTATCCGTTTGCGGGGCCAGATACACCCATCTGTCCTCAAATATGCCGCTGTCGTTGTAGGTTATGGTAACTTCTTCATGATGTTTGGTTGAGTTATCACCCTGCAGAATGCCTGTCTTGACGAGTACCTGAAAGCCATTGCAGATTCCAAGCACTAATTTGCCGTCATCAATGAATTTCCGTATTGGCTCGTAAATGTGATGCCTGATTTGATTTGCCAGGATTTTACCTGCAGCCACATCATCGCCATAGCTAAAGCCACCGGGAAAAACAATTATTTGGAATTCGTCCAGCAGAGTTTTATCTTCGATTATCCTGTTTATGTGCATACGCTTTGCCTTTGCACCGGCCAATTCAAGCGCGTACTCGGTTTCCATATCGCAGTTTATCCCAGCCGCACGCAGAACTATCGCTTTAACTTCTACCATTTCTTACCTTTTCACTTTCCAGAAAACGGAAGACAGAAGACAGAAAACAGAAATCTGACTTCTGACCTCTGTGCCTAATACTTCCTACCAATCAAACGTTTTCTGCCAGGCTTGCTTTAATGAATTTATATCCGATTCTATAATTGTTTTGCCGTCTTCTGCTTTTACGATAAGTGTTTTTTCTTCTGTTACTTTCCCAATTTGGCCGAATGGTAAATTGAGCATCAATTTTGCAAACGCATTATAATTCTCCGGCTCGACTTCCATGATATAGCGGGAGTTCGATTCACTAAATAGCTGTGCATCTGTTCGCGAACAATCATCACTTTTTGGCAGACCCCGCAAATCCGCTTCTATTCCGAGCCCGCCGGCAAAGGCCATCTCTGCAAGTGCCACGGCCAAACCGCCCTCAGAGCAATCATGGCAACTGACTACAAGGCCTTGCGCTATTGCTGCAGAAATCTTTTTTGCAATTATAGGGGCCGTCTCGAGCTCTAACTTCGGCACGTTAGCCCCGACCTGTTCGTTAATTTTGTAGTAATGTGAGCCGCCCAATTCATTTTTCGTTTCGCCGACGATGAACAATAGATTAGAGGCCTTCTTGGCATCCATCGTTACGCACTTGTTGATGTCATCAACTATTGATATGGCGCTTATCAATAGTGTCGGTGGAATGGATATTTGTGTCCCATCTTCGCTTGCGAATTCATTATTCAGTGAATCCTTGCCGGAGATAAAAGGTGCATCGAACGCCATTGCTCCGTCGTAGCAGGCCTGTGCCGCCCGCACTAATGGGCCTAACGTTTCCGGCTTCGAGCAGTCACCCCAGCAGAAATTATCCAGCAGTGAAATCCTGTCGACCCGGCTGCCTACACATATCAAGTTCCTGATTGCCTCGTCTATTCCCGCCAGCGCCATCCAATAGGGGTCGATGTCACCGTAAAGCGGATTCATCCCGCAGCTAATAGCAAGGCCTTTATTCGAATTGAACTTGGGTTGTATTACTGCTGCATCATTAGGCCCATCATTATTTACACCCGTCAGAGGTTTGACGACCGAGCCGCCCTGGACCTCATGGTCGTATTGACGGATTACCCATTCCTTGCCGGCGACGTTGTAAGACGAAAGTATTCGCACAAGCTCATTATTGTAATTATCTTTTTCAGGTATGCTCGGCTCGGTGAGCTGAGGACCTTTCCACACGGCTTTGCGCGAGTATTTTGGCATTCCATTATGCAAAAAGTCCATATCCATTTCGGCTACTTGTTGGCCGTTATATTTTAAGATTAATTTCTTATCGTCGGTGAATTTGCCTACTACCGTTGACTCGACGTTTTCATCGTCGAATAACCTTGTTATCGCTTCTAACTTTTCCGGCCTCACGGCCAAGACCATTCTTTCCTGTGCTTCACTAATCCAGATTTCTGTATGGCTAAGGCCAGCGTACTTTAACGGGGCCTTTTCCAGGTCAACTTCTACACCAAGCTCTTTGCCCATTTCTCCTATGGCGCTGCTTAATCCGCCGGTTCCGCAATCGGTGATGGCTTCATACAACCCGGCTTCGTTTGCCTGGACCAATACGTCTAACATTTTCTTTTCTGTTATTGGATTGCCGATTTGTACGGCGTGGGAAAAGATAGTCTCGTGTTCGTGTGTCGTTTGGCCGCTTGAAAACGTTGCCCTGTGTATCCCGTCTCTACCAATGCGGCCGCCGACCATAACGATGAGGTTTCCACTTTGCGGATTCTTGAAGCACTTATCTTTGTCCATCAGGCCGATGTTGCCGCAATAGACCAACGGATTAGCTAAGTATCTGTCGTCGAAGTAAATTGCACCGTTGACCGTAGGGATTCCCATTCTGTTGCCGTAATCGCGAACACCTGCCACAACGCCTTTCATAATCCTTTTTGGATGCAAGAGGTCTTTGGGAATGTCTTCGAGTTTTTTGTCCGGCTCACCGAAGCAAAATATATCTGTGTTGGCAATGGGTTTGGCACCCAGGCCGGTCCCCATTAGGTCACGAATTACACCGCCGATACCCGTAGCCGACCCGCCGTAAGGGTCAAGTGCCGAGGGGTGATTATGGGTTTCGACCTTGAAGCATATCGCTGAGTCCTCGTCGAATTCCACCATGCCTGCGTTATCAACAAAAACCGATATGCACCAGTCCTTGTCAAGCTGTTTGGTGGCTTTGAAAACGGTATCTTTTAGCAGGTTGTCAAAATGCACCTGTTCACCATCAATTAACATATCGACCGAGCTTTTGAGAGTTTTGTGCACGCAATGTTCGCTCCAGGTCTGGGCGATTGATTCCAGCTCAATATCGGTAGGCTCTCTGCCGAGCTCTTGATAATATTTCTGAATCGTCTGCATCTCGACAAGATTTAAAAACAAATCCATTTCTTTGCTCAGAGCGGTCAGCTCATCATCGTCAAGCTCGCGTATGGGCAGGTTTATGAGCTGCAATTCGTATGGTTTAAGATGTGGGCTTGGTGGCTCTACTTCGTTGCCAATAACACAATCTTCAATACAGTCGTTTGATAAGATTTTCTTTGCGATTGTATCGATTTGGCTTTGCTTAATCTCACCTAACAGAACATACTTTCGGGCGGTTCGAACATTGTCGGCTTTAACGCCCATATCGGCAGCCGCTGCCATTACCGACTCGGCCACAGGGTTGGTAACACCGCTTTTTAGATGGACCTCGATTAATGTTACCTTTGCCAGGCCCGCCGGTGCGCTGCTTCTACCTATATAATACTCTTCACAGACCGGGTCGGTCAGAAGCTCTTGCGCTATACGCTCGGCAATGTTCTTATCAAAATCCGCCTCTATAAGAAAAACCTTAGCCGACTGAACCGCCTGCGCCGCATTGATGCCCAGCTCTTTAATTTCTTCCAGTACACTCTTGCCGTGCACGTCTGAAAAGCCGGACCGATTAAAAACCTCAAATCGCCACTGCCTCACGATATTAATTCTTTCTTTTTAATTTTGTATTTTATCAATGCCGCCCGTTTCGTTCTTGCTTTGGCAAGCAATTTTTCAATTTCTCTTTTATTTTCTTTTTTCATTGCCTTTTTAATTTTTTCTAATTCGGCGATGATCTTATCAATGCCTCTTGTGGTGTTGTTTACGTTTGTCAACAGCACGTCGGCCCAGATATTAGCCGGTCCCGATGCTATTCTCGATGTATCCATAAATCCCTTGCCAGCAAATTTCAATTCTTCGCTGCTGCTGGCATTTATTAGTGCTGCCGCCGTTACGTGTGGCACATGGCTTACATTTGCAAAGATTCTGTCGTGCTCTGTCGGCGTCATTAACTTCACATAGCACCCAAGTTTCGACCAGAATTTTTTAAGGGTTTGCACCGCCTGCCGATTAGTCTTTTTCGTCGCTGTCAAAATGCACATTGCCCCGTCGAACAAATCATCTCTGGCAAATTCCACGCCCCTTTGTTCTGAGCCGGCAATAGGATGCGAACCGACATAGTGGACTCTCTTCGGCAGCTTCTTAGCCGCCCAGCGGTGGGGCAGGACTTTTGTTGAACCGACATCAGTGACAATACAGCCGCTCGGTAGCGCATCGGCTATTTCGCTGAATGTTTTCTCAAATGTTACTATAGGCGTGGCCAGGATGACAAGGTCTGCCTCAGATACACTTGAATTTAAGCAATCGACGACTTCTGTTGCCACTGCCAATCTTCTGGCTTTGGCGCGAGTTAAGGGCCGATGCGTGTAACCTACGACTTTTATTCGGGTAAAAGAGCGTAAAACAGCTAACGAAATCGAGCCGCCTAAAAGCCCCAATCCCATAACAGTTATTTGTCTTAAGTCCTTCATAATAAAGACCTTACGAAAATACAGTTCAGAATAGAATCCGTTAAAAAGTACTGTACAGCCCCTCAAATGTCAATTTTTTTCTTTTATTTGTCCTATTAAAATGCTAACATTTTGAATTTAAAAGAATGCCTGTTGTTTGTAGGCAATTTTTTGTAAACTTTCTTGTTGTGTGCTTATGGCAGAGCGAGATACTATAATAGATAAAATGCCGAATAATAACAATATTCTCAGCAAGGGCGGCCATCTCGAATTTGAAGAGAAGATAGCTGACATTGACAGCCAGATGAATGAGCTGCGCAAGCTCGGTTCAATCAAAGGCATTGATTATTCTACCGAGATTCGGCGGCTCCAGCGGCAGCAGGTTGCTGAGCTGAAGCGAATCTATTCGAATCTGACCGCCTGGCAAACCGTTCAGGTGGCACGTCATCCGAGCAGACCTCTTCTTTCTGACTATCTTAACCTTATGGTAAAGGATTTTCGCGAATTGCACGGTGACAGATGCTTCGGCGACGACCGCGCAATCGTAACGGGTCTTGGCCAGATCGGAAGGGAAAAGGTATTGGTCGTCGGCCAAAATAAAGGCAAAAATACAAAGCAAAAGGTCGCTTGTAATTTCGGATGCCCAAATCCTGAGGGCTATCGCAAGGCCCTGACCAAGATGAAATTTGCTGAAAAGTTTGGCATTCCCGTCGTTACGCTCATTGACACTCCGGGCGCCTATCCCGGCATTGGCGCTGAAGAACGAGGCCAGGCCCAGGCAATAGCCGTCAATCTTATAGAAATGTCACGCTTGAGGGTGCCGATAATTTGTATTGTCATTGGAGAAGGTGGTTCCGGCGGCGCTCTTGGAATAGGCGTGGGGGACAGGCTGGCAATACTTGAGTTCGCATATTATTCGGTTATATCACCTGAGGGCTGTGCCGCAATCCTGTGGCGCGACGGCTCCGAGGCACCCAAAGCTGCCGAGGCACTTAAGTTGACGAGTAAGGATTTGTATAAGCTTGAACTGGTTGACGCAGTGATTTCTGAACCGCTCGGCGGTGCTCATCGTAATCTTCACGATACCGTT
Source organism: uncultured Pirellulales bacterium (assembly GCA_964444135.1). Taxonomy (GTDB): domain Bacteria; phylum Planctomycetota; class Phycisphaerae; order Sedimentisphaerales; family Anaerobacaceae; genus NIOZ-UU13. Next base: position 16,130 of record CAYUFX010000027.1, on the reverse strand, counting down.
TATAATGTCGAGAAATATATTGTAAAAACATTGCGGGACCTCAAACGCACAAAGCTCGAAAATCTACTCGACAACAGATACAACAAGTTGCGTTCGATAGGCGTCAGTCCCGCAGAGAAATTGCGCCGCAAAACCCAGGCAGGCAAAGAAAGAGTGAAGGAAGCCTTGGAATCCATCCCGACCAAACGAAAACGAATCCCCGCCAAGGTCTGAATCCTGCTTCCGCGGGGACAAGTTTACACCTACGAGGGACCCCGCCTTGCGGGAACTCAAAGCAGGTGTTGCAGATTTGGACGTAAAATATCTTCGCAATTATAGTCCTCGAATGGACTTCAATATTTATGGGTTTCAGCGTTATGCAAAATTGAGGTTAGGCATATATTATTTGAGAAAATCAGGTTTTTTGATTTTCTTAAATAATCAAGTAGATGCTTGTTGCACAATAATTTATGTTTGAAAAGAAAAAATTAAAAGGCTATTTTTTCTTTTCAAAGTATGCCTAACCTCGATTTTGCAGAAGACTTTTTATAAGCTTTTGGAAGGAGAGCAATTATGGCAAATGAACAACACAGTTCAAAAAAAGAAAAATCTTGCCAAACACCAGAGAAAGACAAAAACTTATTAACACGAAGAAATTTCATCACAGCCGCAGCCGGAATCGGCGCGATGGGCGTTTTAACAAAGGGCGCAAAGAAGACAAAAGAGGATGAATCAAAGATGCCCGTATGGACGGGAGACTTAAAAAGCTCCACAAAAAAGACTCCCCGGATTCCCACCACATCAAAACCTAACGGCCTTAATATGATTGTAATAATTGCAGATACATTTCGTGCGGACCATCTTGGCTGTTATGGCAGTACCCGTGTAAAGACGCCTTATCTTGACAAGCTGGCAAAAGAAGGTGTGTTTTTTGCAGACGTCACTGCCGAGGGACTGCCCACCATTCCTTGCAGAAGGGTTTATCACACAGGCAAGAGCGTCCTTCCCGAGGCGAAGTGGGAGCCCCTTGCCGATAGTGATATTACTTTTGCCGAAGTTCTGCAAAAGCACGGCGTAACAACTGGTTTTATTGTTGATACCTATCATTATTTCAAGCCCGATTATAATTTTCATCGCGGATTTGATTCCTGGCACTGGGTTCGGGGGCAGGAGACCGACAGATGGAAAAGCGGTCCGAAAGAAAGGTTTGACCCGAAGAAGCATATGCCCGCCCATTTGTGGAACCAGAGCTATGACGCAAATATGCGTCAGTACCTTATGAATACACAAGGCAGAAAAAGCCAGGAAGATTACTTTTGTGCCCGGTCCTGCAGTTCGGCTATGGATTGGCTCGAACAAAATGCCAGCGGTAATCCCTTTATGCTCTGGATAGATATGTTTGACCCTCATGAGCCGTGGGATGCACCTGAGCGATTTCAGAAAATGTATCGTGATGAATATCCTTATGAAAGATATTTGTTTGGATATGGGGTCAGGAACGCTGATATTCGCCCGGATGATTTACCTGTTATCAGAGACCTTTATGCAGCAGAAGTTACGTTCAGTGATTATTGTATCGGTCGTCTTTTGAAACGGGTCGAAGAGCTGGGCTTGATGAACGATACAATTATCGTATTTTCGACCGACCACGGTACTCATCTCGGCGAGGAAGGTTGTGTACAGAAAACCCCCGGTCTTCTTAATGCCTGTGTTACTCGTATTCCGTTAATTATAAAACATCTCAATAAGAATTTTGCCGGCAAACGCCTTGACGGACTTGTCAGTGCTGTCGATTTTATGCCCACATTTCTTGCACTGCTTGGAATTGACGATTATAAAAATATGGACGGGCAAAATATGTGGAAGCTGGTAACAGGGCAGACTCCCTCACTCCACGAAAATGTTTACACGGTCTTTAACAGATTCGGCGCGATTCATAATCTGGATTGGCATTATTTCCAGAACGTTACAGGTAAAAACCTTGGCAAAGGGCCCTGCCTTTATGACTTAAAAACAGACCCGGGCCAGACCAGGAATGTTATTAAAAAATTTCCGAAAGTAGCAAAAGATTTAAGAAACAAATTGCAGAATCATCTCAAGTTCAAAATACCCCCTTTGAAGTTGTAACTAAAGCCTGTGGCGGATTTTCACGGCACCATATAAGGACCGAATCGGTCAATTTGAGTTACTATTTTTAACTCTGATGGCGAAAAAGGCTTGAAGCGGTTTGATTTCATAAAAATATAGGGCAGGCCTCCTTGCCCACCCTAATTAACAGACCTTCAAACGGATGCGAAATATCCGGTTAAATATCTTCGCTAACTATCCTGCGTATCTGCTAAGCCTATCCTCCAGAACATGTATTACGTTCATTGTAATACAAAAATCTACTCGCTATAAGCTATTCGCTGTGCGTTTGCCGTTTGTGACTTCTCTTGGATTTTTCCCTTCTTCGATGGCTTTTATTTTTCTTACTCTTCTTTCGTGTCTTCCACCGCTGAATTCGGTATTGAGCCACACTTCCACCATTTTTCGCAATAATACTTCTCCGACCTGGTCTCCCGACAAACAGAGGACATTTGCATCGTTATGGTCGCGTGAAATCTGAGCACTCAATTCATCATGGCACAGTGCAGCTCTGATTCCATTTATCTTGTTAGCCGCTATGCTCATTCCAATACCGGTTGAGCAGATTAAAATGGCTCTGTCGGCCTGTTTTTTCGACACCGCCATTGCTACTAAATAAGCTGGGTCGGGGTAATCAACCGGAGTGCTGTCGTTGGTGCCCAAATCAATACACTCATGGCCCAGTTCGGCGAGTATGGCCTTGATTTGCTGTTTTGCTTCGAAACCACGATGGTCGCTTCCAACTGCTATTTTCATATCACAAGCTCACTAATCTTTTTCTTCACGGCTGCTTCTATAATATCAGCACAACTATCGAAAAACTCCTGGGGGTGACCTATCGGGTCAGCAATATCTGTATCTCCTGCTAATAGAAAACATTTAATCGCAGCCTCATGACTGAGAGCAATAATTTTCTCCTGATGCATTCGCTCCATTGCGAAAATTAAGTCACTCTCTTCGATAAGCTCTTTGGACAATCCTTGGTTCCTGTGAGCTATTATGTCTATTCCCTTAGCTGCACAAGCTGCTATCGCTTCGGCGCTTGCTGGAACACCAGCCACATCCATCACGCCAGCGGAACATGCTTTATAACCTATTTTGTTTAGCCGGTCAACGTCGCATTGCAATTTTTCTGCCAAATATTTTCGAAATATTCCTTCGGCCATTGGGCTTCGGCACGTGTTGCCGGTACAAACGAATAAAAACATAAGCGCTGACATTGCATCCAGCTCTGCTTTAGAATATACGCCGGGCCTTAAAATCTCTATGCCCATTTTACCTATTTTAACAACGGTACTGCTTTTTTTGTATTTACAAGGTCCAGCATCGAGCAGCATCTCGATTCGACCCGAAAACTGAGCAAGAACCTGGTCGGCATCGACCGCCGGCGACTGACCCGCTATGTTTGCGCTTGGAGCTACCACAGGACTGTTCGTTGACTGCAGCAAAATTGTAGCTATCGGGTCGTCCGGACAACGAATGCCTATGGAATTATTTTTATACAGACTTTTAAAAAACTCTCTTTCGAGGTTCTTTTTCTGTTTGTCAATATCCTTCTTGTCTAATTCAAAGACTATGGTCAAAGGTCCTGGCCAGGCGTTCCTGATTAATTTTTCGGCCTTTAATCCGATGGTCGGTACATATTTCTTGACATCGTTTTTTTGACCGATATGTAATGTGTAGTATTTGGTGGGGTCTCTGCCTTTAATATTGTTAAGCCTTGCTAACGAATCGGTTTTGACTCGGCAGGCAATCCCATAGACGGTTTCGGTCGGGAACGCCACCAGTCCACCGTCATCGACGAGAGATGCGGCCTCCTTGATTTTCGCCGAATCAACGTTTGTAGCATCAAGTTTTACAACCTTTGTCTGCATTGGTGCCATAAAATACACCACCAGAGGTCGAATGGCAAGATTTTCTACCCCCAACGCGCCGATATCCCCACAACAATAATAAATTATCAATTTAAACGGGGCCAACCGCGTAATTTTAATTGCCATTTAAATCCCAGCTTACGGTGCCGGTCGGTACAGGCGAATATCATCAAAGTACACTGTACCTGAACCACCGGGCTGTGGATTCTTCTTGTCGCCGAAACCAATGGCAATAGTATTTACATTAGCCAGGTTCACGCCCTGGTCTGCAAACTCCTGCAGGTCGATGTTCCATTGGGTCCAGGTGTCTATCAACGCTGCATTTGGATTATCATGAGTAACTACCGCATCGCCATTAAGAGCCACATACAATGGCTCAGCATCATTAGACGCAACACCTTGGAACCAAATCGATAGCACTCCAACACCTTCTTCAGTCCAGTCTCGTGGATAACTCAACGTCATCTGCACGTCTGAATACCTGAGCTTGCCCTGCTGGTTGTTGTCGTAGTAAAAAGGCATAGACTTACCGCCTCCGTGAACGATAGTCTCCTCCATATAAGAACCAGTTGTTTCGTCGCCGACTATCGAGCCGGTTCCATTACCGGGATGGGCCGGTAAAGTAGGATGCGAGGCATAGCCAAGCCCGTCTATCCATGCCCACCATATCTCATTGTTGCCAGCGTCATAGTCCTCAAAGTCGTCTATCACAATAAAGTCAGCTACGGTAAAGCTCCATACATTGCCCTTGCTGATAGTCGCATCAGTATTATACTCATCGATTCGCCAATAGTAAGGTCCGCCGCCCCATTCAACGCCTTCTGGTGGATTATAGATTGTAGCACCCTGACGGCCTCGATATATACCAGTCGTATCGGATACATCGGCGTTACTCACAGCTTCTTTATCAGTACCGAAATATACATCATGCTCAGCCGCCTCATCTCCCTGAGCCCAACTCAGAGGCGTTGCCTCTCTGATGTTCGGTGTTGAGCCATTATTCGGGTTCGGGATCCCGGCAAGTAATGGGTCAGTTCGCATAGTCTCCTTAATCTCATCTTGTGTCAGCGCCTTGCTGTAAAGACGGACGTCGTCCATGATGCCATTAAAATTGTTCGAGCCAGTGTTGAAAGGTTCACAACCAATGTAGAAAGTCCCTGGTGAAGCACCGAGTTCCTCTGTTGTAACTAATTGTCTATCCAAGTTTCCATTAACATATGTCCTGATGTAGCCATCCCTTTGAGAATAGACACCAGCAACGTGATACCAAACATCCACCTCGATCAATGTTCCGCCTGCAACACTTCTGTTGAGGACGGCCGAGTTATCGGCAGTGCGAATTTCAAATTCAATCTTGTCGTTGTATACGCTCATCTTGTAGCCACCGTTGGCATCGTCCTGGTTGCCTCCAACCTTGTGATCAATACCCACATCACCAACTTTGATCCACGCCGTGATCGAGACTGCGCCTGAAATCTCAAGACTGGGATTGTCCCCGCAATCGAGAAAATCACCATATCCATCGAACTCCAGGGCATATCCGTCATACCCAGCTACCCACTGTGGATCGCCGACAAAGTTGCCGTGATTGCCGTGGCCTGAATTATCAAGAGCAGTAGTGCCATAACCCTCATCAAGTTTCCACCAGCCGATAAGGCTGGGGTGGGTAATGGAGATAACGGGTAGTGTTTTGAAGCTCCAGATATCGCCTTTGTGCGTAACGATGCCGTCAAACTCATCGACCCGCCAGTAATAAATTTTATCCAATTCAAGTGTGCCGGGAGTATAGCTTGTATTCCCCTGAGGAATGCCCACAACGCCATCGTTCACATCGTCAAAATTATCACCGAAATATACGGTGTGCAGTTTTGCACTAACGCCTGGCGTCCAGCTTAAGTCATCATTCGGGTCTATAAATTTAGCACCATCAACCGGGGTGGGCTCATAAGCGATTTTTGGTGGAATCGTGAAGCTCCAGACGGCCCCTTTGTGTGTCGTACTACCGTCGGCCTCAACCTCATCGATGCGCCAGTAATAAGTCGTGCCCGGAACAAGGCCATTTGGGAAAGGAAATCCGGGAAAGCCTGCAACAAAAAACTCTGAGGTCTTATTGCCCTGGAATGCACTTTCGGCGCCGGCGTTCACATCGTCAAAATTATCACCGAGGTACACATTGTGCGAGGCTGCGGTATCTCCCGGCGACCAGCTAAGGTTCACCCACGTATCCTCATATAGGGCACCATCCTCTGGTGAGGGGCCCAAGGCATACGGCCATCCTTCACCACCTTCCATAGCCCCCAGAATCTCGCCCTCCGTCAGAGCGTGGTTATAGATACGAATGTCATCCATGACTCCGTTAAAATTGTATGAGCCGGTCGTGAAGGGTTCACAACCAATCTTAAAAGACCCAGGTGAGGCTCCAAGCGCATCGTTTGTACTCATCTCTCTATCCAGCACTCCATTAACGTATGTCCTGATGTAGCCATCCGCGAGAGAATAGACACCAGTGACATGATACCAGACACCCACCTCGATTACTGTTCCGCCTGCAACACTTCTGTTGAGGACGGCGGAGTTACCGGCAGTGCGAATTTCAAATTCAATCTTGTCGTTGTATACGCTCATTTTGTAGCCACCATTGGCTCCGTCCTGATTTCCTCCAATCTTGTGATCAAGACCCTGGGCGCCAACTTTGATCCACGCCGAGACTGTAACTGCACCTGAAATTTGCAAACTCGGATCTTCTCCGCAATCGAGCCAATCACCGGATCCATCAAATTCCAGGGCATAGCCGAAATACCCAGGCACCCACTGTGGGTCGCCGTTGAAGGTGCCATCGTTGCCGTTGCCGCTTATATCATGTGCTACGGTCCCGGAGCCCTCATCAAACCTCCAGTGAGCCACCAATTCAGCTGAGGCATTACCCGCTATGCTCAGCATCAAAACAAAAGAAATTAAATAAATCAATTTTTTAGACATAATAATCTTCTTTCAAGAAAGTTAAAATAACCATGCTTTGGCCACACAACAAAACACCTCTTGTTTTCGATAAGCATCAAGAAGACGCTTCTGCGAGATTTGCAAATAGAAATCCGGAAATATCATGTGACTTATTATTACCTCCACCCATCAAAAGGCCTGTATATAGTTGTTATATGAAATGTAAAAAAACTCACTTGCAAAGCACGAAGTGGTTAAAACTCTGTGCCTTGCCTAATAACTACTCCTCTATCGAAAAACTAAAAGAATTGTGCCTACCCGTCTTGGCTTGGTCCCGCTCCGACTCGCTCGGCCTTGACGGGCCAAGCCGAGACATGCTGGACGACCTATGACTCACAGTTGCTCAACTGTACAGGCACAAGCTTCACTAATGTTATCTATACCAAATTATCTACCTTCCCGTCAATGAAAAAGCTGATTCTTATAGGCATTTCTTGCTCCCATTTTTTGAGAATTATTTTATGGCTCCCAACACATCTTCTTTGCGTCTGGAACCAACAAGATGGGGCCCTCTCAAACCCATTACCCATTATAAGCCGAGGAGATAGAGCGCGGCGAATTATTGACCTTAATGCCTATAGAAATAAAAGGGCCTGTACCGAATTGGTATAAGCCCCGAATTTATGCTCATTCATTCAACTATTGTCTGTCACCGCAAACGATCAATCGCCACTTATAGCTACCAATGCTTCTGTTTATGGAGCCGGCCGATACAGCCGAATATCATCAAAGTACATCTTACCTGAACCACCAGCCTGCGGATTGTTCTTATTGCCTAATCCGAGGGCAATAGTATCGACATTGGCAAGGTCCACGCCCTGATCTGCAAATGCCTGAAGGTCGATAGTCCATTGGGTCCAGGTGGTTATCCGTGCTGCATCAGGATTATCATTAGTAACGAACGCATTGCCGTTGAGAGCAACATACAACGTCTCAGCGGCATTATCCGAAATGCCCCGGAACCAAATCGATAAAGTGCTAACACCATTCTCGGTCCAGTCACGCGGATAAGTCAGCGTCATCTCCACCTCTGAATACATTAAAACGCTGTTGTCGTAGAATACAGGCATCGATTTGTTGCCTCCGTGAACGATAGTCTCCTCCATATAAGAAGCAGTGCTTTCGTCACCTACCGCAGAGCCGGTTCCGTTACCGGGATAAGCCGGTTCATTATCATGCGCGGCGTAACCAAGCCCATCTTTCCACGACCACCATATCTCGTTGTTGCCAATGTCGTAGTCCTCAAAATCGTCCACGACAAGGAAATTGGCCGTTGTAAAGCTCCAGACAAGTCCTACCCACGGACTGTTGGGATTGGTGTTATTGACCTCATCAATACGCCAATAGTAGGTGGCATCCCACAGGAGTTTTCCGGGGTCATAGCTCTCAGAACCAAGGTCCCTGGTGCCTTTATACTCGGGCGAACCGGCATCGGCATTGCGCACAGCCTCTTTATCTGTGCCCACATAGACCTGATGCGAAGCAGCATGGTCTCCGGGTAACCAATTGAGAATCTGCGTCTGCTTTACATCCACAGCGCCATTAGAAGGATTCAGGCTCCCGACGGCGCCCGGGGTCGTAAAGCCCCAGACATCGCCTTTATATGTCTCGACGGCATCAAACTCATCGACTCGCCAGCAGTAAACCTTCTCTAATTCAAGGGTGCCGGGGGTATAGGTTGTAGCTCCCTGAGGAAGACCACCGGTTGCGTTGTTCACTTCGTCAAAATTGTCGCCAAAGTAAATGGTGTGCAATTTTGCCCCAAAACCTCCCGTCCAGCTAAGTTCCACATCCGGATCTATATACTCGGCACCATCAGCCGGGATTGGGTAATAGGCGGTCCTGGGTGGAACCATAAAGCTCCAGACAGGACCTTTCCACGGACTATTCGGCTCAGTGTCATTGACCTCATCGATTCGCCAGTAGTAGGTCGTGCCCGGAACAAGACCATCCGGAAAAGGAAATCCCGGAAAGCCGACAACAAAAAATGTCGAGGTCTGGTTACCCTGATATGTCTCGGCGGTGCCGGCGTTCACAGCGTTAAAGTTATCACTGAAGTACACATCGTGTGAGACCGCTTTATCCCCCGTGTACCAGCCAAGATTCGCCCACGTTTCGGCGTGTAGGGCACCATCAGCCGGAGCGGGGCCAAAGGCAAGTGGTGAGCCTATACCTTGCATAAGTTTTTTAACCTCGGCCTGCGATAGTGCACGCCTGAACAATAGGAAATCGTCCATAAGTCCCGTGAAAGGTCTTGCGTTATCAATATTGTATCCCACACGGGCACCACTGCCCCAATCTCCGGCAATATCCGGAGGGTTTGATATGTTTTCCTCTTGGACCACTTCCCCATTGATATAGAGGATTGCCTTGCCGGCCGCTTTGTCGTATGTGCCTGCAAAATGTAGCCATTCGTCCCACGTTACCGTACCTGCACGTATGTCGAAGATTGTTGACCCGCCGTAAGAGCGGAGCAGCCATCTAAAATTGCCTTCACTGCGGAGCTCAGGATGGATAATCCACGTCGCGTCAGATGCTCTGGCATTGAATATGGCATGATGGTCGCCCGTATTCGTACATTTTACCCAGGCGGCGACCGTTATGCCGGTTGTCGGAACTTCTTCGACAGGGAAATTCTCACCGTCCAAATCGAAGTAACTACCGGTCGTGAATTTGGCAGCTCCTGCGTACTTGCCGGCAGGCTCTGCTGTAATGTCGCCGTTGACGACGCCGTCATGGCCGTTGCCGGATTGGTCCGTGACAATATCACTAACACTGTCAAAGGAATAGTATATGACCAGAGCCGAATCGTCGATAAAAGAGGCCAAGGCAGTGCTATTCAGAGTCGCCAGCGAAACCAAAGAAAATAAATAAATCATTTTTTTAGACATAATAGTCCTCCTTCAAAAAGAATTAAAATCATTACAAATTACGCTTTGGCCACACACCAAAACACTCGTTGTCTTCAAAATATGAATTGTTAATCGAAATGGACAAAACTTAATCACGAAGCAAAAAGTTTCTACTATAACTCCTCCTCTCTTCGGAAAGACTACAAATGTCCAACACTTCGGAGGATTAAAATCCTCAAATACCCGACTCTATGGGCAAACAATCTACCTTATTTGTACCAAATCAACCCAATTCCCGTCAAGTAAAATCTATCAAATTATGCCTACCTTTTCAACTCCGCTTTGCCATTTTATACCCATTCAGTCCTTCGGCTCCGCTCAAGATGAAGAAAAGGATTAGAGGATTAGGTTATCAGGTGAACAGGAGATCAGGGTGCAGCGCCGTAAGGCGTCCTGTGGAGATACAAGTAATCAAGATATCAGGTAAAAGACAGAGGACGGAAGACGGAAGGCGGAATAACCACACACCACCCTATTTTAAGGGCCATGAGCTTAATGCTTGTAGCCCTTATTTTATGTGGTGCAAATGCTCGGAACATAAAAAAAGACTGATGACTCCTCTCAGCCATCAGTCTCTACTCTTCCATTGCCCCGTGTATGGGATACCCAAAGCCTCTCCGCAACTTTGTTTAATAACGCTAAAAGAATTTCTTATAATCTATTGAAATGCGATACCTACACCAATTTCAGCACTTTCGAGCAGATTCTTGCGGTCCACTCTGACAACTTTGCCGGTTTTGATACGTGCAAATTGTCCTTTTTCCTTTGCCAAGGCCTCTGTTCGCGGAAAATTGAGCTCTACGACTTGGCCCGACCTGATTGGAGCCGTTACCGGAAGGGTAATAAAGACGCCCGTTTTGCTAATATTGCAGCTTCGACCGTTAAAAAACCTGTTGGCTTCCGGTATCCAAACACTAACAGGCCAGGAAACAGTATTCCTGCTATCCTTACGCTGGTCAACTAAAGTCTCCATAGTTTCAACCTCCCTTAAATCAATATTCCTTCAATGATAACTTTTATCGGCAATGTTAAATTGGATAGATTAGCAGATTTAGGCAAAATAATAAGTTTTCTCTAAAAACTTTTTTTGACGCTGCATATTGTTGTGGTTTGCGGTTTTTATCGGAAGTATTTTGTATGTTTATGGTCAAGCTTTTGGGAAGTTCTCCGTATAAATTCAATCAAATTTCAATTTGTCTTGTCAAAATCAATAATTTTCACACCTTTGCGCCATCTTCACAAAAAGAAAAATAGTTCTTGACAGGAAGATAGCCAATCTGGTATAAAAAGTTGATAAGGCTTAGGTCCGTATAAGTGGGCATGGGCAGTTTCTGGTACACGGGCAAGCGGTATCTTTGAAGTGTTTCAGCTAAGGAGGAGTTATTATGCAAGACACAGAGTTAGTTGTAACAGCGGCTTTGTGCTTCGCAAGTGGAGATTTTCACATTTCGACTGACAATTCATATCCCGCCTCTGCGGGAACGAGAGTTTTGGTGTGTGGCCAAAGCATAATTCATAATTATTTAAACTTTCTTTAAGGAGGACTATTATGTCTAAAAAATTGATTAATTTGGTTTCTTTTGTTTTGATGTTAGGCCTGATTCTGACAAGCGTAGCCGGCGCTGCCGACCCTGACCTTATCGGGTGGTGGCCCTTGAATGAAGGCTCCGGGGATATTGCTATAGATTTGTCCGGCTCCGGCAATGATGGGACCATCAACAACGCCGACAGCGGCGGTCTGGGCGCAGGCGGTTCGGTCTGGGTCAATGACCCGGAGCATGGCATGGTTATTAGCTTCAATGGAGACGACAGCAGCGGCGCAGTTGTTGTCACCGACCTGATTATTCCAGCGATGACCATGGACAACGATTTTACCTGGGCATTCTGGACTTGGCAGCACCCCGATCAAGCTATTAACAATGATACGATCTTAGGCAATCGCTACGGGGGCACTACATCGCCACTTCAGTTCATCAAGTTCACACCGACGAGGTTTGAGTTCTACAATGACGATGGTAGTTACTCAGAGGGTATTAATTACACGGCCGTCCCAGGTGGCGTATGGGTCCATCACGTGATCGTCAAGGATGGAACAAGTTTGACTTATTATCGCAATGGTGAGGAGTCGGGAACCAACACTATCACGAAGACTATCGATGAGAATCCCTTCTACATGGGTGCCGACGCCACAGCGGAGCATTGGCAAGGCTACATGAGTGACGTGCGCCTCTACACAAAGGCGCTAACACAGAACGAGGTTCTGGGCGCTATGGAAGGAACAGGTGAGGTATGGCCATACGCCTCGTCGGCGAAACCGGCTGATGGTGCCTTGCATGCCGATACTTGGGTAAACATTTCCTGGAGGCCGGGAGGTCGTGCGGTCTCACACGATGTTTACTTAGGCGAGAATTTTGACAATGTGAACGACGGTGCCGGTGACACTTTCCGGGGCAACCAGGCCGATACGTTTTTTGTAGCCGGCTTTCCCGGATTTCCTTATCCGGATGGCCTTGTTCCGGGAACGACTTACTACTGGCGAATCGATGAGGTCAATGACACCGAGCCGAACAGTCCCTGGAAAGGCGATGTCTGGAGCTTTAGTATTCCTCCCAAGACCGCCTACTTCCCGGACCCGGCTGATGGTGCAGAGTTTGTAGATACGGGTGTGCAGCTTAAATGGACGGGAGGTTTCGGTGCGAAATTACACACCGTATTTTTCGGTGATAATTTTGACGATGTGAGCAATGCCGCTGGAGGTCTTCCTCAGGGAACTACGACCTATAATCCCGGTCCACTTAAAACGGGTAAGACTTACTACTGGCGTGTCGATGAGTTTGATATTATCGACACGTATAAAGGCGAGGTCTGGAGCTTCACTACTGAGGGCGCCGTTGTAAGCCTGAAGCCTTCTAATGGCGCTGTGGATGTAAAACAGACACAGATTCTTACATGGTCGCCGGGAGAAGCAGCCGCTTCGCATGAGGTCTATTTCGGCACAGATAAAGAGGTCGTGCGCGATGCCGATACAAGTTCGCCGGAGTACAAAGGCACTAAGGCCCTTGGTTCTGAGAGCTACGACCCCGGAAAACTTGAATGGGATGTCACTTATTATTGGCGTATTGACGAGGTCAATAACACCAACCCAGACAGTCCCTGGATAGGCCCTGTCTGGAGCTTTACGACAGCCAACTTCCTTCTCGTGGACGATTTTGAGGACTACGATGCCGGCGAGAACCAGATATGGTACGCATGGAAAGACGGTCTTGGCTATGGCACACCCGGTACTGAACCCTACTTTGCCGGCAACGGGACCGGCTCTGCTGTAGGTGACGAAAACACTCCTTCTTACACAGAGGAGACTATCGTTCACGGAGGCAACCAATCGATGCCTGTATTCTATGACAACAGTGTCTTAATGTATTCAGAGGTGGAGAAGACACTGACTTATCCGCGTGACTGGACCGAAAAAGGTGTTACCACATTAACGATTTGGTTCAGGGGCGATTCGGATAACGCTGCTGAGACGTTGTATGTTGCTCTAAATGGTACCGCTGTAGTTAATCACGATAATCCTGATGCAGCACAGATAAATGAGTGGACCCAATGGGATATTGACCTGCAGGCGTTCGGCATAAACCTTGCTAATGTCAATACGATTGCCCTTGGGTTAGGCAATAAGAACAACCCGCAGGCTGGTGGTTCAGGTACAATGTACTTCGATGATATTCGGCTGTATCCTGCGGCACCGTAAACCGGGATTTGAGTAACCCCCATTGCTTCTTGCGAAGCAAGATATGGGGGCGTGGCTGATGTAGTAGATTCGTGTCACTTTGGGGCCTATATTGATTAATTCGGTATAGGCCCCTTTCTCGTTGATTCAGCTATGAGCAGATAGCGATATTGATAATGAGGAACAGCAGAACAGACAAGGGAGCGTTTTACTTTGACAGTTATTGCGATTCTGATTATAGTAAAGGCTGTTTTGTTGGCTGGCTGATGGTAACCTAACCGTGGTTACAAGATAATAATGACAAAAGAAGAATTGGAAACTCTGTGGAGAGACAAGAATAATTGGCGCTGGGGCGCCATCTATTACTGCAAAAACGACCCACGTCTGGTTGTACATAAACGGGTTAAATGGACGGGTTGGACGGTGAACTTTGCATACCCCTGGCGGGCAATCGGCTTTATTATTTTCATTCTCATCGCAGCGTCGTTACCCTTTTTTATTGAATTGAAGTTAAACGTTGCTACGCCGATTGTTATATGTATAACTTTGGCTTTGGTTGCGGTTATGATTATTGGGCTTTGTGCATACTTGTCATCGAAGACGGAGTGATAAAAGCGCGTTTGACATATTGCCGGAACTGTATTTTGCAGTAAAGGTTGTGAACTTATTTTGGAGGTACCTGTTATGATTACGTGGTGTAGGTTCCCATTCTGGCCGCTAAGACCGTTGTTCGGTTTTGAGGCAATGTGGGGCGTGTTGGCAATCCTGGGAGTGATTTTTTCTGTGATTATGCTCATCGATTGTTTGAAACGGCCGGCAACGAAGTTTCATCACCCGCTGACGAAAGAAAGCGAGTACGACAAGCTGATATGGGCCGTTGCGATTGTTTTGTCGCTTGGGTTTTATTGTGTGGGAGCGATTGCATATTTCTTTGTTATAAAAAGAGCCAAGCCTGAGAGCAAAGAGTAGTATTTCAATTTTGAGAAGTGGTGCTGAACTTATCCCGGCTTCGCCGGGGACTTTTTAATCTCTCAGCGTAAGACATTTTAATTCTTTCATCGCATATTTTGCCAATTCGGTTATGGTTGTTCGAAGAGAACAGCCATGGAAGGCATCGATAAAAACACATTCAAAAGAATCTTTTGCGACCATTGGAATGCACTTAAACAGTCTCGTCCACGCTTTGATAAGCCGGACTACAACGAGACGGTCAATAAAATGCTTGGCTGCAGCGACCCTGAAAAGATGGGCTTTGTTCAATACAGGTGCTGCTACTGTGGAGAAATACGCCGAATTGCTTTCACCTGCAAGTCTTGCTTTTGCCTTTCCTGTGCCAAGGTTTATATCGACCGCTGGGCAGACTTCATCGCTCGACGACTGTTGCCTGGCGTAACCTATCGCCATGTGGTATTGACCATGCCTGAGTTCCTCCGAATCTGGTTTTTTCGCGACCCCACACTGCTCAGTCAGCTCATGCGAGCGGGCAATGCCTGTCTCAAAGACGTTCTCAACACTTGTGCTTCTGTCAAGCTCGATGTCGGCAACATTATCATCCTGCAAACCGCAGGACGATCCGGCCATTACAACCCTCATCTCCATATCCTCATGACCGAAGGAGGCCTTGACCCACTGCAACAATGGAAAAGCATCTCTTATATCCCCTACGAGATGATACATAAAAAATGGCAGTACCACCTCTTGAAAATGTTGAGGGAAAATGTATCCGATCCGGCCATTGAAAAAGACATTGACAGAGCCTGGAGAGATTATCCCAAGGGCTTTGTCGCTTTTCTCCAGGATGGAGAAGTACCCTCCAATTCATCGGACGAATGGCACAGCACATCCTGCCAAAGGGCTTTCAGAAAATTCGATATTATGGACTGCACGGCAATGTTCGTTACCAAAAGATGAGAGAATACCTCGCAGAGATTATACCTCCGCAGAGGCCCGATGACCCCAGAGGCTACCGAGTTCTTGGGCCAAAGCCTTTCGCTCAGCTTTTCTTCGAGAGCTTCGGAAAAGACCCGCTGCTTTGTCCAAAATGTGGTGATAACATGATGTTGGAATTGATTTATCATCCCAAGTACGGTATCATTAAAGAGTTCTCATTGTTTGAGGAGTTGCCGGATGAACCAGAGCCCGTTGGAACCACAGCAAGCCGACGAACCATGGACATGACCGAGCGATTGGTTCAAGTATCGCTGCCGTTCTTGTGACCATACTGATTGGGTCGAAGATATCGTTGTTGATTCTTTCCCACCAGCCGAACCTGGGGGATTGGCTGCCATCGTCTGCCCTAAATGCGGCGGTCACTTCCGTTATGACCCATCTGAACCGGTGAAACGTTCGCTCCAACACCCCGATCACTCCTTCTAACCTGCTTTGCAACATACAAAACCGATTGACAACCATCTATGTGCATCATAAGCTAACAAATACAAATTCCTATACTATCGAGTTCACTAAAGCCATTGGCTGTATCCAAAAAGTCCCTTCTGACGTGAGTCC
>CAYUFX010000026.1:0-49984 GCA_964444135.1 uncultured Pirellulales bacterium | reverse complement strand
GTCCTTGCTGCGCTGCAGCTTACGACATGCAAACTGAAATGTCATCTTCGCCTGCCGGCCCCCTGTTATATGCCAAGAAAGTTGCTCTCGGGGGTAAACTATTTTAATTGATTGTTTATTTGCTAATTGGCTTGCCACTTCTGTGGCTTATGACTTGCATACTACGATGCTTTCGTTAGCCTGCTGGCTAACAAGTGGGTATTATACCAAATTTTGAGTTTGATTTCAAGTAGATTTTAAATAAATGTCCGAGACACGGCACTCGATACGAACTCGTATTGCGTATTGTGTATTGCGTATTTCGAGGCACTAAATCCGAAGCGATTCAAAGGGAAAAGAACGAGAAAAAATAGGTATGGTGTCCCCAGATTAACGAAAGCCCGAAATTAAATTACCATGGCTGATTT
Source organism: uncultured Pirellulales bacterium (assembly GCA_964444135.1). Classification (GTDB taxonomy): domain Bacteria; phylum Planctomycetota; class Phycisphaerae; order Sedimentisphaerales; family Anaerobacaceae; genus NIOZ-UU13. The sequence continues at coordinate 49,577 of CAYUFX010000026.1, read as the reverse complement.
TTCTGAGAGATATTTTTTATAGTGATATTGTATTTTACGAGTCACCCAGCAATCAATCGAATACTTATTTATCATATCCACAGTTTGCTGTAAGCTGTTTATAAAATAGTAATCATGTTGTGATGAATTATCATTCGATTCTAATTTCTCATACATACAAGGTATATTACTAATCAATTGCGCTTCACGTTCAGAGTCACAATCTATCTCCCTGCTCTTCAATTTAACCTTCCAACTTTTATTCATTTCATCGTATTCAATCGGCCATGGGGCATGATTTTCTATCATAAAAAATTCTCCTGCCAGTTCTAAACTGTAGGCGAGTTTTTGTTACTTCCAGTATTAACTTTTTATCAAATATTATATCGGTCTTTTCATGGATTATAAATAAGATTAAAAAGTTTGTTTGCCAGTTCAGCAACTCCCGACAAGGCCCGGTCCGCAAATTCGCCTACAATTTCGACATTGTTTTCTTTACACCATTTCCGGCAGAAGTCGAATTGGGCCTCGATGCTTTCGCATTGGTCTTCGTTCCGCCTTGGGCTGAACCGACTATAAATTATTGCTTTCTTTTTTTCTTCCATTTCGACTCCTGTTTCGGTTTTTGAGAGCAATAATCAAACGAATAATTAAATAGAGAATCCAAATGCCTGCGAAAAAAGATAAGCCTATAGCCCAATCCTCGTGATAAGAAAACCAGTCATAAAATATTGTAAATACAAGAAAAACCAATGCAACGGAGAAAATCAAGCTGGTCAGTGGCGGTAAGATATTTGTGTCCTTGAAAATAACAATCAAACCGGCTGTTACGACAGCAACAAGAAAGAACTGGACGCCGAGACGATACAGGTCAATAAATCTGGCTGTTGACTGGACGGGGTAACCCTTATAACGATCTACATCTTCTGCCGTTGGAGGACTGCCTATCCAGGAATATGGGCCGGATTCAAGGCCGAATGTAATTTTTTTGATTCCGACTAAGTAGTACTTCTCAATAACCCAGGGCGGAAAAAGTCCCATCACCACGATTGCAGCTATGCCTACCAAAAGACAAGTTTTTTGTTTTATGTTCATAATTCAAATCTCCGTATTTATTTAGCGTTTCCTTCTCAATATCACCGCACCCAAGCCGAGAAGTCAAAGGGTAGCGGATTCAGGCTCGTTTGTCATTTATGTCTCTTAAACCAATAAGTCCTGTTGATGATAGCCCCTGAACCTCTATCCATAACGTCAACTAATTCCCAGCCTTGTGTCCCCAAATGGTTAAAGAATTCTGCGTCCAAAAGGTATTTGTTAGTTTGAGGTTGGTCAGACATTGTATTAAGTCTGTTGATGATTTTTAAAAGATCCATTTTTCCGAAAAAGTTTTCTTGCGAGTATCCGTAAATATATCCATCAGCATCCTGCCATTCATGTCGATGCTGACCAACGCCGATACGATACACTCCATATTCCCATTGGGTGCGAGTCGAAATAATGTTTTCCTCTACCACACTCTTTTTAGCCAAGACTCCTCCCGTACAAACTATGATGATTCCTATTAGGATAATCAAACGCTTTCTTACCATTTTCGTTCTCCTCTATAGCAGACATTGTTTTGGGGTGCACTAAAAAAGGGCATACATTGTGCTCGTCTATTATAAAATCTACATCATTCTTTTTCTTTTGAGCAGCCAGCCGGAAAATGTCAGGCCGATGCTGCCGAGTATAAGAGCACCGGGAGCGGGAATTACGGCTGGTTCAGGGATAGCCAAGATGGTAGCTGTGGAATAGTTCTCCTGGATGTTCACCGCCCACGGCGTCCCATCTAACCACTCACCACTAAGAATCCCGGTACCCAGAACCCGATTGCCGTCGAGGGTAAGCCCACTGCCGTAATTGAAATTCTGACCGAAGATATTATTGGTGCTGGTGCCATAAGCGTGAAGGTTTTCAATGGAACCACCGGAAATGAATACATCACTGTCACCATGTGTAAATAAATCGTTGCTTATCGAACCTTCAAGGATATTGATTTGGCTGTACTGAGAAGCACATAAATGAGCACATATTGATCCGCCCGAAACAGTTATTTGGCTTCTGTCGCAAGCATTCAAACCATTAGCTAACAACGCACCATCTAACACATTAACTATCGTATAGTTCATCACGAGGACAGGTTCCTCGATTGTCCAAGTGATGTTATGGATACCGTTATCATCGAAGCATATCCCGAAGCTGGGTACAACAGACAGGCAGATACCTGCCGCCATTACCCAAATTGTCATTCTTGCATTTCTCATCTTTCTATACCTCCTCAAAAAATTGTTAATATTTTTCCGACCATAAAAAAAGGGCACCGCTACCTGTGGCACAAGCTACATCGTGTTTGTCTCACAATAACATATAAAGCCCGTTAAAACAAGCAAAATACGCTTCATCTGTGACATATCACGCTTAATATGCTACAACTGGCGCTTCATTTATGGCAGATAACGCTTCATCTGTGGCAGAACACCGTTCATCTGCGACATATTAAGCCTTATTTATTACGGATAACGCTTTATCTACAATAGATTAAACTTCATATATAGCATATCAAACTTAGAGCCTATCCAAACAACCCGCTCTATCCCCAAGGGAAGCCCGATGGCTGCGTTGTCGGTGAAAAGGACCCCGCCCACAGGTGGCGGGGCTAAACGGGATGGCCCCCGACAGAAAAGCAAGTGAGCTAACATCGAGGGTAAACTTGGGGCCGGCTGCAAAGCCCGATGGCTGCGTTGTCGGTGAAAAGGACCCCGCCCACAGGTGGCGGGGCTAAACGGGATGGCCCCCGACAGAAAAGCAAGTGAGCTAACATCGAGGGTAAACTCCAGGGGGGGGAAGGGGATTTCGGATTTGTGAATTGAGATTTCATATTGGTTGATGGGTACATCTCGGGTGTGGGCTAAGCGAGGCGGAGGCCCTGGCGGGGCCAGGGCGGTTTTTTTAATTGACCCCCCAACGCCCTTTGGGGTTGGGGGGCTAAACAGTATTGCGCTTGCTTTAGTGCCTTATAGGCACGTAAGTATTTGCTTGCAATGACCCCATTAGAGTATAAGGCACTCTAACGGGGCAAGCCACCCTGTTTTGCCATAAAAATTAGCCACACCCTAAGAAGGAATTGATGTATTAATATATTGCCGGACTCAAAAAAGCGGTGGTGTGTTTGAGCTTTTCCGATTAGATTTTGATGCGGTTAGGGCGCAACAGTGTCAAGCCAATATTCGATGAATACAGTCAGGTCAAGAATGTCAACCTTTCCATCGGGCCTGCCCTGTGGTGCTATGTCCGCTCTTGGGTTCCAATTGAAGGACTCTGAATTGGTATGCCAGACGTCGGCGAAAGCAGCGAGGTCGAAGATGTCCACTACGCCATCACCGGCTCCGGGTGCGATGTCGGCGACGATTCGTTCGGGGAGACGCTCGAATTCAATGCGGGGCAGGTCCTGTCCGGGCAGGCCTCCACCACGAAATACAAAGTTGAAGTCCACGAAGAGATTCGTGCCTATAATACCATCGAGGATTCCGCCCTCCGGCGAAGGAGCGTCGAGCAGAACAACGGGGACATTGGTGAAGCTGAGCCATTCCGGCGTGGCTATTACTTCAAGAGAATCTATATAATAGCCGGGCGCTGTGATTGTTTCACCGGTAGCTATCAGTATTTCGAGCTCGAATTCGGGGGTGTTGGGATTAAGCCCCAAGCGGGCGCCAATGGCTTCACTAATAAGGGTATAACTGCTGCCTGTGTCAAAGATAAAGCCATCTTTGTCGAGTGAGGTTCTGCCGGCGTGGGTAAGGTCCACGCTGGAGATGAAGAAGAGACCCTGCATTGGCAAGAATCCCGTGAGAACGGATGGGCTGAAAGGAGCGCCAAAATCTGTGTCGAACATGTCGAAATCGAATATGTTAGGGAAGTATTGGACGGAGACCGAGCCGATGGGTCGCAGATCCAGAGGTATTGTATTGGGGTAGCTTGGAACGTGTGGGTCATCGAGAGTGTAGAATCGTATATCCGGGGCGGTTAGCTTAGTTCCATTATGAGTGATATTGATTGGTTGGTCGTTGCGGAAAACTGCGGCCAAAAAGACTGAAAGAGGTGTTCCAATCACAGTGAGCGAGGTCGAAGGTTCGATTGGGTCGCCCACGGCGATTGAGACATTGAATTCGCCGACCATGGCAGAGGTATCAAGAAGCAGTCCATTGGGCTCAATGACGCCAAGACCGTCGATAAATAGACCCAGCGGCTGGCTTACCCAAGCAATAGCTGAACCGGTTACCCCTGTAAACTCGACCGTATTGGATGTAATGAGATCCGGGGTTTGATCGAAAAGACCAGCTCTGTCAGCATCGCCGCTGCCCACTATGTGGGCACCGGCACCCGTATCAAAGACGGCGATTGCGTAGTCGGTCTGGGGCGTGGCGGTAAGATAATTGCCGATGACAGAGTCGCTGGGTACGGCATCGAGTTCGAGCTCTCCGGAACGCTCGTCTGTAAAAGTGACCATGCACCAGGAGAGAAAGCCGCCTAAAGCAGGCGAGTCGATAATATTAGCGTTTATAAGGGGAGCCTGTTGGGTAGTTAAAGATGTGGACTCATAGGCTGTTTCTTTTGGGATGGTCTCTTTCGTCGGTCGTTTCGTCAGGTTGCCGGTTTGTTTGAAAAGGAGTTGAGGGGCTTTTCCCTCAGCGTAGTTGACCGCTTCGGCGGAAGCAACAGAAGTCCAGCATACTGCGGTAATCAGAAGTAAAACAAACCAGATTCGTTTCGAGTTGTATAAGTTCATTTATGAATCTTTCATTCCATTCAAGACAAGTTTTATTATAACATATTTAGACAAAATTTACACGTAGAAAAATTCGAAACCGCCGATTGCCTCCTCTAAACAACCTGCAGGTTTCTCTTGAACTCTATCCAAGGCAAACTGTCTCTACATAGTAAGTGCCAGAAAGCGATGTTTATGTGACGTGAAAACCGGTAAACAGAAAAAATACTGCTCAAAACAGGCTATATTCTTGACTTGCAGGCTGTTTTGGCGTAATAAATATAGCATTGATTTGAGTCCCCGTAGCTCAATTGGATAGAGCGTTGGCCTCCGGAGCCAGAGGTTGTGCGTTCGAGTCGCACCGGGGATATTCGGACAGCTTTCGGCCAACGAGTCCTTATGTTTAGCAGCTTTACAGTTTAAAACTAAAGTTTCCTATTCCGGCTAATATGTCAATGTGATTTCCCGTGGTCCCTTTGCTCCGCGAAATCCCATAATACTACTTTCCTTAAGAGGCAGTTGCGTGGCCCCGGTGATGGCGTCACAGGCAGCCGGTACAGCCATCCACGAGCCCCCTCTCACCATCCGAAATCCATCCAGGCCGGCATGATATGACGTTGAGTACCAATCCAGGGTCCACTCGGCGACATTTCCAGCCAAATCGCAGATGCCGTATGGACTGCTGAAGTTCGCGAAGCTTCCAACAGGTGCCGTGTAGTCAAAGCCGTCGTCGGTGCCATCGTAGTTGCATCGGAAAACACCATCCGCGTTCGGCGCCTGGTTGCCCCAGGGATAGCGCCTTTCAGGCATTGGGTTGGGAAGTTTTTTGGTTTCATCGCCGTCCAGATAGAGTCCTCCTCGAAGGGCTTTTTCCCATTCGGCTTCGGTCGGCAGTCTTAAACCGCACCACTGCAAAAAGTTTGTCGCATCATACCAGGACACATAGGTAATCGGATAGTTTTCGCGACCCGGTTCGGCACTATAAGTGTAATTAATATGTCGGACGATGCCACAGCGATTGCTGTCAGTCATACGCTGGTTCCAGCCGGCTCCCTCGCCGCCAATTTCATTGAGGTAGTCGATGTACACAGCGATTGTGGTTTCATACTTCGCCATATAAAACAGTGGAAGATTGGAGCTGGGATTTATTTTTTTTGATTCGTCATAGCCTCCGCCGGGCAGACTCTTCATTATGAATCTTCCCGCTGGAATGCGTACCATCTGAATGCCGCGAACACGAACATCGATTTGAATGAGGTCGGTGAAGCTGGTTTGGTCTGTTCCCCACCAGATAATTTTCTTATGTCCGGGTTTGTCAACAATATCAAAGCCATTGCCCCGAAGACAATCTGTCTCAATTAGCTGCCAATTGGTTTCGTCTTTGCTGTAGCGGACAAAGACATAAGCAGGAGTTGCGGGTGAAATGTTTGGGTCTTCAATATCGTACTCGATAATTGTTTTGGGGCCACCTAATTCCGTAGGTTCCTGTCTTACAGTTATATTGGAGATTTTAAGCCATTTCGAATAAGAGCAATGGCAGCATACTACGACAATGCCTACGGAGAACAAAACTCTATGTAATCCGGCACCAATTAGGCGTGAGCCTATGCTCAATTGGTGCGGGACTTTCTTTCCCTGCTCATACATTATCCGGGACCACCCAGGGTTTGCGGTAAGTGCGTTTCAAATATTTATTGGCCTGCTCGCAGTTTGTAAATGATTCGGTCTTGGGGTCAAACTCAAGTTTTTGATTGCCTACTCTATACGATATATTGGCCATGTGGCACAGTAACACAGACTGGTGTCCTATTTCCACATCGGAAATGGGTTTTTTTCGGGTACGGATACAATCAATAAAGTTGTCCTGATGTTCTTTGTCACCCTGTCGGCCGTATTCGGAATGCGTCAATTCACCCTGGGCGTCGAAAGCCTGCCAGCCGCCACCATGCCGGCTGAAATGCATGAAACCTTTTGTCCCTAAAATTTCTATCTTTGTGCTGCTGAAAGGCCAGTTTGGAAACCGGTCTGAGTCCCGCACATCGACGGGCGTCTTTTTCATATAGGGTGTCCACAGCGCCGCTTCGAGCAATAAAGTTAGTCGGCCATATTCAAATGTGGCCAACTGGGTGTCGGGGGTTTCCCGGCCGTCTCGAAGGGCGTTCACACCGCCGGCGTGAAAGACAGTTTTCGGATATGGAATGTCGTCCAGCAGATACCGGGCCAAATCAAGCTGATGAATCGCGTCACCAGGAATCGGCCCACAACTGTATTCCCACTGGTTCAGCCACCGGCGACTCGGGTTATATGGTAGTTTCGGGGCGGGGCCGCACCACATCTCATAATCAAATCCCTCAGGAACCGGCTGATTGGGAGTGTCTTTCTGCATAGGATGGCTCATCATGTTGAAAACGCGAACTATGTAAATATCACCCAGCTTTCCGGATTCAATGTATTGCTTGGCCTTCTTAGAGTAAGCAGCGCTGCGCGATTGCATACCTACCTGAACGACCCTCTTGTACTTGCGGGCGGCCTCGACCATTTTTCTGCCTTCCCAGATATTGTGTGAAAGAGGCTTTTCGACATAGACATCCTTGCCGGCCTGGCAGGCCATAATAGTTCCCAGCCCATGCCAGTGGTCGGGGGTTGCATTGACAAGGACATCGACGTTGCGGTCATCAAGGATTTTTCGGAAGTCCTGCACGAGTTTTGTTCTTTTGCCCTGAGCTTCTTCCACAGCCTCTCGTGCCCGGGCGAAACGCCTGGTATTCGGGTCGCAGAGATAGGCGATCTCTACATCCGGTCGCTGTGCAAATTTCTCGGCCAGATATGTTCCTCGACCACCCAGCCCCATCACGCCCATAATCACCTTCTCGTTCGCTCCATGTACTTTGCCTTGAGGGAATGCCGCCAATGCGGCGGCGGAGGCGATAGAACCTTTCATAAATTCTCGACGATTTAATGATTTCATATTTTTCTCCTTATTCCATATTTCCCGGTGTGTGCCGGTGGGCCAATGCCCTTGCCATATAATCATCCAGTAACTCAATTTCAAATTCTTTAATCATCTCATCGGCGCTGATAGTTTCATGTTCGCTGGCGACTAATACGCAGCCGAGACGGCCGGGGTCGGTAATCTTGACTTTCGGCCCGTATTTTGCCTTAAGGGCTTTGAGACGGCCCCAGTTATAGTCCAGATGGACAAGGCGGCAGTCCAGGTTGACCTCAGCAACGGTAAAATCAAAATAATTGGTATTGGAGGCGATGACCTGGCCTAAAGGATTGTAAATTTCAGAGGGTGTAGCTCTGCCGGCAATAGCACCTACAAAATGGCAGCGACAGGAATAGGCCCAATATGCCTGCATCAGGCCTCCGTGATACATCGATGAGAAAATCAACAAGTCCGGTTTGGCCTTAACATATTTTAGTCGCAGCTCATTGAAATTCAGGTCAAAGCATATTGCAAACGCGACCCGGCCAAAATCGCAATCAATGATAGGCGCATCTCTGCCACAAAGAATACCTGCTTCGGTGGTCTCTTCAATAACGACATGATTCTTATTGTAGATACCTGCGACTTTGCCCTTTCGGTCGAGCATTATGCTGGAATTGCGCCAGGTGCCGTCCTCAATTTCTCTGGCTGCCGAATAGACGATATAACAGTTGTTTTCCTTGGCAACCTGGGCGAAGAATTTCTGTATCTGGTCTTTACGCACTCGATAGTATTCAAGGCGCTTGTCGAGGCCGAATCCAGCCGGTCGGTCACAGGCTTCCGGAACCACGATTAAATCGGGTCGGTCAGGCAAAACCTGAGCGAATCGGCCTTTCCAGTGAGAAATCATCTTGTCCACTACTTTTTGCGGTTCAGTATTGACATCTACATTTAATGGTCGAGGCCCAATGGTAGCTATTTTGATAATGCCTTTTGCTTTTGTTCCTGATGAGGCATTCCTGCTAACTTTATTACCTTTGTCCCTGGACCATACGCTGGTGCTGTGGCATAAGAATACACACCATAAAACAACTACCACAAGCACCCGAATCGACTGTTTTTGGTTTGTTCTCCACCGTTCCATTTTTATTCTCCGACTTTCACAGAAGTAGGGGCGGTTCGCGAACCGCCCCTACTGAGTTCCGAGTTTTTCGTAAGGCAATTATGGAATCAGACGATATGATACCATCCCGGCGTGACTTTGTCAAATCAAACGTGATGTATCGAAAAAAAAGGTGACCTGATTTATGTCCCTATACATTCTGGGGTATGACCCAGGGTTTTCTATAATTGGCTTTTAAGTATTTGTCGGCTTCGGTATCGTTTACGAAGCTTTCAGTTTCGCTATTAAATTTAAGTTTTCGGTTTCCAACCCGATATGAGATATTGGCCAAATGACATAACAGCATTGAGAGGTGTGCTTCTTCGATGTCGGCTTTGGGTTTCTTTCGAGTCCGGATGCAGCTTATGAAATCCTCAAAGTGCTCATCGATTATACTGCCAAATTTTAACACGGCCGCCTCTGAGACGACCGCCTTGCTTTGGCGAACACTTGGGTCCCCTTCGAAGACCTGCCATCCGCCGCCGTGTCTGCCAAAGCACATAAATCCTCTGGTGCCTAATATTTCCACCTTTGTTGCACTGAAGGGCCAGTCGGGAAATTTGGTTTTGTCTTGTAGGTGAACGATTCGATGCATGTAGGGCGACCAGAGAGACGCTTCGAAGAGCATGGTGATTTTGTCGAACTCAAGTGTTGTGAATTGAGTGTCCGGCTGTTCTCTGCCATCGTCGAAATGGTAAACCCCGCCCGCGTTACATACTGTATCCGGATATTCTTTGCCAATCAGATATCGAGCCAAATCAATCTGATGAACCATATCGGCCATAATATAACCGACGTAGAAATCCCACAGCCTCCAGAACCATCGGCCCGGACGATAGGGCATCATAGGCGAAGGGCCGCACCACAAATCGTAATCCAAGCCTTCCGGGACAGGCTGCACGTCAGCTACACGGATAGGACCGGATTCCTGCATGAGGAATACGCGAGCCAGACGAATATCCCCTAACTTGCCGCTGCTGATGTACTCGCGGGCCTTATCGGTATAGGGGGCACTGCGGCTTTGCGTATCGACCTGAACAACCCTGTTATATTTACGGGCAGCTTCAACCATCTTTCTGCCGTCCCAGATGCTAAGCGACAAAGGTTTTTCCACAAAGACATCTTTTCCGGCCTGACAGGCCATTATTGTAGCTAAGGCGTGCCAGCGGTCGGAAGTGGCGATAACGATTGCGTCGATTTCCGGGTCGTCAAGCATTTTCCGAAAATCCTGCACGAATTTGGGCCTGTAGTCGTGTCCCTCAATCACAATCTCTGCCGCAGGCCCGTAGCTTCGAGTATCCGCGTCGCAGATATATTTAATCTTAATATCAGTTCTTTTTACGAGACTTGTCAAAAGGGCTCGTCCTCGACCGCCAACCCCCATTATTCCCAGAACAACTTTGTTATTAGCTGCCATACTTTTAGCCCGGGACAAAACGGTGAGTGTTGTAGCGGCACTTATTGAATCTTTCATAAAGTCTCGACGATTTAGTGATTTCATATTCTTCTCCTCATTTCGTATCTGCCGGTTGCACACCGGTGGGTCGTCGCCCCTACTATATGCTCATCTAATCACTATATGAGCGTGATATTTGAAATTTATTGTGCCTGACTTCATAAAAAGGCCTGGAATTAGTAAAGAGGATAATAAAATAAATGAGACAATGCAAGGGGAGAATTCGATATCAACCATGAAATATTAATCAGCCGATGAAATTCTTACGCGAAGTTGTTATCGGCATCGGTTCAGTGCCTAAAGTGAGCTAAAGTGAGATAAAGTGCCTAAAGTTATAAGAACTTTGAACTTTAGGCACTCTTTTAGTAGTTGAGTTTCGCACTTTTTATTAGAAGAATCCCTTACGAAATAAGGACTTACAAATAATTTGGTAATTTATGCATGTTCGGTAAATCGCTCGAACATTACAAAAATAATTATATTGTCGTGAAATGGCTAATAAGCTTAAAATTACCCAATTTAACACAATTCAAAAAGTGCGAAAGTTAACTTAGTAATAACCTATGCTAATATCCGAGTTTTGATTTTCATCAGATTGTTACATATATGCGTTGAATTTTCTTTGAAAATTGTTTATAATAGAATGGGCGATATTAAGCATGGAGGGTGTATATTTAAATTTTGTTCCAGCGTGGCCAAGCTCGGTTATTCGGCCTGACAGAGGACAGAATACAGAGGTCAGAAGACAGAAGGCAGTCTCTGACTTCTGATTTTTGACGAGGGCAAATGCGATGAAGACGAAAAGAACAGTTGATTTCTTCCGGTCACGCCTGTCAGTCGAAAACCCCTTCCAACAGGAGGAAGAGTGCATATCCGCATTTAGTTTCAAATCGTGGCTTAGGGGATTTCTGCTAATTGTTTTGATATTTGTGGTGTGTGTGCCGGTCCAGGGAAAAGAAGACGACTGGTTCACTTATTTAGGCAACAAAACAAAGCCGAAGGCACCTCGCAGGAATATGAGCGCAGCCGAAGCGCTGCCCCCGCTGCCGCTGCCGGCTACGCCTTTGCGGCGTACCGAACGTAAGAAGCCGCCACAGCCGGATTACCTAGTAGGCAAGGTAATATGGGGTGAATCGGCTTCTTTTGTCGATTCCGGCGGGGATAAGATGGAGATAGCTGACTGGAACTTGTGCCCTACGGATATGGAAAGGTTCGTGGGGAACGGCCGGTCGATGGATTTGCAATACCACTGGCAGAATGTCAACCTTAACGATTTTCATTTCGACCCGAAGAAGCTGCCAGCTTTACTATTCAGCGGAGTAAGGACACTGAGGCTTAGCCAGACGCATATTCAGTCACTGCGTGAATACGTATTGAACAGTGGTATGGTTATCTGCGATTCGATAGCGGGGTCACCTTACTTTTATGATTCGGCCCAGAAGGTTTTCCTCGAAGCCTTTCCGGAATCTCGGTTTCGCGTGATTCCGGCTGACCATCCCCTCTATCACATGTTATCGGATGTGAACAGGGTAAATTATCCAAAAAAGCCGGGAACCAATCAGCCGCTTATGGAGGGTATCTATATTGGCAGCAGGATTGGTGTGCTGGTTTCGAAATATGGATTAGGCTGTGGATGGAATCGTGATACAACAAGGCTTGAGAAGCTGCCGAAGGCGGTTTATTACGATGCAAAAAGCGCCAATCAGCTCGGGCTGAACTTGGCGGCGTATATTGTAGGCTATGCAGAGGTTGGACTTTTGGAGGGTCAGCCGGAAGTTTTCGGTTCGGCGGACCAGAAAATACCTACCGATGAATTTGTCTTTGCCCAGCTCAAGCATGAAGGGGCGTGGAATGTGCATCCCGGAGGGGCAACGGCACTGCTTATGAAGCTGCGGCAATATACCGCTGTTCGTGTTAATCTGAAGCGCGTGGCGGTGGATGCCGGCAAGGACGACCTTTCCTCGTATCCGTTTCTATACCTGACAGGTTTGGACGATTTTTCGTTCTCTGAGGAGGCGGTAACTGCTCTTCGGCGTTATCTCAATTTTGGAGGGGTGCTTTTAATAAACAATGGTATGGGATTGAGCACGTTCGACAGGGCGGTGCGACGGGAGCTGGTAAAGATTTTGCCTGAAGCTGAGTTGGAGCCGATTTCGGCTAATCATCATCTCTATAATAGTCTTTTGCCAATCAATGAAGTTAGGTATTCGCCCGTGGTGGCAAAGAATAAACCCCCGCCAGCGGCGGGTCTCATAAAACCCAGCGTTGCTGGGCTCAAAAATCAACCCTACCTACTGGGCGTGACAATCGATGGCGACCTGAGGGTCCTTTACAGTCCCTACGATATTGAAGCCGGTTGGCTGGATGCCTACTATCCACTGATAAGGGGCTATGAATCAATCTATGCTAAACAGTTAGGACTGAATATTATTACATACGTTATGACTCATTAGAGCGGAGGGTATTGTATGTCAGATAAGACGTCAACCGTAAGCTGTCCGGAATGTGGAAGGAAGTATGATGTCAGCGGTCTTTCGGCTGGTACGAAAGCTCGCTGCAAATGCGGGTGCAAATTTGATGTATCATCCGGGCGGATTGTCGAGCAGGGGATGCCCCCGCCAGCAACAAGCGTGGGCAGGCCGCAAGCCCGGCTGGCGGACACTACTAATTTAGGTTCAAGAGATGCCCTCGAGGCAGTTGAATCGCTGGCACAGGCCAAAGATACTGTTCTCGATGAAGTCGGCAAAATCATTATTGGTCAAAAGGAAGTGCTGGATCAGATTCTTACCGCGTTTTTTGCCCGTGGACATTGCCTGCTGATGGGGGTGCCGGGATTGGCGAAAACTATGATGGTGCACTGCCTGGCCCAGACAATGTTGTTGGATTTTAAGCGGATTCAATTCACGCCCGATTTGATGCCTACCGATATTACCGGGACGAATATTCTTCAGAGGGACCCTGACACGCGACAGCGACGGTTTGTTTTTCAGAAGGGGCCTGTTTTTACCAATGTGCTCCTGGCCGACGAAATAAATCGTACTCCGCCGAAGACGCAGGCGGCGCTGCTGGAGGCTATGCAGGAACGTAAAGTAACCTCGTCGGGCCATACGCATGCGCTGCCTGAGCCTTTTTTAGTGCTTGCAACGCAAAATCCGATAGAGTTGGAAGGTACTTATCCGCTTCCGGAAGCTCAGTTAGACCGGTTTATTTTGCTTATTAAGGTTGACTATCCCAACTTGCAGGAAGAGCAGGAAATATTGTTGACGACCACCGGTCGTGATGGAGAGCCGCTCGACGGTATCCTCGATGCTAAATCTGTCCTGAGGTATCAGGATTTGGTTCGGCGGGTTCCGATTAGCGAACATATGGCCCAATATTCGGCACGACTGTGCCGCGCGACGCGGCCGCAGTCAGATGAAGCCCCTGAGTTTATCAGTAAGTTTGTACGCTATGGCTGCGGGCCCCGTGCCGGGCAGTCGCTGATATTAGCAGCTAAGGCGCATGTAGTTTTGAACGGGCGCTTCAACGTCTCATGCGACGATATCCGAAAATACGCCCTGCCGGTACTGCGTCATAGGGTGATTCTTAATTTTGCCGCGGCCAGCGAAGGACTCGACACGGATGCGGTGATAAAAAGATTGCTGGATACGGTGGGTGAGTCGGAGTGAATAGAACAGAGGACAGAAGACAGAAAAAAGAGAACAGATAACAGAGATAATCTAACTTCTGGGGTCTGACTTCTGTCTTCCTTGTTTAGTCGGAGGTGAGTATGATTGAGTCCGTAGGCTATCGCTATCTTCCTCCACGAATGGCCGAGCGTCTGCGCGGAGTTGAAATAGGGGTGCGCCGACCAATGGACGGCAGTCATCAGGGTCTGCACAGGTCTCCTGCGTTTGGCTCTTCGGTCGAATTCGCTGAATATCGCGAATATGCGCCCGGTGACCCGGTTTCCCGGATTGACTGGCCGGTTTATGCGCGAAGCGACCGGTACGTTATCCGGCGGTTCCATGAAGACGTAAGTATCCGCTGCTACATTATGTTAGATATATCCGGCAGTATGAAGTACCAGCAGGATGGGGCGCTGAAGAAAAGCGAATACGCCTGCTATCTGGCGGCGGGGATGATGTATGTGATGGTGCAGCAGGGTGATACCGTTTCGCTGATTACGTTTGATGACCAGATACGGGAGTACTATGAGCCTTCGGGGACCTTTGTGGGGCTTAAACCAATGCTGCAGGGGCTTGAGAAAATCGAGCCTAAGAACAAAGGTAATATCGAGGCATCGCTGCACAGCGCGGCCGAGCTGATTAAGGGCAGAGCATTGGTGGTCGTCATCTCCGACCTTTTGGAAGAGCCGGAAAGTATTCTGCAGGGTATTAACCACCTTTACTATGACGGCAAAGAGATTACACTGTTTCATATTCTGGACCCGGCGGAGATGAATATGTCAATAACGGGACTGGCCGATGTTACCTCACTGGAGACGAAAGATAAAATAACGGTGGATTTGAAGGCGATACGTGATGCCTACCTTGAGCAGTTGCGTCTTTATCTCGACGAGCTGCGAAGTGGCTTTCAGAAGACCCGGTCAGAATACATCCTGACAGAGACCAGGACGGAGGTGTATGACGCTATTTTGCAGAGGAGTCGAATGGTATGATTTTTTCTGCTCCCATCTTTTTTTATCTCGTACCGTTGGCGGGGCTGCCGGTAGTTTTTCACCTTATACTGAAGCAAAAAAAACGGACTGTGGTGTTCTCGACTTTGATGTTTTTTCACCGGACAGACCCAAAGCTGAACTCACATCGCAAGATACGGCAGTGGCTGCTGCTTCTGATGCGGATTTTGTTGATTGCATTTATACTGTTAGCTTTATCTCGACCTGAATTTGTGACGTCGATGGGTCTGGGCGGTAAGATTTCGGTCGTAGCAATAGTGGACAACTCCGCGTCAATGAGTGAGGCCAGCAGCTATGATAATGATAAGAGCAAGCTTGAATGTGCTACCGAAGGCGCAAGGAAGCTTATTTTGGCGTTAGAAAGTAGTGCAGACGCAGCGGTAATATTGTTGGTTGATGAGCCGGCGGTACCGGCAGCCGATTCATTAACTTCCAATACGGAATTGCTTTTAGATTCACTTGATAAAATCAGACCCACGGCAGCAACGGGAAATGCCGGTTATGCCCTGGCGCGGGCTTTTGAACTACTTCGTGCAAGCACTACAGGCGGCGGGGCGGTGCATGTGTTCAGCGATTTGCAGCGGAGCGAGTGGACTTCGGCGAGCTCAGTAGAGGCGGGGAGAGATTTGGGGCAGGCTAAAGCAGGGGGGGCACCAATAACAGTCTATTTTCACAAGGTCGAGTCTGAGACCCGGGACGAAGCCAACGTAGCGATAGCGGCGGTCCAATTTCCCGAGGAAAAGGTTCTGCCTAAGCACCCTTACACAATCGGCTTAGTCCTGCAGAACAATTCGGATATTGCCGCCAATGTGCGAGTCAACTCCATTGACAACCAGGGCCAAAAAAATACGGAAAACGTAGTAGTAGAGCGGGGCAGAGCCAGGACAGTGGAAGTGGAGACGACGCCGGATGAGACTGGGTATCGCTGGGTTAAGGCATGGGTCGAAGGCGATGGTTTCTCGGGGGACAATGAAGCGGGGATAGGGATATTCTGCGAAGAAACGGCAACGGTTTTGTTCGGGGGTACGCCGGAAGAATTCGGAGTACTGCCGGTGGCGCTATCTCCTTCTGGCCAGGGACAATTTACCGGTATGGTTGTGAAATTCAGCTTACCGGGTCAGTTGAGCCAAACCGCCGCTAAGGAAAAACCAATCCTGATTGTTACGACGTGGGCGGGGATGCAATCCACCCCGGCGGACTCGGCCTGGCTGAGGGAGTATGTTGAAAATGGGGGCAATCTTCTTGTTGTTCCATCCATTCGACCAGGTCGGGGTGATGGACAGCTTCCGGAGTGGCTCGGTGCGAACATAAAGAACCGCGAGGTGTACCCACGTGGTGCCGGCTTGGAGGTGTTGACCGAAGAAACCAGCTTCTGGAATCGGATCCGCGAATCAACAGGAAATTCAAAACTGGAATCTGTTAGTGCATACGTGTTTTATCCGCTGGTAATGTCTGCGGAATTTACGCCGCTTCTCGGAGTCCCACACCAATTGTCCGCCGGCGGCAGGCAGGGGCCCGCAGGCGGTAACAATTCTCCTGCCTCGGGGTCAATTGGTGTGGGAAAAGTAGTAATTGCACACAGGAAGCTGAACAAAGGTAATATTTTCGTCAGCGGCACAGCCTTTACTTCGCGTTGGAACACGCTGCCCTCTTCGGGATTATTGGTGATGATTGCACAACGTATGGCAGTGGCGGGTTCTTCATCCGAAGAGGAAGGAGCAATTTCACTGGTGGCGGGTGAGCGTCCACGCGGTATCAGGGCGCAGGGCGGGGAGGTTGAGGTGCTTTCCTTAGTAGGTGATTCGATGGACTGGAAAGGCAAAGAGCAGGAAATCCCGGCCTTTCCGAGGGCCGGGGTGTACCTGGTTACGGCAGGTGATAATAAATACTGTATATCAGTGCGTGCATCAGAGAAAGAGGGATTGGAAAAATATATCGAAGGTTCGGAAGTGCCGGCTATGGGTCAAATAGCACATAAAATTTTGCCTTATGATGAGACTGTGGACTTTGAGCAATACCATAAGGGCCAGGCAAGGTCGGTAGAGTTGTTTTTGTTTTTGCTTCTGTTAGCAACGCTGGCGTTATTGGCAGAGGGGTGGCTGGGGGCCCCCAGGTTGTCCCGGGCTAGTCAAGAAAAAACGCCGGAAGCAGAAACGGTGTCAGAGGATTCCGAAAGTAATAAAGGGCGATTGTGGTCTCCAGTTAACAGGCTAAGGAATATTATTGGCAAATCGACTCATGATACCCCTGTGCTTTCGAGCGAAAGCAAGAACGGGGGGAGGGCAAGCTAATGGGAATACTGCGGTGGCAAACACATCTGAATCCCGTTCTTAGTGCGGGACTGATTCTGGGGCTGGGGATCTGGCTGATTATTCTGTATCGACGGCAGCGAAGACAATATTCGGCCAAAGAGGCTGCGGTTTTGGTGGTGCCCAAGATACTAATAGTGCTGCTGTTGATTTTAGCATATTTTGACCCGGTGTGGACCGTGATGCAAAGGCCCGACGAAAATCAAAAGGTTCTTGCGCTTGTGGATACATCTTCTTCAATGGAGGTCGAGGATAAAGCCGAGGGCAGCCGGGGCAAACGGGCCGATGCTATGCTTGAAGAACTCACGCAAGAGCTGCGGTCTTCTTTCATAGATTTTGATACCCTAAAATTTGACAGTGAGGTGCGGACTTCGGCGAGCTCAGTCGAGCCGGGGCAGGTCCGAGAAACCGACTTAGGTAAGTGTCTGGTTACAATAGCGGATAAGCCGGACCCAGCAGCGCTGGGTCTGAGCAAATCCGCCGTTGGCGGGTCCAACTACATGAGCGCGCTGCTGCTTACGGACGGCGGCGACGAAGTGGTGCAAAATGTTAAGCTGCCTGAAGTGCCGGTTTATATTGCCGGCGTGGGCAGCGAGCCGGAGACCTGGAATGATATAGCGATAACCAGAGTTGAAGCGCCGGAGGTTGTGGAAGAGCAAAGCGATTTTGAGGTGACTGCTGAGGTCGTAGCCCGCTGTGCTTCCTATGCTTTTGCCACAGGGGCAGAGCGGGTGAATGTGAGAGTGGAAGCCAAAGAAGGCCAGGACTGGGAAACTCGAGATTCCAAACTGGTTGACCTGGCAGGGGCCAGAGCGAGAGTGAAGTTCAATATGAAAAGTCCATCTGAAATGGGAATGAAAAAGTATCGCGTTCGAGTTGAAACGATTGATGGAGAGCTTTCCGAACTGAACAATACGCGGATTTTCTCAATAGAGGTACGTAAAAATATTCTGTCCGTGCTTCTTTTTGCTCAGCAGTTAGGATGGGATTTCAGGCAGATTTACAAAGAGCTGTCCGACGATTCGTCGGTGGCACTGACGGCGTTGTTTCGCGTAAGCAGTGACCGATTTATTGTTCGCGGCAGTCGTCAGAAAGGCGATGAGAATCTCGAAGCAGGTTTTCCTTCGGAGCAGGGACTGCTTGGTCTGTATGAATGCGTTATAGTTGGTTCTTTCCCTGCCTCACAATGGCGGCAGGAACAATTGCAGGCTCTGGTGGCATACGTGCGTGAAGGGGGGGCGGTGATATTTCTCGGAGGAGAGCATTCCTTTGGTCGGGGCGGGTATTCGAGGACGGTGATTGAGCCGCTGTTTCCATGGCGGATAAGTGCAGGTGAGCCGGAACTGCAAACGGGGCAGTTCACGGTGAATGTGCCATTGTCAGCGGCAAATCACAGTATTGTTTCCGAAACGTCAAGACTTATTAGTCAGGCCCCCGCTAACAACAAGCGGGGGCAGCCCAGCAGCGCTGGGTTTGATAAGACCGGCCGTTGGCCGGCTGGAGCCACTATTGAGAGTATCAATCTAACCGGGTCTTTGAGGAGCGGAGCTATCAACCTGCTGGATGCTTCGGTGGGTAACAGAACGGTGTCGGTAGTTGCACTTCAGCGCTTCGGGCAGGGCCAAACAATGGGTGTGGCGACGAATACGCTGTGGAAATGGACTCAGACCTCTGATGTGCTTAAGCAGGCTTACGGTCATTTTTGGCGACAGTCGGTCAGGAACCTGTCGCAGTGGGAGGAAGGGGAGCGCTTTGTTGGCGTCAAGTGGGACAAAAAAGGCTACAGACCCGGCGAGCAGGCCAGCGCTACGATTCGCGTTGCCGGGCGCTATAATCCCGGACAGTTACACTTGAAAGCAACGTTGATCCCGCACCAATTGTCTCCCAACGAAAGTCGTGAGGCTGCGCCCGATTTGCAACGTCCCGGCTCAGGTTCAATTGGTGCGGGGCAGCCAATATCTGTCGAACCCGTGATGGGCAGAGAAAATACGTTCCGTGCGGATATGGTCTTTTCCAAGAGGGCCGAATACCTGTTTGAAGTGCATGCTTATGTGGGAGAAAAACTATTAGAGTCTTATGAAAAGACATTAGTGATAGAGCCGAGTCTTAATGAAGGTGCTAACCTGGAAGTTGACCATGCGTTCCTGGATGACCTGGCGATGCGAAGCGGCGGTGCGTATTTTCGAGAAACCGACCTTGAGAATCTGGTTGAGACACTTAGAGGTAAGGTCATGGATTACGCTGTCAGTATGGAGATACCGCTGGTTCAGGATAAGTACATATACATTCTGATATTTTTGGGTATTCTTATGTTGGAATGGACGATGCGGCGCAAGATGAATCTGTTTTAATGCAAAGGTTTGAATAATTGTGCAGAGAACAAAGCTGAAAAAAGAGCCGAAGAAAATGAAGCCAAAAGTGAAAAGGTATAAACCAGATTTCAGATTTCAGATTTTAGATTTCAGATTTTCAAATTTTGAGTTTTGGTTCTGCGTTTTTTGCTTTTTAGTTTGGTCCGGCAATCTGGTATGTAGGGCTTCGACGGGGACCTTGTTTGGTAATACTTCGCAAGAGGGGAACCAAGCCAGAACAGCGGCGGTTTATTTTTCCGATGGGAAAGTGCTGACGGGTGAAGTTTCTCTGACGCCGGGCCGAAGTTTCAAGCTGAACATACCTAAGGGAGGCAAGCTCAGGACCAGAGATATGGTGACCGGAGAAGATGTGCAATACGGCAAAGTGAGGTATTTTACTTTTGAGCCGGTGCGGGAGATTCGTTTTTATCCGGAAAAGGAGGAGATGCGCCGCAATTGGAAGTTCATAGAAACAACCAAATACAACGAAAAGACAGGGGATGCGGATTATTCGCCTGCTGCAAAGGAATATTCCGGCAAACCGTATCCACTGCGGTATCTGACTGCGACGGTGATTTTCAACAGTGATGAATCTCTGCAGGGACATCTTTACACTGTGACGGTTTATCTTAAGACCAAGGAGAAAACGTACAGACTGGTTTTGCGGAGTAAGCAGCGGGGCGGAGAGGGAACCACACTGGATAAACTGGTTTATGTCCAAAGAATAAAACTATTAGACGAAGGTAAAAACATTGCAGCCAAAGTTATAGTGAAGTTTGCCGATATGCGTTTTGGGCCGGAGGATGCGGTTCAGGCGGTGACAAAGGAATCTTTGACTCCGATACCAACTAAAATAACCGAAAGCGATGATACCTGCGTGGTTGAATCCGCGTTTGGTGAGGAGTTTTATTTAGCTGTGAGAAAGGACGGAAAGTACATTGTTGGCTGGCCCCCCTCAGCGACAAGCGGGGGCAGGTCCCAAGAACAGGATAAAAAGCTATTTGCAGTTGCCCGGGACCACATCAAAAGGCAAAGAGATTTTTACAATGAAAAGAAACTGTTAGGCGTCTTGCAGATTGAGGGCAGCAATGAGGTGCTTACTTTGGTGAGTCTGAGGCGCAAGGTGGCGCCGACTCATTTCGGCGAGATAGGCGGCGAGTGGGACAAAGAATTGGGGACGGTGGTTGAGCCCTGGCGATTGAGTATCTGGCGATGGAAGTATGATAAGGCAAATCAGGAATTGATACTTTCGGCGCGGGGGACGTTTTTCCGTGTTATCTTGTTGCCGGATGACCCTACGCCGGAAGTTATTATTTCAGAAAAGCTTTGGCTACCTTGGGGCGGACAGCAGAAGGACGATACTGTCATTGTAGGCCGAAGCCCCAAAAAGGGACCTTAGAGGAACAAAGTTATGGACTATATAAATGACCAGCAGCGCGAGCCGGTTCGAGAAACCGTAGCCAGAGGCCGACGGATAATGATGGCAAACCGGCTTGTTTTAGGAGGATTGGTGTGGGGGACGGTTTGCTTGGGTGTATGGCTTGTGCTGTGTTTTATGGATAACCTTTTACATCTTCCGCCCGGGTTACGACTGGCGATGGTTTTGGGCTGGGTTGGTTTGATGATATTTGAATTATGGAAGAATATATTGTCACCGATTTTACAGCTTGAGGGGCTTGAGGTTACGGCATTATATCTGGAGCGTGAACATAGCGTGCCGGAAAACATGCTGATTAATGCACTGTGTTTTGAGTCTCGTGAATTTACCTCAGACGAGAAACCATTTGCCCAGCGAACAATAGGGACAGCCATTTCCTTGATGTCAACAGCAGACCTGAAAAAGCTATGGGATAAGGCGAGAATAAGAAAATGGCTGATAGCGTTTTTGATTATTATGCTATTTTGGATGATTTATGGTATTAGTCAGAGCCATTATGTAGTCAATGCCTTTGCGAGGTTCATACGACCGTTGTCGGATGTTCCGCCGGCAGGTTCGGTGGTGCTGAAGGTTACGCCGGATAGCGACGTAACCATCGCAGAAGCAGATGACCTTCTTGTGTCGGTTGAAGTTAAAGGTAGGGGGGGTGATAGTACGCTGCGGAGTTATCCAGAGATTGCATGGATGGATGGGGCAGACTATATAAGTACTGAAAAGGATAAAGGCAAACGTGCGACTATGCAGACTGTCAGTAGAAGAGAGGGTGTGTTCAACTATACTTTTGCAGCGGTAGATAGGCCGTTTGCTTTTCGGGTGTTCGCGGCAGATACTTACAGTTCCAGTATCAAGGTAATGGTTAATACTGTGCCGAGAATAAAAGAATCTCAGTTTCATATTTCGTCACCTGAATATACGGGCATAGGGAAGATTAGCACTTTGGGGCCTCCTGAGGCGGTATCAGGACTGGCAGGTTCTCAGGTAGTTGTGGACGTGAAGCTGGACAAGCAAGCTGAAAGACTGTGGTGGAAGGCGCAGGACAAAACTATTGAATTTAAAAATGTTGATAGAGTATGGCGTGCAGAAACGAAATTGCAAAGAGCCGGTTCCTACCAGCTTGAGGTCAAGGGGCCGGGAAGTGACAGACGTATTGCCATTGCTTCCGGGTCGATTTTACTGCAGCAGGACAGTGTGCCGGAAATTGAATTTGTTGATACCGACCGGAGCCTTACGGTGAATCCCGGAGAAAGACTGAAGTTCGATATACAAGCTTCTGATGATTTTGGGATCGGCCGGATATATGTAACACTCGGACAAATACAGGCCAATAGTCCTGCAAAAACAATAGAGAACTGGGAATATGAAGGACCCCCGGGAAGAAAGGAGCGGGTGGCTGAGACACTTCGCCTGTCGATAGATGCCGGTGTGTTCAAACCGGGTTCGGCCTACGTTCTGCAGGCATTCTGTCAGGATTTTAGCCCAATGGAGCACCTGGGTCAATCGCAGCCTGTTACAATTCAGGTCAAGTCACTGGATGAGTTGACGATTTCGGCTGATGACCCGCGAGGTTCCGCCTTTGAGGCACTGGATAAGGCCATTGAGGCCCAGCAAGCGGCCTTAGGTGTAACGGAAAATGTGTTGACGAACCTCGACGATGTAATTAATGCAAGCAGGAAAGAAGCGGAAAATATCAAGAGCCTGCAGAGGCATCAGGGCGAAATGAACCAAAAGCAAAAGCTTGTTGGTGATTATATGACTGAGGCCTGGGATGTATCATCACCTCCACGTCCGAGGTTTGTTGATAAACTGGCTGAGCTAAGAGACGGGGAACACGCCCGTGTAATGGAGAAAATAGAAACGATTGGTGCAACAGAACCAAAGACTAAGGCAATTAAGGCGGCTAATAAATCTGCTGTTTCTCATTCACTGCAATCTGTCGAAAAGCAGCAGGCTTTCCTGCTCGAACAGCTCATCGCGCTCAAAGGTGTAATTGCCAAAGAGAGCCAGGCTGAAGCGGAAAAGGCGGCGGCGGAAATTTTAGGCGAAAGTATCGAGTCACTTGATGCGGGCGTAGAAGAATCGCTCAAAGAAATGACCAAGGAATTGGATGAGTTTATCGAGAAACAGAAGCAGATAATGCAGGACAGACAAATGATTATAGATAAGCCGCCGGAAGACTTCAGCACAGAGGAAGAGGACAGACTGGAAGAGCTTGCGATGGACCAATCGAAACTGGCGGAGATTTTGTCGGATGTGGTGAACGATTTTACTAATCTGGACCTGCTGGATTTCGGCGACGACGCTATGGTTGAATCGATGAAAAGTCTCTACGAGGATGCCGACGAGCTTGCTAAACAAGCCAGGGAAGCCGCGGATATGCGTCAAGCGCGAGTGGATGCTCATAGATTGGAAACTGAAGAAGTGGAGATGGCCGAGGAGCTAATGATAAACTGCGAGGCGACACTGGGTTTCTATGATAATATACAATTTATCGCAGAGATTCCAGAGGATGAGCAGTTGTTTGCGCCATTGGCGGAGCTGCCGTCGGAGCTCGAAGACCTGGTAGCTGATTTGATTACGACGGAAGAGGAAATGCGGCCGGAGGTGGAAGATATCGGCAGCTATCTTAATTCTCTGGACCATACGGCCGGGCCGGTTTCTGACGGAACTATAAGCAGCACGAGCGCCAAAGGCAAAACCGGCGACCAGAAGCCGGAGGATAATATCATCCAGGGACGCAGCGGGGCCGGACGCAGCGGCATGTCTGACGGCCAGCTGGTAGAGCCGGTAGCCAAGGCGCTGTCCGACAATGAGTACGGTTTGCGAGAACGAGTTTCAAACACGCCTTTGGAAAGCGGACAGGTCAAAGATGAGGACACAAAAGCACAGACGGGCGGTACGGGACTCGGTAAGGACAGCGACCAAGCCACCATATTCGGGGTAGGGGGTAAGCTGCCCCCGAAAGTATTAGATATGATGAAAGCTACAGAGGAAAAACAGCAAAAAATCAGGCAGTCGGCACAAGAGCTGGTGCCCAAGCTCGAAAGTCATAATCTGCCAACAATGGGACTTGAGAAGTCTATTCAAGCAATGAAAGGCGTGGAAGAGTCTATCAAAAACCGCAGTGGAGTTGGTATCAGAGGAGCTTTCGATGAAGTTGTCGACTCTCTGAAGAAATCGCACTATGCATTAGGCAGACAAATTGCACTGCAATATACCAGGGAAAAAGCAACAGACAGGAAGCTGGACGATATGCTTTCCAGGGAACAACAGTATCATTTTAGGGGCTACGAGCATATGATTAGCGCCTATTTCGAGGCACTGGCACAGGGCAAAGACAAAGGCCAGAATACGGAAGATAGAAAACAGGATAAATGAGCAATTTTGGATATAGTTGCAGTATGCTGAAAATTATATTGTCAGTAGAGCATATAAGTCGGTTGTTGTTTGCTGCCGCGGCTGCTTTATTTGTTTGTAATACCAGCTTAGCCGCTGAGACCGAAAGGTCTGTCCCGTGGCACATCGAGGAGGCGGAGCTGCGATTTCGGATTGAAAAAGACGACATTTACTCACAGATACCTGATGTTCATCTGTCCGATTTGAACAAAAAGAAGAAGTGGACCGGCTCGTACTATAGACTGAATGGGAAGGTCTATAAAAAAGGTATCAATATGACCTGCCCCGGCGAGGTTACTTACAAACACGAGAAGCAGCATAGGCGTTTTGTAGCATTGGCCGGACTCAATGATAGAGCTGAGCCCAATATGTCTGTCAGCTTTGAGATTTATGCAGACAAAAGAAGAGTGTACAAATCAGAGCTGTTGACGAAACATATGCCGCCTGTTGAAATTAATGTCGGGATTCCATCGACAGCCAAGAAGATTAAATTGATAACGACCGGTTCCGATATGAAAGGTAAGCGGCGGGCAAGTCTGGTTAACGCAGGATATCTGCTGAGAGGGCAAAATCCGGAGGTCTTTTATGCCAAGCTATATATGCCCGGCTTTGATGCGAGGGATTTTGAAGCGGTAGTTTTTACGACCATAGGCCAGCGAGTCCCCAGCCGGTTATTTTGGACCAAAGCAGATGAGCCGATGGAGATTCTTTTCGACAATTCCTATGGCAGCACCATCTATTTCGTTTATCTGGTGCACAAAGAGAAGTATAAACCTACCTCCTCAGTATGGGAGCCCAAAGCCGGGGTGACGTTAGAGACAAGATATACAGGCAAAAATTATCCCGAGTGTGAGGAGCTGTCCGGTTTATTAAAAGTGTGGAATAATGTCGCCGAGCCGGTGGGCAAGAGTCTGGTTGATAATGTTCACCATTCGTTTCCAATTCATCGGCTGGGGGAGTTTGGTTCTGACAGCGCCGGTAAGAAACCCCGCCTTGCGTTGTATCGGTATGAGGGTTTCTTCCGGACTGAAGAAGCCGGTGATTACATTTTCGCCACGGCCTCGAATTGGACATCGCATCTGCTTATAGATGGCAAGATAGTAGTGAGCTGGCCCGGTGAACACGACTATAAGGCTGGCATAAAGGGGGAGAAACAGGGTAAGATTTCTCTGGGAGTCGGTGTGCATAAGCTGGAGTATCTTAACTACAGTCCCTGGGGCCAAATGTTTACGTTAGCTGCCTGGCAAATACCGCAGGAAAAATTAGGCCTTATGGCCAGAAGTGATTTCCTGCCTGTGGGACGCTTCGTGGCTACGGCCATTGGATATCAAGACCCGGCCAAAGATGGGGGCACCTTTAAATGGCAGATAACCGATGATTGGCGGTTGGACCAGGAGAAAGCGACTCTGATTCGGATGCGCTTCGACGCCCTCAAGGCACAACGCAACGTGGATTATTCATACCGGTGGAAATTCGACGATGGAACAATCAAGACCGGCGAAAGTATCGAGCATGTGTTTTTACGTCCCGAGATGCGCACGGTTACACTTGAAGTGCTGAAAAACCAAGAGGTAATTGCCGAGGTAAGGCAAAAAATTCACGTTCATATTTTATGGGATAAAATCCAGCTTGAGCCGGGTAACAAACAGGCCTTTGAGAAAGCTATATCTGAAAGTAACTTTAACAAACTGCCAATAGGTGATATCGTCAATTTATACATTTTTGCTGACGGCCTTGAGCGCCAACTATGGAGGCAACAAGCCGTGGCCGCTTTAACGAATAGGATGGACGAGCTTGTGGCGGAATCCAAGCACCGATATTTCTGTCTTGAATTGGGTCAATACCTGCGCTCGGCTTCGGTACGGCAGTATGAACAGGCATTGAAACTTTTTACCAGTCTGCATGAAAAATCGGCGCCGAATCCGATGGTTCGCCAGCAAGCGATGGTTTCTCAGGCTGAATTATTGGTACAGTGCTTCGGAAAGGCGCAAGAGGCGTTAAAGATTCTAAACCAGCTCGAGGAGAGAAAGTTAGACAAGAAAATAGTTACGCGATTCAGGATGGCTAAAGCTGAGGTTCTGATAGCGCTGGAGCAGATCGAAGAGGCAAGGGAAATACTTCAAAATCTTCGGACTGGTTCCGAGCAGGCCGACAATATTAAGCAGGAGGTCAAGGATGTTGGGCGATTGCGCGCAGCAAGACAATTGGCAGATAACACCGGCGACCCGGAGCAGTTGAATTACGCTATGGAGAAGATTGAGGCAATTATCGCCAATGACCCGGTGAAGTTGTTGATGCCGAATTTGAACCTGATAAAACTGGATGTGCACTTAGCGAGGAAAGAATACTTAATCGCTTTTTATTTAGCAGAGCGGTTAAATAAGCTCGATTTAAGTAATTACCATCGGTCGCAGATTCTCGTCCGGCAGATAAAGGCGCTCTGTGCTATCAGGGCCGTGGACCAGGCCAAGGTGATTTACGAGACTATGATGAAAGACTATCCGTACAGCCCGGCGGTGGCTGAGGCCAAGAAGGCTATTGTCCAGACAGTCGTTGCAGGACAAAAACAATAACCTTCCAATTATTTCCATCTAAGTTGCTGGAGTTCTTCTTTGGTGCGGATGAACTTTACAGTGCCACCATTTAAGAGGACACAGCCGCCATGAGGATCGTGGTTATCGAAAGTAAACAGTTCAGGCCCGCCGTGCTGATTCCAGCCGGCTTTGGTCTCGAATAAAAGAACGGTATTAGGTGGTGAGTCGTATTTGCAATTTGGATTCATAGCATAGTGACACTTGCCTTCGCCTGCGCTCGGACATTTGAGAGGCTTTGCATCCTTCTTGAGTTTGCCTACGCTTTGGTAGGCCCGCATTATAGCATCACACCATTTATTTGGTGGTGGGTATACCTTTTCAATTTCCTCGATTTTGTAGTATAAATCCAGCCAGCTCTTGAGGTCTCTCAAAGTATCTGCACACTGTACTCGCAATTCAATCGGCTGTATCTGCGGTGTGAGTATCTTAAGGCTTGGGAAGCCTTTGAAGTATATGAACCTCTTTCCCTCAATTACTATGGACGTATCATTATATATGGGAAAAGACATCAGAAGCTCACCGTCACTATAGCAGACCACGTGAGCCATGCTTCTCTGGCGGACAACTCCAGTAGCAGAGACTCCCTCGCTTATGTCATTTAAAAAGACTCCGAGTTCTTTCGGATCGTCCAGGATGACAGTTTTCTCAGACCGCAGATACTATATCTCAGTTGTGCTCAGTATGCCCTGCTGGCCTACATAAGGAAAGAAGTATTCAAGTATTGAAGGTTGATACCGAATCTCAACGCGTGTACAAGAAGTCAAATCAGGGGGGTGGCGCTCCGAAAGGTCTTCTTTATCTTCGTATGGAATACGCAGGCCATCGACTGTTGCGCACAGGATCTTTTCACCCTTTAAGGCCTGATGTGTATAAGGGATCAAGATCTCTTCATCCCTTTGCGTGAGGGTTTCTTGGCACTTGTTGAAATAAAGAAATCCTCCAAAAATTGTTTTAATATAACGCAAATCATCAGCATCATCGCCGATTTCGTAACTGATTTTCTCTGCTTTTTCAAGGACATTACTAATCATTCCAGGCAAGTCCCCAGAGTAATATCCTATCTCGATAGCCAGACGCGTTGCATATACAAGGCCCCGTGGCTGTAGTCCGCTCCCAAGTCCATGTTGTGGATGAATAGGTACATTGATCGAAACCGATTCGGTCTGTGTCTTGCCTGCGCGCAAACGAACGTACCTACCATAGAACATGTCAAAGAACATACGGGTTGGGACATCAAGACGGTTCCTTATGATAAGAGTTCGCCCATCTTTATCCATTAATACAGTTGCGTCCACACTGGAACTGGTTGTCCCCGCCAAAATCCAGACATCCTGTATGGAATCATTTCTTATCTCATAGCGCAGGTTGAGATTCTTATCGCTTACATCCAGCCCAGTCACTGTGATTGTTGGGGCGTTGGTCTTCTGGGTACCAGATTGAGCTTTGAGCTGGGCCTGTGTTCTTGGTGTAAGAAAAAGACTCAGGGACAAAATCTTTATTATGAATGTAGATTTGTCCATTTTTGATTCCTTGTAGAGCAGGTTGTCTCAAGGGCTATAACTTCCAGGGCTTTCTGTATTCGTAGTGCAGCAGTTTATTAGCACGTCTATTATTGATGGCTCGTTCGTCCTTCGGGTCCCATTGGATTCGAGTTTTAGTAGCCAGAGCGATATTTGCCAAAAGAGCAAAGGTCGTTGAACGATGGCCTGTTTCCATATCACAATTGGTACGTTGACGGCTTTTGACGCAATCAAGAAAGTTTCGAATATGCTGGACGGTAAGGTCGCCATCTATTCGCTTACTTTCCAGCGGTTCGATATTGGAGCCGCTATCCTGGAATTGTCCTGCTCTTGAAGGTACGATTTTATAACCGGCTTCACCACTTGTGCCGGCGTACAGATTTCCCAGCGTGCCCCGGAATTCGACTTCTCCATCTATTAAGGCGGGGCCACCGTTTGCTTCATATTGGCCGAAAATGAGCAGTACGCCCGAGGGCATCTCAAAAATCACCTCCATCGTATCCGGAACCGTCCGGTCGTCATCGAGGGCAAACCTTCCACCGTGTGCGGATATCGAGACGGGTGCCTGCTCTGACAGCATCCAGCGCATCGCATCACAATAATGCACGCCCCAGTTGGCCATCTGCGAGGAATAATTATCCCACCAGCGGAATTTATATAAGGACATATTGTTCTTGTAAGGGCGTTCGGGCCGGGGACCAAGCCACATGTCCCAATCCATACCTTTCGGTGGGGCCGTATCGGGGAACCTGCCTATACCGTTCGGGTGCATATTACTTATCCGGTAGGCCCTTGCTACGGTTACCTTGCCGATTTTACCTGCCCGGACATGCTCTGCTATTTGCATGTACGATTTGGAGGAGCGTCTGTGAAGCCCGACCTGTATTACCCGATTATATCGTTTGGCGGCCTCGACCATCTTCCGGCCTTCAAGTATGGTTATCGATAGCGGCTTTTCCACATATATATCCTTTCCCGCCTGGCAGGCCATAATGGTTTGGATAGCGTGCCAGTGGTCGGGTGTGGCAATGACCACCGCATCTATATCTTTACGGTCGAGCAGGCGGCGAAAATCCTTGTACCGTGCAACGTTGCTGCCCAACTTTTCCGTCATCTTCGGAATTCTGCCTCCTAAAGAATCTCTGAGCGTTTTATCGACTTTGGAATAATCTCTGGCCAGGTAAGGCTCATAAACATCGCAAAGAGCGGCGATTTCAACATCATCCTGCTGAAGAAAGCCGTCAAGGAGCTGTGTTCCACGGTTGCCCACGCCGATGAAGCCCACGCGAATTTTCTCATTAGCGCCACGAGCCGTTTTTATTAGAGGAACACCTATGGCATTTAGTCCCAGTGTGATTGATGCTGCTGTCACTGTCGAATTCTGTAGGAATTTGCGTCTTGTGGTTTTTTGATTTTTTTCATTCATTTGTTATCTCCCGAAATCTTTTACATTGTTGTTGCTTTGTAGAAAACATTGTGGATGGTATTTCGAGCGAGCCGAAAAAACCTATTTTTTAAATAGATTTCTCCACTTCGCGATGCTCCGCACCGCTTCGGTTGAAATGACAGACGGTCTTTTGTATAGAGCATATTATTATCGAATAAAAAATGATAAGTCGTCAGCGTTTATGCTTTACTTTTTCTTCCCAGTTCTTTAACAATATTTTTAATTTTCGCACATCTTCCTTCCGCTTGCCAAGGATATTATTTTTTTCCGCAGGATCCTGATTGAGATCGAAAAGATATTCTTCTACTTTATCACCTTCCTGCAGCCGTATATATTTTAATAAACCATCCCTAACAGCTTTTCTTGTCCGTTCACCTCTTCGAGCACGCCAGAAAAGTGTACGTTTGGGAACCCGCTTCGCGGGAACCCTCTGAAGGGGCTGATTTGTTTCCACCGATTGGTGTCCTGCGGAGAGCGCCTGTAAAATATCTATGCCGTCAAACGGGCGGTTTTCCGGTGGTTTGGTACCTGCTGCTCTGACAATAGACCGAGAAAAATCCATAGTGATACAGGGTTGATTCGATACCATACCCTCTTCGAGCACGCCGGGCCATTTTACAATGCATGGAACTCTTATGCCACCTTCAAAAAGATTTCCTTTATAACCGGAGAAAGGCCGATTGTTGCCGGTTTTGTTGGCACCGTTATCGCTCATAAAGATAACAAGAGTGTTGTCCGCTATTTTTTTATCGTTTATTGTTTTCAATATCTTCCCGATGCCCTCATCCATCCGTTCAACCATAGCGGCGTAAGTTGCTCGGGAACCTTTGTTATAGTCGGCTTGTGGTACAGGTTCGTCCTTTTTATTGTCCGGTCCCTGATAGGGGGTGTGAGGTGCGTTATAAGCAACATACAGGAAAAAGGGTGTATTTTGCCGGCGTTTTATAAATTTAACGGCCTCATCAGTAATAAGGTCAGTGAGGTAACCTTCACGTTTGGTGGGTTGGTCGTTTAGGTAAAGTGCGTTTTGGCCGGTATATTCGCAGTGGTGGAAATAATCAATAGAGCCGCCCACCGGGCCAAACCAGTAATCGAAACCGTGTCTTAGAGGAAAAAATTTCGACTCATATCCGAGATGCCACTTGCCGCAGATTGCTGTGGCATATCCCGTATCTTTGAGCATGCGAGTGATGGTTGTCTGTTCAACAGGAAGACCCATGTCGTTTGTTTGGCGTAACCGAATGGCATCGTCATACCGGCCGACATTCCCGATGCCGAGTGCACATTCCAGACCGCCGACACGGTGTTGATAACGACCGGTCAACAGAGCGGTTCTGGTTGGTGTGCATTCGGGAGCATTGGCATAAAAGGTGGTAAATCTGACTCCCTGTTCCGCTAGACTGTCTATGGCCGGTGTGCGAATGTCGGTGCAGCCATAACATCCGACATCGCCGTATCCTAAGTCATCAGCCATAATAAGAATAATATTAGGATATCGTGCCTTCGCCGAGCCGACAGAACGGCATCCGGGTAAAACAGCAGTCAGGGCGGTAAGCCCGGCGGTTTGAGCCAGAAAACGGCGTCTTGTAATTGTCCCAGCCATGATAATGTCCTTTTAAATGCTAATGTATGAAGAAACCTTGTGATTCCTATTGTAGGCTTGTCTAAGAATATCGGAAAGGTAAAATTTTGGTTCTTCTGCAATAAAATTGATGAATATTAGTTGCTTTTCGGGTATTTTGTTATCCTGGTGTGTTTCAAATTACATTTATTTATAACTTTATTCAATAGAGGACTTAATTGAAGGCTTTACTTTACACTAAACCATATTGTTTTGAATATTCAGACTTTCCCGACCCAGCAGTAGGTGATGATGAGGTGCTGATAAGTGTAAAGGCCTGTGGAATTTGTGGTTCGGACGTTCATGGCTTCACAGGCAAGACCGGCAGAAGAATTCCTCCTTTGATTATGGGCCATGAGGCGGCAGGCATTGTTGAAGAAGTGGATAAAAAAGTAAATGGTTTTGTGAAGGGCGATAGAGTTTGCTTTGATTCAACTGTATATTGCAATAAATGCCGGCCTTGCCGGAAGGGCTTGTATAATCGCTGTGAAAAAAGACAGGTATTAGGAGTTTCCACGCCGGAGTTCAAAAGGCACGGTGCGTTTGCTGAATATGTTGCGGTGCCGTGGTGGATTGTCTCGAAGATTCCGGACAATATGTCGTTTACTCAGGCGGCCCTTTTGGAGCCGGCATCAATAGGTACACATGCGGGCAATAGAGCGCCCATATCTACTAATGATACTGTTGTGGTTATTGGGGCCGGGACAATCGGCCTTTTCATTTTGCAGGCAGCCCGGCTGAGGGGTGCAGCCAGGGTCTTCGTCGCCGACATCAATGAATTTCGGCTTGGTCTAGCGCAGAAGCTGGGTGCGGATAAAGTCATTAATCCCCTTAAATCCGACCTAAGAGAAATGATTTTTAAGGAAACAGAGAAGAAAGGGGCAGATGTTACTTTCGAGGCCGTCGGATACGCGCAGACCTTTCTCGATGGAGTTTCGATAACCAAGACCGGTGGCCATCTCGTTGCTGTTGGTAATCTGGAAAAGGCCGCCGAGTTTAATTTACAGGAATTGGTTGCCAGGGAGCTTACCTTCACTGGTTCTTATGCCAGTTCGGGTGAATTTCGTGATTGTATAGACTTAGTGGCCTCGGGCAAGATTAACGTCGAGCCCTTAATCAGTGATGTTTTGCCGTTGGAAGAGGGGCCGGAGGCCTTTGAGCGATTGCTCACAGCCAAGGAAAACTTGCTAAAGATTGTTTTGAAACCGTAAAGTTTGAGGAAGAGAGGATGCAAGACCTTTTTAATCTTTCCGGCAAAGTGGCAATTGTAACCGGGACCAGCCGCGGTCTGGGTCAGTATTTCGCCAGGGCACTTGCTAGAGCCGGGGCTGATTTGGTTATTACGAGCAGGGAATTATCAAGACTGACCGAATTCAAGCAGGAAATAGAGTCTTTGGGTAGAGGGGCAATAACTGTCCAGTTGGATGTGCTTTCGCAAAGTGACATTGAGAATATGGTTCGGATGGCTATAAAAGAGTATGGAAGAATCGATATTCTGGTAAACAATGCCGGCTTGAATATTAGAAAGCCAACTACGGAAGTTACTCAGGAGGATTGGGACACCGTCCTGGATACCAATCTTAAAGGCAGCTTTTTTTGTGCTCAGGCGGTTGCCAAGGAGATGATAAAGAGAAAGTATGGCCGGATAATAAACGTCGGTTCGTGTACGTGTGTTTTCGGAATGGAGGGTATTGCAGCTTATACCGCAAGTCGGGGGGGTGTCCTGTCAATGACAAGGAGTCTGGCTGCGGAATGGGGCAAGTTCGGAATTACGGTCAACGTGCTGGCTCCCGGCTGGTTTAAGACGGCGCAAAACGCAGTTTTATACGAGAACAAAGAGTGGGTGGATTATATTACGGAGCGTATTCCTCTTAATCGCCCGGGCCAGCCGAACGACCTTGATGGGACGGTTGTCTTTTTGGCATCGGATGCTTCTGAGTATATTACAGGCCAGATAATTTTGGTTGATGGCGGGTTCACGACGGGAGCAACGAAAGCGATTACCTGAGAAATGGTGATTGCTTATTTGTTAAGGAAGTAAATATGGATTTAAGAGGAGTTGTTCTTGCCGGCGGCACGGGCTCGCGGCTTATGCCGCTGACCAAGGTGACAAATAAACATCTGCTTGGCGTGGGGCAAAAGCCGATGATATATTACCCTATTGAAAAACTAACTTCTATCGGTATAGAGGAAATTCTGATTGTCACCGGCGTTGAGCACATGGGCGATGTTGTCAGCCTGCTTGGTTCGGGTAAAGATTTCGGCTGTCGATTTACATATAAGGTCCAGGACCAGGCGGGTGGGATTGCGCAGGCTCTTGCGTTGGCTGAAAATTTCGCCAGCGGTCAATCTCTGGTTGTTATTCTCGGCGACAATATCTTTGAAAGCGGTCTGAAAGGCTATGCCGACAAGTTCATCGCCCAGAAAACCGGCGCGAGGATACTCCTTAAGCAGGTATCCGAGCCGCAGCGTTTCGGGGTTGCCGAGCTGTCCGGCGACAAGGTTATTGGTATTGAAGAAAAGCCCGAAGAACCCAAGTCGGATTACGCCGTAACCGGTATATATTTTTATGATGCGGCGGTTTTCGATATAATACGAACCCTCAAGCCATCGGCTCGCGGAGAATTGGAAATTACTCACGTTAACGAGGCTTATATCGAAAAAGGCCAGTTGGCTTATGATATTCTCGAAGGCTGGTGGACAGACGCCGGGACGTTCGAATCGCTTAATAGGGCCAATGAATTGGTTGTGAATGAACCTCCACAATGACAAAAGAGATATTTAGTACAAAATGAATGTTAAAGAGACAAAGCTGGAAGGTGTGCTCGTATTGGAGCCGGATGTATTCTCGGATGATAGGGGATTCTTTTTAGAGACCTGGAACAACGCGCGTTACGGGAATGTCGGTATCCAGGGCCCTTTTGTACAGGACAATATTTCGTTTTCCAAGAGGGGTGTTTTAAGGGGCTTACATTTTCAACACCCGCAGTCGCAAGGTAAGTTGGTTCAGGTTATATCAGGTGGGGTTGTGGATATTGTCGTTGATATTCGTAGAGGTTCTCCGACATTTAGTCAGTGGGTCAGTGAGGAACTTTCCGATGCGAACCACAGGCAGATGTATATTCCGCCGGGTTTTGCTCATGGATTTTGTGTTATAAGCGATACGGCGGTTTTTTCATATAAGTGCACCGATTACTATAATCCTGCGACTGAAAACGGGATCATCTGGAATGACCCAGATCTTAACATCGACTGGCCAATAAAGGAGCCCATCTTATCACCCAAAGATAAAGAATATCCCAGACTTAAAGACTTTCGGCCTGATAAATTGCCGGATTTTGGGAGGCTCTGATGGCAACTGATGATACGAGGATTGCCATTATCGGCGGCAGGGGGATGCTTGGAACGGACCTGGCAAAAATCTGCGGACAGCAGGGCTTTAATGTTGAGGTATTTGATTTACCGGAATTTGATATTACTAACTCTCAGCAGTTGAAGGAAGCTCTCAGTAACACAAAGACAATCGTCAACTGCGCAGCTTATACCAATGTTGATGGCGCCGAGCGCGAAGACGAATTAGCGTATCGGATCAACGCAGAAGCGGTTGGACGCTTGGGGGCTCTCGTGAAAGAAGCCAATGCCTGGTTACTTCACATAAGTACCGATTTTATTTTTGACGGTAAGTTGGATAGACCTTATGTTGAAACTAATACTCCTAAACCTATCAACGAATACGGCAAAACGAAACTGGCGGGGGAGCGGCTTTTAGCCCAGAGCGGCTGCAAGAATTGTATAGTGCGTGTTGAATGGACTTATGGATTAGCAGGTAATAATTTTGTTACCAAGATAATCCAGCGTGCAAAAACTAATACTGATAAGGCTTTAAAGGTTGTTGACGACCAGATAGGTTCGCCGACGGCTACGACCGAAGCGGCCAAAGTAATCTGCGAATTATTGCGAATAAAACCAACGGGTTTATTTCATTTCGCAAGTGCCGGCTACGTCAGCCGATACGAAATGGCAAAGTTTATATTTGACAAGCTCTCGATGGATGTTAACCTGTTGCCCTGTAAAACAAGCGATTGGAAAACTGGAGCTGACAGGCCTCTAAACAGCCGATTCGATTGTAGCAAGATACAGGCTCTTCTTGACGAGCCGATTGAACGCTGGCAGGTCTCGTTGGAGCGTTTTTTAAGTCAATTATGAAAAAGATTCTGGTTACAGGTGGTGCGGGATTTATAGGAAGCAATTTTGTGCGAATGGTGCTTTCGGAGCATCCCGATTGTTTTATCGTCAATCTCGATAAGTTGACCTATGCCGGCAATCTCGAAAACCTCGCTGAATTCTTAGAGCATAAAAATCACAAATTCGTAAAAGGTGATATATGCGACGGCACTCTGATTGAAAAAATTATCGACGAATACCAAATCGATGTGATAGTTAATTTTGCCGCTGAAAGTCATGTGGACCGTTCAATCACCGGGCCTAAAGTCTTTATAGAAACCAATATTGTCGGCACATTAACCCTGCTTGAAGCCGCCCGTGACAAAAACTTAGAGCGGTTTATTCAAATTTCGACCGATGAGGTCTATGGTGCGCTCGGGCCGGATGGCAAATTCACCGAAGAAACACCACTGAGCCCGAATTCTCCGTATTCAGCCAGTAAGGCCGCGGCCGACCATCTGGTGCGAGCTTTCGGTCATACCTGGGGCGTAAAATATAACATCACAAGATGCTCAAATAACTACGGCGAATATCAGTTTCCTGAGAAAATGATACCGCTGATGATTAACAATGCTCTTAATGATAAAGAATTACCCGTTTACGGCGACGGCTTATATGTGCGGGATTGGCTGTATGTATATGACCATTGCACATCTGTATGGCAGGTTTTACAAAAGGCGCCGCCCGGCGAGATTTATAACATCGGGGGCTGTAATGAAAAGACAAATCTGGAAGTGATTGATGTAATACTTAACCGTTTGGGCAAGCCAAAATCATTGATTAAGCATGTTACCGACAGGCCGGGACATGACAGGCGATACGCCATTGATGCGAGTAAAATAATTAGTGAGCTTAATTGGCGCCCGTCGGTAAGCTTTGAGGAAGGTATTAATAAAACCATAGACTGGTATCTTCAGAATCAGGATTGGCTCAGTAACGTTGTCTGCGGCGACTATCAGAAATACTACGAATCGATGTACGGAAATCGCTGAAATAAATGATTGGGACGAGAATGATAAAAGAAAAAGGTCCAGAGTATTATACCGGTGTTTACCGGTCTTCGGGAAAATTTCACCTGCATTATAAGGATTCGCCTTATTATGTTTTATGGACGCAGGTCATAAAATTTGTAAAACAATTTGCACAACCTAAGATACTTGAGATAGGTTGCGGTACAGGGCAATTTACTCATTACCTCTATGATGAAGGATTTAAGGATTATCATGGTATCGATTTTAGTCCGGAAGCGATTGAATTTGCAAAAAAACCGTCAATTAATCTTTTTCGGTAGGTGACTGCAGGAATAGCGATGTTTTTAACCGTGATTATGACCTGGTTATAGCTTGGAGGTGCTGGAACATATCAGAGATGACCGTGCCATTATAAACAATATCAAAAAAGAAACTGATATGATATTTACTCTGCCCACATTTAACGATCCTGCACATATTCGAATATTCAGGAAACTAAGTGATATTAAGAAACGCTACTCTCACGATATTGATATTAATAAAATTGTGCGTATTGATAAATGGTTTGTGTGCTGGGGAAAAGTAGTAAAGAAATATAGTCTGAAGATATGGGAACACTTGTTATGAGTACGCAGGACTTTAAGATAGACCAGGATGTTTGTTGGCGAAAGGTTTTTGGAAAATGACAATGCCGATACCAAAACGGATATTCATAATAACTGATTTCAAGGACGAAAAACCGCAATCAATCCATATAGAAAGGCGGCATTGGATAAAGGGTTTTATTCGTCTTGGCCACGATGTTCAGCGTTTCAGTTACAGGAATATAATGCTGCAATTCAGTCCAATCAAAAGTCGGATTTTCGCCCGGCTGTTTGTTAAGAAACAAGTTGACGCAGTTCTTGCAGACCAAGTGAAACATTATCATCCGGACATTGTAATAATATCAGCTATGAAGTACCTTGACTGGTGGACAGTTGATGCTTTGCGCTCAGTTGCACCCAAGGCAATTTTTATCGGCAGAGATACTGCTGCATGGCCTGAAAATGACCCGGATAGAGTTGCAATTGCCAGAAAAATGGATATTGTTATTGCTACTAATGCCGGTAAATGGCTCCAGTTTTATAAGGATGCAGGTGTTCCTCGTTGTGCATTTATACCCTGTCCTTGTGACCCTGATATTCAGCGACCGTACGAGGTTGTTGAGCAGTTTAGAACTGATATTATTTTTGCGGGAAAAGGCCGTCATCCGGAAGGTGACAACGACCCGGATAGATACTCTATTTTGCAGAGACTCTCTACGATGCCAAATGCCAGACTGTATGCGTGCTTCGGCAACCCGCCGCTCGAAGGAATTGATTATTTTCAGGCCTTAAGTAATGCAAAGATATCACTTAGCATCAATGCGGTCAATAGTGTTCGGTTATATCATTCCGATAGACTGGTTGAGTGTCTTGCTTGTGGGGCTTTTGTATTGGCCAAGCGTGTGCCGGACTCGGACCTGCTATTTAAGGATGGGACGCATTTGAAATATTTTGATACACCCCAGGAGTTTTTCAGTCTGGCAGACTGGTACTTGTGTAATGAGGATGAAAGAAAAAGAATCGCGAGAGTGGGTATGGAAAGGGCTCATAGCGAATTCAATTGTGTAAAGATGGCCAAGCATGTGCTTGATGTGATTGAGAAAGGTTATTACGATGCGTCTTGGGCAACGGTCTTGTGAGATTGGTCGTTCGAGTCTGAAAAAGAGTCTGCTGAAAAAAGCATCCAATGTGCTGATGAAGCTCAAGTTATCGCACTTACTGCGGATACAGATGAATGGTTTTGTTCTAAGATTCTACCCCTCGAGTGTTTCGATGGTATTGTGGGTGGACCAGTATTTGGGGGTGCAAAGTTATCCGGAGGAACAGAGGTTTCTGAAGCGTTACCTAAAGGCTGGCGACGTTGTTATCGATGTTGGGGCAAATGTTGGTTTTCTAACGTTGCTGTCTTCTATGATCGTCGGCAGGCACGGGAGGATTTATTCTTTTGAGCCACATCCAAGAATCTATAAGTACCTTGAAGGTAATGTTGCTCTGAATAGAGCAGAAAATGTGCGTATTTTCAACGTTGCGGTAGGCGAGCGAGACGGAATTGTTGGGTTCTCTGATAACAAAAAGGACGACGACAGAAACGCGGTTGTTTTTGGCGAGCCCTTCATGATGGTTCCAGTTAGAAGGCTTGACCAATTTGATTTCGGCGGCGACCATATTTCCCTATTGAAGATAGACTGCGAAGGCTATGAGAAGTTCGTACTGGATGGGGCAACGGGTTTGTTGGGCAGGGTTCAATGTGTGTTTTTTGAGTGTATCGAGAGGCATTTCCTCAGGTTTGGATACAAATGTCAGGACCTTCTCACGATTTTACTCGAGTCGGGCTTTCGTCTGTTAGCAATTGAAGGGGAAAATGTTTGCCATGTTAGTGTGAGTTCCCGCCCGATATCGGCGCGTAATTTGATTGCCGTTCGTAGTATCAATGCATTCTTAGAACGGACAAGGTTTGGACTTGCGTTGGAAGTAGAAGGATGTAAATGTCAGCGATAAGGGGAATGCCGTCAGCGTAGATTAGGTCTTTTTCTGCATGCGTTCCAAGTAGGAATTATGGGGCTTTAGATTATGATATGCGATAAGCCGTCTGCGATATCATATTTTGTTACATCGTTTGGATATAACATTTTGTGTCTTTGATTTTTCCAGCGGTGATAGAACTGAAATGGCCGGGCGTTGGTGCGCTTCACTACAAGATTTAGCAAGGTTTCTTGTCCTTTGTAAGCCGTAACCATTTGCTTTAGAACCTGTTCAAGGAATTTTGACCCGAGGTCACGCACTACCCACCTGCAAAGAGTCGCCAGTTCTATACTCGCAGACTCTGGAATGGTCCATCTGCTTTTAGGAGGTGATTCAAAATCAACAAAATAGAAATTATCTGCGGTATATATGATGTTGCCGGAGCTGGGGTCATAATGTATAAGATATGGATCGTTAGTTTGAATGGCAGTATCGTGACGCCGACGCAATTGCTCAAAAAGTTTCGCCAGAACTGTAAGCTTTTCCGGCATCGTGTGGTTTTCTGCTGACAGATACTCTCGCAGGGACGGGCCTTCGATGAAGTCGGTTACAAGATACGGCTCAGGAACATCAGGGACTGTTTTGTCGTAAATCTGCGGAACCGTAAAGCCGGTTTTTTCCCAATGGTTTATCATAAATTTTTCCTGCTGATTTCTTGTGAATCTGTCAGGACCGCAATAGCTCTTAACGAGGTATTTGCTGTTACTGTCGATAAGAATATAAAGTTTGTTGGTTGTTTGTCGAAATGTCTCCAAGACGGCGAGTTTCATAATCGGATGGTTCCTCTGCTTATGTTGGTTTGAGGACGTAAACTATATCAGTCGAGAAAAGTGCAGGCCATAGTCTGGCTCTGATGTATTTTCGTGGTGACAGTCTTCTTTCTACTTTCAGGCTGGCTTTTTCGAACATCTGTTCAACTTCCGCGGGGGTCTGAAAGTTCTTATGACTGGAGCTTATTGGCGGAAATCGCCCGAATAAATACGCTATACGATAACGATAAAATGTTATGTTGGGTATGACTACTATAAGGTGTCCCTGTGGGGTAAGGTTATCTTTGGCCCGGCATAGAAATTCGAGCGGTTTATTTAGCCAGTGTAGGAGCATACTTGCAATAATAACATCGAACCTGACGCCGAATTCGGGAATGCCATTGTTCAAATCGGCCTGTTTGATGTTATTTGTCGGGAAATCACACATCGCAATAGCTTTGGCAGAAAGCTCTACACCGTAAGTATCATGTTTTTCACTGCATAGCCGAAAGACATGTCCCGAACCAACCCCACAGTCCAGAACCCTTGCTTTGTAAGGAAACATTTCGTCAACCAGCGTGCTTAAAAACCTGTGGAGGCGTCTTTCTGAAACCCTGTTTTCCTCCCGCCGGTGCAACCAGTATTCGTCCGGATTTTCTACGCCGAATTTCTTGAGTTTCACGTTTTGACTTCCTTGTAATGGAGTATTGCTCAATAGCATATTGTAAAGGGCTTTATGCGTGGTAGTTTCAAGCATGGCTCTTATGACATCTTTTGCAAAGTGAAATATTTTCTTTATCGTTCAGGACGCGACGCCGAAATTCTTGAAGCTTATTACCTCTCCATACTTTGAAAAAACCTTCCTCGAACACGTTGCCAGGTGAATACTCACAGTCGTAATCAAAACAACATAAACCCATTGTGCCATCCCAGGAAATTACCGCAGACTGCCATAGGGCTGGACAGCCGGGAATTTTGTCCCTTCTCGACTTTAGAGCTAAATTATCTTCATAGCGTGAATATTCTGGATTAGATGGAAGATATTTTACTCCTTCATCATGTCGTTCTACGTGAGCGCTTTTGATTTTAACACAGTCAACACCCAGTTTCTTTCCAAACTCTTCTACATAGGGTAGTTGATGCTCATTGTGTTTGAAAACGATGAAGCTCATTTGAATTCGTTCTGGGTATTTACTTTTTCGCTCGTTGCGCAATTTTAAGAGGCGTTTTACTCCTTCAGTAACTTTTTCGAGATTACCTCCAACGCGATACGTCTCATATATTTTCTGATCGAGACCGTCAATAGCAACATTCAACAGGTTTATATTGCTTTTGACCAAATAATCAATTTCATGTTCGTATAGAAGAGTGCCGTTAGTTTGTATTTTAACTGTCATCCCTTTTGAAGAGGCATATTTAACAAATTGGCCGAAATCCTTTCGTGAAAAAGGTTCGCCATACCAAGGAAAACCTATCCTTCTTATAAAAGGAGCCACCTCATCTATTAAGCTGGTGTATTTGTTAAAATCCATTAATCCGAGGTCTCGTCCTAATTTTTTTTGACCTAATTTGCACATTGGACATCGTAAATTACAGAATGAGGTCACCTCTAAAGATATGTGGCGCGGAGGTGCCAATACGATAGGCCGCCGGCTCACAACTGAAAGTTTTTGGGAAACACTGTCTATTTGTTTGTTAATCCAATAATTTCTTAGCATTGAGACATCCTTTGAAGCAATCGAGGGACCTTAATTCTTGCCATTTTTATGTTCTTCTAACAACCTACTTTAAATTTCCAACAGATCGCGGGCAATTCCTTAATTGTCTATCAATTCGTATGCTCATATTTTCACCTTTCAGACTGCTTATCTTGGGCTATGCGGGTTAAATCTTTAGCCCTTTTGATTTTAAACAGCCACGTCCATCTATGTGCTTTCAGACCATCAAGGTCAGTCAGAACAAGTCCATTTTCTGTAATTAGTATATTTGAATGCTTCAGGTCGCCGTGAGTTATACGGTATTTTCCCAACTTATCGAGTAGGTCTTTGACCTGCTGAATCGCATTTGACCGCCGCTGGTCGTTAGTTTTATCATCCCGAAGAAAATAATAAAAGTTCTGTCCTTTAACATATTCGGTTATAAGATAAGGTTGCCATATAAGCTTTCCCCTATACTGCTCGATATAGGCCAAGGGCTTCGGCGTAGCTATATTCAGCATCACGAGCCGATGTCCGTGCAGCCACCCACGCCGGGCACGGGACCTCTTGATAGTATGGCGCAGCGAATGAATAAACCCCCTGTAATTATATCGTTTAACTACCACATCTTTGTCGTTCCACGTCAGGCGGGACACATAGGAGGTGTCGCCGTTCTTAAGAATCTGTCCCTTATCCATAAGCGAATCTATTTGTTCTATAAAATCAAGTGACTCCGCGTCCCGACAAAAAGCTCTGTCAAACACTGCAACATACCTGTCAGTCTTAAATCGTAGGTATCTGGCGTTGTTCCTTAGACACTTTCTCAGCTCTCTGCTAACTTTTCTTTTCTTACTTAAACGCAGATTAGTTTTACGGAGAACTTTTTTTATCAAGGCTGTTTTCTGCTTTTTAATACTTCGATTTTCAGCCCAATATTCTTTGAAAAATCTCATCCGGTCTGTATTGGTTATCATGTGCCGAGGGATCATATTAACTTGAACCAGGTTTTTTAGCTGAAGCTGGAAAGGTAACCTGCGGAATCTTTTTGTGCGCTCATTATCAAGGAAAAAAAAACGCCAACGGTTATTCTTCTGCCTAGCCAATACGTTACCCAATCGCAAATCGCCGTGAAAAATAGCCTTTGCGTGCATTCTGCCTATAGTTCGCCCAAGTGCTCGTATTAATTCGCGTTTGTATCGCAATTGTTCTTTGGTCAAGTTTCCCGGCGTCTCAGCAAAAAAATGATAAATATTCTCTGCGTCTTCAACCTGAGAAGTAACAAAAAAATTTCCTGTATTGAAAAAGCTAAATCTGTATTCACCCATCGCAATGATGGTAGGAACATCAAAGCCGTTTTCGGCTAACATCAGTGATGCCTTAAAGGCTCGCTTGGCGCGACTGTCGCGTACGAGATGTTTGATAATATCCAAAACAGACCTTTGCAGATATTTTTTAAAATAAAGCTCTCTGCTAACACCGTCAAATGTTACTGCGAATTTATATACACGTGTAAACTCTGATGACGGGATTGTTACTGTCGCGTAGCGTTTTTGTAGCTCTGTTTCACCGGCTAATAATCCCTGTTCAAGAATACCGTTGCGGAAATTCTTATTGATATATATCGTGCTATTATTGCGTCGTACTTTGTTGAAAATGCTATGCAAGATATTAGCGCCCCAGAATAGTTATGCCTAATTGATTGGCAAGTTTTATTGTCTCGGGTTTGTCGACAATTATCGTCTTGGCCGCCTCCACAACCAGACATTTGCCTCCGTTTTCGGCCAGACTTCTGATAGTATCAGGGCCCACGCACGGCACATCAAAACGCATGTCCTGGTGGGGTTTCGAAGCCTTGATTAGTGTCCAGCCTCCCGATTTACAGAATCGGCCCGCTCGCTCGATCATCTCTGCTGTACCTTCTATTGCCTCGACGGCGATTACCTCTTTTTCCTTCATCGCAATCGCCTGTCCTATATCCAGCTCGCCGAGCTTTTTAACTATCTCCCAGCCGAATTCAATATCACCTCTGGCCGACGGTCGCAGTGGTGTCGTCGTCATCAGGCCCGCCGTTGCCAGGTGTTCCTTGCAATACATAATTGAGTTCTCCAGTACTATCCCGCCGCTTGCCAGCTCGTCGGCCACGGCACACAAAAGCGAATCTGTCAGTTTGTTCTTGCCCCGCAGCCGCCAGTAATATATCCTGAATGCTCGCCAGTCGGGCAGATACCGCAGGATTCGCCATGGCGTGAAAAGTCTTCCCTTTGGCACTCGCCCAACCATAATCGTTCGCCTTACGCTGTGCTTTCTCAACTTTCGTATCCAGGCCCCCGGCCGGGCAATCGCAACTCTATAAAACACATCAACTTCGTCAGCGAGGCTGTGCTCAGCCGTTTCCGCTAAGCCGACGCAAATTACTCTTAACCCTGCCTCTTTGGCGCCGGCAGCTACAAGAAAGGGCAGTCTGCCTTCTCCAGCAATTAAACCAAGCACATCTGAACTATTCATAATATCGTTTGCGCATCCAAACCAATCTCAACGTCATTGGTTCTGAAATTCATTTTACTTATATTTTGAGTTTAAGTGCCTAAAGTTATAAGGAACGAGTTTATTAGATTTTAGACACTTTAGGCACTTCAAACTTTAGGCTCTTTAAATTGTCCTATTGCTCACCTGTGCCTGCTCCACCTGTGTCGAGGCAAACACAGGTGCAGGCAGCGGG
Source organism: uncultured Pirellulales bacterium (assembly GCA_964444135.1). Lineage (GTDB taxonomy): Bacteria > Planctomycetota > Phycisphaerae > Sedimentisphaerales > Anaerobacaceae > NIOZ-UU13. The sequence continues at coordinate 4,930 of CAYUFX010000026.1, read as the reverse complement.
CTTTTAAGGCTTGCCATTTCGCGATTTATTACCTCTGTTTTGCCTGCCCCCGCGTCTTCCGACGCGAGCCGGGGCGGCGGGCAGGGGTAAGCTCATCCCTCCAAAGGCGGGGATGGAGTCCCTTCAGAATTGGATTCGGTAAGTGAGGAAATTCGTTCCATTCGGCTCTGAAGGTCGCGAATGCTTTGCCGTATTTCAGGCAGATATTGTATCATGCCGTATGCTCGCTTGCCCTGGTTTGCTTCGATAGCGGGCGCACCCAAGACCACTTTGCCGTCCGGAATGTTGTTAATAACACCAGCCTGGGCTGCAATCGTAACATTGTTTCCGATGTTGATATGACCCACAATACCGACCTGCCCACCGACTAAACAATGATGCCCGAGAGTAGTCGAGCCGGCAATTCCCACCTGAGCCACAAGCAAACAATGTGGACCGATTCTTGTGCCGTGACCTATCGTAACAAGGTCGCCCAGCTTACTACCCTGGCTTATCACTGTGTCACCAAGTGTGCCTCGTTCGATCCCGCAGCAAGCACCGATTTCAACGTCATCTTCTATAACCACAATACCAGTTTGTGGTATTTTGTGGTGTATGCCCTTATGGGTGGCATAGCCGAACCCGTCTTCGCCTATTGTCGAATTCGCATTTATAATTACACGATTGCCTATTTTACATCCATCGTAAATAGTAACATTGGGATAGATTATACTGTCATTACCAATTTGCACACCTTGCCCAACGTGTACGCAGGGATAGATTATGCAGCCGTCGCCGATTTTTGCCCCATCGGCTATTGTTGCATAATCATGAATTTGGCAGTCTGCGCCAATTTTCGCACTGTCAGAAATTGAAGCCCGAGTGCTTATCCCTACCTTTTTATGCTTACGATGCCCGTGAAGCAGCACCATTATCTGCATAAAGGCATAATAGGGGTCCTCGGCTATCAGAAGGGGAACCGAAGCTGTGGGCGTTTCCTTACCGACGATTACCGCACTTGCCCTGGTCGTCCGCAGTTGCTTCTCATATTTACGGTTGGTCAGGAAGCTAATGTCACCTTCGCCCGCCCTGGTAAGTGTCGATGCTGACTTAATTATCACATTAGGGTCGCCACAGACCCGCCCATCCACGTATTCAGCTAATTCGCCCAAAGTTTTTTCCTGCATATAGACACCTTTACGAGAAATCTCTTTTAGACTACATCTGACATACCCGATTGCGATTCGACTGAGCTCGCCGAAGTCCACAAATCATAGGGCAATATTAAAACCTTGTTATTATAACAGAAAAATCGGTCGGTGGTCAACCCCGTTAGAAATCCCTTTTTTCTAAGTATCAGTACTCATTTAGAATTTCTAACGGGGTCAACTGCTTGAAGTCTATCTCTATTGAAAAAAAAGTTTCTCCTGTAATACCTTGTGCTGTCTGGTCTGAACGAGGCTCTCGGACATTCATTACGCCATAAAAACATCCAAAAGCTCACGCTGCAGGCTCGCTGAAGGTTTCTTGGCAAAAGCTGCAGTATTGTTCGCAAATACTTTTACAGCCGGCCCAATGGGTATATATACTGCCGGATTAGTTGGGCCAAAAACAGCTAACGTCCTGACCCCCAACCCGGCAGCCAGATGCGTAATCCCGCTATCGTTGCCGATGAACCCGCTCGAACAGCTCAAAAGCCCCAGTACCTGCGCCAAGGACAAATCCCTCAGGCACCTTGCAAACTTGCTTATGTTCTTAATTGTTGCACCGTTGAATCTGTCCACCTCAGCAGGCCCTAATAAGAAGATTACTTCAATACCTTTTGAATCAAGCTCTTTGGCCACAGCCAAAAAATTATCAAGGTACCAGCATTTGCTAAGTCCACCACTGCCCGGCTGAATAACCACCAGCTTCTGACCAGGCTCAAGGCCTGTTTCTTTCAGCAGTTCCTTACCTTGGGCTATATCTGCGTCGGTTGCTTTTATTGAGCAATCACCCGGCCTAACCTGCCGGGGCTGCAAAGATAAACCGCTCTGGTTGATAAAATGCTCTATATAAAAGTCGGTTAAATGTCTGGAGAAATCTTTTGGCGGCTTCATAGACAGTGTTATAACTTCCGCACTATGGCTGCAATTGGCGGTGAAAATCAGGTTTTGTTCAAAGTTGCTGTCCGGCTCACCCAAAAATGTCGCGATCCAGGCATAACCTGAAAATGTGTTTATCAAAGGATCCCCGTCCTTGAGGTCAAATGCCTTCGTTTCCACAAACAATCGATGTAAATCTATCGAATCTATGGAACTGATGCTGTCAATACAGGTCCTGCCTGGTAAAATACCGACGTATTCACTATGCCCAAGAATATCAACTCCGCCCAATCTGAGAACGTCCTTCATAAACGCAGCTAACGGCAGCGTCAATATACAATCGCCAATCGCTCCCGGCTGTAATATCACCCCTCGTTGCGATTTCCGCGCAGCTTCAGCCCCCTCTTCTCTGAGCAGGTCCAAAATGTCATCGTTTATTCGCATATTTAAAAGACGTACATTCTTGTCAGTGTAATACTAACTAATTTGATGCCTTGTCAATCCATGCGCCGCCAATGAGCCGGCTGTTTTTTCCTTCCTGAACATAGAAAGCGGCTAACTGGCCCGGCGTTATGGCCGAATTTGGCTCATCAAACTCAACGGTAACGCTGCTCCCTTGCGGAGAAACCCTCGCTGGAGAGCCTCTATCGTTGTAGCGTATTTTCACCTTCGCCTGAAAAGATGAGGCCGGCTCATCGATAAGCCAATTCACTCCTCTTGCCCAAAGTTCGCTGTGCATAACTTCTTCTTTCGGGCCAAGCGTAACCGTATTATTTTCGGCATTAATCTTCACTACATAATAAGGCTTGCCCATCGCAACTCGCAGCCCTCGCCGTTGACCGATGGTGAACCTGTGCACGCCGTTGTGTTCGCCGAGAACCTTGCCGCTGCTATCGATAATATTTCCCTTGCGGACAAGTTCCGGGCACCGCTGCTCAAGCAAAGCTACATAATCATCTTCTGGTACAAAACATAGCTCCTGAGATTCAGCCTTATGTTCAATACCTAAACCGAACTTTGCTGCTATCTGACGCGTCTGGTCCTTGGAATAGTTACCCATCGGTAAGATAATGTAAGGTAATATCTCCTTATCGAGCATTGATAAAACATAGGACTGGTCTTTAGCAGCATTAAGACTCTCGTATAAGCCTATATGGTTATTGTGCTCAAGAATCCTTGCATAATGACCTGTGGCAAGCAACCCGGCTCCATTACTTCGTGCAAAATCCCACAATTTCCCAAATTTAATATATCTGTTGCACAAAACGCACGGGTTTGGCGTCCGAGCTTTTCTGTATTCACTGCAAAAATAGTCAAGAATTCGCTCAAAATCACTGCGGAGATCCAGCACATAAAGCTTTATACCCAATTTCTCGCACATTTGTTTGGCGTCTTCCTGCGCATGGTGGCTCTTGTCGCAGGTAATCATAAATACGCCTGCACAATTGAAGCCATTCTGGTTCAGTAATGCAGCAGCGGTCGAGCTATCAACCCCGCCACTAAGTGCAATAAAAACCTTTTTCCCATCGCTTACCATTCTACTCTATATGCAATACGAAATTAATCTTGAGGATAAATAATTATGCGGTCGTGGATAACAGTTACTAGATCGTCTTTACCATCGTTTGTTACGTCAGCGACCTTTAACTCTCGCGGCTCAACGTTGGGCTTAGGGGGCCCCTTATCGCGGTAATTTTTTTGCTCGAATATCTTAAAACGCATCGCAGGAATTGGCTTGAGACCTGCGTCAAGAGCAAGTATTTCGATGTGATTGCGCCTCAATTCTACCATAATAATATCGGTTCGGCCATCGTGGTTTATATCTCCCGCTGTAAGGTTACCGTATATGCCATCTTTTATTTTTGTCTCATAGTTGAACGACTGTTCCAAATGCCGCACAACATCACTGCCGCTCGGCCCGGCTATGAGTGCAAATTTCCCGCTGTCGAACAGCAGCAGGCTTTTAGCCTCGTTACCTGTAAGCGGTGCGAACAGCATTTTGAGATGTACCGCGGCATTCCACTTGCCGACATCCAGCTCCTTTTCGACACGATAGGTCTTGTCATTACCGGTTTTAAGTATCTGAAGCTGACCCTTTCGACCATCCAGCAGTAAAATAGCAGGCCTGCTTTGTGTTCCCGCCTTGCGGGGTTCCTCCAAATCCTCGCCGGGTTCCCGCCTTGCGGGGTCCCCGTAAATATCATAAGCAGCGACAGCCGATATTTGGTTCTCGGTGCTCTTGGCATTATATTGATCGATAACACTCCACTGCAGGCCATCCGAGAAAACCAGGCTTCTTGCGAAGTTCTTTTGTGCTACCAGCAGCTCTTCACCCGCCTTGCCGTCCACATTGGCCAGGGCAATTGAACGCAGAGACGCATCTTTAATCAAACTTGCCTGCGCCTTCGGTGAGTCAACTACTTCAAATTTCCTCTTTTCTGTCTGGCGAACTAATATGGGAGGCTCATAGCTGACAAATATCAGAACGTCCTGTAAGCCATCCTGGTCAACGTCAAGCACTTTCAGACCATCCGGATTAGAGGTAAGCTTCTTAAGCTCTAAAGCAGGTCCGGTTTCACCAACTTTTTCGGTAATCTTAGACTTTCTACCTCTACCCTTTGCCAAACCAGTTCGCCGTTTTTCTGTTTCCGACAGATTGTAGATTGTGCTGAGAGTTCTAATATTGTTGCTATCTGTTGATATATAAAGGCAGTCCACACTGCCGTCGTTATCAACATCGGCGAGCTCCATCGCCACCGGCTCACCTGTTAAATCGACAGGCTGAGGGAACGATAATCTGTCGTCTTCGAATTTAGTTAAGCCAACCACCTTTTCCTTAACGCTCAAAACACCCAACTCGGTTTTCC
>CAYUFX010000025.1:0-53311 GCA_964444135.1 uncultured Pirellulales bacterium | reverse complement strand
CGAAAATACATCTATTGGAGGGTTATTTTTACCTACAAACTTGACGGGCACCCGCATGGTCGCTTGGCCATGACTTTTAGATAAGATCGTGTAGAAATGCGGCAAGGGGATATTTCCCCCGAGATTGCACAATTACAGTTTGACTGTAAAATACTCCTTGATAAGGTTTTTTTTGAAATCATTGAGAGTATCAGGCGCTTAGCAAAGGCAGCTCTACCCCCTGGAGCCGAGTAATGCTGGAAACCGCAGCTTCTCTTTTGTTTCGACTTTATCTCATCAGCCGCCAAGACCTGCTAAGCGCATCGCAATGAATGCAGCGAGATTCACGTCACCGCCCTCTATTGCAGGTGCAACGTACTTGTCCGTTACTAATGCTACGGCCTCGTCTAACGACCATCCGAAGTCAGTGCTAAGGATTTCAACATATTTTGCGAGGGCGTCAAGCCACTGTCCGGCCGTGGCATAATGTGTGTCATCACCACCGTGGCGTGCTATTGCCTCGGCAATTGATGCCATTTGCTCTTCAGATGGTGGAGTGGTCACCGAAGCAAATTGATTTACTGCCATTGCCAAAGCAGCTATATAAGTCCCTTCGGTATCCCGTAAAATTGTAGCTGTATCCTTGAGTCTTGCACAGGCGTCACACGGCTGTATGTCCATATCAAAAGCCAGTGCAATTTCTGCCCAAATATATATCCTCCTTTCATCGATTCCAAGTTCCTCAGCCGCCCACTTCATTAGAGCCGGACAACCCTGGATCGTCGTGATAAGCAACTGACCAAGTGGTGCATTCTCAGCAGGCATATCCTCAAGAACCCATGCTCTGCCATCATCAATATCCGGATTTTCCAAGCCTGCGCCGCGGAGGACGTAGGCATAATCATCGGGTAGAGTAAAATCTGAAGCGAACGGCAGTCGCCCGATTGCATCATCAAGCCACTCGGTATCACGTGATACCAGTTCCAGCCTGTCACCTACCTCAGCCCTGCCGCCAACATCTTCACTTTCAAGAGATGTTACAAACTCGCCTCCCAAATTGACGTTTGTCTTGGCGTCGATAACCATTGCTCCTTTAGGTACGCACTCGTATTCTCCCTCACCATCATCTTCGATTGGCTCACGAGACAAGATGCTGGTCGCAGCGGTAACAGTAACATCACTATCTAAGCTGGCTATATAAATAGCTATATCAAACGGGTCACCTTCGTTTCTTACGGGACCGTCAACTGGAATCTCTATATCAGGCTTGTCCAGGAAAGAGATGGCCGAGCGGTCATCTACATCATCATAGTATCTGCCGAAAGCTTCCAGCTTGGCGCTGTCGCCTATTTTCAACTCTTCCGGACTTACTATCGCAATCGCTGCTCTGGCATCTTCTTCAACGGACGGATTGTAAATGCCAAGACCCAGCTCATGGTCGGAATTGCCCGTTACGGAAACATTAAGCGTCTCGTCGATATCGCCTGCTGTGTAAATCTTGCCATCTTGTGAAACAATCGCCACACCTCCTGTTTCCCAACCACTACATGGAGTTCCGCTGGTAGTGGAACAACCCGGTCCAAATGTCGTAACGTCATCACTGACTTGTACATCACCGGCACCTAAAACCCATAGATTTCCGTGATAAGTGCTTGTACCCGGACCATCATCATTATAGAAAAGGTCTATAGACTTACCTTCTTCATCGATACCCCAGGCCAACAGCCACATATCTCCGGAAGTACACTTTCTAACATAGCCGTTGGCAGTAAGTGTTCCGCCTGCCTCGACAGTCTGCTCCCCACTGCCGTTAAGCTTTGTGTTGTTATTCAACAGAACATTTTCTGCGGCAGTAACATCACCGCCGAGATAAGTTGTCAAATCCGACGAATAAATCTCTATATCGCCGTTATTCGAAATCAGATTGCCATGAGCGTAAATATCGTCACCGGCAACCAGAATAAGGTCTCCTTCTGTGGTTACATCACCACCGGAACCAATCCAACCCTGCTGATTTCCGCCACTGGTATCCATCCCGAGCTTGATATCGTCATCAGCTTCTATAGTCAAATCATACTCACTGACTAAAGTCTTGTCCTGCGCAAGAATCACATTGTCACCGGTCGATTTGAGAGTCTTACCTGCGGCCTTAACGACTGTGTTGTTATAAATATAAAGGTCTCCGAATGCCGTTACATCATCATACAGATAAGTCGTTGTATCTGATGAAGAAATCTCAATATTGCCACCCGCATTGAGCGTGCCCTTAACCTCCACGTCACCTGAACCAGGATTCTGCGGGTCAAGATGAGCCGCTAAAGTCATATCATCGGCAGCATCCGCACTTGCAGGTGTAGCTTTCAGGCGAATATTATCACCAGCGTTGAGGCTCATATCGCCTTGGCCTGCGGTACCGGTTGTGGTCAGCTTGCCGTGAGCAAAGATATCGTTGCCGGCAGTCATTTCAAGTTCACCAGCTACTGTTACTTCCTTATGCAGCGTAATATTGTCTTGGTCCGCAGCGGCGCCAGGCTCAATAACGCCTGCCTCTATGATCAGATCACCGACTCCAGTCACTGTACCCCATATCTCGATATTCTCATCAGAATCGAGCTTTATACCACCTTCTGTCCAGGTATTGTTGTGGATAAGTATATCGTCGTCTGCGATTGCGTCATCCCAAAGATATATAGTACCATCAGCGGAATACGGGACTGTTCCATCTTCAAAACCTGGCCCTGTTGTCGCACCGCCCGGTCCGAACTCTGTGGCTCTGAGTTCAATTTTGCCGCCCGAAATCAACTCGCCGTGCACATACACATCACCGCTACCAATAAGCGGCTCGGGCTCACTGCCCGCAGCATAAAGGCCATGAGCATAAAGGGACATATCACCGTCGGAGTGAGCACTCTGAATGTCAACGTTCGTACCTTCGATGTCCAGAGTACCACCGGCATTTATGTGACCGCCTACAACTACGTCATGGCCCCACCTGGTATCGGTGTCGGCATGAAGTCGCATATCACTGCCGGAGGTTACGTCCCCACCGAGGTCAATCCCGTGGACTACGTCAATCTCCAGGGTTGTACCGGCCTCTAAAGAACCCATTGGATTAATGGGGGAGTTTTTAACATTGAAACCGTCTATGTCGATGTAGCCATTTTCGGCCCATAGAGACCTGCATGGCGTGCCACTATTACCGAGCTTAATGGTTTTTGGGTCGCCACTTTTAGCAAGGGTAATATTATCATCTGCGTGTGCTCCTATTGACTTCCACTTGTTAGCTGCGTTAGCGCCTGTGGTTGAAGTTACAGAGCCTTCATTGCTTATCAGTGTAAGATGTGTATTGTTCTGATTACCTAACAGGTAATTAGCTGTATCCAAATCCAGGTCCTGTTCCAATGTCAGTGAGCTGCCGGCAACGCTTATCTCGGTCAAATCCGCATGTATTTGGCCGTTAACAACGCCGTCACCAACTCCCGCTATAATGGCCAGTTTATCCTGACCTTGCAGAAATGTACAATTTTCACTTTTCGTATTTCCGAGACCGTCATTTAGAAGAAACACATCATGGCCGGCTTGAAGTTTTACGCCGTTGCCGGTAAGATTTGTCGTATAAGTGTCGTTATGAAGCTTAAGATCTCCGCCGGCAGTCACGTCGCCTTCAAGAGTTATTGTACCAGGATAATAATTAGAGTACCGTTCACCAGTTACAGACATCACAATATCGCCGCCGGCATCAAGGGTGCTCTGGGCCCAGACATTACCCCATTCGGGTGGATAACAATCTCTGCCGGTTATGGTGAGGTTGCCGCCGGCATCTACCGGACCGCCAAGGACTACATCATTACCCCGAATCTCCATGTTACCGCCTGCATGAAGTGAGGCGGTTGAATGCATATCACCACCATAGTCATGGTCATCGTCGGCAAAGAGTTTCAACTCCCCGCCTGTACTAATATCAGCGTTTACGTTTATATGGCTATTAGCCCTGAGCGTGGCATTCCCATTGCCGTTTAGAGTAATGCCACTACCGCCTATGGTTATCTCATCACCGGATTTAGCAATCATTGTGAGATTGCCATTGCCCTCCAGAATAATACCTGCATCGGAGCCTTCCCATCCCAGCAGTATATCGTCTCCCGCATTGAGATACACACTTCCGTCGCCGCTAAAATTAATTCCGCTTTTGAGACGAATATCATCATCGGCGTTAACGTTAAGTGAATTGCCACTCCCTCCGGAAGTGCCGTCTTGAAGGTCTCTGCCTGCATCGAATAAAACCCATCCTTCCTGGCAAGAATGGCATTGGTGATTTCTTCCAATGTCATCAGTTGAAATCGTTACGTTTCCATTATCAAGGTAGCCCTCCAGAACATCTATATCCAGGTGTGAGTATCCGCGTGAACTTCCATAAGCTTTCCATGGACCATCATCGTCATCACCTTCTTCCATTCCCGAGTCGTCAATTATTATATTATAAGGATCGATGAGGAAGGTGCCGGCCCGGCCGCTTGAGCAGGTCAGGTCAATGTCGCCACGGATATCGACGTATTCGAGTCCGGATAGTTCAAAAAAGCCGCCGTTGCCTGATTCGCTGCCGCCTTTGGCCTCAACGCGTGCGCCTTCATGAAACAGCGCATTCTTGGGAGAATAGGCGATAATTTCACCGCCGTCGCCGTTGGCACCGGCGTTTGCCGTGGTCAGGCTGCCTGAACCGAGCACGACTTCTTCAGTGGCAGTCAAGCTGATACTGCCGCCATCGCCTTCGACGGCATCTGCATTGATTGTGCCCCAGTTTTCGATGCGTGCCGCATCGACCGTTATTTTCCCTGCCGCCGTAGCGAGAGTGCCGATATTAGCGACAGCCCTGGAAAAGGAATCACCGGCGGCAAGAACTATTGTCCCGTTTTCAGCGTTGATTAAACCTTCGTTAGTAACATCAGCAGGCACATCCGATATTGGAGTATCCATCGGCTCTGGAGTTCCAGCGGGGTCCACCTCAACAAAAATACTTTCGCCGGGTTTTCCAAGCAGCACCCTGTCACCGGCAGCCATTACAACATACCCTTCTGGACTTGTAATCGTGCCGGAATTCAGGACTTGATTACCGATTAGAGCAACGTTCTGGGCGATAATATCACCTTGATTGATGACAGCACCACTGCCGCCGGCAAATGCGTATTGTCCGTTCATGAAATCAGTGTTTGTTATATCCAGGCTGGAGCCGACAAATTGGCTGGCCTGAATATAGGCGGTAGGACCAAAGACAAGGCCCCGCGTATTAACAATAAATACACTGCCATTCTCAGCAAACAGCGAGCCGTCAAACCGCGTTGGGCCTCCATTAATGACTCTGTTCAGCACAGCAAAATTACTTTCCTTCAGGAAATTGAGAGTCTCGTTATAAGAAGTGTCCAGACTATCCCAGTTAATCACGGCTCGGTTGGAGAACATCTGTACGTTGGTGGTGTTGTCGGCTTGAACAACGGCCGCCGAACCCGCCACAACTTCTGCAGCAGTCGGTGCGGCCTGCGCAACTGGAAGCGACATATTGAGAAACATCCAACATGCCATTATGCACACCAAGCTCAGTTTAAAATATCTTTGTTGCAATCTTCTTGTGATTTTCATCACCTTCTCTCCTACTCCCCCCCTACATCAATCTTAATTTTACATATTTGTCCCCCCTTAAATTTCAATCTCGGCCGTCATTGACAGGCAAGATTGCTACCATCGCAACATAAGGTTTACGTTCAGTCGGCCTTTTCCTCTCCGGGTGTCATCCGTTGCTTTGAGAGGAAAGCCGTAATACACACCCGCACTAAAATTATCACCAAGCTCCAGGACCGTACCTATACCCATCGAAAGGAGGCTCTCTGCTCTCTTTTCGCTACCGATAGGGTCTTCTATTCTGGCTTGGCCAAAGTCAATAAACGCCAACGGGGCCAGCTTTTTGAGTTGAAGTCTCTTAGATTCAACTTCGTCCGGCCCTGTCACGAGCGAAGTTGAGGGATTGGATTCATCAATCTGCCTGGACTGCTTATATTTCACTAAGTCAAACTCATATTGAGCGGATGCAAGTATGCCTCCATCGGCAACGATTTCATATTCATCATAGCCTCTAACGGAGTACATTCCTCCGAAGGTAGTCATTTTTGCAGGGACCAATCTTTCGTTAGACGTTATATACCTGAAAGAACCTCTTAGCTGATGAACTTTGTTTTCGTCCAGATACTGATTGTGGTTCGCTAAAATGTTATATATAGTAAAATCACGGTCAGCATTTTCTCGTGCCCCGGTGCGTGTGATTGGGTCCCAAAAACTTTGTTGGCTGGAGCCGCCCACACTCTGGGTACGGTTAAATGCAATAGATGTGTTCGACATGTCGGTCCGGCGATGAATATCAACCCCAATTCCCCATAAATCCATCTTGACATCACTGCTGAGAAACTCAGGGAACAATGAAGGAGTAATCTTGCTTCTTTCGTGGCTAAGAGAACCGGTAACATCAAAGAACCACCCGTTCGTCTGAAAGACGTTGTAACGCAATACGCCGCCGTAGAATGAACCGCTGCCGAAGAAATTGAACAGGCCAGCCTCCGGGACTATGTCAAACTTACTATATCCCCCGTAAAGCCCAAGGCGAAGTCGAGGACCCATTAGTGGGAAATCGTAGCTTCCGAACAACGAATAAGTATCGTCTATGCTCGAATCTACAGGTGCCTGATAGACAGCGGTGAATCCATCGTCTATGCCGAGAAGATTAGTATTAATCAGGCCGATTCTCGGAGACCATTGCCTGTCCTTTGTACCGGAATTATCGAGCTGGATAAAATAATGCCAGGGATCCGTTTCATAAACATTATACCCCAAGGCAAGCGTGTTCGGCTCGGAACCTCTCGAGACAATGGCAGCTACATATCTGTCGGGATTGAGATTGAGAAGATTGACAAAATCATCCAGTGATTTGCGGTTTGCCAACTCACCCATTTTCAGCGGCGACCACTTCTTGATGGTAGAACGGCGAAGATAACCTTTTTCAACCTTGTTCTGGTCGGCATCGTAATACTCTATTTTGGATTCCGTAATCGGGGATTCAAGAACTTTTATGAATAAAAGCTCATTCACCAGCTCCACCCCGTCTTTAATCGACGCTTCCGGCACATAAACATATATACCGGCGTAATGATTGTCCTCGTACACGGACAGTATATATTGCGTTAAGCCCTGAATAGTCCTTGACGAAATCATTCGAGGCAGGCTTGGCTGAGATATTATGTCATGGATGACTCTAAGGTCATAAAGATATTGGCTATCGGCCTTCAGTAAAGGTTCGTCGGAGGCGTTATATACCAAAGGCATCCTCTCCAGCAGCTCTTCAGTTGATATGAGGGTATTGCCGCTGATGAGAAGCTCCCTTACGGTCAAGCGTGGACTTGTATCTTCGGGCAGATTCAGTTGCTCGATCTGCATCTTGCGTTTGGTTTTACCGGACGGTGGTTGTGAAGATTGTTGGGGAGCATTCGCACCAAACACAATTGACCCTAAATAGATAAAGGCAAGGCATACTTTACTTATTGCGCTATTCATAATAGCTGACTCCTTAAGCTGGTCCGGTATAAAACCACTATCCGTTCAAAAGAATTCTCCGAACCAGCAACCTCCCGTGTTGAAAAAAGACCCAACCCATAATACATAGATCCGCAACAAAATACAATATAACAGAAAGGAATCTGGAAGGCAAGAAAAATCCGCTTTTCTCTTGCTGTTTTGGTCTTTTTGCCGTTGATAGGTCGTTTTTCAAACAGCTAATGGCTTTTGCGACCTATCATTCATCCCATTTTTTTGGAGATTTTACTACGCAGCCACTCGATGCTTTGCTCAACTTTACCAGGTGCTGCTTCGCATTCTATGGAGAGAACACCATCCCAGTTGATTTCTTTAAGCAGCTCGATACACCCTGCTATATTATCGGCATTGACACCTTCACCGATACTCACCACAGACGAGGCAATTCCTGTCTGTCCGCCCCGCACAGCCTTCGCAAGCTCTTCGCTGACATCCTTGATGTGGCAATGCGATAATTTGTCTCGGAACCGCCGGAGGAACTTCACCGGGTCTTGACCGGCGATGAAAACATTGCCCGTATCAAGGTTTAGCCTCAAATAGGGCGAGTCGAAAAAGCTCAGGATTTGCTCCATAGTATCCGGATTGGTCGTGTAAGGACCGTGCGGCTCTACATTGATGATAATGTCATATTCTGTAGCCCATTCCAGCACCACACGATAATACTGTTTCATAAGAGCCATTACTTCGTCATCGGTGTATCCCTTCGGCTTGCGGCCGCCGTCAGTAGTGTCCACGCAGGGGCACTCAAGCGCTTTAGCAAACTGAATAGTTCGAATGGTGTAGCCGATACCACGGTACTGACCTTCTGGAGACGACATCGGGTAGGCCGCATCAAGCTGCGAGACCTTCAATCCCATCGAGTCTAAGTATCGCTTGAGTTTCATCGGGTCAGAATGAAGCAGTATGTGGGGATTATAACCCAACGCCTGAACAAAGTAGTCCCCGTCGATCGTACCGAACTCTATGTATTCCATATCATGGTCCTTGGCGACCTGACAAGGGACCTCGTACGGCACGTCGAAGTGCCGCCAATTATCTACATGCATTCCTAATTTTATCATGTTCTTGCTCCTATTATTTTCGATTCAATATTGTTCTCTGGATTTTTAGAGCATCATAATACCTGAATCACCTCCTCAATTCCACCTCATTTTGCTGATATTTATCACCTAAAGCCAGCCCCGTTAGAGACCCACCGTTAGAGGCCCAAGAGGACTTTCCTGAGCGAAATTGAAGTAAAAGGCTCTAACGGGGGACCTGACGGAAAAAGTCTCTAACGGGGCCAGCCTCTTGCCCTCACCTTGAGGAACATCAGTAGCGAAGCAATTTGGACTATTTGCTCTGCTCCGTCCTAATTATTCTTTCGCTCCGTGCTTGCGGAGGATATTGGCGATGTAGGTGTACAGCACGGTTAAAAGTCTATCACTTGTCCGGCCCACCATAATATAGATAGACCCGGCCCTGGTCAGAATTATATCCCCAAGCTCCTACTAGCAGATCATTGAAACCATTGTTGTTCAGGTCAGCCATTTTGACATTCACCCCGAACCGACTTATTTGCATTTCACCCTTGAAGACCTTATCAGGAATTTGATCTATTGATCTTCCCGGTCCACCGTGATAAACGTAAACTATACCTGTCCTGTTCCAATAAATTGAATTGCCCAAGACGATATCGTTGTAGCCATCTTCATTCATGTCGCCACATACAATGTCATCTCCCAAACTGAAGATTTTGTCCGCAATATTGTCCATTCTTGGGCCCCCAAAAAAGAGATAGGTCCTACCGCGGAAGCTACCGAAGTAAGGATCTCCTATGATAACATCTGCGGAACCGTCGTTGTCAACGTCGCATAGTTCGACGGCATTTCCGAACCTCGCTCCATGGCGTGATAATTCGCCCGTGAAGATCATATCAGGCTTGCTATCCATATTGGGGCCACCATGGTAGAGGTAGGCTCGTCCTCGTCTGCTCTCGCTTTTTTTAGGCCAGTACTCGGCTCCTATAACAAGGTCTGGGTATCCATCACCATTGACGTCTTTGCCAGCAGCCGTTTGCCTTCCGAATGCATCACCACGATTTTCTCCGTCGAAGATCATATCGCATACGGTATCCATAGCTCCGCTTGGAGATCCATGGAAGACATAGACGCGACCTCGCTCGCTATCCCAATGAAGAGCGGACACTATTAAATCAGGACATTTGTCACCATTGATGTCATCCAAACTCTGCCACCGACCAAACCAGCTATTGGGGTCCTGTCCCTCGGGGTCCTGTCCCTCAAAGATCTTATCGGGTTTCGTATCCATGTCTGTGCCGCCATAATAGACGTAAACTCTGCCTCGGCCAGAATTGTAAAGGACCTCTCCGATAATGACGTCGTTATATTCATCACCATTGATATCTCCGAGCACCACTCCAACACCAAAGCCATTTCCCACCTTTTCTCCGTTGAAGATTATGTCAGGTTTGTTATCCATGTTCGGCCCCCCATAGAAAAGAGATGCTCGGCCTCTCAAAGAATCGCTACGTGGAGATCCCACAATGATGTCATTATGGCCATCACCATTGACGTCCTTTCCAAAATCTGTATAGTCCCCAAATCCATCGCCGATAGCTTCTCCACTAAATATCACATCGGCAGCGAGCTGTGTCGCACGGGGCGCAGTTTTATCCTCATATTCAAGAGAGAACGCTGATGGAACTGTTTGTTTTACTTTCTTGGCACCGTGCTTCCGCAGCAGCTCGACGATTTCGGTATAGCCGTTCTCTATGGCCCACGACAAGGCAGTCTTGCCATTATTGTCTTTTGCGTTGATGTCGGCTCCCTTGGATAGGAGTAATTCGACTATCTTAGGATTCTCACTGGCCGCATACCAGGCTGCGATATGAAACGGTGTGCGGCCTTGTCCATCTCTGATATTGACATCCGCACCTTTATCCAAGAGCAATTCCACTATGTCAAAGCGCTCGGCATCAAGCGCACTATGAAGAGCTGTCCATTTGCCTGCGTTAATGTTGGCCCCCTTAGCAATCAGCAATTCAACCATCTCTTTGCTGTAATAGGCTGCTTCCTGTAGCGGGGTCCAATACCCTTCACGACCGTTAACGTTTGCACCATTAGCGATTAGATACTCGGCTGCATCAACACTGCCTGTTCGAGCGGCCACACCGAGGGGCGTCATCCACCTCCGCCTGCTTGCGAAGGCATTAACATTCGCACCTTTGGAAATAAGCAGCTCTGCGATATCCTTGTGGTTTCCAGCCGTAGCATAATGTAAAAGAGTCTGACCACTTGTGTCTGCTGTATCAACTGAACCGCCGCCTTTAATGAAATCTTTGACTTTGTCTACATCACCTATGAAAGCAGCTACGTTTATCGAAACTTCTGCTCCTTTGTCGATAAGTAGTCTCACTATATCCTGGTGATATTCTTGGATGGCAACTTCTAAGGCTGTTTCGCCAGCGTTGTTCTTGGCATTGACATCAGTTCCTTTACTGATCAGCTCTTTTAGCTTCTCCAATAATCCGTGCTGAGCTGCCGTATGCAGAGAAACATCCGCCCCTTTTTGAATGAGCAGATCAGCGATCTCTTTGTGGTTCTGGCTGAGGGCAACGTCAAGCGGTGTATCACCAGCTTTGTTCTGGGCATTCACATTGGAGCCTTTTGCTATGAGCAATTCGGTTATTTCCTTGTGGCCTCTCTGGCTTGCATAATGTAACGGAGTGTAACACCCTCTATCTCTTGCGTTGACCTCTGCACCTTTGGCCAAAAGAAGTTCTACCACTTCTTTTTGGCCTCTCATTGCTGCTTGGTGAAGGGCCGTCTTGAGAAAGGCATCGTCAAAGCTATCTACGTCAGTTCCATTCTCAATCAAAGTCCTTACCAGATTAACATCACCTATGATCGCTGCTTCCCGAAGTGAAAGCGGCGGTTCCGAGGATTCAGTAAGAGTATAGATGAGTATGCGGTCAACACCCTGGTCACGATTATGGCGATACGGGGGTACGAAAAGCGGTACGCTCGGCCAGACGCGAGGTACAGATCCTGTTTTGTGCTTTATAGCTGCGTATAGATGTAGTAATGCCAACGGTTCGAAACAGTCAAACCTGGTATAGATATGTTTTCTACTCGGCACAAAGAATCCCCTGTGGAACTGGTTGAGCAGCACATTGTCAGCAATACGTTGTGCCATCTCAAGATAAGCCGGCTTGTCAGTCCTCGCATACAGTTCCAGAAAACCGAGGAGGCCGTAAACGCTGGAGCAGTTCGTTTCTATTTGTAGTTGTACAGCTTGAGCTGGCGTTTCTCCAATGTCCCCAAAACCATTACCCAGTGCAATATCCCGAACCATTTGCCACATGAAGTCATCGCCGGTTGCGCTGTAGACTATACTATAGGCCCAGAAGAATGGCATACCAACCGGCCAGGGTTTCACCACGAGACCATCAGGGCCGGTCCCGGGTGCTTCTTTCCATACATATCCCTCTAGCTTGGTCCCGTCCGTGAGTATGGGTACAAAACAGTTATCCTTCTTACGATAGGATGATTTACCCCATGCTGTGAACTCTTCCAAGGCCCATCGAGTCAATTCCTTACCCTCTTCACCAAGCATCTTGCCTGTCAAGAGCATACTCATCCAAGGATAGGCTTGTACATTCTCCGGGTAGTAATAAGGCATGTTGAGATCAAAAGAGTAGTATGGAAAATATGTCGTTTGCGGGTTATTGAAATGCTCTTTCAAATCGTCCCCTAATTGGGGAAAACGGTTGTTATAGTTCTCGTAGCTGATGCCCGTGTTAGGGTGTCTGGTGTCAACGTAACGTTCCGCCAATCGTTTGCTCCAAATCAACGGTTGTTCTTGACCCGAGAGTCTATACAACGTAGTGCCAGCGTGAACTAAAGAGGTACCAGTGTATATAGCCGCAGAAGCGTCAGACTGCTTGCTCTTGAAGAATGTAGGGCCTCCTTTATATTGATGGTTCCAAGGTTCTTCCAAGGCCTCCCTAAGGAGAGCATAACGATTCATGTCCAGATTGGACCAATCGAGTATATGTGCGGACCAAAAGGCCTCAATGAACCTCTTAGTTTCCTCGGAATTCACCTCCCACATCAGCTCATAGTAGGGATAATGTAATTTCAATCCATGTATGTCTTCTCCTCTAATTCTCAATCCATATATAATATCATCTGCCCCCGCATTGTATGCAGTGACTTGGCCCCAGTAGAACAATCCATTCGGACTCCTCAGGTTTTCAAACGCATATTTTATCGCATCCATCGCTGCCTGTTTATATTTAGGGTCACCAGTAACGGTGGATAGTCCATCTAGTGTGCGGAACAGATTCTGCTGACTCGCCAAGTTCGACAAAATCCATCTATCGCCATTGGGAGCAATCCACTTCACCGGCTCATGGGTGTGGATATTCAGACCGTCGACAAATAAAGGCGTATGCTTTGGGCCGTATGTATCTCTACCATACTTGAGCACATTATCAGCGAACTCACGGACGGCTTTGAGATATGGGCTATCATCATCCGCATGCGCATTTCCTGCAAGAAGACCAGCCAGACAAACAAACAGCAATACGACCTCAAGGATATGATGTATTTTATATTTAGTTTCCATATAGCCTACTCTCTCACATTGAACCCAGCCTATCCGATGGGCGGGGTGAACGATGACTTTTGAACAGCATGTAAGTTCAGCAAGAGTTGTCATTGTGCATTATAATGTTAGGCAGGAATTCTTGCAATTAATTCAAGATTGAGCTTTACAGGTATTGTACATCCCCTACTTCGATACGGAACGACCAGCCTGCTCCGGCGTAGCTCCGTGCTGCGGCAGGCTCCGCCCTGACGAGTCGCCGGGCCGAGCTGTCAAGTCAGGGCGCCGGGCGTTGCATATTTTCCGGCCAAGATGTAAGGGGAAACTCTGTTTAGCTAAGGTAACTGAAAATCGCCAAAACGGAAAAGCATGGTGCAAAAAAGCAGGAACTCACTATAATGGTTCAGGTAAATAATGACCAGAAGTATCAGAACAACCCAAATAGCATAAGGACGACGGTATGATGAATAAATTTCTATATTTTCTTTTGGGTATCACGGTTCTGGCCGCTGCATCCGCACCGGCGCAGGAATCGCCTCTGCAGACAGTCGAACTCGTTGACCACGGTCGGGCGCTCATCAATCCACAGATGGGCTGGACGATGCACTTTTATTCGAACATCATAACCAACTATGGCTCGAAGCTAAAGCCCTCCGATACGCTTGATGACTTCCCGGGCCTATCCTGTGTTTATCTGCGGGTGCCCTGGTCGTTCCTCGAACCACAGCAGGGCAAATTCAACTGGTCTCTGCTGGACACGCCCGCCCAGCGCTGGCTCGATAAGGGTAAGCAGATTGCCCTTCGCATAAGCAGCACCGAATCCTGGATGCGCTGGGCTACCCCCAAATGGGTCCACGATGCCGGTGCCAAGGGATACAATTTCACAGTCGGCAAGGGCGTGGACGAAGATGGCCCGTTCTGGGAACCGGATTACAAAGACTCGGTCTTTCTGAAAAAGCTCGACAATTTTCTGGCCGCTATGGCCAAAAGATACGACGGCAACACTAACGTCGCATTTATTGATATCGGTTCCTTCGGCGTCTGGGGCGAAGGGCATACCTGGGCAAGCTCTAAATTGCCCTTTGATTTTGAAACGCGAAAAATCCACGTGGATTTGTACTGCAAGCATTTTAAAAAGACTCTGCTGGCAATCAGTGACGATTTTGCCGGCCCGGGCGAACCCGGAAGGCATTTTCCCATCACCGATTATGCCCTGTCCAAAGGCGTGACATTGCGTGACGACAGCATCTGCGTTCAGCCACCACCTCGCTCATGGTTTCACGCCGAGATGGCACAGGAGTTCTGGCCGAAGCTGCCTGTTATCCTGGAGCACGAGCACTACGGCTCAAGCAAACGCAAAAACGCCTGGGGTGACGGCTCGCTTTTGCTTCAGGCCGTTGAGCAATACCACGCCAGCTATATGTCAATCCACTGGTGGCCGCGAATCCTGCTAAACGAAAACCGTGAAATCATTGAGAAAATCAATCGGCGAATGGGATATCGGATTCAACTAAAGAAGGCCGCTTTCCCCGGAGAAATTCGCCTGGGCGAACCTTTCACAATCAAAAGCACATGGACCAACGCCGGAGTAGCGCCCTGTTACCCGGGGGGCTTTATTGCGTTTACTCTCAAGGACGAAGAAGGTGGAATCGTCGCGGCCTTTTGTGACGAATCGTTCGATGTTCGCGAGTTATCCGTTGGTAAACAAGGCAAAGCCCCGGTCAAGACCATCGCTTCAACTTTTGCTGTGGCCCTGAAGACGTATGGCTTTGCACCTAATACACAACCCGGCGCGTACGATTTGTATGTCTCGGTTGGAACGCGCGATGGTACGCCCGTTATTGCCTTGCCGTATGAAAACAACGATAGTCATCGTCGATATAAACTTGGAACCGTGCGGCTCCTGCCATCGAATTAGTAAAGTATATACAGGCTCGACCCGTCCGTCGAAAACGGGACGGGGCTCGCTGCTTTTGCATAAGGAATGTAGAATGATACGAGCAACAACAATTCTCTTACTTGCTTCCGTACTCGGCCTTTGTCTGACAGGATGCAGCAAAAAGGATTTCACAAGCCAAAACGAGCAATTGACCATTGCAGTCATTCCGAAAGGCACAATTCACGAATTCTGGAAGACTGTCCATGCCGGTGCCGAAATGGCCGCCCAGGAACTGCAGGTTAAGGTCCTCTGGAAAGGCTCCCTCAAGGAGGATGACCGTGAGGCTCAGATTTCCGTGGTAGAAAACATCATCATAAGAAAGGTGGATGGAATTGTATTGGCACCCCTCGATGACGCGGCGTTACGCCGGCCGGTCGATGAGGCAATCCGAAATGGTATTCCGGTAGTTATCTTTGATTCAGGCTTGCAGGGAGATAACTACGTTAGTTACGTCGCAACGGATAACTTCAAGGCCGGACAGCTTGCCGGTGAATACATGGCGAAACTGCTAAATGGCAGAGGTAAAGTCGCGGTGTTGCGGTACGCAGAAGGCTCCGACAGTACAACCAAACGTGAAGACGGTTTTCTTGATGGAATTCAAGCCTTTGAGGGCATCGAGATTGTAAGTTCCAACCAATATGCCGGAGTGACAACAGAGAGTGCATTGAAGGCGGCTGAGAATTTGCTCTCCCGATTTGGCAGAACCGACGGAAGCCTGGATATCGATGGCATCTTTTGTGCAACGGAGCCGACAACCTTAGGTATTCTGCGTGCATTGCAGGATACAGGCTATGCCGGAAAGGTCAAATTCGTTGGCTTTGACAGTTCCGAAAAAATGATTGCCGCCCTGCGAGCGGGCGAGCTGGACGGCTTTGTGGTACAGAATCCACTGAAGATTGGCTATCTCGGTGTGAAAACCTTAGTCCAGCATATACGGGGTGAACAGGTGCCCGGGCGAATCGATACGGGCTCCACCCTGGTCACGAGGGAAAACCTTGACCAGCCCGAAATTCGTGAATTGCTCAGCCTTGATATAAGCAAATGGCTAAAATAGGGAACTCCTAACGAGGAGAGGCCGATACGAAAAAAACATAAACAGAAAAAGACAAAACCTTGGGTATATTGCATTATGAGAAAGAAAGAATATAAAAACAGGGCCACGAGTCACCAATAAGGTGCCTACAAATTATTTGGTTTATTTTTGTTGATTTTTCGCAGTCCCTCTATTATGGTAAAGCGTTTGTGGGGTATGTTCTTTCGTCTCTCAAGAGTATGCCCCTAATAAATCAAAAATGAGAGATGTTATTTAAGTGGCTTGTAAACCGGCCAAGGAGAAGTAGAAGTGACTACAGGCACAGTAAAATGGTTCAGTTCGAGAAAGGGATTTGGTTTTATTGTCCCGGATGACGGCAGCGATGACTTGTTTGTTCACCACTCGGAAATTAAGACGGATGGTTATGCATCACTTGAGGAAGGTCAGAAGGTCGAGTTCGAGATCGGACAAGGCAAAAAAGGCCCATGTGCGACCAACGTAATCCCCAGCTAAGCAAACAGCAGGGCTTGAGAACCGAAAGGCCCTGTCAAATGGCAGGGCCTTTTCATGTTTTTTTTCTTCGAAGTTCGCCCCATGCGGAGTATTTTTCATTTCGACTGCCCTGACGCCTGGAATAATAGGATGAATTCCAGAATGATAAGGCTTCCTTGAGGAATCAGTTTTTTCCCACAACAATCCCGTTATAGAATCCACCTGAGGCGGATTGTTGAGTCAGCATAGGTAGTTGTTTTGTCGTTTTCTACATTTTCCCAACAAGCGCCCTATCATTTGTGCCGACGTACTCCAACTAAATATCGGACTGGAAGATATGCTCTTTCGGGTAGGGATGGCGAGAAATGCAGTCGCGGTCTGATGTCCTATAATATTATAGCTACATAGCTAAGAAAACGCTATGGTTTTGCACTCTCCTAAAAGTTTCTTATACTTTATATAGTCAGATTATGGCTAAAAGAAATATGAGAGTAAGTCAGCCTGATTATCAAGGCCTTTATTTTTTTACGACATTGACATTTATGAGTATGGGAGATTGAACAATGAATTATTTCGAACAAATTAAAAAATGGATTGGTGAGATTACAGAAATTTCCTTGTTGTTAATTGCCCTGGGAATTGTAGTGGAGATATTGTTTGGTAGTGCTGTTCCTTTCTTTGGTGGGATCGTCACTAATCTTACCGGGCTGCTTAACACTCTGGGCGAGAATGGGCTCGTTGGTTTAATCGCTTTGGCTATCATTCTCTGTCTGTTTCACAAGAGAAAAGTTGTCGAACAGAGCCCTACTCCATATACATAGCACTAACAGAGCACTGCAATCGTCGTCTTAATCTCGCTCTGAGATAGCACGTCGCTATCAGCCGCAGCGTGAGCAGTCCCAGGCTTGTAGACAAGCGAGCTGACTGTTCGGCAGGCGAGCTTTTCGAACGACGGCGATCGCAGCCTGTTCGGCAACCATCTCGAACAGCGATATGTAGGAGGTATATGGAAACCGTATAAAATTCCGCGTCTCTTGTGAAGAGGAAAGGATGGTGATAAAAAATGCATAGGCGTCCGATTCGGTTCACAAGCCAGTGGGTTCTTGTTGGCGTTATCTTATTCTATGCCTTTGGGACAGCCATGATCGCGTGGCACAGGGAGAGAATTGTGACACCAACATCAGCTAGTGGTAGCGAATGTACTACCATGCCTGAGATACCGAACCTGCCGGAACCTTTGATCGGGGACTACTGGTCTAACAGTGCTACCGGCACCGGCCTAATACAGTCGGATGAGGACGGCTCTAACTTAAAATTGTTTGGTGATGCCTTTGGTACCGAGCGGTTCTCCGATGGCAGCGTTACTACTGAAATATCTCCGGGCCTGAACATCGAAAAAACGAGTGATAATGATACTGTGAAAACGAGCACAACAACAATAGAAGCACTAACCAGGATAAGAACTAAAGCTAAATGTGTAGAAACAATATTAAGGAAAGCAGTTATTGAGCCCTATCACATCAACGGCCAAATACAAGGGCTTCGAATAACCGGCTTGGACAAAATATTGTTAGCAAGAGACCTTCTCCTTAAGAGCGGCGACATAATTCGCGCAGTGAACGGACACCCGTTAAACAGCAAGCGACGAGCTTACGAGATTTTCAAGAAAGCAAGGAAGCTGCCAACTATGAAAATCGAGCTATTAAGAGATGGCAAAACCGAGACACTCCTATATTACCTTAGATAGGTTATTCCCTGTAAGGAGTCCCTGTGACAATTTCTCGCCGCCATTTCTCTTATCCAGAGACGCGTGCTCCCGCCGTGTCGCGGACACGTCGCGGCAGGAAAGCCGGATTGTATGGCCAAAACACCCTTGTCCCGGCTTTGCCGGCATGTCAAAATTTTCCTCATTTTGCTGCATTTTGCCACTTCTGACGACTGGAAACAATGGGAAATATCAGTTAAAATAGTCGACCGCCATTGACCTTACGATTGGATATTGAAGGTATGGAAGAAAAAACAGAACAACCAGCGGACGAGACGAATTCGGAACAGAAAAATCAGTTAAAGGCAACTCTTCTAACCAGCTCAGAGGGCCGACTTTTACTAATCGGTGTCGCTCTGGCATTTATATATACTTTCTGGCTCGGCGTTAAGGTGCTATTGTCTCCGGAGGAATCCCAGGTTCTGGTTGGAATGACCGCTACTCATATCATGTTCGGCCGAGCTGCCGGCATGGCCTTCGGATTCTCACAGAAATTTGAACCTATCACGGTCATACCCATCTGTATAATAATTGAAACAATTCTGGTGCTTATTTTCTATCCCTTGTTTGTCTTTAGCTGGCGGCATCTATTGGTGATTAACTGGCTAAAGAACATATTCGAGCATATCCATAAGTCTGCCGAAACCCACAAAGTTAAAGTTCAAAGGTATGGTATCATCGGGCTTTTTGTTTTCGTCTGGTTTCCATTCTGGATGACCGGCCCGGTAGTTGGTTGTGTGATTGGATTTCTGCTGGGACTGCGAGTCTGGCTTAATATCACCGTTGTGCTGACCGGGACTTGCGCTGCCATCTTTGGCTGGGCCTTTTTTCTACACCAATTCCATGGCCGGGTGGCATCCTACAGTTCATACGCCGCCATGGTACTTATGGCACTATTGGTCGTTATTATTATCCTGGGACATCTCCTGCACCGAGCCCTCCAGGAAAACAAAAACAAAACCTAATTCCGCATACTGAATTAAGGCGTGTTCCGGAAAAACAGAAATCATACCCGCTGCGACACATCGCGGCGAGAACCTTAAGGAGGCTTCTATGAAAGTAACAAGCAAGCGCTTGTTAATTTTGGAATCGAGTTTGCGATAGGCCGGTACAAGGAATTGCTCAAAGCGTCAGTGCCTGGATTGAATTTTTATACCATAGATCGAAGCGAATCTGTCGATGGAATCGTCAATCGCATCAGGGCCGATGAATTATTGTAATTCCTTTGGGGCACCAGCCTCTCCATCACCATCACACCAGCTAACCCAACTTTCGCAGTTAGGCACCGAAAACGGTATTATTGATAGCGCCAGTTCGGTTAGTTTCCACCACAAACCTTGCTATTTAACTGGCGACTATACACCTTTGGCGGCGGCTGCTTCGGTAAGTTCACCTTAAGCTTATCCAATATTATTCGCTGCTCAATCTCCGGCTGGCTGTATCGACGCATCTCAAGCATTCGGCCATCCGTTGTCGGTATCCGCACATCTATCATCATAATTGCACTGAGCTTATCAAGGACCTCTCTGCTCGTCAGGCCGGGAGCATGACAGCGTAGTTTTTGCCGCAAAGTAGTCATCAGGCAATACGCCAGGAAAGCTACAAATATATGTGCCTCAACTCTATGCTCAAGTTGGTGATAAACCGGACGGACCGCCAGGTCGCTCTTTAAGCTCTTAAATGCAGCCTCAACCTGAGTGAGCAGAACATATCTTTCCCAGATAACATCGGGCTTTGTTTCAGTAAGATTGGTTCTCAACAGATACATGACATCCCGCAATATCATCTTTTTATAAATATTTCTGTTCAAACTATAGCTGAAATTCTCCGGTGTAACTTTGCTGCCTTGCGGCGGTATTGTCAGGTCAACACATTTGATGGATTTGCCTGACTGCTGTTTCAAGGCTCCAAGTCTTTCGAGGAGTTTGTCACGATTACGACAGTTCTTACGCAGTCTTGCAAGTCCCAACAGATATTTACGCAGTTTATACTTGCGTATAGCCCTTTCTTTAGCTCTGCGGTCTTTGCTTTTTGCCAGTACATACAACTCGTTTTCTTCGGCCAACAGTTTTACTAAAACATTATCGTTGGCCTGCTTCCAGTCCAACTCGACCAGCCTGTTTTCAAGTTTATTCAGCATAGCTCTTGGAGTGCCAACGAGGTATTGTATGTTCTCATCACGCATCTGAGATAGTACATCTTCTGTTGGAATGCCTCTGTCCATCACCCATACTCTGCGTGCTTTGCCATAAATCGATTCTATTCTTTCAAGAAAGAGCCGTAACGTGGTCTTGTCCAGAGTATTGCCCGGCAAAACTTCATAGCCTATCGGAAAGCCTTCAGGCGTGACAATAAGGGCTATTACAACCTGTCTGCAATCTGAGCGTTTATCCCTGCTATAACCGAATTTGGCTTTGGGATTTTGCTCAAACAAACCCTCAAAGTATGTGCTGGTAAGGTCATAAAGCAGCACATCGAATTCAAGGCCGAACATGTCCTGCCATTCGGATTTAAGGTGTTTACACAAATCCTCTTTATGCTTCAGTATTCTGTCAAGACAACGATACAGCCTGTCTTTGGCTGCTATTCGATAATTGGTATTCAGTAACTCATCCATCGCGGTCTTGTCAAACCATTGCCGGTGTATATAAAATTCGCTGCTCGGATGTATAAGGCGATTTACCACCAGAAGCTTGAGCACCTTTGCCCAGGAAATATCTGAACGCAAACCGTCAAGGCGGTGTGAACAGAATTCATCAAGCCCAAGTTTCTGCCACAAATGACAACCCAGCCAGCAATCACCAAATGAGCGAGGCCTACATAACTGCATCTGTGAAAGTTTCACCTTTATCGAATCAATGTCGCATTCTGCGATCGTGACATCCTCAGCAAACAGTAATTTCTGCTGTTGTTTACCGCTGTCTGCGTCGAAAACTTGCAGCGTTTTGTGCCATGTGTTTTCTTGTGATGAAGTTATTTCACCCAGATACAGAACCGTCCGCTGAACTGTCTTGCCGTTGGCAAGCCTGCGATTTTCCACGATGCTGAAATATTCATGCCATTTGCCGTTCTTCTTGCGTTTATAACTTCTCAGAAACATACCTGTAGTTTCGCAGCAGAGAAATAGCTTTGCAATAGGGTAGGTCTTCACCATGCAAGGTTTGAGAGTATTTTGGGGGATAATGAAACACTATGCAGGAAAATATTTTTTAAAATCGTGTTTTCATCGCCTAACTGCGAAAGTTGGGCTAACCCAAGCAGGAAAGGAGTAATGGGTCAACTTTAATGCCTGTGAAAACAAACAGGGCCTATACCGAATCGTTCAGTATAAGCCCCGAATTGATGCAAATCAGCTATGTCAATGTCAATTATAATTGCCAGCCAAATCTCTGCTTAAGGTGCCGGTTCCGGCGGCGGATACAAACGAATATCATCGAAGTACATCATACCCGAACCGCCAGCTAATGGATTCTTCTTGTCGCCAAAACCAATAGCAATAGTATTGACATTGGCAAGGTTCACGCCCTGGTCTGCAAAGGCCTGCAGGTCGATATTCCATCGGGTCCAGTTGCCTATCTGGGTTGCATTCGGATTATCATTTGTTACTACTGCATTGCCGTTGAGGGCAACATATAAAGTCTCAGCGGCGTTAGCCGAAATGCCTCTGAACCAAATTGTCAGCATGTTGACACCTTTCTCGGTCCAGTCACGCGGGTAAGTCAATGTCAACGTCGCCTCAGAGTAACCGACACTATTGTCGTAGTAGAGCGGCATCGATTGGTTGCCTCCGTGAACGATAGTTTGCTCGGCAAATGGAGGATTATCATAACCAACAAGAGAACCGTTTGTCGGGTCGTCGTATCCGTCTATCCACACATTAAATATCCTGTTGCTTTCGGGGTCATCGGGATCAAGGTCAT
Organism: uncultured Pirellulales bacterium; assembly: GCA_964444135.1. Taxonomy (GTDB): domain Bacteria; phylum Planctomycetota; class Phycisphaerae; order Sedimentisphaerales; family Anaerobacaceae; genus NIOZ-UU13. The sequence goes on along the minus strand of CAYUFX010000025.1, from coordinate 30,941 downwards.
TGTAGGATTCAAAATCGTCCACGACAAGGAAGTTGGCTGTCGTAAAGCTCCAGAGGATGCCTGTCCACGGACTGTCTGGATTGGCGTTATTGGCCTCATCAATCCTCCAGTAGTAAGTGCTATCCCACTCAAGTTTTCCGGGGTCATAGCTCACAGAGCCAAGGTCCCTGGTGCCTTTATACTCCGGCGAGCCAGTATCAGCATTGCGTACGACCTCTTTATCTGTACCGAAGTACACCTGATGCGAAGCAGCATAGACTCCCGGCGACCAGGTAAGAACCGGCGTATGCTCTACATCCACAGCGCCATTAGCCGGATCCGGGCTCCCGACGGCGCCCTGAGTAGTAAAGCTCCAGACGTCACCTTTATACGTGGCGACGGCATCAAACTCATCGACCCGCCAGTAGTAAGTCTTAGCCAATTTAAGTGTGCCGGGAGTATAGGTTGTCTCTCCCTGTGGGAGACCCCCGGCGGCATTGTTCACATCGTCAAAATTGTCACCGAAATATACGGTGTGCAATTTCGAACCGAAACCTGCTGTCCAGCTAAGCCTTACATCCGGGTTTACCAGCTCGGCACGGTCAGTCGGGTCGGGATTGTATGCGGTCTTGGGCGGGACCGCAAAGCTCCAGACGTCACCCCTCCACGGACTATTCGGCTCGGTGTCATTGACCTCATCGATTCGCCAGTAGTAAGTCGTGCCAGGGACAAGGCCATCCGGATAAGGAAATCCGGGAAAGCCGACAACAAAAAACGTTGAGGTCTGATTTCCCTGAAATGTATCAACAGTACCATCATTCACATCGTCGAAATTTTCGCCTAAATAGACATCATGCGAAATGGCAAAATCTCCCGGCCTCCAGCCAAGGGTTACCCATGTATCCGCAAGTAAAGCACCATCAGCAGGTTCAGGATTCCGTGCCGTTTCGAGAAAGCCCCCAATATCTCCCTCAAGCCACATCCCGCCATCTTCCCCCATTTCGATGGTTCGTACGATAGCATTACCGCCCGCTGGAGACGCAAACATAAACGCTACAAATCCATTAGTGTCGTTGTTGAGGAAATCTGCTAAGGCCTCACTTGTTTCGGTTGACTCCCTTGTTCCTCGAGGGGGCGCATTAAATGTCAACAATATATCGGTCACGTCGGCCAGGTCCAGAAGAACCCCCGAATCGAGCTCTGGGGTGGGGTCATTCTGAACACCAGGAGCAGTGTTCCAGGTGATTCCCTCGGCAACGAGGTCTTCATATGCCTCAAGAACCCCATAGACGTTAACGACTCCGGTGTCATGCCCGTAATTACTGAAGCTCATATTTGAGAAAATGGCACCTTGAGATTTAATCTCAGAGAGATCGTATGTCACGAATCCCACACGGCGTCTACTGCTAACATCGCGTATATGCATGCCTGTTCCGCCTGGGCTTGTATCCGGCCCCTCATCTGCGTCATTGCTGACGTGCCCATCAAACGTAGGCACCAAACTAAATGGCACGGCCTGAACATTACTTGCTACGCCAAGCACCAAGACAAAAGAAAACAGGTAAATAAATTTCTTACACATAACAATCCTCCTTCAAAAATTAAATACAGGTTGTTAATTGAAATGCAAAAATGCCCACTTGTAAAGCACCTGTACTCGCGTTACCCCCTTTGCAGTCTGCGACACCCGTGCCTGCGGCTACCCAACGGGTGCAGGCAGCAGACAAGGGGGTGCGAGCACGAAGCTGTTAAAATTCTGTGTCTTGTATAATAACTCCTCCTATATCGAAAAAGACTCCACAATTCAGCAAGCCCGACAACCGGAATCCACAGATAACCTTTCATTCGACCCTTCGACGGAGTTTACCCTGAGCGTAGCCGAACGGGCTCAGGGCAACGGCTTACTCAGGGCAGGCTTTTTGCTCAGGGTGGGCTCCATGCCGGTTCAAGCCTAAACAATCTTATTTATACCAAATTAGCCGCTTTCCCGTCAAGGATAATCTCTCGAATTATGCAACACATCTCAACGAGCTCAAATAAAATCGGCAGTTCATTCTTCGCTCCCGCTGCTTCGTTTGGCGAAGTAAACGGCGGCAGCTACGAAGAAAGAATCGAAAATCGTCAATCACAAATCACTGCCTTGCATCTGATTCGGCCAGAGGGCCCTCTACAGTTTGTTCACTTGCTTCGCCAGCCGGTTGACTCAATGCGTCTGAACTCTGCTTCGATGTCTTCTCCCTCGTAGAACGAAAGCCAGCCGCGAAGGTGGGCGGTCTGGCCCGGCCCTAAATCGGCGAAATTCGGGTCCGAATGAAAGCACGGGCAACTCTGGTTGCCCCAGGAACGGTGACAGTTCTCCCAGGCAGTGATAATCCAGCGCTTGTGGTCGCTGGATCGGCAGGCTACATAAGGATTAGTAAAGACCTTATTGTCATTAGTTTGCTGCTCGAAGCCCGCTGCCATCTTTGTCATCACGCAGTTTTGTATCCGCAAATCACTCAATTGCTGCTTTGTGCCGTTCCTGAGCCACATTTCCATTCGCACCGCTTCCTTCGTCGGCTTGACCTTCACCCCGAATGCGATGGCGTTCGGAAGCTCTCGCTCGATATCCAGCATTCCCTTGGGACGGCGCTTCCATTCCAGCTTTGGCAGAGTGATGCCCTGCTTGGTCCAGACCGTGTCTATATGTGTATGGGCCAGATAGGTCAGCCCTAAATTCGACCAGATGGCTTCGGGCACATCGACCACGACATAGCTGTCGCGGTCCCAGGGCGTAAAGACGCTGAACTTTGTTTCTCGCTGCGGGTCGATAGCTCCTTCCACAAAGCCTATTCGCGGATGTCGCCCTCCCGGATACGGCAGCACAAACAGAGCCAGCTCCCCATCCGGTTCAATACGATTGTCCCGGCGAATGTTAAACTTCTCCATCGCCGTGACGATCTCGTTGTTTGTTAGACCGGTCGCAGCAGCTATCTCGACGTTCGTGAAGCGATGGTACCAGATCATATTCTTGAGCCAGTACTTCAGCTCATCATCATTAGTCGGCCTGCGAAAGTTACCCCTCTGAGTCATCCCGCCTGGGACGGCCCCAATCGGTTCCACAATGCCGAACATTAAGGCCCCGAAAGTGCTCAGTACCAGAGCAGCCACCTTCATTGTCGAAGTGAATGAATCTGAGTGATGTCTATTGCTTTGCGTCCTGGTCATGATTCTTGCTCCATGAGAATCTAAGATTTCGCATCCGCCTTCGCTAAGCGACGTAGCTGCTTCTACCCTCCGTAGCGGGGCTGCTGCGGAGGACGGGTCGGCGGAGTCTGCTTTGGAATCTTTGGGAACATACCGTTTCCATCATGGTTGTTGGTCCAAAAAGTTCGTATCCATCGTCTCTCATCAAGTCCACTCGGCAAATTCAGACGACGAGGATTTACAAAAATCTCGGATTGAGTGCGGCTTTTCTTTCTGTTGTTTTCTTTACAGATGCTTTCTTTGCTTCCACTATTTCTATTGCTGATTTTGGACATGCTGATTTTGGACATTCGCCGGTCCAGCAATAGAGACATAGATTCTTTCTCGGCCGCCCGATGGCCTTAACCATATCATCCACGGTCTGATATCTAAGTGTTGAGACTCCTAAATCCTTAGCAATCCATTTCACCATTTGTTTGTATTTTTTAGAATTATGGTCTATATATTCCGACACATCCTCTAAGTCATAACCTTCGAGACCACGAATGGCTTTACGGGCTGCAAGCTCATTGATGGAGCGAGTGGAAAGATTGAACCTGCACGGAAACATCAGCGGTGGGCAGGCCGGTCTTATGTGTATCTCTCTGGCGCCGCAATCCCAGAGTTTTTTTATTGTAAAGTTCTTGAGCTGGGTTCCCCTCACTATAGAATCCTCACATACAACAATGCTGTTACCTTCAATTACCTCCTTAATGGGAATGAGCTTCATCTTTGCAATGAGGTCGCGTGTCTGTTGCAAAGGTGGAGTATAACTTCTACCATAACCTGGTGTGTATTTAACAAGGGGGCGTCTGAAAGGTTTGCCGGACTCCATCGCATAGCCTAATCCATGGGCGCATCCGGAGTCAGGAACGCCGGAAACCAGGTCAACATCAATATCCTTATCGCGCTTTGCAAGGAAACGCCCACATCTTTCCCTGACTACCTCTACATTTATTCCTTCATAGGTCGATGCAGGAAAGCCGGTATATATCCAGAGAAATGCGCAAATCTGATTGACGCTTCGGCCGCCCGGCCTTCTTTGCACAATGCCATCTTCATTTATCAGGATTATCTCTCCCGGTTCAATGTGTTTTGTTATCTCAAAGCCATTATTTGGAAAAGCGCTGGTCTCACTCGTCACTGCCCATGCATCTTCGCGCTTGCCGATAATAAGTGGTGTATATCCAAATCGGTCTCTTGCTGCATATATTCCCGCTCTATTGAGTAACAAGAGTGAGCAAGAGCCTTCTATAGCGCTAAACATCTTCTCTATGCCGTCTATCAAGTTGTTTCCCTGGTTGATCAATTTTGCTATTAACTCTGTGGCATTAACTACTTTCTTGCTTACCTCGCTAAAAGATATTCCTTTCTTTAACAGCTTTGCTGCCAGCTCTTCGGTGTTTTCTACAATTCCGTTCGTAGCTATACAAAACGGCCCAAACTTTGAGTTTAGATAAATAGGCTGTTCATCGGATGCGCTGATAACACCGATACCTTTATTGCCGTTCATATACTTATCAGCATCGTAGAATTTTGACTTAAACTGGCCCTGGCTTATGTCATGGATCTGACGGACAAAATCTTCGCCAAGGACTGCCAGGCCGCCGTATTCTGTTCCAAGGTGTGAATGATAATCCGTGCCATAGAAGAGAGTTTCCACACAATTCCCCTTCGAGACTACTCCAAAAATGCCGCTCATAGTCTATCTCCTTTATGATAGGTTTTAAGTCTTTTTGCAAAATCGAGGTTAGGCATACTTTGAAAAGAAAAAATTGTCTTTTAATTTTTTCTTTTCAAACAATAAATTATTGCCCGGCAGACAGTTACTTGATTATTTAAGAAAATAAAAAACCTGATTTTCTTAAATAATATATGCCTAACCTCAATTTTGCTTAATTCTTATATGTTTTGGCGTTATGCCTAACCTCCATTTTGCAGAAGCCTTATGTGTTCGCTATCACTCCGGCCGAGCCTTTAACCACACGGCTAAGCATCTCAATTGCTCCAAAGTATCAGACTTGCCTTAATAATACAAATGTTCTCGTCTTTAATCAAATAATTTTGTTATCGAGCAGACTCCGCTCAGCAGAAAAAAAATGCAGGACAGTGGTAATTTCAGGTTAGATTTGTTATAATAACGGAATAGAAAGCAAATTTAGTGAGTTGTGAGTTGTCCACTCACTAATTAACCATTTGTGAAGGAGAGACTGCGATGGCAAGAAGAAAAGGCTTTACCCTGATAGAATTATTGGTGGTGATCGCCATTATTGCGTTGTTGATGGCAATTCTCCTGCCGGCCCTCAACAAAGCCAGAGAGCAGGGACAACGCGCAGCATGCAAAGCCAACCTGAAAAATTATACCCTCGCGATACAAATGTATACTACGGATAACGACGACACATTTTGTAATCCAAGCAGTTGTTATTTTTCGCAGACGGCTCCTTATCCTGTGGAGTCGGGACTCATCAGTCCAATCCACCTGCGTTGGTGCAATGGGGACTTGTATCTTAGAAACCATCCGGAATATGCGAGCCCATTTTTCCCCTATTTGCAGGATGCCCGGGCTTTCATCTGTCCAACTTTTTCACGGATATCCCACAGTGCTTCCCAGGACCACTTTTATCAAGCCGATGCCGGCAATCTCAGGAACTATTTACCCTGGTACAATTATACTATGAACGCGTATCTGGGCAGCCCCGGTGATAGCGTAAAAAAATCGAGAGTGATGAAGCTCTCCGAAGTCAAGCGTCCTGCAGAGACATTTTCATTCACCGAGGAAAGCGCCTTGGTTGATACTCAATATAACGTCTCCGGCCTTAACGACACGTATATGGTTCCAGGTGACGATTCCATGATAGCAGGATGGCTTAGCCAAACCGGCAGCTACCGCCTCATCAAGCCCGGCCCCGAAGGCGTGGGGCAGTTCTGGGATGTTATTGCGGGTTTTCATTATGCTCCATCCGGGAATCCGTTGGGAGGAAAGGGCAATTGTGCTTTCCTCGATGGCCATGTTGACGCCCATCTCCGTGAGGAAACGTTCCCCTTAGCCTGGCCCCGCTGATTAAGAGCTTATGTGCCTATAAGGCACAAAAGCAATCGCAATACTATTTACCCCCCAAACCTGTCCTGAGCAAGCATGTCCTGAGTTCTACCGAAGGAGTCGAAGGATTTATTTGGGGGTCAATTAAAAAACCGCCCTGGCACCGCCAGGGCCTCCGCCTCGCTTAGCCCCGGGTTCCACCCGGGGTTCTCCCCCCAAACAACCAGCGACCATCAAATCCTTTGTTCGTATTTCTATGAATCGTGCCCCTGCACATACCGAATCCGCTCTTCCAAAGACGCCTCATCAAAGCAAAACCGCTTATCATACCCCCGAGTCCAAACCCTCCCCTCGAATCCTGTCTCGCGCAGCGCCACCCGCCCGGCTTTCTTGTATCGGGCCACCGCAACTTCAAAGGGCTCGTCTATGCAGTTAACGACTACGTGAACGTGATTCGAACACACTGCGATTGCCAGGATTTCCTGACCCAGCCTTTTCGCTTCTGACAGTATTGCATCTCGCACGACTATCTTGTCTCTCTTGTCGAGCCTCCTGGCCCTTCCCTTTAGACGCCCCTGATTAACCTCGTACAGACGCCTGTCTTCTCCAAGCACCTCGCCGTCCTTAATATATCCACGTTTATCTCCCTGCAACCACGTCCCATACATAGTCCACGTCAACATATACCCAATCATTCTCGCCATCATCAAAACCAAAAAAACTCGCTCCAATATCATACTATTGGCCTATCAATAATTGCAACAATCATAGCCCAGTAAATAAAGGTTTTTCTTGCAAATCTCGCTCCTTTCGTGTATGTTTCGCATAGCGGTTATGCGGACAATGAAACGGCAACGGGATTCTTATATGGTGATTATATGGCCAGTAGTTATACAACAGTCTATTTTACCACGGCCTTCTAATTGAAGAACTTCAGAACAAAAGAACATATTGTAATGGAAAAACAAACTGAAATTACCAGGAAAGAGATATCTTTCATTGACGACATCGATTTCAGAAATATTTTGTATGACCGATTGAATGAAATAGATAGAGTTTTTACAGTAAATGCAAACTACAGCATCATCTTTCTATCGGTCAGCACCATAGAAGGCATATTCAAACATCTTGCTGAAATTTTTGAGGATGATATTAGAAACTTAACTACATACCCCACTACGCAAAAAGGAAAACCAAAACGATTTGATAAGATTTCAATAGATGAATTTTACACTCTTTTAAGAGACATTGGCATATTACCTAAAATTGAAGGATTGGAGAAAACATATAAGCTTTTTAGAGACTATAGGAACTTCATTCACCCCCAAGCACAAAAGCAAAAAGCCTGGGCTATTGATTTAGGTCAAGCCCAAATGGCTCTGGGATTGCTTAACGTAACGCTTAGTTATCTGTCTCAAAACATATTTATAGGTAAAGATATTTACCAAAAGGTCGCCGGTAGTCCTGACTACGATAAAGAGCATGTTCTCCATCTGAACTGGGACCGTACAAGATTGTATTCATTTATTACTACTAAGTCTATCGTAACAGAGAGTTTATCTTTGTCTTTCAATCTGGAACTACCGCATAACTCGATATTCAATTTTGTTTTCAATTTCAAAGATGACGGCAATTTCAAGATGTTGCGACTCGATAACAGGCGTCATCCAGATAAACCGAACTGTCTTCTTCGTTGCACGCAGAGATACTTTTGGATACCGATTATGTTTGCAAAAGACAAACACCCACCTTTAAAAAAAGCGATTTTTCCAGTCGATATAGAGATTGACAAATCAAAGAAGCTTTTCCAATTTAAGGTTGACGGGAAAGAATATCAGTTTGTAGATAAACAGGGGAAGATTTCAAATTTGTTCGCCGAATTCACACCTGGTCTAAAGGTAGGCTTCTTTAATGAGATTGGTCCTGTTAAACTACACAATATTGAATCGAAATAATTTCATAACCATTCCTTAAAGCCCATTGCGTTTTCCCTCACACCCATCACCGAACTATCCTCTCAAACTCCAAATAGCTACAACATAACGCCATAAATCACCAGGTCGTGCAAAAAAATTGCATTTTGGGCCGTTTTTTTGTTGACTTATGTTTGAAAAATGTTAAAATACCCGCATGTTCGCCTGCCCCTTAGGGGCTGGCAGGCTAACATAAACCGCCAGTAGGCGAAGATATAGCGGAGAACCGCACGTTTTCGTATCAGCAGATACACGCCAAAAAGCATCGTTATTGAATGGTCGATAGTTAATCCTATGAACCGTTTCAGTCAACATCAAAGAGCAGGCTGGCGTACTTGTTTTCAAGTGGGCAACTGTAAAGTTGCCCAGCGGCCGAGGGACAAGCTGCGGGCGATGCTCGCATTAGCCCGGATTTGTGCCGAGGATGCACCGCCAGCCAACTAGCTCTGTGGTCTCTGTGTGCTCTGTGGCACTTTTTATATTTCTCTAATCCGTGAAAATCTGTGTAATCCGTGGTTTCCTTCGAGTCTTCGTGACTTGGTGGCAAAAATTCTCAAAAAATAACCAATGAGCCATTTAACCAAATTAACCATATTAACTAAATTAACCAATGAACCATGAACTATGAACCATTTACAAGCATCGATAATCCAACTTTAGCTCACTTTAGGCACTTTAGCTCACTCTTCACTAACTTACCTGCCTATAAGGCCCTGTATTTACGTGCCTATAAGGCACCAGATATTTACGTGCCTATAAGGCACTACATCTGTAGAGAATCCTCTACAAATCAGCTACTTTTTATGCAAAACAAACCCAATGTCAAGGACGCTCAAATTAACGTAAACTCTTATATGAAAAGTAAATATGAAAAATTGGACACTTGGCTAAGTGGAAAAAACAAACCCAATTCAAACCCAAACAAACCCAATCTCCGAAAAGCCAAAATGAATGTAAACTTATATGTTATAAAGGATTACAGAAAAAAAGATGATTTTATAGTCCGAATAAACAAACCCAATTTCCGAAATGGCCAAAATGAACGTAAACTTAACTTTAACAAAGGATTACAGAAAAAACGATTGTTTAGCACCCCAAAAAACAAACCCAAAACAAACCCAATCTCCGAAAGGCCCAAAATGAACGTAAACTTATATTTTATAGAGGATTATGAAAATGAAACCGCCCTCAGGCCCCAAAAAAACAAACCCAAAACAAACCCAATTTCTCCGATAAGGCCAAAATCACTTGCCAAAAAATCCGGCCACACCCTGCTTTGGATATATTTGATTCTATTCTTGACGCTTCCCGGCCAACCTGCTAAAGTTCCACCATCGAACTTGAACCTGCTTTATTATCAAAGAAAGGAGTTCACATGGAGGTTGTAACAATGGATTGCAAGAAATTCGTCGAGGAACAAATCTCCCAAATCAAGCAAACGGTGGGAGATGCAACGGCTATTAACGCCCTCAGCGGTGGCGTCGACAGCTCTCTTGTAACGGTGCTCGGCCATCGCGCTCTTGGGGAGCAGTTCAAAACGGTCTTTGTTGACAATGCCCTAATGCGCCAGGGCGAACCCCAGCGGGTGGTCAAGACCTTTGCGGATATGGGAATACCTGTCGAATTAGTGGATGCCCGGGAGGAGTTTCTTTCTGCGCTGGCCGGCCTGACCGACCCGGAAGAAAAACGGCAGGCCATCACCGATACATTTTACGCGAAGGTGTTCAGCCGCCTCGTCAGGGAATCCGGTGCGAAGTTCCTGCTCCACGGTACTATTCTGACCGATATCGAAGAGACGATAGCCGGCATCAAACGTCAGCACAATATTCTTGCTCAGCTTGGCATCGACCCTGAAGAAGCTTACGGCTATTCGGTCCTCGAACCGCTCAAGACCTTGCGAAAAGACGGCGTTCGCGAAGTCTGTGAGTTTCTAAAGCTGCCGGCTGAAATCTCTCAGCGGATACCATTTCCCGGCCCGGCACTGGCGACCCGAATCGTCGGTGAAGTGACGCGGGAGCGGCTGACAACCGTACGCGCCGCAACGGCAATTGTCGAAGAAGAGCTTAGAGACAGTGGAGCGTTCCAGTATATGGCCGTATTACTGAGCGACCGCGCAACGGGTATCCGGGACAACAAACGCGAATTTGGCCAGATTATTGTTGTCCGTTGTATTGAAAGCACCGATGCCCGGACCGCAACGGCCACCATACTGCCCTGGGACAAGCTTCAGCATATATGTGAGCGTATTATTAGTGAGATTGATGACGTCAACCGCTGTCTATACGACTTGACTCCCAAGCCCCCGGCAACGGTAGAGTACATATAAGATAATTAGTATCTGTTTTGGAAAGTAAAAACCGACGATGTCACCCCTGCGAAACCTGTCCTGAGCGAAGCCTGCCCTGAGCGCAGTCGAATGGGTCGAAGGAGCAGGGACCCAGGGCGAAAAAGCTGGATTCCCGCTGGAGTTTATCCCGCACACGATGCGGGGCGGGAATGACAAATACTGTTTCCGTAACAAGAACTACTCATCGCACCGATTGATACGTATCACAGATTTTTTCGTTTTTTTCTCTTGAAAAGTACAGGAAAGATGGTATAGCATTAAACTCACGTCTAATACCAATTTTATTCATTGATTGCCGATATTGCTATAAAAAGCTTTTTGGAGGAGAAGTCAAAATGGCGTTCAATTCATATGTCATTCTGAGCGCAGCGAAGAATCTCGCAGACGGGTGGCAGCCTCGTCCCCCTGTTTTCTTACGAAAGCAAGAACAGGGATGGGGATGCTTGTCTGATCTCTATGTAAAGCGTGACATTCAAATACGCTGGTTTAACAATTTTTCGGAAAGGAGAAATAGATGAAAACGACAAAAATTTTAGCAATTTTGGTCTTAGTATTGGGGCTAACTGCGGATATTGCGAAAGCAGATTTCACTTTCGGCGAGCCCACTAACCTTGGCCCAACGGTCAACAGTGCATCTATTGAGGGTGCTCCGAGCGTAACTGCCGATGGGCTGGAACTCTACTTCGAATGCGACCGGCCAAGTGGTTTTGGTAGTAACGACATGTGGGTAACAACGCGGGCTACAACTAATGACTCATGGGGAGAACCTGTGAATCTTGGCCCAACCGTCAACACAAGTTACTGGGACGGCGCCTCGAATATCTCAGCCGACGGCCTATCCCTCTTCTTTGCCTCTGATCGACCTGGTGGGTCGGGTGAGCCGGACCTGTATGTCACCACGCGAGCAACGAAAGACGATCCCTGGGGAGAACCGGTCAACCTTGGACCAACTCTCAACAGTCCGTATTTTGAGGATGGCAACTACATCTCGGCAGACGGTCTGTCGCTCTACTTTAGCTCCCGTTGTCTTGGTGGATATGGTGATTTTGATATATGGGTGACAACGCGTGCAACTCTCTCCGACCCTTGGGGAGAGCCTGTGAATCTTGGGCCAACTATCAACACTTCGACCTGGGACTTTGGTCCACACACTACTGCGGACGGCCGTACTCTTCTCTTTAGCTCCGGCAAGCCGGGTGGTGTCGGCGGACATGACATGTATGTGACGACGAGGGACACGGCAAGCGACCCTTGGAAGGAACCCATCAATATTGGGCCGGTTGTAAACAGTTCGGCTGACGAGCGGTGCCCGAACATCTCCGCCGACGGATTTGCGATCCGCTTCCACTCCGATCGAACTGGTGGGTATGGTGGTTGGGACATATGGCAGGCTCCAATCCTCCCCGTCGTTGACCTCAATGGTGATCGAGTTGTCGATTCTGCCGACATGTGTATAATTGTTGACCACTGGGGTGAGGACTACCCATTGTGTGACATCGGTCCGACGCCTATCGGAGACAGCATCGTAGATGTCCAGGACCTTATCGTCCTCGCTGAACACTTGTTTGAGGACTATCGTCTGATTGCGCAATGGAAGCTGGATGAGGAAGCAGGTGACACTGCTTACGATAGCATCGGCGAATACGACGCAACGCTTCATGGAGAACCTGCTTGGCAAACTACAGGTGGCATGATAGATGGTGCATTGCTCCTTGACGGTATCGATGATTGTGTTGAGACCAATTTTATCCTGAATCCCGCTGATGGTTCATTCAGCGTTTTTGCCTGGCTCAAAGGCGGTTTGCCCGGCCAGGTGATTATCTCCCAGGCAGATACTACTATCGATACCCCTGTGGGACCAACCACTAACCCCGGAAGCACATGGCTTGGCGCAAATCCGTCGGACGGCAGCCTTATGACCGGATTAATGGATATCTACTTCGGCCCATTAGAGTCGGAGTCGGTAATCACTGATGGTCAATGGCATCACGTCGGCCTCGTGTTTGATATTATCGCAATGAAAAGGCGTTTGTACGTAGATGGCGCAGAGGTTGTTGTGGATGCCGGTTATGTAGGTGGAGTACAATCGAGCGGAGGTCTTTACTTTGGTGCCGGCCAGGCCCTTGGTACAGGTACTTTCTTCTCCGGCCTGATTGATGATGTTCGTATCTATGACGCGGCGCTGACCACAGAGGAAATCGAGGTCCTAACACGTTAGGGCGGATCAGAGACAGGCTACGCACGGTCCCATCTGTGGAGTGGTATTTTATTCTGGGTGTATTTTTGTGTCGCTGAACCCCGCCCATCCGATGGGCGGGGTGAAATCCGGTCTTCGGAGGCTTGAAGTATCGCCCCGGCTCAACTTTTCAATATCTTTTGCCACAATCTCTGCAATAATTTGACCCTGTTCTGATAACGTCAATGGCGGCTGCTGAACCCCGCCCGTCTTTTGACGGGCTGGGTAGCCGATTGGTTCAGCTTCCCCCTCCTTCGCGGGAGGCTCATTTTTCTTACCTGCAGCCCCGTCTTGCGACGGGAGTCGCTGGGGCTTGCCGGGGGCCTTTCTTCTTATCGCCGTGATTTTTCGCTGCTCGGCCAAAATCTGTTCGGCTAAGTCAAACTTCGGTATTCCACCCCGCCCATCAGATGGGCGGGGTTCACTCGCTTCCCGGACTGCGCCGGCTGGTTCGGTTGGAAGGTCCTTAGTATCATTTTGTCTATTAGTATCAGTCTCGCTCACCGCTATAACCTCTTCAATCGCACTGCCTTAAGGTCTATTGCCTTCTCTCCGGGTATTTCAAGGGCCTTGACACAAAGAGTTGTTCGTCCCCTGTCCAGCCTAACATTGCCGAGCCTCAGCGGTGCCCAGATTTTTTCAAAGACTTCGCCGCGAGGAACACGGTCGGGACTTGGGATAGGTTCGGGATTATGCGCTTTGCTTACCACGCCCTCCAAACTCTTCCCGCCGATTTCCACACGCACCCTTACGCCGATGTTGTCCTCCGAACAGACATACATCAACGTTACCTCAAAACGGCCTGCTTCGACCACCTCGACCGGCCACCACGGATACGCTTCGGTGCTGGTCCAGTTCGTAACATAATCGTTGGCCCAGCCGGAACGGCCCAGATAACTAATCCCTTCCTTTGAAGGTGGTTCCAAAAAGGCCTCATGCCCAGGCAGCGTAACCACCGGCCAATGAGGATAACCTATATGAATAGGCAGAGGGTCGAAGCCGGTTTTGCTTACATCTTGAAGCATTGTTTCGTAAGCAGCGCTAAGCCTTGTGGCGACCTCTGGATATTTATTAGCGACGTTTTCTTTCTGCCCCGGGTCATCGACCATATCATAAAGCTCCCAGCGTTTACCGGCTTTGACGGCCCGCCAGCGCTGTGTGCGGACCGAACCAGGAATCTGACCAGTTCGGCCACTCGGCGTTCTAAATGTAAATATCATACGGTCAGGCCGGCTCGCAGTTTCACCCTTGAGCAGCGGCACCAGGCTCAGACCATCCTGCGGCAGCGTTTTGGGCATAGGTACGCCGCACAGTTCGATGATTGTGGCAAACAGGTCGATGTGGGCGGCAATCTGGGTAATAGTGGTGCCGGGGGTGATGTGTCCGGGCCAGCGGACGAACAACGGGACACGAATGCCTCCTTCATGCGTACTTCCCTTTCGGCCTTTCATATCTCCATTGTACCGGTCGGTGTTAGGCCCGTTGTCCGTAAGGAAGAGAACGATTGTATTGTCGCTCAACTCCAATTGTTCAAGGCGCTTCAGGATACGGCCGAGGTTGTCGTCGATATTTTCGCACATCCCATAGACGCAGGCGGTTTTATCATCAAGTCCCCGGGCCTTGTACTTATCAAAGTATTTGTCGGGCACCTGGAATGGCGAGTGCGGGGCGTTGTAAGGTATATAACAGAAAAAGGCCCGGTTTTTGTTCTTTTCAATGAACCGCAGCGCCGCATCGGTAAAGACATCGGTAATGTAACCCTCGGTTTTGATTAGCTGACCGTTTCTATCGAGCGTCGTATCGAAGTAGTTGTTCCAGTGTCCGCAGCAGAATCCTAAGAACTCATCGAAGCCCTGTCCATTCGGATGGTAGGGGTAATGGGCGCCGTTATGCCACTTACCGAAGCAGCCGGTAGCGTAGCCTGCCTGCCTAAGCGCCTCGGCGATTGTAATTTCTTCGCTGCGCATGTTCTCGTAGCCGCGGGTTACGCCGTGGGTGCCGGAGCGCAGGTGGTAGCGGCCGGTCAGCAGACTCGCACGGGTCGGGGCGCAAACGGGACTGACAAAAAACCGGTCAAACCGGGCTCCATTAGCAGCGAGTTTATCCGTAACCGGTGTGTCGATTTTGTCGTTGCCGTGCGAATGAATGTCACCCCAGCCCTGGTCGTCGGTCATAATGAGAATGACATTCGGCCGTTTTCTTCCTTCTGCTGTTATTTGGTTTGTACCTGCACAGCCGGGCAATACCGATATCGCTTCGGCCGAGAGTGCTAAAGCACCGGCTTTCTTCAAAAATTCTCTTCGTGTTTGCTTATTCATTATCCTTTCCGTAATTCCCATTATAGACGTTTCGCATAGACATAATAAGCACCACGAGAATTGCCCCTGTTATCCGTAAACCATGTTTGCAGACGTGTCTTGCCGGCTTTGAGTTGTAGACGGAACGTTACGGCGTGAGCGTCTCTGGGAACTGGCATAGTCATATCCGCATCTGCAATTTTGAGTCGGGCCTTGGTGGCGGTAATGGCCTTGCCGCCGGGGATGGTTTCGTTGATGGGCGCATCCAATTCCTTCGGCCAGCGCCGCAACTCAAACTGATACCTGCCATCGCGGGCAACTTCCACCGCCCAGAAACCGTTGGCCTGCATCCCGCTGAGGACAGCACCCTGGTTCCACGGCACTTTCTGGGTATGCCAGTCGTGTGACATTAGTCGAGTGGGATTCTGTTTGTCCGAGCCGATAATGATTTCGCAATACTCATCGAAACGCAGCGAAACATCGGCCCACCAGTCTTCATAAGCCTTGCGCAGTTTCTCGACGACCTGGGGTTGCCTATCGGCAATGTCATTTTTTTGGCCCGGGTCTGCCTTTATATCATAAAGCTCCTTGCCGTTTACCAGCCGCCAGCGGTCGGTCATAACCGCGCTTTTACGCCACTTTTCCGGATGTTCAATCCGCTGAGAGTCGGTAATCAATGTACGGTCAGGCCAGTTCTCGTCCTGACCCTTCAAAAGCTGAACAAGACTGTCGCCATCGAACTTCACTCCGCGGGGCTCTTTAAGCCCGCACATCTCGATAAGTGTCGGCAACAGGTCAATGTGGGCGGTGAGCCGGTCGATGTCACTACCGCCCGTCAGACCGCCGTCAGGCCAGCGGATAAAACACGGCACGCGGTGACCACCCTCATACTCTGAGCCTTTCTTGCCCCGCATCCCTCCGCTGTAGCCGCCCGAGGTTCCGTTGTCGGTCATAAAAATCAAAATGGTGTTGTCTTCCAGACCTAATTGTTTAAGGCGGTGCATAAGCCGGCCCATATTCTCGTCGATGTTCGTAATCATACCATAAAAATTGGCCTGCCTGCTGTCCACGCCTTTGTCCCTGTATGGCTTGCTGTATTTATCAGCGACATTGTATGGCCCGTGCGGTGCATTGGTTGGTATGTAACAGAAGAAAGGCCGATGCTTATTGGCGTCGATGAATTTCATCGCGCCGTCAAACCATATATCAGTACAGTAACCCTCAAACTTTTTCGACCTGCCGTTGTGGAAGTAGGTGTCATCGAAGTAATCGTTGCCCCAGTAGTCGGGCCCCTGCCCGACTCCACCTCCGCCATGGACCAATACTTCGCCGAATCCTCTGTCCTGCGGCCGGAACGGATAGTTATCGCCTAAATGCCATTTGCCGAAGATAGCCGTGCGATAGCCGCTCGCCGAGAAGACATCGGCTACCGTTACTTCGTCTTTGCGCAAAAGCGACCGGCCCATAATTGTATGCCATACGCCTGTTTGATTGCAGTAGTGTCCCGTCATCAGCGCCGCACGCGTGGGCGAACAGGTAGGACCAACGTGAAAGTTCGTCAGCCTGATGCTCTGCGTATATAGCCTGTCCAGATTAGGCGTTTGAATAACCGGATTGCCGTGACAGCCCAAGTCGCCGTAACCCTGGTCATCGGTCATTACTAAAACCACGTTCGGACGTTTTCTTTGAGCTGCTGTTATCTGGTTTATACCGTCACAGCCCGGCAATATCGACAGCGTTCTGGTTGAAGCCGCTGCATAACCAATCGTCTTCAGAAAACTCCGGCGATTTAGCCGGACGTCTGTTGCCCCATCTCGCCCCGGAAACCGTATTTTTGTTTGCCTACCCATACCTTTCTCTCCTTGCTCAATCCCCACAGAATAGGGCAAAAATTAGAAGTCACAAATCACGAATCAGAATCTGTTCTCTGTCTTCTGTCCTGTGCTGGTCCAAGAGAAAGCTGCGTAAATTCGCCCGGATTAAACTGCTCTATCAGCACATTAACATCGTCAACAGTAACAGCCTTAATCGCACTGATGTCGTCTTGGACAGTACGATACTGCTCCAGATATATCCAGTTAAAACCCAGGTCAATCAGCCGACCCATTGGCAGCTCATTCTTAATAACCAAAGCGCTTAATACCTTGTTTTTTGCTTTTATTAATTCATCTTCGGTTATGCCTTTTTTGGATAGACTTTGGAAAATACCACTGACGGTATCAAGTACTTTCGTGACATTATCAGTGCTGCAGCTTATATAACTGTAAAACGCCCCTGTGCCGTCCATTGCCCCAAATTGCATTGTTGCCGCGTCCGCTAATGCCTTGTCAACCAGCTCCCAGAAGAATCGTGACCCGACATTGTCGCCGACGATAATACCCAAAAGTGAAGCGGCAAACCTCCTCGGGTCCTGAGCTGACAGGCCGGCACTCATCAGACATATATGCTCGCGAGCCAGGTTTGATTTTTCGACCCTCTTTTTCTTTTTACTGCCCCCATAATGTTCCAGCTCCCTTCCGACAGTTTGCCGGCGCCACTCGCTGCAGGAATCTGCAGCAATCGAACAGATTTGGTCCCAGTCAAAATTGCCTGCACAGGCTAATACCATATTATTCGGTGCGTACCTCCGGGCGAAATAGTCCCGCATCTGCTCAGCCGTCAGTTTATCTATACTTGCCTCACTGCCCAGAACACTATTGCCGCAGGGATGACTGTCGAAATGCAGAGTTCTGCACCGGTCCATAACGTCAAAGCTCGGCAGGTCCTTATACATTGCAATTTCTTCTTTGATTACATTTTTTTCGATACTGAAATCATCGTCTCGCAGAGCCGGCCTCATCAGCTCTATCCACAGTCCTGTTACCTCGAGCAGATATTCCGGAAGAACAGCGGCATAATAAACCGTATTTTCCTCACTGGTAAAGGCGTTGAATTGCGCCCCTGTTCTGTCGAACGCCTCATTAACTTCGAGAGCGCTTAGCTTTTCGGTGCCCTTGAACAGCATATGTTCCAGGAAATGCGAGACCCCATTTATCTGTTCGCTCTCGTCGCGGGAGCCAGTCTTGATGAAAAAACCAACCGCAGCCGATTTGGCGGATTTGTTGACCTCACCGATTATATCTAAGCCGTTCTCCAATTGCTCTTTCTTAAATTCCATACGTTATTTTGTCCTACTAAGTTCCTGTTGCGGAAACAGTACGCCTGTTGGTCGAAAACCCCTTCCAACAAGGGGAAGCGTATGTATCCATATTTGTCATTCCCGCCCCGCATCGTGTGCGGGATAAACTCCAGCAGGAATCCAGCTTTTTCGTTCTGGACCCCTGCTTTCGCAGGGGTGACATCGTCGGTTTTTGTTTTCAGCAACAGATACTACTTAACAGTTACCTGCTTTGGTCCTATTGTTACGACCGTAAAGTCTTTGAATTTATTGCTTCTCAAAAATCCTAAAACCGAATCAACGCTGGTCTCTTCGATTTTATTCTTAATTTCATCCAGCCCTCGGACCCTGCCTAACATATAGTAATCGCTTGCAATTGCGCCGGCTCGACTGCTGGACGATTCGCTGCTTAGAATCAGCGAGCTTTCCAGCCCAACTTTGGCTCTTTGGATTTCCTCTTCGCTGATTCCATCGCTCAGCTTATCGAACTCGCCGACTACACAATCGAGCGTTTCCTGAGCCTTATCCGGCGTTGTGCCTGCATAGCACATTATACCAGCCGTATCTTTGAGGCAGTGATACTTTGCTCCGATTGCATAGCACAGGCCTCTTTCTTCCCTTACCTTTGTAAATAGTCTGGCGCTCATACCGCCCGAAAGAACCGATACCGCCACCCTGGCGTTATAGTAGTCCTCATCCATCGGTTTGACGGTCTTGGTCATCAGGCCGATATGCACCTGCGCGCCGTCATTATCTATATGGGTATATTTGCCGGCTTTGGAATCCAGTTCTACTGATTCGATGGTTTTTTGCTGCTCAGTCTCAAATAGTTTTTCTATCTGGTGACAGACCGCATCGAAGTCGTATTTACCCGCAACCGCGAATATTGTCTGCAAAAGATTGAAATTGTTATTTATAATCCGCTTTGTCTTTTCAGCCGTCAAAGCCTTTAATTCTGCAATTTCTCCAACAGGACTGCGTCCCAAAGGGCTTGGATAGAACTGCTCTCGCAATTTGAGCATAACCTTTTGCCGTGGGTCATCGTCCAGAGATAGTACACCATCAATTGCTAATTGCCTGGCTAATTCAAACTGGTCATCCTCCAGGCTGGGTTTAAGTATAATATCCGCATACAAATCCAGGGCCTGTGCTAAGTTGCCGGCTTCGAGTGCCGCTCCGATAGTTATATGCGAGCTGCCGACTGAGCGGCTGCGCGCCAATCCAAGGCTGTCAAGTGCATCGCCAAGCTGCCTGCTGTTTCTATTGCCCGCTCCACGAAAAATCCAGTCGGCAATGACACTTCCAGCCCCACAGCAACCATCGGGCAGCAAGGCCGCCCCGGCCGGAAGCATAAAACCAAACGCCACCGATGCAACCCCCTCCATTGGCTCGCCAAGAAGTACCATCCCATTTTTTAAGATATGCTTATCAAGTCTTTCTGCCATCACTGCCCTTTATTATTCTGCAGCCCTTTTGTCATTCCCGCGAAAAGCCTGCCCTGAGCGAAGCCGAATGGGCGGAAATCTATACATCAATAGAAACGAGGCCGAATTGTACCAGTAAATAGGGAACTTTTCAAATGCGAAATTAAAGCACACCGGTTCTTCCCTAAAAGCGCAAAAAAAACATTGTCGAACAACTTGCCCGACAATGTATTCAGTTTGGTGCAGACACCATTATGATTATTCTCAAAGGTATTGGGGAACTACCTTATTAACTCCTCAAAGCGATTTTGTTCGGGAATTATCTCGCAATGGCCATCTGCGAAGCACGCCACAACACCGCCTTCCGGCCACTGGTCAAAAATTTCAAATAATATTACCTCGGTTGACGTATCTGCATTGGCGCGGGGCGGACGGTACCGAATCACAGGCAGGCCGTCCGGCTCATCCGGCGCAGCCAGCACCCTCTTTAGCACCTCATCCGTGATGATACCTGCCTTCACAAGTTCCGCTAATTCGCCGGGAAACTGGTCATCGTTATCGTTCGCATAGTTCAAACACCACAAGCCCAGATACTTTACCTTGGTCATTATTTTCTTTTTGTCATCCGGCCAAGCCGACTTATCCACACTAAGAGTGTAGCCCTCAGGCGGTTCAAGGCTAAAGAGAGCATCATCCAGTTCGGCATCTATTTGAATCGAGGTGTACATCACCGGCGAACGGCTCTGGTCCGTCCATTTATGCTCAATCTGAACCGGATAGCTGGTCTCGGGATTAACCCACACAGTCGTGATGCGCTTGTCCTTACGCGATTGAAGCATTCGCACTGATTGGCCTTCAAGCTCAACACGACCAAGATCCTCCACCGCACCTGCACTCCACTCAAGCAGCCGATCACGAAGACGTGTATTAAGCTGCGTCAGTTTTAGCTCACCCGTCTTTTCATCTATAAAATAATCGGAGCTCATATCATGGAACTCAGCGGTTTTGTCAAAAGGCCTGAACTGTAGCTGCTGACGCTTGCCGTAATGCCAGATGGTTACCTCCCCTATATATTGCGGCCACGGAGGCGCAGACGTCAGTTTCTCATGACGTTCCCTGTCCGGCTCTTTGAACATCAATCTTTGTTTCAAAAGATATTTCCCGCGTTTCCCACTACCCTCATATGCGACTTCGAAAATCGCTGTACATGAAAATGTACGTGCATGTTTCATTCTATCCATTGCAGCCGCAAATATACTACTTCCTCTATTGATGACTTTCCCCCCCATAACTCCACTTTTTTTCCGCGGCAATTCTTCATAACCTGCCGGTATCTCCATTGAAAAGACTTCGTCGGAGATGGGTTCATAACTAAAAACTGCTTCTCCTTCTTTTGCTGCGTTAGGTTCGAGTTCTCCTGATAAAGTAACCTCTATCCGTAAGGGCAGCATCGTAGCAGCATCAACCCAGGCTTTGCCCGTCGCGAATTCTTGGTACTTAATAGAATAAACCAGCGTCGTTTCATTGCTTTCAACGACTAACTTTTTAAGCTCGAATCCCTCTGTATGTTTCCTGCGAAACAATCCCAAAGTTTTAAATTCAGGATGTTTCGAGATTGGCTGCCATTCAGACAGTGAATCCTTAAACTGAGCTGTTTTGTTCCGTTTGTTAAGAAGCAGAAAGTTCACACCATCATCAATAGCAATAAATTCCGACCTTTCTTCCCTCAAAAAATATGGCTTCTTGAAAAAATACCGTTGTTCTTCCAGATTTCCATTTGCCGTTATAATTTTCATATCGATACGAGCGTTTTCAACTTCATCCAATGCCCGGGCTATTTGAGCCCAAGCCGTTGTATTATCAAGACTGTTGATAGTGAATAAAACCGTTATGATTATCACCGCCGCAGCGGCGAGTTTTGTCATTCTGCTTTTCATAATTATTCTCCATATTTTTATTTGCCGGGGTTGCTTTGCTATAGCGGCAAGAAGGTCCTGTTCGAGCCTGTCGCGATGGCTGGGGTCAGGAATATCGTCAAACTTTATTTTACTAACGAAATCTTCAAATTGTTTTTCGTTATTGTTCATTTTCGATTACCTCTGATTTCTCTGTGACACTTTGTCCAAAACCTTTCGCAGCTTGGCAAGTGCCCGAGCCAATTGGCTGCGAACCGTGCCGGGACTGCTACCGAGCACCTCGGCAATTTCGGTCAATTTCAAGTCCTCAAAAAAACGCAGTGTGATGATAGTTTGGTACCGCGGCCTCAAAGCAAATACAGCCTCTCTCAAAACAGCTATTTTCTCAGCCGACTCTCCACAGTCAGCAACCTGACTGTTAGCTTGCTCGCGAGCGACTTTCAACAGACGGTTTCGGCGAGCGGTCGTTCTCAAATAGTTATTAACGGCATTGGTTGCAATTCTATAAAGCCAGTTGCGAAATTGATGTTCGTTGCCTCTGAAACAGTGAATATTTTCAACAACTTTGAGAAATACATCGCAAGTAACATCTTCGGCCGCCTGCCTTTCAAAAAGCCGGTGCACGCAATAGCGAAAAACCGCGTCATAATGGCTACGATACAACCGCACAAAAGCTGAGGGATTGCTACACGCCTCAATTATTAAATTGCTCTGGCCAGCTGTTTTGTTGTCGTTATCCACGCTGATTATTCTCTCCGGTTTACAGGTCCCAACTATCATCACCATTATAAATGCGCAACATATAAAAACGTGGCAAAAAAAATCAGAAGTGGTATCATTCTTTTAGAAACTATGGACAGATTATACGGCTTAATATTTGACGTTGATGGTGTCATCGCTGACACCGAGCCGCTCAATGCAAAGGCCACCATCCGGGTTTTCGAGGGCATGTTCGACGTTAAAGGTGTCAAGCCCGAGGACTTCGAAGCTGGCATCGGCAGGGGAGCTGAACGGTATGTCCTGGCGGCGGCTGAGGTCCACAGTATGAATCTGACTGACGAACAGGTCAAAGCCGCAGCCGAGCTGCGCGAGCGGTATCTGATAAAAGCAATTAAAGAAGAACCGCTGCCGGCCTTTCCAGGTGTGTTGGAGCTGATTGACACCGCATTGCGCAGGCATGACTTTCGCTTGGCTATTGCCACATCTGCATCGCTTGAGCTTTCTCGGGCTATTTTGGAATCGGCAAAAGTCCCGTACGAAAAGATGGTCTATGTCACCGGAAGTGAAATCACAAGAAAAAAGCCCGACCCCGAGCTTTTTCTTGTTGCTGCAAGGCGGATGAATATAGAGCCTGAATATTGCGTGGTCTTTGAGGATGCCCCCAGCGGCGTGCAGGCCGCCAGGGCCGCTGGCGCCAAATGTATCGCCGTAACAAATTCCACAAGCGCTGCAAACCTTGCCGAAGCTGATTTAATCTGCGACTCCCTCGAACAGATAAAGCTCGATATGATTCGTGAACTGCTCGACTCGAGCTGACTGTTCTTTCGGTCATGCTGAACGAGATGGATAGATATTTGGAAAATGAGACCTGCAGAATAGTTTTGGGGAAGAGATAATTATGGCTGAACGAATCAATAAGGACGAGTTTGTAAGCCGGGTTGCGAAACGTATGAAGTCTAACCAGACAACAGCTCAGGCTTGGGTAGATGCTGTGCTCGATACTATGTACGAAGTTTTCCGAGGTGGAAAAGGAATAACGCTGCCCGGGTTTGGCGGCTTCTATTTGGATAGAAGACGTAGTGGCTGTGCCTTCAAATTCAATCCTGGCCAAAAACTACGCGCTTTGCTTGGCTGGTCATCCACGCACAAAGGGCCTATATGAATTCCAATCGCTTTACCCGAATTCGAGATTTCGAGGACGATTTCTATTGCTTTTTGAGAAGGTCAGTGCTATCATCTCTACTATAAGCGAAGAAAAACCAGTTGTTGGGAGTGTCTAAGACTCACGATGTAATGGGAGCATTCGCAACGACCCAATGTGGTACGTCTATGGTTATGGGTGGGATGTTTTTTTGCTTTCGCAGGCGTTTAGCCCCTTATGAGAGAAGATATGCGAGACATAAGAGAATCATACGGACGGATCAGCGATAAAGAAAGCCGCTTCGACATCGAGTTCTGGCAAGGCCAAGGAGACCAAGCCATTTTCAACGCAGCGCTCGACATGATAATGGATTACTTGTTGGTCAGGTACGGACATGTTGACAAGCCCAGACTTCAGAGAACTGTTGAGCATTTTGGAAAAATAGATTGGTTAAAGGAAAAAGAAGTACAAACAGAAAATTAAAAAGTTGCAGAAAAAAGATGGTGGTTCCAAGATTTTTCAAGGAGATGCTTTTTGAAAAAACTTAAAATTTATTCAGACACATCCATAATAAGTTTCATTTATACTGTTAACTTGCGACATTGGGCGTGACTTAGGAGAGCTATCATGCCCTTACCAGAAAAGAATCAACACCCATTCTCTCGGCAATTCATAACTGGCCACGTCCTCGCTGATGAGGGCGAACTTGAAGGAGCACTAGATTCCTTCCGTGACGTACCGCGCTCTGCGCACGAATGGGAAGCCTCGCTGTTCAACCAAGCTATATTGCTGGCACGTCTGAGCTATCTTTCAGACGCAGAGGCTATATTCCACGATCTTGCGGATCGCGGTATCGCGACAAATGAGCTGATCGACGCATTGGCTTGCGCCAAGAATAAGAGCCCTAGAACTCCTGCTTGTTTACATGTACCTCTGAGGTTTCGGGAGGACGCGTTAGAAGTACATAAGGAGATGCTCAGTCAGAAGGCTGAGGAAGAAAGGGAAGCTAGAGTGGTATCGCAAGCAAAACATATGCGCTACGATCAAGGACGATTGCGACAGGGTTTGGAGAATAGCGATGAATCCCCACCGTTAGGCGACAATATCCGCTACTTTTTCAAAAGACTTTTTATGAGCAAATTAAAATCAAAGATAAACGCTGCAGCCAACGCCATTGGCTACGAAAAGCACGGTTGGATCGAGTTCCTTAAGAGAGACGGCAGAATAATCGGGATCTGGGTAAAGGCTTTCCCGATAAACACTACTAAGAAGCATTTTTTGCAGATGTATTGCGTTTCTAAAAATGACACTGCCTATATGGCAATCGTGAGTGGTGCTTACAAAATCTCGAAGTCGGAAACTAGGGAAGGCTTCGACGTTACTTTTGACTAATGGATACGAGGTCAAGTCACGAATTTCTGGGGACGTTTTTTTTGGGCTATCGGGGACGCCATACATATTTTGCCTATCTGGGGACATCTATGAGCAAGCCTTTGTCAAGATGGTTGCGGGATTTTTTCACGGACAAATTGGGGACATCATACTCATTTCACATACTTATTTCATCTTCCCTAACAAATTAGCGTAAGCAGCCGATGCTAAATGCATCGCCGTAACAAATACAACAACCGCCGACAAACTCCAACAGGCGGATTTAATCTGCGATTCCCTCGAACGAATCGACCTTGATACCATTCGAAATCTAATTGACTAAATTATTTTTATCGTTGCATAAACGGCTATAAATTTTGTATAATATAAACGTAATTATAAAAACAATAAATAGCTTTAAGACAAATGGTTTTTGGAGTTAAATGATGACGCCGCAAAGCCAACAGATTCTTCGTGAAGCTCTGGGTTTGTCGCCGACTGATCGGGCCGAATTGGTCGAGCAGATTTTAGCCAGTTTTGAGTTCCCAGCCCGTCAGGATATCGATGCGGCCTGGGCAAAAGAAGCTGAAGACCGCATAGATGCTTATGATGCAGGAAAGATTAGTTCATTGCCCGCCAATAAAGTGTTCAAGGATATTGATCGACAGGCAAATCAATATATAGGGTAATCAGAAGGATTATGGATTCCCGCCTGCGCGGGAATGACAGGGGGGGTTAACATAAGGTCGATCACGTTTGCAGAGGTAATTTTCCGGGTGATGATTTTTGAGGCGAGATTGGTCCAGCTTTTACAGCCGTCAAGGACCACGCTATCACTGCTTGCTACAACCAAATCGGTTTTCATCAGTTCATAATCGGGGCTTAGTAGAAGTTCAACCTCCCAGTCCCAATTGTTTTTGCGGGCAAGCTCACCGATTAACGTTTTCAGTCTGCCGCTGTTGGATACCGGGCTGTCTAACAGCCACAAGGCTTTACCTGCGCCGACCTCTCCCAGGAAGTTGCCTATAAGCTCCACAGCCGGTATTGTTTCTGTAACTTTACGGTATGTCCCGTGTATGCTTGCCAAATCCCGGAAACAGCCGTCACGTCCCTTAAAAATCACACCGCCGCTCATCGCCGCTTCAACGGTTATCAGGACATTATAGCCGTCAATGGCGATGGATTGGCCCGCAAGATTTTCCAGAGCGACACGGCGCTGGTTTCGGGAGGCAAGCTGCTCATCGGAGCAGGCGCTGCGCATAATGGCCAATCTTTGCCTTTCCGTAAGTGAGAACCTGTCACCGACTAATTTCAGAGCGCTTTTATCCGCATAGCCTTTCGTCAGCAAAAGTGAAAAATCGGCAGTAGCCGTTCGCAAATTGGAAATTGCATCGGCGGCAAACAGTTTTTCATCCGCCGGATGAGGCCCTCTGTGTGTCCGTTTATCAGGCATTAAAAACCGCCTCAATTCTTGTTCTTCTTATTGCTGTTTGCTGGAGCTTTGAATAGTACTCCAAATCCCTTGAGCATAGCCTGGCTGATTTGACCACCGTTTTTTAACACATCTTGTAGAAAACCAACAGTTCCCTCTTTGATATCTTCTATCGGTCTTTTTGTTATTAGCTTCGCCGGAGGGTCTGACCAGTTCCCTCTGATATATAGACGTGTGAGCTTATCCTTCAGGTTAAAAACAATATCAATAACTGGCACCTGTCTGATGAGGGAATCGATTTTTTCTAAAGGCACGGCGTTTACGTACATCTCGACTTGCTTAGTTTGCAGGTTTATAGTACCGCCGGGCTCGGTTACTATTGCTGCATAAGGATTCGCTATATGTGCACTTTGGATCTTCACGACAGGTCCGGCCGTACTAAATATACACTCAACATCGGCCATCCTCAAAGGGTCGAGCTTCGCCAGCCCTATATTACTGAATATATAGGGAATTATTGGAAGAACGGTAATATCGGCATCATCAAGAAAAATGCTTCCGTAACCACTGAGGCTTTTCAAGTCACTACCCGCGGCGGTAAAGTTATATTTCAGTGTAACTGAGCCTTTTGTTGCTTTTTTGCCGCCTTCACCTAAGATAGACGTCAGCTCCACAAAGTTCATCTTCCGGCCCAGAAATTGCCCACTTAATCTTATCAACCGGTTTTGTTTAGATTCGATATATATCGAGCCCTCGACGGGGCCGTTACATACAACCGCATTAAACTCATTGAAACTGAGGAGATGGTCTTTGACTTCGGCTATTGTGGACAGATTATTCGCCAGAACTTTGTCTTTGACAAACAGAACAAACTCATCGAATTTAACATTTCCATTCAACTGTAATTCTGACGGCTCATTCAAACGGCCTGCTATTCTCAAATCGGCAACCAGTTTGCCCTCGGCTGAGGCCTGAGGCATCCCCAGTGCAGCAAAAACAACGGCCGTTTCCTGCTTTTTGGCAGTGTGCTCCATTTCCAACAAAAGCCTGACCTCTGAATTCGCCGGATTTACAGCCCCTTTCAGAGAGATTCTATCCCGTTCCTCGGGCCCTTTGCACGTTAGTAAAATATCATAGAAGCCCTCCTGCCCGGCAGGCTGCAGCGATAAATAATCACAATCTATTTTCGAACCTTGACGGTCGGCTAAACCAAAAGACGCGTTTCTGACCACAAGTTTTTTAAAGTTGAAGTAATCGCTCTTCGACCCGACAGATTTGTTCGATGATAACTCCACAGGAAGGCGAAGCTTACCGTCAACCAGGCGGACCTGCAATGCAAGCCCTTCTGTTTCTATCTCCGTCAGGACAGGCCTTAAGCCGGGCCAGTTTTCAAAAGTCGGCCTTGATGTTTTTGCGCTGAGCCACTCAAGTCCGTTCGCGTCTCGCACGGCAAGGTCATCAAGCGATAGTCCTTGGGCATTTACTTCGATTGTAGTGTCAAATGTACTTATTACTTCATTTTCCGACTCTACTGTCCAGTTACTGAATAGGATTGTTCCTGTCGGTTGCAATAGTATCGGTTCCTTTACGCAACCCTTAACTGACAATTCCGCCGCAATATTACCTTCCCCCGACACTCCGGGCATATTCAAGGCAGTCAAGACGGGAATCATTTCCTCTTTTGTAAATCGATGCTTCATTTGCAGCGAAGCATCAAGGTCTAGGTTCTCAAAGTTGACTCTGCCTTCGGCATTGAAAATTTCCGAACTTTCAGCACTTGCCCGGTTCAACAACAATTCGTAAATACCATCCTTCCTGAAAGCCGACATAGTGAAATTGTCGTAAACGGTCTTTGATCCCCGCGTATCTATGATTGTGATTGCAGCCTTTGTAATGGTGAGTTTTTGGAGGTTAGGTTTCTTATTTCGGCTAACAGACCGCTCAGATAAACGCACAGGCGGCAGGAAGATTTTACCATCAGCCGCTAATATTTGCAGGCCTACTCCATCAATCTCTATTTCCGTTATCACGGGACTTAAACCCGGCCAGTCAGCCAGGTGGGCTTTTACCTTCTCAACCAGCAACCACTTACGATTTAACTCGTCATAAAATCTAATTCCTCCAAGATGAATTTGCCCGGAGTAATCAGCTTCAACGCTCTCAATTTCAACCGGCCCTTCGCAGAATTTTGATAATACCTTCTTTACTTCCCGCCGGATTATACCGGGAACAAGCCAGACCTTAGCTATGACAAGAAAAACCAGTATTAGTAAGATAAAATAAGCTATTATCCCAACAAGGCGTCTTAACCGTCCCTTCTTATCGACATTCATTTTGTTATCAGTTTGCTCAGCAAACATTGAAATTGTCCCATTAACCTAAAGCTTTTGGTGGCCCGTTATTCTATGCTAATCCTGCGAAAAGTTGAATGTGCACCCATCAACACCTTATATCAAAAAAAATTGACACAACCCTCTATCCGCACTACTATTACCTTTCTGAAGTGCTGTTTTAGGATAGTTTAATGCCCAGCCATAATTTAGCAAGCATAAAGATAGATGATTTGGAAATAATCGGCTATTCGGTCGCGGGTGAAGAGACCGTCGTTGCAATGCCGCAGCTGGATGTCTGCTTCGATGTCGGCAAGGCCCCCGACCAGATTATTCCCATAAACCATATTCTGCTCACGCACGGCCACATGGACCACGCTGCCGGTATCGCATATTATCTGTCGCAGCGAAATTTCTGCGGCATATCACCCGGGACGATTTTAGCTCCTAAAAATTTATTAGGGCCGATGAGAGAAATAATCGATGCCTGGTCCCGGCTGGATGGTAATAAAGTACCCGGCAAGCTCGTCGGCGTAAAACCCGGCGACGAATACCAGATAAAACCGAATCTCATTACGAGGGTATTCCCGACAAAACACTGCAAGGGCTCTGTCGGTTATAGTGTAATTGAGAAGCGAAAAAAGCTCAAAGCCGAATATATCGGCCTCACAAGTCCGCAAATCGTCGAGCTAAAAAAACAGGGCGTGGAAATCGACTATCCCCTTGAAATTCCGATTGTTACTTACCTCGGCGATACACAGTATGTTGACTTTTCGCAGTTAAAATATATTGCTGAAAGTAAGATTTTAATCGCCGAGTGCACGTTTTATGAAGGCGAGCATTCCGGCCGGGCCGAGGCCGGCAGACACATGCACATAGACGAATTTGCAGCCCTGCTTGAAAATTTAAAAAACGAGCACATCATAATCACTCACATCACGCAGAGAACCCCAATGCGTGAAATCCGCAAGATATTAAAAGATGCCCTGCCGAAGAATAATTACGACAGAATCACCCTCCTTATGGCCAAAAAACCAAGATAGCCTCATTAACTATTGTGACTTAACTCCATGCGAATTTGGCTTACGCAGATTGATTAGTAGCATCACAAGGATTACAGGTAAAAATACAGACCAAAGAAATTTTGAGTATGTCAAAGCCTGAACTACATGCTGCTGAATATTCATAGGCCGAAATCCTGGAACAGGAATGTGAAAAGCAGCCCTATACACAACAGTCATAAGAACGAATACAAGCAACGCCATCAAGAGGCACATTCTTGTTGTTAGTTGTTTAATTTGCTTTTTAAATCCAGGTATTTGTAATATCAACCTGCAAAAGAAATAACCAAGAAAAAAAGTTGTTATCAAAGTTAATATCTCCGAGCCAAAACCAATAAAGCCCAAGCTACGGTAACCAGTTATTCCACTATTGGCAGCAAGTAGGACACAGTCTTTTGATACTGCTGTAGCAAAATGTGTTGCCAGCAGATAAGTAAGGATTCCTGTAATCATCCAAGAAACATTTTGCCTGAATCTTTTGCAGAGGTTTATTTTTGCATACTCATCGGAAAGATGAGCCATGTCTCCAAGCCGATAAGTAGCTACCAAAAAAGCCTCTTCATAGGACAACTTTAAAGCCATCAGGTTTTCGATTTCTTCCCGCAGATGGCTTTCGAGTTCATCGATATCCGAACTGCCAAGTGTTTGTGATTGAGCGAGATTGCCGCGCCATTTATTTATTTGTTCATTTAGGTCAAACATGGCTCATTCTCCCATAATTGCCTTAAAGTTGAATAAACAACTTCCCATTGGTTCCGTTGTTCTTTTAGCGCTCTGGTTCCTTCTTTTTTGATTTTATAGTATTTTCGTTTGCGTCCTGTCTTGGATTCGCGCCACTTTGACTGAATCAATTTCTGTTCTTCCAGGCGGTGAAGTACAGGATACAGCATACCATCTGTCCATTGCATCTGGCCGTTCGACAGCTCACGTACGCGCTTTATTATTGCATAGCCGTAATTTTCACATTCTGAAAGAATTGAAAGTATCAACGGAGTGGCCGAAGCAGCAACTAAATACTTTGAAATAGCCAATTTTATCTCTCCAGCGAAAATACCTAAAACACCTATACATAATACCTGTATGTATTAAGTCGTCAAAAAAAAACACAATTTTTTCTAAAAAATTTTCACATCACTTGATTTTTCATCGGGGCCGTTTATTCTTCATCGTTGGTGAGATAGACCTTGTAAACCTGCAGCGAAGAAAAGTTTTGTCATTCCTGTGAAAAAAGAAAGTAATCTCATGAAAGGCTGTCTCCAGTCGTTTGTTCTGATATGATAGAGGACAAA
>CAYUFX010000024.1:0-53335 GCA_964444135.1 uncultured Pirellulales bacterium | reverse complement strand
CCGAAAATACATCTATTGGAGGGTTATTTTTACCTACAAACTTGACGGGCACCCGAGCATTATATTTGGGACTGACTTCACGTCCATCATCAAATATATTGGTCACGAAAACCAAAGATCTATCAGCAGTTTTTGGACCGGTTCCACTAGTTTGATCAGTGCCTTTGCCGCTGCCTTCATCAGGATACCATAGAGCTTCTTTTGGTCAGGTGCATATAGATAAAGGTCGTTTTGGGGCTGCGATGGCCTAACATCGCCTGGATGGCACGCAGCTCAACCCCTTGTTCCATTAGAAGATGTGTCGCATAAGAATGCCGCAGCGTCTGGCAGGTTACGTGTTTATGAATATCTGGTTGAGCAAGGGCGGCCGCCAGACATTGTCGAACCGTTCCCTTGTGGATCGGAGTCAGACCGTCTGTGGTGGGAAACAGCCATGTTTTGGGGCGGACCTGACACCAGTGGATACGTAAACGCTCCAAGGTCCGCTGGGGCAGGGGTACATAACGATCCTTGGCTCCCTTGCCATTACGCACACAGACCAGCATCCGCCGGCTGTCAATGTCGCGGCAGTGAAGACGCAGGGCTTCGCTGATCCGCAAGCCACAGGTGTACATCATAGTTAAACTCATTTTAGCTCCCGGCCGACAAACCCGCCTCAGCAGGCACCGAGCTTCCTCGGGGCTGAGCACAACCGGGAGCTTTTTGCTGGGCTTTATACGAATCAGATCATATACGGGCCGGTGCCTATCCAGTGTCCTTTTGTAAAGAAACTTCAAGGCGTACAGAGTGACATGGATGTGACCACTGGACAAACTTCGCTCGTCTTGGAGATAGATGAAGTAGTCTCGGATGTCTTCTTGGCTGAGTTGATCGGGTGGACGACGGTAATGTTTGGCCAGCTCCCTTACAGCATCGACCTATCTCCGCTGAGTGTTTGGCGGCAAACCACGAAGTCGCATGTCAGCTATCATCCGGCATCTTAGTTCTGTCATGGTACAGCTCTTTTCCAAAAAACAAAAACCTTATATGCTACTCCACCGGCGGGAGTTCGTGGAAAGAAGCATATCGCCTATTCACTCTGTGGAAAATACCTTGACTACCGAATCTACACTTCAGTTGCCGAGCCTTTCCACCCCGGTGCCACCTCCTCTCACAATTCTCTGGCTTCTCAAGCTTCTTAATGCGCTTGTTATAGGCGGGTCTTCCTATAAATACAAGACTGGAACTTGAATACACGATTGAGAACTATCTTTAGTTGCATCCTGCTTCCTTTTTGGCTAAGAGTTTTCGCAGAAAACAATAGTACAACCAGAAAGTTTTGCTATGATAACCCCTGACGTTGGAAATCAAACTTCCTGTCAGTACTTTAGAACAAACATTCATGAAGAAAAAAACGACTCATCCCGATAATCAGCGTAAGCATTCATCTCATAAGCCTTCTGGAAATGATAAAACTTCCCAGGAAAAAAGATTAACCGAGCAAAAGGGATTTATTAGTACCAGGCGAATGTGGTTGTTTCGGTTGTTTTCGGTTTTTGTTCTACCTTTAATAATATTGTTGGTGCTGGAGTTGGGACTTAGAGTCGTAGGTGTGGGGTATCCAACGTCTATTGCTGTGCCATGCACGGTTAAAGATAAAGATTATTATTGTAACAATACGAAGTTTGGTTGGAGTTTTTTTCCGAAAAGGATATCACGACAGACGGAACCTTTTATGTTTCCATTAGAAAAAGAGAAGAACAATTATCGCATATTTATTCTTGGGGGGTCGGCGGCGCAGGGGACACCGGATGGCGCGTATAGTCTCGGCAGGATGCTGAAGGTGATGCTGCGGAGGACTTATCCGGAGGTCGGTTTTGAAGTGATTACGGTAGCGATGCCAGCGATTAATTCACATGTGGTTTATCAAATAGCACAGGACTGTCTGGAGTATGATCCTAACCTTTTCGTAGTTTATATGGGGAATAATGAGGTTGTGGGACCTTATGGGGCCGGGACGGTGTTCAGTCCAATATCCTCGCATCTAGGGTTGATTCGATGGAGTGTTTTTTTAAAGTCGAGTCGGCTGGTTCAACTGATTACGGGATTGTCTGAAGGGATGAAGAAAAAAGGAGAGAGTCAGAGTTGGCGGGGGCTGGAGATGTTTCTGGAAAAGCAGGTACGCAAGGATGATATGCTGCTAACGAAAGTTTACCGGCATTTTCAGCGGAATCTGGAAGATATCATTGCAGGGGCCGGCCGGAAGCAGGTACCGCTGATTTTGTGTACCGTGGGGAGTAATTTGCGGGATTGTCCGCCTTTCGCGTCATTGCATAGTCAGGTGTTGAGCGAGGATGAACAAAAGAAGTTTGGGGAGTTCTTCGCTCAAGGAAAACAAGCCGAGGATGATAAGGATTTTGAATTAGCGTTGCGGAAATATCAAGAGGCGTTGAGTATTGATAATGGTTTTGCCGAGGCGCATTTCAGGGCTGGGCAATGTTACTGGCGCAGGGGGGAATATAATGAGGCGAAAAATAGTTATGTCCTAGCTCGGGATTATGATACCTTGCGGTTCAGGGCTGATAGTCAGATCAATAAGATTATTGAAGAAGTCGGCATAGAGTATGAGGGAAAAGGAGTATATTTTGTCGATGCGAAGAAAGTGTTTGCTGAGAATAGCCATCGAGCTATCACGGGAAAAGAGCTTTTTTATGAGCATGTGCATATGACATTTAAAGGGAATTATCTATTGGGCCGAGCGGTATTTTCGCAATTGGAGAAGATATTACCAGAATCGATACGGGGGAAAAAGAACAGCAATGTAAAGAGAGTGTCGGAGGTAGAATGTAAGCAGAGCCTGGGGTATACAAAATGGGAGGAATATAAAATTTATGATAAAGTGCTCAATAGCTTTATTAAAAAACCGCCTTTTACTAATCAAGCCTATCAATCTAAGCGGGTAGAGTACTTAAGCGATAAGGTCAAATCGTTTAAGAAAGCATTAACGACAGAGGCGATTAAGGGGATAGAGGTACAGTATCGTCAGGCTATTCGGGAAAATCCCTCTGACTGGTGGTTGTATTGGAAGTATGCTGATTTTTTAACGGATAATAACGCCGATCCGACTGTTATTATCATGTATTACAAGCAACTTGAAAAAATGGTGCCTCATTATGCCCAGGTGTATGAGAGGTTGGGATCATGCCAGGGAAAAATGGGACGGCTGGATGAGGCTTTACAGAATTGCCGGAAATCTGTCGAATTGAATCCTTTTCATTCGTATGCGCGTTTTCACCTGGGTCTTGCCTATCAGTTAAAAGGCAATGTGGAGAAAGCTGCCGAGCACTATAGGGTAGCGGTTGAACTGGCGCCGGAAAATGGACCGGCATGGAATAATCTTGGGACGATATTATATAAGAATAAGAATGTCGAAAAAGCGATTGAAACCTACCGAAAAGGGTTGCAATATGTAAAAGATTTTTCTGATTTGAATTATAATCTGGCTATACTGCTGCTTGAAAAAGGGAATCGTCCGGAAGCGATTAAAGAGTTGGAAGCTGGTTTGGAAATCGACCCTAATTCGGTAAAAATTCGTAAGTTCCTTCGCAGATTGAGACGAGAGTAAGAGGGTCAGGCTATTCTTTGGTATTTCGATATTCCCTTTAGAATAAGGGATAACTAGCCAATATTCTTACTCCACAAGAACCTCATGTCAATCCAATACGCCCGAATGTAAAATAAAAGAAATAGCTACTACCGAATTCAACGATTAAACGCCTGAGTACGGCTTGGCGATTGTGGGGCTGCATAGCATTTCTGAGTTGTACAAACTTTGTATAGCGTTCAATGGTATTACGCTTTATGTTGAATTTGTTTAAGTCGACTTTCTGTCCCTGAGATCCAAAATAAATGAGTATGGCCTCTTCATAAAGGGTTGGAATAGCCTGATAGCCAAGAACATGAAGCCTTTCCATATTCGCCGTGATATTGTCAACCCGACCTGTCAATAAATAACACGCCATAAGATATTCAAACGCCATCTTATTGTGGGGATTGTGGATGAGCAATCCCATCAGCATTTGTTCAATAGATTCTTTACTGGTTCCCGCATATCCTTCTTCATGCATATACGAACGGATCCTGTTAATATAAGCCGCTTGATCCGGCTCAAAACCGTTGTCCAGGGCGATGAGCAGTTTTTCGGCGGCTCCACGAAAGATCAGGTCTTTCTTCAGGGCGTTGAGATAAATCCAGGCAGTGCGGGTCTGTCCCTTGATGATGTTGATCCAGGCCAGTTTTTCGATGACAATCCCGAAATGGCCCTTTACGGCCAGGAATTCCGATGCAAGCTTTTCTGCCATGTTAACCTGCCCCAGTTCAATGAAGACATCACATAATTTCAATTGTGTCAGATAAGATTCTTTTTTCTCGTGTGTGAGAAGAAGCCCGTGCGGTGTCTGCGGGAAGCGAAACAAGTCATAGGGTAGTCTACCGGTATGGTACAATGCCCGAATGATGTCATGATTGAAATATACGTTGCTTTTACCCTTGGGCAGACTGCGACCAAGCCCAAGAACCTTGTCCCATTGTTTCCAGAGGGCATAGTCGTTTGTCAGGACGAATGGTTTGCGCATCTCATCATAGCTGAAGTAGAGTCCCACGGCCATCAGCAGGATCGGAATGGCTATCACTGCCGATTTCTTAAAGATGGTCGGAGATAGTATCTTTTGTATGGCTACGATATGCGCCTTTTTTCCCTTGTTCGGTTTAGAACTTATCTTACGGGTTTGCCCGGTCTTGCTGAACACATTCTTGCCAAGGAACAGGAGCAATACACTCAAAGGCACAAAGCCGTAAAGGAGGATGATCAATACTCTTAAAAAAGTATTCATGCCTACGGTAACTGCCGGAGAAACAGGTGTCAATATAAGAAATGCCTTTTGAGGTGGTATGAGGAACAAGAACCGAGTAAGTCCCCAGGTGATTGCAAAGCTCGCCGGCAGGGCCAGCACCGTGAGTCTCCAGTCTTTGTGGACAAAGATTCCATAGATTACAGTCATGAGTAAAAAAATCAATAGAGCTCCTGCACCCGACAACCAGAAAATTACGGCTGCCATAAGGCAATATACCACGGCACGAATCGCCAATCTACACAAAGTCACTATTTCAAAGACCAGGGAACATAATAGTCCCAGAGACACAGCCAGACAAGCGGGCAAAGGATGTTTGTAGCAACTATAGACAAGAAAGATTAAGATCGCCGGAACAGAGGTCAAGACCGTGGCCCGCGCATAACCGGCAGCCACAAGATGACGTCTGGAAAGTTCACACAGGCATAAGGCGGACACCACAATGATCACGGTCCCCAGCCATGAATAATAAAAGCCCTGTGAAAGAAACCCAGATACATACACAACGAATCCACCGGGCAAATCCAGGGAGTTTTCCAAAAACGGCCATCCGGTTACAAATGGGTGTGCATTCGGTAGAATGGTACCGAAACATTGATAGATAAGGTGCGGCTCAATAACAAGCCATAAGTAGAGTGCACCTAACAAAAAGAATATCAGATTGTGTGGAAATTGTTTTATTCTATAAAACACGTTTGTTCGTCTCTTGTACCCGGATGGGCCTAATTTTTAACAATCCGTCACTCACGTTCCTGCCAAGGCTCGGACGGGCCGGCCTGGGGCGTTGCTCCTGTAATGGGAATGTCCACGACCACGGGAGGCTCTGACCGAGCGGCCCGGGCCAGTAAGGATTTATTCACCTTGATACTACCCTTGATCAGTTCAGGAACGCTGAATGTTTCTAACAGTGAATCATAGTACGTCGGGTCCTTCTGCGGCAGAATGAAAGGCTTGTGAACCTGACCAGTTTCGTCAACATAGCTGAGATAAGTTCTGGTCAAGGAACCTCCCTGACGCTTGCTGCTGAATGCGATCCACCGGCTGTTGCTGGACCAGCTATGCCACGATTCGGAATACATACTGTTGATAGCCAGCTTGTGATAATCTCCTGTGGCTAAATTCATAAGATAGAGGTCGCTGCTGGGTTGATATACAGCAAAGCAACCGTATCGGCACATGCAGAACAGGAGAAATCGGCCATCCGGTGAGACCCTTGGCAACAAAATGCTCAATCCCGTTTCATCAGCGCTCAAGACTGTCTCGACCTTGCCCCATTGGTCCGTCTCGATATCATAGGCTATGCGCCGAAGGTCATACTTTAGCTTGTCGTAGTTCTCAGGCGGAACAATATTCCGATTCTCCCACAAAATAGGGCCGCTACAATAATAGAGATACCGTCCGTCTGGAGACCAGGTCGGATAGGTTTCAAGCCGATCCTTTTCCGAGAGTGCCGCAGGGCAAACCACCTTCTGACGCTCAACGTGATAACAGACTAAGGCGGAATCGAGATCCACCACGTCCCTGACCTCTATGCCGCCGACATGAAAGAATTGACGCACTTTGTTTATCGAATATACAGCCAATCGACCGCTTGGATGCCAGGCAGTATAGCCCCACTTTGCACCAATCTTATGGACAGTGCCATTTCGGGCCAGGAGTGTGTGGCTACCGTATGTTGCACTACGCAGGCCGATCGTCATCGTGTCTGGCGCATTGCCAACAAAGCTGTGACAGTTAAGGCACCCTTCGCCAAAAGAACGCCCATGCAAGACAAGCGACACATCGTAATTGGTTAGGTTGCGTTGATAAATCCCTATGTCTTTCCACCATCTGTAAACTGGTTTCATAAACCGGTATACCACCGTCTTGTCAATGTCTTCTTTAGCTATGGTATTGGTGATACGCTGAAATTGTCGCCATCCATTATCTGAATCTTTAACATAAACATATAAAAAGACCTTATGGCCTTTATTTGCATCAAGCAAGGCCCGCCATTTTCGCAAAGGGATACGTATTAGGCCTGTTTTGCTGTAAATTCCAATGGCAGCGCCACGATCCGAATGGATTTTGACGTGGTAGGTCTGTCCTTTTTCGAGAATCCTGAAATTCAGGGGAGCGATGTTGTGCGGGATGACAATGCCGGAGTAGTCAGGGATAATGTTTGGTTCATAAGCGACTTGAGTGCACTTGCCCATGACCTCGAATGAGCGGGACACAAGCCAAACTCCTAAAAGGATGGTAACACTGCAAAAGACGAATATGGCAGTAAATCTTCTCTTCATGATTCTCTGCAAGGATCACCGATTATATGTGTCCCAAGTATTTAATGCACCATCACGTGATTATAAACTAGGGCTCATTTACCTACAAGTATCCCCGACAAAAATTCGCTCCTTCTTTATTTGTAAGGATTTAACGCAAAATGAACAACAGTCATTCTATCTAAGTTCACCGCTTTTTGAAAAGCAAATTCTGTGGCTTAGTGGTTGTAATACGTGCGGTAAACAGAAGATTGAAGAATGCGGTAAACGGCCCAAGCACCGGGGCATGAGGTTCTTTTTTCCTGGTGTAGGGTCTGGGTTCTGGAGCGAGAAGAGCCTCTCTGATTTTGCGTCGAGAGTGATGAAAGGTTCGAGCGATAGCTCGAATGCTCATTCCGTTTAGTTTTGCTCTGCGAATTTTTGCGTAATCTTCCACCGTAAGCATCCTTTGCCTCCGTTCAGTTATTATTCTGTTAGCTTTTTGCAGAATAATAACCTACGGAGCTTTGCTACGGTGGGTCCATTTTACTTGCCGATCTTAACTCTCCCGGTGGGTCACATTTACATGCCTATTACCAGACTGAATCAGCAGTTTCCACCGTTAGGTGTCATACGGACTGACGTGGCACGGGCTTCTCTGATGCGACGAGCGTAGCACGGCGAGCAACCCGTGAAAACACGGCCAAGATGGCCGGGCCACCAAGAAATCAACAGCGGCTAAACACATACGTCGAAACTGTGATTTTGAGATGAAATATGGGTCTGAATATTATCTCCAGGGATTAATAGCGGGGGCAGGATTCGAACCTGCGACCTCCGGGTTATGGGCCCGACGAGCTACCAGACTGCTCTACCCCGCGATCATTAACATATATATACCGCAAAAAAGATTTTATTCAAGAAGAACAAAAAACAAATTACAAGTTTTTTCGAATCTTCTCGGCTATTACTTCGATTTTTCCCTGCTCATACTCGTAAGCCGGCCAGCGGTCAAATACGCCGTCTTTAGTATTTCGAGGGATTATATGAAAATGCAAATGCTCAATAAGCTGGCCGGCCGCTCTGCCATTATTGCACAACACGTTATAGCCCTCGGAATTCATCGCGGCAGTTACAGCTCCGGCGATTTTGCCAAGCCGAGAACCAACCTCGCCTAAAAGCTCAGACGGACAATCGTGTAACTTTTCAAAGTGCTGCTTCGGTATCACCAAAGTATGGCCATCACTTATGGGGCCAATGTCCAAAAAAGCGAGGACAACCTCATCTTCGTAAATCTTCGTAACCGGAATCTGCCCGGCTACCATTTTACAAAAGAGGCAATCATCCGTGCTCATTCTATCGTATCTCGTATTGCGTTTAGTGCAGCGTTTTTTTTGCTTTTATACTTCTCGCTATTTTCTATCCGCTACCTACCATCTGCTATTATTGCTCGGACTGGTCTGTTTGGTCGCCGGTTTCTGTAGTTTGGTGGGCTTCGTCAATCTCTTTAACTTCTACAGTTTCTTTTGCCTTTTTGCGTGAGCGTTTCTTGGCTGTAGTTTTGCTATGTTTTTTTGAGCTCTCGTCGGCGCCTATGAGCTGCAGCAAGACAAGCTGGCCGTTATCACCCAACCTTCTCAAAGACAGCCGAATAATCCTCGTATAACCGCCAGGCCTGTCAAGGTATCTGGGACCAAGTTCGCTGAACAACTTTCCAATTATCGTGCCGGTTTTGACTGCTTGTCCGTCCTCATAATCTATGACGTCGCGGTTTCCAAGCAGGGCAATGGCCCGGCGTCTGGCCGACAATGTGCCTTTCTTAGCCAACGTAATCAACTTCTCGGCAAAGGGTTTTACCTCTTTAGCCTTTTCTATTGTGGTCGAAATCGTCTCGTGCTGGATTAGCGAAGCGACCAAATTTCGTCGCATTGCCAGACGATGCTCCTTTGTTCGACTTAACCGACGTCCTGCTACTCTATGACGCATATATTCAAATTCCTCTTAATCCGGCGCTACCACCCGTAATCGTTATCAAACTAAACTATCAAAATTAACTATCGATATCGGTCATTCCTAAAGACAAGCCGATGTCGGCGAGTTTCCTCCTGATTTCCCGCAGAGAAGTCTTACCGAAGCTGCGAATCTTCAGCAAATCAACCTCTGTCATCTTCACCAATTGGCCAACTGTTTCGGTTTTGACTGATTCAAGACAGTTGCTTGCTCTCACTGAGAGCTCCAGCTCCTGTATCGGCATTTTGAGTTTCTGTAACATTTCCTCGTCCACCGCTTGTTCCTGGGGCTCTGCCTCAATAATCTCAGAGGCGGCGACGGTCTGTTCTCCAAGCTCGAAGTACTGCACGAACGGATTAACGTGCTTACGCAATATTGTAGCAGCCTCTACCAGTGCCATTTCAGGCGTGATTGTTCCGTTGGTCCAAATTTCCAGCATCAGCTTGTCATAATTAGTTCGCTGGCCCACACGGGTGTTCTCGGTTGTATAGCGTACTCGTGTAACTGGTGAATATACGGCGTCGAGCATTATTCTTCCGATTTCCTGGTCGAACCTGTCAGCGGCAGCGATACGTTCGGAAGCCGGCACATAACCACGACCGCTCTCAACTACCATTTCCATTTCAAACTTTACTTTTTCCGTCAAAGTAGCCAACACCATATCTTTATTTATCACTTCAATGGCCGGGTCAGTAACTATATCAGCGGCCGTTATAACGCCGGCTTTATTGGCAGAAACAGTCATCGTCTTTGGCCCCTGGCCTTGGAGGTGAATGACAAGACTCTTAACATTCAAAACAATATCGGTAACATCCTCCATCACGCCTTTTATCGAGCTGAATTCATGGCTGACACCCTCTATTTTGACCGACGTTACGGCACTACCTTCCAAAGAGGAGAGCAATATACGTCTGAGACTATTCCCAATAGTGGTGCCGAATCCCCTTTCGAAAGGCTCAATAAAGAATCGGCTATACTTATCGCTTGATACCATCGTGTCTCGCTCAACACGAGTCGGCAATTCCAAACCACGCCATGTAACTCGCATACAGTTCTCCTATGTAAGTTTTGAGTTTTGAATTTTTACTCCTGCTTGTTGCCGGCAGGAATCAAAACTCGACACCAAAAAATAAAACTGCTTCGCAGCTATCTCGAGCAGAATTCCACAACCAACTGCTCTTCAACGGGAATCTGGACATCATCCCGAGCGGGCATTGCGACAATTGTAGCTTCGGGTTTTTCCCGAGCTAATTGCAGCCAGCTCTGTGTGGAAAATTTCGGGTTGCTTTCCAGCTGCTCCTTCACTTTTTTGACGCTTTTTTCGGAACCTTTGATTGTTATCTTGTCGCCGATGTTCGTAGTATAATCGCTGACATTCACCTTGCGTCCGTTTACATAAATATGGCCGTGAGCAACTAACTGCCTTGCAGCCTTGCGCGACGGTGCAAAATTTAATTTATAAACCACATTATCCAAACGTCTTTCAAGCAATTGCAGTAAAGTCTCGCCTGTATTGCCCTTTATCCGCTCGGCCTCGTGAAAATACCTCATAAACTGCCGCTCAAAAAGTCCGTAATATCTTTTGACTTTTTGCTTTTCACGCAGCCGAACACCGTATTCACTCGCCCTGCCTCTGCGCCAACCGTGCATCCCGGGAGCCAAATTTCGCTGTTTCTTTTCGACAGGACACTTAGCCGTCTCACATCTGATGCCCTTGAGCATAAGCTTCATCCCTTCACGACGGCAGTGTTTACAAG
The DNA here is from genome assembly GCA_964444135.1 of uncultured Pirellulales bacterium. Lineage (GTDB taxonomy): Bacteria > Planctomycetota > Phycisphaerae > Sedimentisphaerales > Anaerobacaceae > NIOZ-UU13. Next base: position 42,439 of record CAYUFX010000024.1, on the reverse strand, counting down.
ATGAATCCAGATAACGTCCCATTCTTTTTATTTATCTCCAAAAGCTAAAAACTATAATTTAAAAACTAAAATTCCAATATCGAAATCCGAAACAGGATAAGTTAATTGGTTAATTAGTAAGTGGTTAATTGGCCAGTTGAATACTCACCACTCACCAGCTACCAAGTTATCATCTTGTGCTTCGGATTTTATTTTTTATACTCTCCTTCGCTTCGGCGGCCTGCAGCCGTTGTGCGGTAGTGGGGTAACGTCCTCTATCGAAGCGATACGCAAGCCCGCTTGCTGCAGGGCTGAAATGGCGGATTCACGACCTGAACCAGGCCCCTTAACCCTGATTTCGACCTCGCGCACACCATTACGCATAGCGGCACCGGCGCAACGTTGTGCAGCCCTTTGTGCCGCAAAAGGCGTACTTTTACGAGAGCCTTTGAAGCCTACACAGCCGGCTGAACCCGAGCAAACCGTATTACCATCCAAATCCGTAACCGTAATCAACGTATTGTTGAATGTCGCCTTTATGTGCACAATAGCCCGGACGACATTTTTTCTAACTCTTCGCTTTGTCTTTTTTGCCATTATCCAAAAAAATCCTCTAATCAGCGTATAACGTATATGTTATCTTCTCTTAGCGTTTTTCCTTAACACCCTTCTTGCCCGCGACTGTTTTTCTTGGGCCTTTACGGGTGCGCGCATTACTTTGGGTGCACTGGCCCCGAACGGGTAATCCCCTTCTGTGGCGAACGCCTCTGTAACAATTTATATCGCGCAAGCGAGCTATATTCTGTGAAACCTGCCTGCGAAGCTGACCTTCCACGATATAATTGCGGTCGATAATCTGCGTTATGCGGCTAAGCTCGTCTTCACTGAGCTTACCGGCCTTTGTACTTCTTTCGATACCAGATTCTTTCAAAATCTGTTCCGAGGTATATTTACCTATACCGACAATATACGTCAGCGAAATCCATATAGATTTGTCATTTGGAATATCAACACCAACTATACGTGGCATATCAGCTCCTTTTCGTATCCGGTTATTGGTTATTTACCACTGGCCACTCACTAATTAGTTAATTAATTAGTTAATTGGTTAGTTAAACTTGGCTTACTTTCTACTCACCACTCACTAATTAACCACTCACCACTGACGACAAGGTCAACCCTGGCGTTGTTTATGACGCGGGTTCGTACAAATCACCCGCACAACGCCTTTACGACGAATAATCTTACAATTCTCACATATACGTTTTACAGAACTTCTAACTTTCATTTTACATACCTACTTTTTCGGTTGTAGTCTGCTACTAATGCCTGAGAACTATTCGGCCTCTGTTTAAATCATACGGTGACATTTCAACCAGGACCGTGTCGCCCGGCAAAATCCGAATATAATGCATTCGCATTTTGCCCGAAACATGCGCCAAAACCTTGTGGCCGTTCTCCAATTCCACTTTAAACATCGCATTCGGCAAAGCTTCGATCACTTTGGCTTGCAATCTTATTGTGTCCTTCTTTGCCATTTTTCCTGTTTCATATTTCTTTATTTTTTGGCTCGTAATTCGTCATGCATTCGAGATACGACTCACGACCTTTCTAAAGTCAAAACCTCACAACCGTTTTCCACTATCGCAATTGTATGTTCAAAGTGAGCCGAGCATTTCTTGTCTTTTGTTACCACCGTCCATCCGTTCCTCAGTGTTCGCACGGCACCGGAGCCGGCGTTTATCATCGGCTCAACAGCTAAAACCATTCCTTCGGCCAAAACAATGTCATTGGCTAACAAGTCATCATTGACAAAGTTGGGCACTCTCGGCTCCTCATGCATTTTCCTGCCAATACCGTGTCCGACAAAATCTTTTACCACCGAAAACCCGGCGGACTCAGCATATTGCTGCATCTCGGCTGCTACCTGACTCCATTTAACACCCGGCGCAGATTTTGCTATTGCTATGTCAAGAACATGTTTTGTTACATCCATCAGCCTTCGTTTAGCCTTGGAAATCTCACCGATGGCAATCGTAACTGCTGCATCTGCACAATAGCAGTCAAGTCTAACGCCGAAATCAATGCCGAGGATATCGCCGACCTCAAGCTTTGTATTCTCCGAAGGAATCCCGTGAACGACCTGCTCATTTATCGAGGCGCAAATTGCACCCGGAAACGGGATTTTGGAAGTCGGTGTACGGACACCCTTGAACAAAGCTTGTGCTCTGGCATCAGCAGTCATTTGCGCAGCTACGTCGTCCAGCTCTGCGGTGGTTACTCCCGGCTTTGCGATCTCTTTTAGTTTTAAAAGAACATCTGCTAAAACAGCACCTGCTTTACGCATTAAGTCAATTTCTCTTCGGCTGCGAAGCGTTATAGCCATTTAATCTCGTATCTCGTCTCGTGTTTCGATACACTTTCCTGCGTTTCACGTTTTGACCAGGGCGTCCAGCTTCTCAAATATCGAAGCCCTTATCTCATCGGTGCTTCTGTCAGCATCGAAGTCATAAACGGTGCCGTTATTTCTATAGTAATCCACCAGCGGTTCTGTCTGCTGATGGTATGTTTTAAGACGGTTAGCCACCACCTCGGGGCTGTCATCAGGCCGTTGAACAAGCTCGACACCATCGTTATCGCATAGACCTTCGACTTTCGGCTTCAAGTTTTCAATATGGTAAACCGCTCCACACTTAGGACAGCTTCTTCTTCCGGTCATTCGCTTTGCTACTACGTCGTCATCTATCTGGAGGTTCAAAACAACGTCTATTTTCATCTCGTTACCGGTCAATGACTCAGAAAGCTCAACTGCCTGGTTGACGGTTCTTGGAAAACCATCCAGCAAAAAACCGGCGGCAGGGGCCTTTATTATTGCTTCGGTCATCATCTTAATTATTATTTCATCCGGCACAAGATCTCCTGAATCCATATAACTCTGAGCCTTTTTCCCTAATTCGGTACCTGCGGCCCTTTCCTGCCGTAAGATATCACCGCTGGATAAATGGAGCAGACCATATTGGGCAACAATGTTCTTACACTGTGTTCCTTTGCCTGCACCTGGTGCGCCCAACAAAACTATTCTCATCCATACGCTCCTTTTATCCTGCCGGCTCCGCTGAAACCCTCATAGCTGCGCATCAAAAGGTTGGCTTCTATCTTCTGAACCAGGTCCAGCGAGACACTAACAACTATCAACAAGCCCGTGCCGCCTAAGAACGTCGCTACACGCCAATCAATTCCCAATAATATTGAAATCAGCGACGGTACAACAGCAATTATGGCCAAAAATGATGCTCCAAAATAGGTTATTCTCGTCATTACCGTTTCCAGATAGTCAGCGGTTCTGCGTCCCGGACGAAGGCCGGGGATAAAACTTCCGGAATCCCGCAGGTTCTTGGCCATCTCCTTAGGCTGAAACTGCACCGTCACCCAAAAATAAGCAAACAAGAATATCAGCAACATATACAAGACATTGTAAGTAAACGAACGATATCTCAAAGCATCCTGCAAAGTTTGAAGTACCGCTGAATTACTGAGGCTCGGGATTTTTGCCAACTGACTAATTATGATTGGCGGGAACATCATAAAGCTCGATGCGAAGATTATCGGCATCACTCCCCCATGATTAACACGAAGCGGCAAATAATGTCTCTGGCCGCCATACATTCGCCGACCTCGCATCTGTTTTGCCTGCTGAATCGGTATTCGACGCTGGCCCTGAGTTATTAGTATCGCACCGGCAACAACAAATACAAACGCCGCTACCAGGAACAATAACTTTGCCGGCCCTACAGTGCCGGGCGCTGCACCGAGCGTTAAGTCAACATTCTGGCAAAGACTCCAGATTGCCCAGGGCATTCTGGAGATAATGCCGGCCATAATTATCAAACTGATACCGTTGCCTATGCCGTATTCATCTATCTGCTCGCCAAGCCACATCAAAAAGATGGTGCCGGCCGTCATGCCAAAAACACCCATTATCATCGCCTGACGGTACATACCCGCATAGGTCAATCCCTGTCCCCCTAACAACTTCATAAACATTATCGACTGGACAACGCATATCAGCACAGTCAGGTAGCGCGTGTACTCCTGTATCTTTTTGTGGCCGGTTTGTCCTTCCTGACGCAGCTTCTTCAAAGCGGGAACGACCTCACCTAACAGCATAAGGATAATCGATGCGGTAATATAAGGCATAATCCCCAGGCTAAACAAGCTGCTACGGCCCAAGGTTCCGCCGGTGAACATCTGCATCATTTCAGCAGCTCTTGCCAAGGGACTATCTGTTGGTCTCGATTGGGTGATTTTAGCTATCTTCGACTGGTCAAAGCCGGGAACAGGGATATGGAAACCAATCCTGTATATTATCAGCAGCGCCAGAGTAAAAAGAACCTTATTGCGCAGATCCGGGATTCTGAATATGTTAATTACTGTTCCAAGCATTATTTCTTACCCAGTATTCTGTACCCGCCTCTGGGAAGCGGATATGTCAGTTTTATATTTACTTCCGCATAATAGAATATACGGACAACAATCAAATCGCTTTTGCTGCACCGCCGGAAGCCACAATCTTCTGCTCTGCTGTTTTGCTGAATTTGTGAGCTGTTACCTGCAGTTTTTTTGTCAGGTCTCCCTTACCGAGAATCTTGATTTTGCTTTTGACGCTGTCAATCAGTCCGGCGTCGGATAATTGCTCTACACCAACATCAGCACCATCCACGAATCTTTCCAATTGCGAGACATTTACGATTTCGCAGCGTATTGCGAATTTATAATTACTAAAACCGCGTTTAGGCAGCCGCCGAAATAAAGGCATCTGGCCGCCTTCATGGAGCGTAACGGAAGTTGAGCCGGCCCTGCTGCCGCCGCCTTTGTGGCCTCGGCCACAGGTCTTACCGCGACCGGTGCCCGTGCCCCTGCCAACACGGCGACGACGCTTGTGTTTACCTGCAACAGAAGTTATTTCATGATTCAACATTCAAATTACCCAATTGTTAATCAACAATTATTAAGCATTAACTGACACACCACGAAGAGATTCAACCATTTCTTTGCTGCGCAATTTCAATAATCCATCCAGCGTAGCTTTGACCACGTTTTTAGCAGAAGTACTTCCGTAAACTTTTGTAAGAACATCCTGTACACCGGCATATTCGAGCACTGCTCGAGCACTGGAACCGGCGATAACTCCGGTGCCGGGACTGGCCGGGACCAGAGCTATCTTTGTAGCTCTGTATTTGCCGTTTATCGAGTGTGGAATCGTGCGGTCAACTAAAGCTATCTTGTGCAAAGACTTCTTGGCATCTTTTATACCTTTCTCGACCGACTGCGGGACCTCATTAGCCTTGCCATAACCGACACCAACCGTGCCTGCCCGGTCACCAACCACAACCAATGCGGCAAAGCTGAAACGCCGACCTCCTTTGACCACTTTGGAACAGCGAAATACCTTTACGACCGTATCTTCCAACGGCTTTTCTTCCTGGTCCAAGAGTTTGACGGGTTCTACTGCCAATTTTTTCTCCAAACAATCTCGTATTTATTATCGTGTTTGTTAAAAGGCCAGCCCGGCTTTTCTTGCCGCTTCAGCAAGAGCCCTGACTCTGCCATGAAACTTGCATCGATTTCTATCAAAGCAAACACACTTTATGCCGACACCAAGAGCTTGTTTTGCGACCGCTTCACCTACGATTTCAGCGGCTTTTTTATTGCCCGCATGGGGCAATTGGTCACGTAGCCCTTTTGTCCTTGTACTTGCCGATGCAAGTGTCGCTCCTGCGACATCATCTATAATCTGGGCGTAAATATGCCTGTTCGAGCGAAATACCGACAACCGAGGTCTGTCCGGTGTTCCAAAGACCTTTTTCCGCACGTGATATTTACGCCTCAGTGTCGCTTTTTTTAACATCTCAGTTTTCATAAGAAACAAATCTCAACTATGCCGCTCCCGAAGCAAATGCTTTGCCGACCTTGCGCCGCACATGTTCGTCGGCATAACGGATACCCTTTCCTTTATAGGGTTCAGGCGGCCTTATTTCCCGTATATCTGCAGCAAACTGCCCTAACAGACATTTGTCTATTCCGGAAAGCGTGAACCTTGCCGGCACATCATTGCCCCTGGTAGCACCGACTTCAATATTCACCTTTATACCCTTCGGCACTACACGCCCTACCGTATGGCAAAAACCGACCTGAAAAACCAGCTTTCCGCCCTGCTCTTTGACATTATAGCCGGTGCCGTATATTTCCATCTTCTTTTCAAAACCTTTACTGACACCGGTAACCATATTAGCAATCAAGGCACGCATTGTGCCGTGCAATTGCCTATTCTGACGGTCCTGGGGACGTTTATTATCTACAAATATTTTCCTTTCGGCATCGTCAATATTTACCTTTATCCGCGGATGACAGTCCATCTGGAGCTCGCCGAGCGGGCCTGAGACCTTGATACACCGGTCTTTCTGCTCAACCTTTACGCCTCCAGGAATATCAATAGATTTTTTTCCAATGCGACTCATCAGCTTACCGTACAAAGTATCTCGCCGCCAACGTTTGCCTCGCGGCAGCTTTTATCACTCATTACACCTTTACTTGTCGAAACGATTGCTATACCCATACCGGCTAAAACGCTCGGCAATTTATCAACAGATGAATAAACTCTGCGACCGGGTTTGCTTGTTCTTGTTATTTCGTTAATAATGGAACTGCCCCCCTGGTCATACTTTAACATAATCCTCAGTATTCCCTGCTTGCCATCGTCAATTCGGTCGAAATCCTCGATGTAACCTTCCTTCTTCAAAACAGCCGCTATGCCTTCGCAGATATTTGATGCCTTAACATTGACCTGGTTTCTGTTTATTCGCATGGCATTGCGAATTCTCGTCAACATATCAGCTATTGGGTCACTTAAACTCATAGTCTCGTATCTCGTATATAGTATTTTTAGATTACAATCTGTAGTTTTGCAAAACTTCAGTTACGATTTTTACCAGCTGGCTTTTCTTACTCCCGGTATTTTTCCTTCGTTAGCTAATGTTCTAAAACAAATCCGGCAAATTTTGAACTTGCGATATACTGCTTTGGATCTGCCGCAAAGCTGGCAGCGCGTATATCGTCTGACGCGAAATTTCTGTTTCTGTTCTGCCTTGTTTTCCAGTGCCTTAGTTGACATCTACACGCTCCAATTTCTTGTATCCGTCTGCAAGCTCTATTCTTCTGGCCCGGCCGCTACTAAGCCTTTGAACGGCATACCAAAGAGCTGAAGCAATTTTCTCGCTTCTTCGTCGGTCTGTGCCGTTGTTACAAAAGTTATGTTCATACCCTGCTGAAATTCTATCTTTGCCGGGTTGATTTCCGGAAAAACGCTCTGCTCAGCCAGGCCCATTGAGTAATTTCCTCTGCCGTCAAAACTTTTTGGGTTAAGCCCTCGAAAGTCTCTTACTCGCGGGATTGCAAGACTAACGAGTCTGTCCATAAATTCGTACATTCTCACGCCGCGGACCGTAACCTTCAATCCGGTTTCCATACCTTCACGAACCTTGAAATTCGAGACACTCTTTTTAGCTTTACAGGCTACAGGCATTTGGCCCGTAATCATCATCAAATCCTTCTTGGCTGATTCCAAAAATTTCTTATCCTGCGTCGCTCTGCCTACACCCATAGAAATAATGACCTTTTCCATCTGCGGAACAGCCATAGGGTTTTTGTAGCCAAACTCTCTGGTCAGCTCCGGAATTATCTTTGACTTATATAAATCTTTTAAACGTGCCATACTGTATCTCAAAAACCGGCTAAATAATCACCAATCACCAATTCACTATTTTGTCTTTCTAACAACGCCGATTTCAGTACCATCGACGGCAAGGCGTTTTTTGCCGCCATCCTCGTCCGCCTGATAACGAACCCTGCTGCCTCTCGAACTTTTCGGGTTCATAGGCAAAACATTACTTATATGTATCGGCTGTTCAACATTGATTCGGCCTCCCTGCGGACTTTTGCGCGAAGGACGAACATGCTTCTTTGCTATGTTGTGACCCTGAACCACTACGCGCTGCTTCTCAGGTATCACACGAAGTACCCTGCCGGTAGCGCCTTTGTGGTCACCAGCTATTATCTCTACCATGTCACCTTTTTTTATATGCAAAGCCATTTCTAAATTTCCGACTTTCTATTTTCAAATTTCAAACATCAACTGCAGTTTGACAACTCTCAATCATTCAGACCACCTCGCTGGCTAACGAGATAATTTTCATATAGTTTTTTTCGCGAAGCTCGCGAGCCACCGCGCCAAAAATCCTGGTTCCTATCGGATTACCATCACCATCAATCATCACTGCGGCATTGCTATCGAACCTTACATAACTGCCATCAGTACGTTTTATAGGGCTCTTGGTGCGGATAATAACACACTTATGCACTTTCTTGTCATCCAACTGGCAGTTGGGAAGCGATTTTTTTATCGCAACACAGACAACATCTCCCACGCCGGCGACCGGCCGGGTCTTCCTGCCCCGGGACCCGCCTCTTCCGAGAACCTTAATGCACAACGCCGACTTGACACCCGAATTGTCGGCTATATCCAACATTGTTTCCTGCTGAATCATTATCCGTTATCTCAACTCACACTTCAACTGCTCTTTGGACAACCTTGACAAGGCGCCAACTCTTGGTTTTGCTGCGAGGCCTGCACTCTGTAATTTCAACGACGTCACCAACACCGCTCTGATTGTGCTCGTCGTGAACACCGATTTTCGTCCTGCGTTTGATGTATTTGCCGTACTTCGGATGTTTGACCTTGAAGTCAATCGTAACTTTGACGCTTTTGTCGCCACTGTTGCTTACCACTACACCGGTTAAAGTTTTTAATTTTCGTTCCTGCATCTTTGATTTCCAACGCATCAATCATCTGCGGAAAAAACGTTACCTGCTTTCCCGCATTATGGTTTTAATCCTTGCGATATCACGCCTGACGTTAATTACGGCTTTGGAGTTCTCAAGCTTTTCCGTAACCGCCTGTGAACGCAAATCAAACAAATGCCTCTTAAGCTCCTCCAGTTTGCCCTCAAGCTCATCCTGGCTCATCTCTCTGTAATGTTGCGCTTTCATCTGAAGTTTTTCTCTTACAATAAATGTCTTCGCTTAATGAACCTGCACCGAATCGGCATTTTATGAGCGACCCTGACCAGTGCCTGCTTTGCCACCTCTTCAGTTACTCCGCCGATCTCAAAGCAAACCTGTCCGGGCCTGACTCTGGCGACCCAAAATTCCGGCTCGCCTTTACCTTTGCCCATTCGCGTTTCCAGTGGCTTGGAACTTACCGGCTTATGCGGAAATATCCTGATATAGACCTTCCCTTCGCGATGCAAAAAGTGGGTCGCTGCAACTCGACCGGCTTCAATGTTCCTTGCGGTTACCCAGCTCGTCTCCAAAGCCTGTAAGCCGTATTCACCAAACGCCACAAAATTGCTTCTCGAAGCATTGCCCTTCATTTTGCCGCGTTGGCTTTTACGAAACTTAACTCTTTTCGGCATCATTGCCATTTTTTCAAACCTTTGTAAAACACATACCTAAAAAAGCACTTTCTTTCGCGCAAAGGCCTATTTTTCAACTTGCTTCTGTATCCTCTGGCCAGCCTTTGTCCGGCTCCGGTGGAGAAGCAGCCACATCGGGCGCGGCAGCCACATTAGGTGAAGTAGCTTTCTTGCTGTCCTGTGTCGGCACGGCTCTGGCCCTGCCGCCGTCCCTCATCGCAGGGCTAATCCGCCTTGGTGGGCGCCGACGACGACGGCGGGGCATTTGCGAAATTTCTTCACCGAATTTACCTCTATAAATCCAGGCTTTAACGCCGATTGCCCCGTATGTTGTCCTTGACGTTGCCACGGCGTAATCTACATTAGCATCCAGCGTATGCAGCGGAATACTGCCAAGCTTCTGCGTTTCCTTCCTGGCCATCTCCGAGCCTGCAAGCCGTCCTGAGCAGATAATCTTAACTCCTTTGGCGCCGGCGTTCATCGCCAATTCGCAATACTGCTTCATCGTACGCCTGAATGAAGCTCGCTTACTTAACTGTTCTGCAATTGCTTCAGCCACTAATGTAGCGTTGAGGTCTGGTTCTTTTATCTCGATGACGTTGACACTTATCTTTCGACCTGTCATCTCCTCAAGCTCTTCCCGCAATCTATCGACTTCACCACCCCTTGGGCCGATGACCACGCCGGGCCGAGCGCTGTGCAGTGTTACTTTTACCTCGTTGCGAGTCCGGATTATTTCAGTCTTTGCCACCGCACCCTTCGGCATATGACGGTTAAATTTACTATCGACATACCGGCGAATCTTCTGGTCTTCGACAAGAAAATCCCCGTAATTAGCTTTCGGAGCAAACCAGGTGCTCTGCCAGCCAAGCGTTATTCCCGTTCTAAAACCTATTGGCGATACCTTCTGACCCATAATCTCATATAAATCCTAATTCCGAATATCGAAATCCGAAACAATATCAAAGTGACTAAAGTTTACAGTGCCTAAAGTGACACTTATGTGTCATCCTGAGGCGAAGCCGAAGGATCTGGCCAACGAAAAAGAGATTCTTCGCTTCGCTCAGAATGACAGCTTTGCTGTCACTTTAGCTCACTTTAGGCGGTTTAGTTCACTTGACTTTGCTTCGAATTCTGTGCTTCGTGTTTTTCATAGTTTCGTGCTTTGGATTTCTAATTTCGTATTTATCCTTTCCTTTTTCACTTTACACTTGTGTCACTGTTATATGTATGTGACAGGCTTTTTTGTGAATAGGATGCGCTCTGCCTCTGTCTTTCGGTATCCATCTTTTTGTACCGATGCGGATTCCTGCATCATCGACGCGGGCAGAGCTTACATATAGATTATCAACATCAACCTGCTGCTCGTCGGCATCAGCAACGGCACTTCTTAAAACCTTATCAATCATCGTTGCTGCACGTTTTCTCGTGAACTTCAGGATATCCATTGCGTCCTGAACACTTCGACCGACTATCAACTGCGTAACTAGCCGGGCTTTGCGTGCCGACATCGGTGCAAAGCGATAAGACGAACGCCAGTCAGCTATATCATTTACCTCAACAGACAAAGCGCCCGCCAGACGGCGAATATCATCGGCACGCGGTTCCGGTTTGAACAGGCCTTTTTGCCAGTTCTTAACAGCCGCTATCGCCTGCTTCTTATCAAACCTCGGTCCGGCAAGCCTGTCGGCCAACTGACCTACATCCATCTGCCGTTCCAGGCATAACTCTTTTAACTTATCAGCACTTAGCATATTATTTTATCTTCTTACTCGAATGTCCCTTGAACGTCCGTGTGGGCGAAAATTCACCTAATTTATGCCCCACCATATCCTCCGTAACAAACACTTTATGAAATATCTTGCCGTTGTGGACCATAAATGTAAAACCCACGAACTCCGGCACTATCGTACATCTTCTTGCCCAGGTCTTTATCGGCTCACGAGAGCCGGTGGCAATTTGCTTGTTGACCTTGCCAAACAGCTTGTCGTCAATGTATGGTCCTTTTTTAAGAGATCTTCCCATTTCTCGTATCTCACATCACGTGCGGTTTTCGCACGACTCAATCACATATTCAACTGTTTTTGCCTTCTACTTTTACGTCTTCGAATAATCCTCTTATTACCTGTATTTCGCGGATTTCTGGTTTTCCCCCCTTTTGCCAGTACACCCGTGGGTGAACAGGGATGCCGCCCGCCGCTTCGATGGCCTTCTCCGCCGCCCATTGGGTGAGCAACTGGGTTCATCGCACAGCCTCTTACGTGTGGTCTGCGGCCCATATGTCGCTTTCGTCCGGCCTTGCCGATGCGTACATTCTGATGGTCGGGGTTACTCACTCGACCAATTGTTGCCCGGCATTCCTTACGAATCGTCCGCATCTCACCGCTCGGCAAAACGATGGTAACCCAGCTACCTTCTTTTGCAACAATTCTTGCGGCGTTGCCGGCACCTCTGACCAGCTTTCCGCCCTGGCCGGCTCGCATCTCGATATTATGAATCTCCATACCCGCAGGAATAGCAGACATCGGCATCGTATTACCAATCTTAGGCTCACAAGCCAGCCCGCTTTCCACCCGGTCTCCGGTCTTTATACCAAACGGTGCTAATATATACCTCTTTTCACCGTCGGCGTAGTGCAGCAGGGATATAAAACAATTTCTGTTAGGGTCGTATTCAATCGTCGCTACTTTCGCAGGGACGCCGTCCTTATCACGCTTAAAATCTATAATGCGGTAAATCTTTCTTGCGCCGCCGCCTCTGAACCGACTGGTAGTAACACCATGATGGTTTCTTCCACCGTTCTTCTTAATCCGCTTGCAAAGCGACTTCTCCGGCTTGTCCGTAGTCAGCTCAGCGTAATCGTTGACCGAACTGTTTCTCCGACCGGCACTTGTTGGTTTATAAACTCGAATACCCATAACTCGTATCTCGTATTTAGAACAAATCTATATGAAACTCGGGGTCCAGAAATACAACAGCCTTTTTCCAGCTCGACGTCTCTCCGATCGCTCTGCCTCTGCGACGTTGTTTGCCTTTACGATTAGCTGTTCTGACCTTTTGTACTTTGACGTTGTATATTTTTTCCACAGCGTTTTTTATTTGAGTCTTATTGGCCCTTTTATTTACCTCAAAGGAATACGCACCTTTTGCATTCGCAAAGTGCATCCCTTGCTCTGTAATCAAAGGCCGAATTATTACGTTATAATCGTCCACACCAATACCCGTTAATTTTCGCCTGTCTTGTCTCTGTTCAAAACAGATAAAAACGCCTCTTTGGTAAACAGCATTTTGCGATAGTTGCAGATATCACCGGCGTTCAGCTCGCTAACAGGCATAATAGCTACCTTTGGAACATTCTTAGCTGATTTGTAAAGGTTCAAATCTGCTGAGTTAATCGTTACCAGGCAGCTGCGTTCAATTTTTAAGTTATTCAGAACGCCTATAAAATCTTTGGTTTTTGGTTTTTCAAAATTTAGCCCGTCAACCACGATAACATTGTTACTCAAAAGCTTTGCCAATATCGCCGAGTCTCTGGCTAATCTTCTTTGCTTTTTAGGCATACGTTTGCCGAAATCTCTGAGGCTCTTGGCAAAAGTCACGCCGCCACCGACACGTTTGCCGGTTCTGATGTTACCAACGCGGGCATTTCCGGTCCCCTTTTGCCTGAACAGCTTTCTGCCCGAACCGGCTACCATACTTCTGCCCTTGTTGGCCGCAGTTCCCACACGCTTGTTAGCGTGATACATAACAATGGCCTGCTTAAGCAGCGGGTATCTGACTGAGCCACCGAAAACCGCCTCATCAACTTTCAGGCTCTCGACTTCCTGCCCATCTGTGTTGTAAACCGCCAAATCAATCATTTTCTCACATCTCGTAACCAGCTAATTGCTCAAACAATTACCATTCACCAATTAACTGATTCGCTAATTCACTAATTCGCTAATCAACTATTGAACTTTTTTAGCACTACGTACAATACAATAACACCCGGCCGGGCCGGGCACAGAACCCTTAACAACCAACAAGTTCTTCTCTTCGTCTATCTCTACCAACTTATGGTTTTTCGTAGTAACCCGACAGTTGCCCAAATGCCCTGCCATTTTCTTGCCCCTTTTAGGGCTTGCTCCATGTCCGGCGTCACTGGCGAAACTCGATATCGAGCCGGGTGCCCTGTGTTTTCGTTCCGTGCCGTGCGAGGCGGGGAAACCACCAAAGCCGTGCCGCTTCATCACGCCTGCAAAACCTTTGCCCTTGCTCGTCCCCACAACATCAACAAATTTGTCTTCCGCAAAGACCGAAACAGTCACAGAATTCCCAACTTCGTATGGCTGTTCGGCATCGTCGGCCAATCGCATCTCTTTGATAAATTTCTTCGGGGTCGTGTTGGCTTTCTGAGCATGCCCGATTTGCGGATTCTTCCTCCGCACCGGCTTTATCTCATCGAAACCAAGCTGAACAGCGTTATAGCCGTTGGTCTCAGTTGTTTTTACCTGCATAACGACGCACGGGCCCGCCTGTATGACCGTAACCGGCACTAATTTGCCCAAATCGTCATAGACTTGGGTCATCCCAACTTTTTTTCCTAACAACATCGCCATAACTTCGTATCTCAGTGAGCTAAAGTGCCTAAAGTGAACTAAAGTTAAAAAATACTCCACAACTTTAGGCATTTTTTAGGCACTTTTCTCAATTCAGGCTTTTATTCTCACAAAGACTCCCGCCGGTACGACTAAACGGTTCAACACTTCAACCGTTCGGGCGTTGGCCTCGTGAATATCAATCAAACGTTTATGAGTCCTCAATTCGAACTGCTCACGCGATTTCTTGTCGATATGCGGACTTCGCAAAACAGTATATCTTTCAACACGTGTGGGCAGAGGCACCGGACCACTGACACGGGCATTGGTCTTTCGAGCATGCTCCACTATTTCCTTGGCGGATGCATCAAGAGCTCTGTGGTCGTAGGACTCCATCTTAATTCTTATTCTTTCGGTTTCAGCAGCCATAACTTTCCTCTACGCTGCCCGCCGTCTTCTGCCGGCTTTCCTTCGGACAAGTTTTTCCGGACTAAAACCAGCAGACAAGACAGCAGCTTTATCTTATTGTCACCCACTTAGAAACTTTGCCGTTTTGTATCGTATTATTCGTTGCCAAAGCATTTCTAAAAGGGTTCGTTCCCTTTCATGCTTATAAGGCCTTGAAGTATATCAACTTAATAAAGCGAAAACAAAATAAAAAATCCACTTTTAGCCTATAGTTTTTCTGCTATCAGCCACACTTATCTTGTTTGATTTTTGGCAGGAAAGGCCCCTTTCATTGACTATTAACTATTTTCTATTTCCTATTGATTTGTAATCCCATCCGTTTTTGGGCCCGATTTTGCTTTGCCTGGCAAAATCGGGCTCTTCTCAATAGTCAATATTCAATTGTCAATAGCCAATCACAGAATTCGCCTTCCTTAAGAGTTCGGGGTCGGACCAACTACAATCCATCCAAAAACCGTTTATCGGTTGTTGGTACACCCTTATAACAAAGTTATAAACCATTCCTAACCACAGAATTTCAGATATGCCACAGCCCAACTACAAATTACGCAAAGTCATCCCTGACAATGCTCGCTACGGCTGAAAAACCCTAAAAACTATCACATAAATCAACTGCTGTCAATAAATTGTCGGAAAAAATTGGCTCAAACACAAAAAAATACATTTTTTAAAAAATAATATTCTTGGCAATCTGCTCCGGAATCTTCTCATAGCTCAACGGCTCCATAGTAAATGTCCCCCTCCCGGCTGTTAAACTTCTTATTTCGCTGGAATACCCAAATAATTCCACCAGCGGAGCTTTGGCATTAATTACCTGCATATTTCCATGCACCCGACAATTCGTGATGAATCCCCTTTTTCCAAGCAAATTACCCTGTACTGCCCCAAAATTAGCCTGGGGTACTACTACCTGAAGCCGCATTACCGGCTCAAGCAGCACCGGTTCTGCCTCTTTGACCGCTTTTCCAACCGCAATTGCGGCCGCCTGCTCAAAAGCCAGACCAGAGGAATCCACAGAATGAAATGAACCGTCAATTAGCGTAACTTTAACTCCCACAACAGGATAGCCCGACAATACACCGCTGCTAAGTGCGTCTCTGCTTCCCCTTTCAACATCTGGGATAAACTCTCTCGGAACCGCATCGGCAGAAACCTTGCTCTGGAATTCAATTTCGCGGCTCCAATGGCCATCCTCGGTCAAAAGTGGCGCAACCTCTAAAACAACATGGCCATATTGACCGTGACCGCCAGTCTGCCGTATAAATTTACCCTCGCCCTGGGCCGATTGTGTGATAGCCTCCTTGTAGGCGACACGGGGTTTTCCGACCCTGACGTTAACTCTTTTTTCTCTTACCAGCTTGTGCTGCAATATCTCTAAGTGCAATTCCCCCATCCCGCTAATGATTGTTTGGCCCGTCTCCCCGTCTATCTTACATTCAAAAGTCGGGTCTTCACGCTTCAAGGCAGCCAGTGCATCGGCCAATTTTGCCTTTTCTGCTGCCGTTCTGGGCTCTATTGACATATTAATAACCGTCTGGGGAAATGTAATGCTTGGCAGGCAAACGGGTCTTTTGGGGTCACAAATCGTATCGCCAGTAAGTGTTTGCTTGAGCCCTACAACTGCGACAATATCGCCGGCACTTGCTGAGTCCAAAATCTTTCGCTCGTTGGCGTGCATCTCAAATATTCTCGTAACATTCTCACGACGATTGCGATTTGTATTCAAGACCCTGCTGCCGGACTTCAATTTGCCCTGATAAATCCTTAGAAAGTTCAAATCCCCGTGCACATCACTGGTAATTTTGAACGCCAACGCCACCATACTCCCATTTGGATCGCACGTAATGGATATTTTCTTATTTTTATCGGACGGTTTGTGACCGGTCAGGTCAGGTTTATCCAATGGAGAAGGCAGATACATTAGGACGCCGTCAAGCAGCCTTTGCACACCAATATACTTCAAGGCAGAGCCAACAAATATCGGATGAAGCTTGTTGCTCAGGGTTCCTGTTCTGATTGCTCTGGTAATTATTTTAACATCGGCAGGCTTATCGTGAACATAGTTGTCCATCAGCTCATTATCGTATTCGGCTGCAAGCTCAATCATCTGGTGTCTTTGCTGCTGAGCAGTTTGTTTCAACTCCGAGGGAATTTCAGTTTCTTCAAAAGTCGCTCCCATCTTTTCAGCCTTATAGAAAACCGCCTGCATCTTTATCAAGTCTATTATCCCGGCGAAAGAGTCCTCGGCACCAATGGGAATCTGCATTAAAATCGGATTGGCAAGGAGCTTATCGCGAATACTGTCAACGGTCATCTCAAAATCGGCGCCGACTTTGTCCATCTTATTCACAAAGCAAAGACAGGGCAGGTCGTATTTTTGTCCCTGTCTCCAGACGGTTTCGCTCTGGGCCTGCACACCTTCGCTGCCGTCAAAAACGGCTACGGCACCATCGAGAACACGCAGTGACCTTTCGACCTCAGCAGTAAAGTCAATATGGCCCGGGGTATCGATAAGGTTGATTTCAAAATCCTTCCAGGGACATTTTGTCGCCGCTGAAGTGATAGTTATGCCTCTTTTTTGCTCCTCTTCCATAAAGTCCATAACAGCAGTGCCGTTGTGGACCTCTCCCATTTTGTAGGTTTTGCCCGCATAGTAAAGAATACGCTCGGTCACCGTTGTTTTGCCGGCGTCGATATGAGCCATAATCCCGATATTGCGTAATTTTTCCAAAGCGCTCAACATTATGCGTATCTCGTATTACGACCCCATGTCATTCTGAATCCTTCGCTTCAATCGAGGACAGGCTCCGCGCAGCGAAGTGAATCCCGATACATCGGGACTCTTCGTCACCCAGGTTCTTCGCTGACGCTCAGAATGACAAAAGCCTACCCAAGTTCCCAACACATTTTTATTGCGACTGGGCAACTTTAACGATATAAAAAAACTGCCACGGTTATTTCCATAAACACACCATGGCAGTTATAAACGACAGATCTTACCATGCAAAATGGGCAAAGGCCTTATTGGCTTCTGCCATTCTGTGGACATTCTCCCGCGTAGTCATTGCTCCGCCGTGTTCGTTATAAGCATCTATCAATTCAGAAGCCAGACGCTCGCACATAGGTTTGCCCTTTTTGCTCCTGGCTGAGGCTAATATCCATCTGAAGGCAAGCGACTGCTGGCGCTTGGCACTTACCTGCATCGGAACCTGATAACTGGCTCCGCCGATACGCTTGCTGCGAACCTCAATCAACGGCTTTACGTTGTTTATCGCCTTCTCGAATACCTCGAGGGCCTCAGCGTCCTTGACATTTTTGCCAATGATGTCCATAGCATCATAAAAGACTTCCTGGGCAGTGCTTTTCTTGCCGCCCCACATCAAACAGTTCACAAACTTGGAGACCAGCTTGCTGTTATATTTCGCGTCCGGCTTTAATTGTTGACTTGAAGCGGTAAACTTTTTAGCCATAACTTTCCTCGTACACGTATAAATCCTAATAGCTAAATCCGAAATAATAAACAAATACGATATTCAAATGTTCAAATTTCCAAAACTGACAGCATTGCTGTCATTCTGAGCGAAGCGAAGAATCTCATCATTATCGCGTAAACCAGACCCTTCGCTGCGCTCAGGGTGACACAGAAGTGTCATTTTGGTAACTTGAATTTGTTTAGTGCTTAGAGATTAGGATTTACTCTTTTAACTATTTTGCCTTTTTTGCACCGTATTTACTTCTGCCTTGTTTTCGATTAGCCACACCGGCACAGTCAAGGACACCACGATTGATATGATACCGCACTCCCGGAAGGTCTCTGACCCGCCCTCCGCGAATCGTAACTGTGCTGTGCTCCTGAAGATTGTGGTCGATGCCCGGTATGTAAGCTGTAACTTCCTTCCCGTTGGTCAGACGGACACGGGCGATTTTCCGCAAAGCCGAGTTCGGCTTCTTGGGCGTCTGAGTCCTCACTATCAGGCACACTCCTCTTTTCTGAGGCGAACCGCTAATATCGGATACTCGCTTGTGGCCCTTCGATTTCGCCCGAGGACGTCGAACTAACTGATTTATAGTTGGCATAATTCTCCCATTGTTTACTTATTATAGGATTTTTTACTTTTATCTTTTACTCTTGTTTTTTGTGTCCTTTGTAGCGATATCTTATTTTCTTTTGTGCTTTACACTTTTCTTCAATAGTCAATAGAAAATAATCAATTGATTCCCAGGGCTTCCCTGACGGCAGCCTCGGCCTTTGCCTCGGCTTCTTTGGCCTCCTTGATTTCCTTGGCCTCTTCGAATTCCTTCGGCAGCGGAGCTTCCGCAAGGTGCTTGACTTTCATATCAAGATGCGGCTTGAATGCCGTGCCGGCCGGTATCAGGTGGCCGAGTATTACGTTTTCCTTCAATCCGTGAAGCTCATCCACCTTACCAGCCAAAGACGCTCCAGTCAAGACCTTAGTTGTTTCCTGGAAGCTGGCTGCCGCGATAAAGCTCTCCGACCACAGTGAAGCCTTCGTAATCCCCAAAAGCAGTGTCTTGGCGGTTGCAGGTTTTGGTTTTCGGCCTGAGGCCCCGGTACCGCCAATCAATTCAACCTTTTCGTTAATGCTGGCCAGCTCCTTCTTGTCGATAATTTGACCAAACTTTAAATCGGACGCATCTCCAACGTTGGTAATCTTGACGCTGTTGGTCAATTTTTCATTCTCTTTCTTGAACACAAATTTATCAACGACCTCGCTCGGCAAAAACAAGCTGTCACCCACAGATTCAATTTCAACCTTTCTCATCATTTGAGCGCAGATGATTTCAATATGCTTATCGTTAATGTTCACATTTTGTGAGCGATAGACATTTTGAATCTCTGTCGTCAAATATCTCTGCAGTGCTTCTTCACCTTTAATTCGCAGAATATCATGTGGCACCAACGGGCCGTCCGTCAGGGCATCTCCGGCTTCAGCGAAATCACCGGTGTGAACATTAAGGTGTCTGTCACGCGGGACATGGTGCTCTTTTTCCATGCCGGATTCGGAGCGAATTATAATCGTCATCTTGCCCTTGCGTTTGTCGCTTCGCAGCTCAACTCGACCGCTAATCTCAGCCATTGCGGCGGGGTCTTTGGGTTTGCGTGCCTCAAACACTTCGGTAACTCTGGGCAAACCACCTGTGATGTCCTGAGTGCCGCCAGTTGCTCTGGGCTGATGAGCAAGCAACTGGCCCGCCTGAACACCCTGACCTTCGTTAACCTCAATCCTGGCCCCTGCAGGCAGGTAGTGAACATCGAGTATCTTGCCTTCCTTGTCTTCGATAATGATTTGCGGATGCTTATCACCTTTATGCTCGATTACGATGGGTCTGCCAACCTGCCCTTTTCGCTCTTCCTCAATTCCAATCGTCTCGCCTTCGATAATATCAACGAACCGTATAAGCCCAGCCACCTCCGCTAAAATCGGTGTACGGTGTGGGTCCCATTTGAATAATAGGTCGTCAGTTTTGACTTTCTGCCCGTCCTTGACCAAAACAATGGCGCCATAAGGCACCTTGAACCTGTCGAGTTCCCTTTCTTTTGCGTCAAAAATAGCTATTTCGCCGTTACGTTTCAGTGCGACAACTATAGTTATTATCTTTCCACCAATGTCGGACTTGGTCGTGACCGCATTGATATCGCGATACTGCACTTTTCCTGCTTGTGTTGCCTTCTGTTCACGTTCAAGAATAGCCCTTTCAGCGACACCGCCGGTATGGAACGTCCGCAGCGTCAACTGTGTTCCTGGTTCCCCGATGGACTGCGCGGCAATAATGCCAACCGCCGACCCTTCTTCTACCAATTTTCCGGTACTCATATCCCATCCGTAACACTTTGCACAAACCCCAAAAGGACTGTCACATGTCAGAGAGCTTCTGATTCTGATGGCATCAAGTCCCAAAGCTTCAATCTTTGCTGCTGCTTCAGGGTTTATGACCTCATTCTCGTGCACAATCATTTCATCTGTAATCGGGTTACGAATGTTGTCTCTTGCGGTTCTTCCAATAATAAGCTGTGAAAGAGGAACATCAATCTGCTCACCCCTGCTGACGATGTTTTTTGTAATTCCCTGCAATGTCTGGCAGTCTCTTTCAATAACAATCATATTTTGTGCGACATCGATAAGCTTTCTTGTAAGATATCCGGAATTAGCTGTCTTCAGTGCCGTATCAGCCAGTCCCTTACGCGCCCCGTGAGTAGAGCTAAAGTACTCAAGCACTGTCAATCCCTCTCTGAAGTTTGCCTTAATTGGCGTTTCGATAATCTCTCCGCTGGGCTTTGCCATCAGCGCTCTCATTCCAGCAAGCTGCTGAATCTGATCGACGCTTCCTCTTGCACCGGAATCGCTCATGAGAAAAATTGGATTGAGGTACGGTTCACCGTCCTCAGTAGTATCCTCTTTAAGGCCTCTCATCATTTCATTTGTTACAGCAACTCGAGCATTGGTCCAGGCATCGACAACCTGATTATACCTTTCTCCCTCTGTCAAAACGCCGTCATCGTAGTTCTTATGTATTTTGCTGACCTTCTTTTCGGTCTGTGTAATAATCTGTGCCTTCTTTTCCGGTATTTTGAGGTCCATAATACCAAAGCTCAACCCGGCAAGAGTAGCATATTTGAAGCCCAGATTCTTTATTCTATCGAGCAGGTCCACCGTCTCGGCTGAGCCTGTGAATTTGAAACAGTCACTAATGACCCGGCTCAACTGCTTTTGAGACATCGTCATATTGTAAAAAGGCATTTCCGCCGGTAGCATATCGTTGAATATACACCTTCCAGCTGTTGTTTCAACGACCGTAGAATCCTCCGGCCCTGAATCTCCAATGACCTTGACATCACCAAGTCGCACTATAATTTTTGTGTGCAAATCGATTTTGCCTATTTCCAGGGCCATAATAGCCTCGTAAGTATCTCGGAACAGCCTAAGCTCTTTTTTCTCGGAGGTACCGCGATGTTCTACATAGGTCAAATAATAATTGCCCATCACCATATCCTGTGATGGCCCGACCATCGGAGAACCATTGGCAGGCGAAAAAATATTGGAAGTGGTCATCATTAAAATATGCGTCTCAGCCTGGGCTTCGACACTCAACGGCAAATGCACCGCCATCTGGTCGCCGTCGAAGTCAGCATTGAATCCCTTACAGGCCAACGGATGCAGCATAATGGCGTTACCTTCGACCAGTACCGGCTCAAAGGCCTGAACGCCCATTCGATGCAGGGTCGGCGCACGGTTGAGCAGGACAGGATGCTGATGA
Source organism: uncultured Pirellulales bacterium (assembly GCA_964444135.1). Lineage (GTDB taxonomy): Bacteria > Planctomycetota > Phycisphaerae > Sedimentisphaerales > Anaerobacaceae > NIOZ-UU13. Next base: position 20,607 of record CAYUFX010000024.1, on the reverse strand, counting down.
ATGACCTCCTCGAGTATGTCCCAGACCTGCTCGTCGCGCCGTTCAATCATTCTCTTAGCGCTTTTAATCGTATCCGCCAGGCCACGTTGTTTAAGTTTGCGAATAATGAAAGGCTGATACAGCTCCAGTGCTATTTTCTTTGGCAAACCGCATTGATAAAGTTTTAAATCAGGACCTACCACAATTACCGACCGAGCTGAGTAATCAACACGCTTGCCAAGCAGGTTCTCACGGAATCGTCCCTGCTTGCCCTTAATCATATCCGTCAACGATTTCAGAGGCCGATTATTACTGCCCAGAACAGAACGCCTGCAGCGGCCGTTATCCAGAAGCGAATCCACCGCCTGCTGAAGCATACGTTTCTCATTGCGGATAATCACCTCGGGAGCGTTCAAATCCATCAGCTTTTTTAAGCGGTTGTTTCGATTGATAATTCTTCTATAGAGGTCATTTAAATCACTGGTAGCAAAATTATCTCTCTCCAGCAGAACCAAAGGCCTCAAATCCGGCGGAATAACAGGTATTACCTCAAGCACCATCCAATGCGCTTTATTTTTACTGTTCTTGACCTGGTTAATAATCTTGAGCCGTTTCGTGAGGTCTTTTATCTTTTGCTTACTGTTTGTCTTCACTATGGCATCCCTGAGCTGGATGCCGACTTCATCGAGGTTGAGGTTCTCCAGAAGGGCCTTGACGGCTTCGGCACCCATTCCCGCCTTGAATGCTTTTCCGTACTTGTTTTCCGCGTCTCTGTATTCTTCCTCGCTGAGCAGTTGACCGGTTTTCAATGGGCTTTGGCCCGGGTCCGTTACGACATACTCCTGGAAATAGATAATCTTTTCCAGGTCGGCGGTTTTCATTGCCAAAAGGTTGCCCAGCCTATTTGGTATGGCCTTGAAGAACCATATATGCACAACTGGTGCCGCCAGATTGATATGTCCCATTCGCTTTCTTCGAACCCGACTATGCGTAACCTTGACCCCGCATCGGTCGCAAATGATTCCCTTAAACTTAGTACCTTTGTACTTCCCGCAGGCACACTCCCAGTCGCGCTCGGGCCCAAAGATTCGCTCACAAAACAAACCGTCCTTCTCCGGCCGATATGTACGATAGTTGATGGTCTCAGGCTTTCGTACTTCGCCAAAAGACCAGCTGCGAATATCATTTGGACTGGCCAACGAAATCTTGACCGAACCATAGTCATTAATTCGATCGTAAATACTTCCTAACATTTAAGGCCCCTTACCATTGACTGCACCTGTTGTTGCCTGCACAGGTATTAGCAGGCACAGGTGACACTTCACAATTGTTAATTCTCTAATCACTTAAAGTGCGGTGCTTCCAAGCCGTTTCTTTTCAAGCTGAATATTCAACCCTAATCCTCTTATTTCATTACACAATACGTCAAAGGACAGTGGTGTTCCGGCTTCAAGAGAGTTTTGTCCTTTGACCATTGATTCATAGATTTTCGTTCGTCCTTCAACGTCATCGCTTTTTACGGTGAGCATCTCCTGGAGCGTATAAGCGGCACCGTATCCCTCCAGAGCCCAGACTTCCATTTCTCCGAATCTCTGTCCACCGGTTCTGGCCTTACCACCTAATGGCTGCTGTGTAATCAGGCTATATGGCCCTGTTGCCCGGGCGTGAATCTTGTCATCGACAAGATGATGCAGTTTCATCATATAGATGTGTCCGATAGTTCCACACTGCTCGAAAGGCAAGCCTGTCCTGCCGTCATATAATTGTGTCTTGAGGTTTTTAGGCACATTTATGAAAAATTCATCCGCAGGCGGTACTTTTTTTTCCTCCTCGAGCTGTGCTTTTCGTCTGCTCATAAGCTCGTTCGCTTCTTCGGTCAATTCGTGGATGTCCTTTTCGGTAGCCCCATCAAACACCGGTGTAATAGCGTTAAACCCTAACACCCTCGCCACCCAGCCGAGATGCGTCTCGAGAATCTGGCCAACATTCATTCGGCTCGGAACGCCGAGAGGATTCAGCAATATGTCAAGAGGCGTACCATCCTCGAGAAACGGCATATCCTCCTCGGGCATAATCTTGGCGATGACACCTTTATTGCCGTGACGTCCGGCCATTTTGTCGCCAATCGACAGCGTCCTCTTAATCGCTACGTAAACTTTTACCATTTGCAGTACGCCGCTGGGCAGCTCATCGCCGTGTTTCAAACTCTCAATCCTGTGCTTCTTTTCTTCCTGAACATCAGTAATCTTGCCCCAGAATCTATCCACGATTTTCTGTACGTTATCACGCTGCGAAGCCGGTTTGACCCACTTGATATTAAAGTTTTCTATCTGTTCATAAATGACATCGTCGTCAGCACTGGCACCAACTTTCTGACGTGTGGATGGGTCGATGACGTTGACCTCGTACTTCTTGTGAATAGATTCGACCATCTGTCTGAATATCACACATTCTTTGGCCCTCATCTCTTTCTGATATTCTTTTATCTGGACCGCCTGTTCCTTCTTTTGTTCATCGGTGCCTGCGCCACGTCTGTTAAATCGTTCCGTCCTTATTACCACCCCTTCATATCCGCTGGGCAGTTCAAGTGAGTCATTTTTGACATCTTCGCCGGCCCTGCCGAATATGGCATGCAAAAGTTTTTCTTCGGGCGTCAGTTCCGTCTTGCTCTTTGGCACAACCTTGCCTACTAAGATATCACCGGTGCAGACCCTTGTTCCTTCGCAAACTACTCCATATTCATCAAGGTTCCGTAGTGCCCTTTCACTGACATTGGGAATGTCACGCGTAAATTCTTCCTTACCAAGGCGGGTCTCCCGAACTTCGGCTGTGAATTCGTCTATGTGAATGCTCGTAAAGCTATCGTCTTTACACAGTTTCTCGCTGACAATAATTGCGTCCTCAAAGTTAAATCCGTCAAAAGATACAAATCCAACAAGAATATTTTTACCAAGAGCCAGCACGCCATTGGCGGTGCCTCCACCGTCTGCTATGACCTGGTCGGACTTTACCCTGTCACCGAGTTTGATTATGGGCTTTTGATTAAGACAGGTTCTCTCGTTCAAACCAACAAATTTGGCGAGATTATATTCCTCGGTATGGTTAATGACTATCTTGGTTGCGTCCACCTCAGTAACGACCCCGCTTCTTTGGGCACGGACGACCATGCTCGAGTTCTGCCCGACAACTTGTTCCATACCCGTACCGACCAAAGGAGACTCCGTCTTCAGAAGCGGAACAGCTTGTCGCTGCATATTTGAGCCCATCAAAGCTCGGTTTGCATCGTCGTGCTCTAAGAACGGAATAAGTGAAGCTGAAACTCCGACAATCTGCTTGGCGGAAACATCTACGTAGTTCACATCCTCGCTGGCCACCTGGGCCAGCTCACCGTTCTTCATAGCAAGGACGCGACTTTCCTGGATTCGACCTGTCTGCGGATCGAAGGTATTCGGGGCACCAATGACCATCTTCATATCCTCGTCAGCCCGCAAATATTCGATCTTATCAGTGGCCTTAGCTTTTGTAACTTTGCGATATGGCGTAAGCAAAAATCCATATTCGTCAACCGCGGCAAATATTGCCAACGAAGCAATCAATCCGATATTTGTTCCTTCAGGCGTTTCAATTGGACAGATTCTGCCGTAATGGCTGATATGCACATCACGCACTTCAAAGCCGGCCCGCCTTCTGTTCAAACCGCCGGGCCCAAGAGCAGACAGACGTCTTTCGTGCGTCAACTGGCTCAATGCGTTGGTCTGGTCTACAACCTGGCTCAACTCACCACGACCAAAGAAATAGTTGATACTGCTCGATACGCTCTTGGAATTAACCAAATCTGCGATGCGAAGCGGCTCTTCGACATCTCTTTTCATACTCATCCGTTCCTGAACGGTCCTGCGCAGCTTAAGCAGCCCTTTTCTGATTTCATCCGCTGCCAGCTCATCGATTGTTCGCAGCCTCCTGTTGCCTAGATGGTCGATATCATCTACCTGGCCCTCGTTGTTCCGCAAAGCCATTATATATTTCATCGTGTTGAGGAAATCTTCAGGCCGAAGCGTCATCTCATCCTCACCTATGTCTTGGTTGAACTTCCGATTCAATCTGAACCTGCCGACCTTGCCGAGACGATAACGGTTGGGATCAAAAAATTTCTCCGCAAAGAAAGTTTTTGCTTTTTCTTTATTGGGCGGATTGCCGGGACGCAATCTTATATAAAACTTGAGCAATGCCTGCTCGTGGCTCTGGATATCATCCTGGCCTAAGGTGTTCAAAATGAGGATATCCCGGACCTCGTCGATAACCTCAATTTGGACTGCTGCTCGTTTGGCCTTTTTAGCTTTTGTTTGCTTCTTCCCGCTTTTAGCTTTGGGCTTCGCGTACACAGCTTGTACTAAAGAGACTTTATCGCTGATTTGCGCACCGGCTTTTACTATGATCTCACCGGACTCTTCATCCACAATCGGCTGAACGGCCCACATAGTGGGCGTCAATTCATTGAGCGGCACCTTTTTCGTCGGATAAAACAACCGCAGAATCTGTTCTGTAGTTCCGTATGCCTCGTCCATCGCCCGAAGCAAAATGGTTGCCGGTATCTTGCTCGACTGGTCGATTCTGACGACTAAAATGTCTTTATTCGTAACCCCTATCTCTATCCAGCTTCCCCGCTCAGGGATGACTCTGCCGCCGTGCAGCACTCTGTCGCCTTCTTTACTCTCGATAAGAAAATCAACGCCCGGACTTCGGTGCAGTTGGCTTACAATGACTCGCACCGCACCATTGATAATGAACTCCCCCCCGCCTATCATAACAGGTATTTCGCCAAGATACATCGACTGCTCGGCCAAATCCTCACCTTCCTTGGTCCGAAGTCTGCAACATATTTTCAACGGGAAGCCGTATGTCAGCCGTAACTGTCGGCACTGAATAGGGGTATAATGCGGCTTTTCCAGCTCGTAGTAGAGATATTCCAGAACCATCTTCTTGTCGTAGCTTTCGATAGGAAACGTCTCGAGGAAAAGGGCTTCGAGTCCGCTACACTTTCTTCTCGTTGGTACGGCGTCTTGTTGCAAAAACCGCTCGTAGCTTCTTCTTTGTACTGCTACCAGGTCCGGAATCTCAACGGCATCTCGTACTCTTCCAAAATTTCGAACGCTTTGTCCACCACCATTTTCAAGCATTGCCAATCTCCAGTAGGGACAACCTTATGTGGTTGCCCTAATCCCACATGGTTTCCCTAATTCCTGCATTCAAAAAGGTCAGGCACACCGTCCTGCTCCTGCTTATGCTAATTCAACTACGGCCCCGACAGCTTCGAGCTGCTTTTGTGCGGCTTCGGCATCATCTTTACTGAGGCCCTCTTTGACCGGCTTGGGAACGTTGTCAACAAGGTCCTTGGCTTCTTTCAATCCCAATCCCGTTAAAGCCCTTACCTCCTTGATAACCTGAATCTTTTTCTCGCCGAATTCTTTGAGGATTACATCAAAACTGGTTTTTTCTTCCTCCTCCTCAGCGGCGCCTTGTGCAGCCGGACCCGACACCATAACAGCTCCGACCGCAGCCGGCTCAATATCATATTCGTCCTTGAGATAATCGCCCAGCTCCTTGGCCTGCATCAACGTCAGGCCCATTATATCGTCACCAAGCTTCTTAATCTTACTGTCCCACTTACCTGTCTCTTTAGCTGCCTGTGTCTTCTTCGTTGCCTTGGTCTCTTTCGTTCCCTTGGCTTCTTTTGCTTTCTTAGCTTCTTTCGCTTCTTTAGCTTCTTTCACTTGTTCTTCTGCCATCTCTATTAACTCCTGTTATATAGCGCCTCGTGGTAGCCGAAACTCCGCCGTTTCGTTTAACCCCGTAACTAAAACCAGGGACAGCCACACAGGCAATCTCTTATTTCGTATTTCGTTTCACGCTGCTTGTTTTTCGCCGCCCTCCGCAATAGTCTCTATACAACCTGCGATAATCCCCGCAGGAACACCAACCGTTGAGGCCAATCTCCTGGCAGGGGACTGTATCAAGCCGGCTATTTTGCTGAGCAATTCTGCTCGCCTCGGCATCTTTAAAAGGCCCTCTGCTCCTTTAGCGTCTAAAGCTGAACCGTCGAGAAAGGCTCCTTTAATCTCTATCACAGGCACCTTCTTGACCCATTCGGCTAATGCTTTTGCAACGTCAACGATACTGTCACCGCCATAAACGATAGCGCAAGGGCCGCTAAACAACGAAGCCGCCGGCTCCATCTGTTGGCCACAAAGCGCTTTTCTAAACAGCGAGTTCTTGACTACCGATAAGCTGATGTCTTTTTCTTTAAGCTCTCCTCGCATCAGATTATTATCAACACCGCCGACACCCTTAGTGCTGATAACCAAAAAATCTTTAATGTCCTCGTTGACAATTCTCTTTTCCAGTTCCAACTGTAGTAACTCTTTTACGTATTTGCTCATTTTTCGTATCTCGTATTGCGTATCGCGTTATCAATAATCAATTGTTATACCAGGGCTCATTGTCGCAGATATACTCATCTTCTTGATATACGTCCCTTTTGCAGCCGCCGGTTTTATCTTCTTGATATGCGAGACAAACGCATCAATATTATCTACCAGTTTTTCTTTCTCAAAGCTTTGCTTACCAACTACTACGTGAACATTACCGCCGGCATCGTTCCTAAACTCGACTTTGCCCGCAGCAAATTCAGCCACTGCGTTCGCAACATTGCCGGTAACAGTACCATTTTTGGGCGAAGGCATCTTCCCTTGCGGCCCCAGTATCCGCCCAAGCTTACCCACTTTGCCCATCACCTTCGGCGATGCGATAGCCACATCGAAATCCATCCAGCCGTCCGAGACTTTTTTAACAAGCTCATCGCACCCGGCCTCAACGGCACCGGCGCTTCGGGCCGCCTCAACATCCGAACCCTCGCAGAAAGCAATGACTTTTTTCTGCTTACCTATCCCGTGAGGCAAAGATATTGAGCCCCTAACCAGTTGGTCGGCCTGTTTCGGGTCGATGCCCAAATGCAGCACACATTCTATGCTCTGGTCGAATTTTACCGACTTGAACGATTTGACTTTCTCGACCGCCGCAGTCAGGCTAAGGCTCTCTTTGCTCAACTGTTCCGATTCTTTCCTGTATCTTTTGCTTTTAACTCGCATTGTTCATCTCGTTTTGTGTACAAGTTGTTACTAATCAATTACCTCCACGCCCATACTTCGCGCAGTACCTCTGATAATCTTCTCGGCCTGTTCTATGTCGTATGCGTTCAAATCATTGAACTTGGTCTCAGCAATTTTACGCAATTGCTCGGCACTGACTTTGCCGACCTTCTCTTTATTCGGAACGCCACTGCCCTTTGCAATTTCAGCCGCCTGTTTCAGCAGGACCGCCGCCGGTGGACTTTTGACCTCAAACGTAAAACTTTTGTCCCGAAAAACCGTTATCACAACAGGCACGATTGTTCCGTTGAGTCCTTTTGTTCGCTCATTGAACTGCGAAACGAACTGACCTATGTTAACGCCATTCTGACCTAAGGCAGGCCCTATCGGCGGGGCCGGAGTCGCCTGTCCGCCCGGTGCCTGCAATTTAATCTTTACTACTACCTCTTTGGCCATAATCTCGTCTCTCGTATAGCAGTGAGCTAAACGTTGAAGTCCCTAAAGTGACACTTATGTGTCATCCTGAGGCGAAGCCGAAGAGCCTGCCCTGAGCTTGCCGAAGGGATCTGGCCAACGAAAAAGAGATTCTTCGCTTCGCTCAGAATGACAGCTTTGCTGTCACTTTAGCTCACTTTAGGCACTTTAGCTCACTTTAGGTACTTTAGCTCACTTTAGTCACTTTACAATTTCTCTATCTGCCAATACTCTATATCCAGCGGCGTACTTCGACCGAATATCGTTACAATTACCTTTACAATCCCACGCTCAGAATCAATTGAATCGACAACGCCTTCGAAGTTTTCAAATGCGCCTTCTCGAATCTTAATCATATCACCTTTTTTAAACTCGACCTTGATGCTCGGTGCCTCCTCAGGCTTTTCGGCCTCTAAAAGCATCTTCGCCACGTCCGTATCCCGCATCGGCGTCGGAATGCCATCCGTACCGATAAAATCTCCGACACCTGCAGTCCCCTTGATCATGAACCAGGCCTTTTCTGGAACACGCTTATCCTCGGTTGACTCCATCTCCATAAATACATACCCGGGATACAGTTTTCGCTTATGAACCGTCTGCTTGTTGCCCCGGATACGCTTAATCCGCTCAACTGGAACCTCTATCCTGCCAATAATATCTACCAAACCCTCTCTTTCAACCTTCTGAGAAAGGGCTTCCTTGACCTGCACTTCCTTATTGGCCGCAACTCGTAAAACGTACCACTGCATTTTAACACCCTGTTTCGTATCTGATTCGAGATACAATATTACCCCAGGAGCCACGTAAAGAACGTTCTAAAGCCGATATCCGTGGTTCCAAGAAGGATGGCCATCATAATCACAACCACGATAACGATAAACGTCGAAACCGCTATTTCCTGTTTGCTTGACCAGCTAACCTTCTTCATTTCGCCTTCAGCAGCAATCATAAAATCTGCAACGGAAGGTTTATTTATCAGCCAGGAAATCAAAAGAGCTAAAACAACAAACAAACCGGCAGGCACCATAGTTGCAATCCACAATGCCGCCTTGCGGCTCAGTCCCCATTCGACAGCCTCTAATTTACTGTAAAGCTGCCAACAGCCCAAACCGGCAATTATCGCTGCGGCAAAAGCACTATAAAGCCTTGTATTTTTGCCCTGGCCACGCTTATAAATACCAAAAATCATAATTAACCTCGTATCCGCCAAACACAAGCAAGTTTACTACTCTCTTATCTCGCTCAACGTCTCAAAATTCAAAACAGGCCAGAAGGGAATCGAACCCCCAACCTTCGGTTTTGGAGACCGACGCTCTGCCAATTGAGCTACTGGCCTGTTCAATTGACTTTCGATTATTGATTATTTCTCATTAATTATTTGCTATTGTCTGAAACGCCGAAATACGCATCTTTCAATAACCAATTACTTGCGCCGTATCTTATGAACAGTATGCTCACGTTCCCTCTTACAAAATTTCTTTAGATTCAATTTCGGCATACCTTCTGCTACATTAACACTGGTTCGATAGTTTCTATCCTTGCACTTGCTGCACTCAAGCCAGACATACTCTCTTTTGCTCTTCTTTTTAGCCATAAGGTTCATCCCCAACAGACAGGCACACTTAATCAAGAAACATCTGATTGTTCCGCAGATGCCCGCCTGGATATACTTTGTCGGCCTGAGCGCCCTGGTTTCAGGCACTCGAAGTTCCCTTCAGAAGTTAATCAGAGATGTTCAGGCAAGAATCTTAGTTACCACACCGGCACCGACAGTCCGACCGCCTTCACGAATAGCAAAACGAAGGCCATCCTCCATGGCGATTGGCGAAATAATCTCAACCTCCATCGCTATATTGTCACCCGGCATACACATCTCTGCACTCTTGCCTTCCCTGCTCATTAACCCATGAACAGAACCGGTAACATCCGTCGTCCTGAAATAAAATTGCGGCTTATAGCCTGCGAAGAACGGAGTATGACGACCTCCTTCTTCCTTGGTTAGAACATAAACCTCTGCTTGAAACTTGGTATGCGGAGTTATACTACCCGGTGCTGCAACAACCTGTCCCCTCTCTAAATCCTTCTTTTCTACGCCCCGCAAAAGCACACCGATGTTATCGCCGGCCTGACCTTCATTGAGCGTCTTATTGAACATTTCAACGCCCGTAACAACCGTCTTGCGAGTCTCCTTGGCAAGACCGACAATTTCAATCTCCTCACCGGTGTGGACTTTACCACGCTCAACCCTGCCGGTGCCTACCGTACCTCGGCCTTTGATGCTGAAAACGTCCTCGACAGGCATAAGAAACGGCTTGTCAACATCACGCTCGGGAAGCGGAAAATAATCGTCAACAGCCTCCATCAGCTCATCAATGCACTTGCACGCCTCGTCATCCTTACCTTCGCATTCCATTGCCGCTAAAGCTGAACCCGAAATAATAGGAATATCATCCCCGGGATATTCATATTTGTTCAGAAGGTCTCTTATCTCCAGCTCTACCAATTCGAGAAGTTCTGGGTCGTCAACCTGGTCAACTTTATTCAGGAAAACAACTATCCTGGGCACATTAACCTGACGGGCAAGCAGGATATGCTCGCGAGTCTGGGGCATTGGGCCATCACCGGCTGCCACTACCAGAATAGCCCCGTCCATCTGGGCCGCTCCGGTAATCATATTCTTGATATAGTCGGCGTGTCCCGGACAATCAACGTGAGCGTAATGGCGCTTCGGGGTCTCATACTCTATGTGCGCCGTATTTATTGTAACGCCGCGCTCCTTTTCTTCCGGGGCATTGTCGATGTCATCAAATCTCTTGATATTACCGCCACCGGCATTGTGTGCCAGCCGCATTGTGATTGCAGCCGTCAACGTCGTCTTGCCGTGGTCAATATGGCCAATAGTGCCAATATTGATATGTGGTTTCGTCCGTTCAAATACCGCCTTAGCCATCTTAGTATAAACCTCCAATGTACAGGGTTAGTATTTACTTGTCCCTATCTGATTTCCTAAAAAAACTATTTTCACACCTTTTATAATCAATTCAAAGCCGGAGTTCCTGCTTCTCCAACAACAAAACACCCTTTACTTACCCTGCAGCAGAGCTGCGAGGCTAACACCGTTTTGACGCTGGACAAGCTGCCCCGGCTTGACCCGCTTGCATTTAGCTGCTGATGGGGCTTGAACCCATGACCTCGTCCTTACCAAGGACGCGCTCTACCACTGAGCTACAGCAGCAACCGACAGCCTGTTGACTTCTTGCTACAGTGAATCTCGTGAGAAATCACGTTTTGGACAGCCAAGAAGCCAAAAATTTAAACAGTCATTTGACTGTTCGACTCACCATCCGCACTTTGCTCTACGAAATCGTTCTCTGTAGCGAAATTACTTCACTACGATACCTGCTACACTACGCAGAAGCTACCGCAGTGAATCGAACAAAAAATCACACTTTCGACCGGCCAAAAGCCGAAAAATAAAAACAATATCCCTTTATTCCTGCTAAATTTATACACACTGATAGCGCAGGAACCCATAACTTTTCAATAGCTTTTTTATGTAAATTAAGTAGTTTATCGAAATAATTCTAAGAGTGCAACCATAAAAAACTAAAAAAATATGAAAAATTTTCATTTTTTTCCAAAATTTACATCAAAATATATGAAATGGGCTACGATGAGCAGGTGTACTTAGACGACGACAACGAGACCCTCGTGATTACGATGACTCGGCCAAGGAGGGAGAACACGTCCTACGGATTACGGTAGATGGGGTGCATATTCCTTACGAAGAAGTGATGGCGGAACCCATTAACGCTCAGGGCAAGGGAGAGTATAAGCTCTAATCCGGACAAGCCCGTTCGTGAAGCCAAATAGTTATTATTTCTCTATTGACTTGACAGCCTCTTTGGGCTTTTCCGTCTCTTTGCTTTTAGTAAGACGGTCTGTCCAGTTTTTAAGCCATTCTTGCCACTTCGGCCTGGCCCCGGAAAGCTTTACTCCGCTCAGCGCTTTTAAGACTGCGTTGGGGTCAGCTCCGGGGGGAGGTTTGCTCAGATAATTGTCAATTGTGACCAGAACAGCATTATCGCCACTCAAATCTTCCTTCGCTAAGCATGTTCCCACCAATTCGGCTGCAAGGTCAAATTTTGAACTTCTCAAGTAAACATCCAATAAGTTTGGCAGGATTGCCTCTCTTTCCTCGGTGGTCCCAGCAGATTTGTACAGCCTGTCTAAATACTCCCCCGCCCGTTCAAACTGGCCAATTCTTTTATAAAGCTCAGCCAGCTTCTCTCTAACCTCTTTGAGCATTTCTGTTCTGTTTTCGCCTTGGGTCTTTGCCTCTGCTTTCTTAAGAAATGCAATTTTCTGCTCTTCAGATAATTTGATTTTGCTGCTTTGCGAGGTGAATTTGTCCATCCATTCGTTCAGGATGCCGGAATCGGAGCCATCGAATATCTTAAGCATCGCCTGCCAGGCCGGCCCACTTTCGGAGTTCGAACCTATTTTTTCCGCCAGCCAGGTCAAATCTTCTTTCCCCCCGACACCACCGGCAAGGTCTATCAGTTTTTTCCTTAGTATCTCGCTGGGGTCATTGACAAAATCTTTTCTCAATCTTTTCAATGCGCTTGCTTTGTCGATATAGATAAGACCATCAACTGCTGTTTCACGGACAAAATCTGTTTCGTCACGCAGAGCTTCTATAAATATCCGCCCAAAAAGCTCAGCCGCTTTGGCCTTGCCGGCGCTGCCCTGTGCGCATAAGCCGGCCATTGCGCTGAGCAGCTCTCCGCGGAGCGCACCATCGGGCTTTTGCTTTTGTTGGTTATATCTTTTGACAAGCAAACCAAGATAACCATCGAGCTCTTCCGGTTGTAATCCCTCCGGCTCAAGCAGCTTTCTTAAAACTTCCGCTCCCTTTCGAGCTTTTCCCGCATCCTCCTCAGAAAGGTATTTCGCCGCCCATTCCAGGGCTTGCTTTCTTATTTCAGGTGAAATCTTGACCGGTGAAGAAGGCAAAAGGGCGTATGAACACGCCCCACCGAGCGCATCCAACAATCCGGTCTTGACCTGGTCGTCCGGCTCGGATTCAAACTGAGCTAACAGCCGTTGAGTCGAATTTAACTCCACCATCAAAGACAACAATGTGACTGTTTTGAGCCGAACATCTCTGTCCCTGTCTGAAATCAAATTGACCAAAATAGGCTCAAGTAATTCAGTCGGCAATTTGGGATTCGTTCCTTTTCTCCATTGAGAGACCTTTTCCAGCGCCCATAATTTGATTATAGCTTCCGAACTGCTCAAATGCTCAGCTAAAAATTTACCTCTTGCTGTGTCATCACTGATGCCATCGTATATCTTGCCCAATGCTGATTGATATCTGCTTTGCCAGGAGTTCAATTCCACTCTCATCTGACGCATCTGCGCTTCCTGGCGAATCAGCCAGTCCCGCAGGAATTCATCTCGACCTTTGCTACGCAGCTCAATGATATTTTGCTCACGTGTCCAGTAGTTTTCGCCGACCGGTATACCCAGAGAATGCAGGGACTTTTCCGCCTCGGCTGATACCTGTTTTTCCGGGTCGTCAACCAGCCTTATAAGTCTGATAGTTGCCTCCATATCCGGCCAAAGTTTCAGTGCGCGTATGGCATTTAATCTCGTTTTCACCGGTTTTGAGGCATCTGTTACTATCTCCTCGAGCGATTGTTCAATTTTGTCATATTTATAAATCAGCATTGTTTCCGCAGCCAATTGCGCCTCAGCCGCAACATCCGTGGCAAAGACACTAAACAACGGCTGGATGAAATCTTCCTTGTTCTTTATTTCTCCATTCGTTGACCTGGTCTGAATCAATGCTTTACATACAGCCGTACGTGCGGCACTGTTTTGCGTTTGAATCAGCGCGTCAATGAGAATCTTTCTGGCTAAGGGATTTTCACTAACCAACATCACAATTGCCGCTTTTATGCGTATCTCTTCGCTGGGGCCTTCGAGAAGGGCATTCTTGTTGATTTCCAATTGCCCGTCAGGCTTGGCCTCCGCAGGCGCTCCATTTGTTGCATTAGACGCAAAGGCCGGTGTGTTTGTACTAATGCCGGCTTGCTGGCATCCTATAGCCAACATCAATATTATAAGATATAACCTCTTCGTGCTCATTCGGATGACCTTGAGGAAACCGCTGGGTTCCCGCCTTGCGGGGTCCCTGCCCATCAACTTCGTTATCATATAATAACCTACAAACTATAACCAAGTCAATTGGTTAATTTGTTAAATGGTTAATTTTTCAATAGAACTCGACGCTCTCACCACTCACCAATTAACCACTCACCAATTAACCACTCACCAATTAACTACTCACCAATTAACTACTCACCAATTAACTACTCACCAATTAACCACTCACCAATCACGGTCTCGGATGGAATTTTCGGTGAATTTCTCTTAATCTTTCCTGGTCAACGTGCGTATAAATCTGGGTAGTGGCTATGTCCACATGGCCGAGCATCTCCTGGAGGCTTCGCAAATCCGCCCCACCGGCCAACAGATGCGTCGCGAAGCAATGTCTCAATGTGTGTACAGTTAAATTTCTGGGCATACCTGCCCGAATCGCGTACTTTTTTACCAATCTCCAAATCTCAATACGACTCATAGGCCGACCTGTTCGAGATAGCAAAAGAAAATCGCCGCTGAAAGGCTTGACCAGCCTCGGCCTTCCAACAGGGTGGGTCAGATACTCTTCTATCGCGGCGATGGCAGCTTTGCCGATTGGTACCACGCGTTCTCTGTTCCCTTTGCCAAGGCAGCGCAGGTAGCCGATATTAAGGTTCAAGTCGGAGGTTTTCAGCCCCGCTATCTCGCTGGCGCGTACGCCGGTCGCATAGAGCAGCTCAAGCATCGCTTTATCACGAAGGTAAAAAGGCTCATCCGGGCACGGAGCATTCAGAAGCTCAAGAACCTGTTGTTTGCTGCAAACACAAGGAAGCTTCTGCCAGACCTTCGGGCTTTCAAGCATTGAGGTCAGGTCGTCTTCGACAAGGCCGGTAAGCTTGCCGAACCGCAGGAACATTCTTATCGCAACCAGAGAACGCTTAATCGAGCTTTCGCTTTTTTGCTCCTGAGTGAGGATTCGCAGATAGTTTTGAATAAGGACAGGCTTTATTTGCCGTATTTTATTGGTGTTGTTGGATTTACAGTATTTCAGAAAGCTTCTCAGGTCACGGCCGTAGGCCAAAACAGTGTTCTTGGCCAGACCCGCCTCGACAGTCAGATAATCCAGAAAGCTCTTGAGGTTTTGCCATAAAGGTAGAGTTTCAATGCTCGTCGAGAGTCGAGTACCGAGTATCGAGTATCGAGTATCGAATTTTTTAACTGCTTGTTTCTGCATCGAGGGCATATCTCACGGCTCATTGCTCGCACCCCCAACGATGGGGCATGAACGATGGTTTACTATTTGCTAAACACCTTCCGCCATAATATCATCGGCATTAAAACAAGATAACCTTTAGGACTGGTAAAGAAATTAGGTTTCGTTTTTGACTGAGCGAGGACAAGGCTGGCAAGGAAGCAAAACGCAGGCCTACTGGTTGGTAGTCCGAGTTTTGCTGACACCGCCAGCCGAAGCCGCAGCCAGCCAAAAATGGAAGATAATTTATTTACAAGTCCTTAGCCCCCAGGTAGAAGCAGTTCGCGAGCTGCCCCAACGTCTAATAAGCCAGAGGTTCCATCTCTTCTATAAATAACAACAAATCAAACGCTCTTTTTATTTGAATTCCTGACGTTTTTATGGTAAAATAAAAGTAATGAAGGAATTTTGCAGGAGGACATTTCAGATGACAAAGCAATTGGCAATCTTATACATTACACTGACAGCAGCTATGATAGCACCGGCTAATCCCATCCCCTTATCCCAGCCGGCAAGTATCCCTCTTGAGAATATGAATCCTGATTGTGTTACAATCTGTATGCAGGGCAATGGGTGCATCGAAAAAAATACCATCTCGGCTTACCTGCGAGGTGACCTCGACGCCGATAATGATATTGATATCGATGATTTTGTCATACTTATCTCCCATTGGCAACAGACCGGCTGCGGCGAGCCGGACTGGTGCGGCGGCGCCGACCTGACCAGAAACGGCGTTGTGGACATAAATGACTTTGCGCTATTCATTGACAACTGGCTTCAGTCCGCAGACCAAAGCGAGACCGGCAAGCCGGGATTAAGTGAGTATTACGTCCCCTACGACAATCCCATCGAGCCGAATGCACCGGGCTATACCCTCCCCCTCGATTTAGGAACCATTGGGAACTACGCCGCTGTGGATTCTAAGCTCGACCTGAACAGTGCCGCCCCGCTGCTTGAACAAAATGGTTTTGCCGTCCTCGAATACGACTTTCCCGACCAAAACGATATCGTAAAACCGTACGAGTACCTGCGCCGGATGGATGTGCCCTTGTTCGTTACAGCCGATACGCTGCTGCACCTTTATCACATCCAGTTTGATGAAACGTTAAAAGAGATAGAAGAGCGCGAGTTTTACGCAGACATCAACGACCTGACAACGGCTCTGCTTGACGATGCACTGAGTCTGCACGAACAATATACCGGCCGGCTCAAAGAAGCCGCAAAACGCAACGTGGCCTACCTGACCGTGGCGAAAAAACTAATCCAGCCGAATGCCGAAGTGCCACAGCTCGTTACCGACCTCGTCGCAGGCGAGCTGGCCAAAATCGACGCCCACACCGGATTCGACAACAGCGACATTTTCATATATAAGGAAGACTACTCGCAGTATGTGCCGAGGGGCCATTACACACGAAGCGAGCAGCTCAAACGCTATTTCAGGACGCTAATGTGGTACGGACGGATGGCGTTCCTATTAAAAGGCGCCGAGAATTGGGGGACGATGGGCGAAGCCATTATCAGCATTGAGGATGCGAAAATTCAGACCATCCAGGCTGTATTGCTGGCCAAATCTCTCGAAGCAGTAAAGGTAAACCAGCGCAGCGGCCGTGAAGTGTGGGACCGGATATACGACGTTACTGCCTTCTATGTCGGACTGGCCGATGACCTCACTCCCTATGAGTATCTCGGCACGCTGGATAAAGTCTTCGGTAACAGCTTTGAACCCACGCTCTTAGAGGATGAGGACATTTTCTTTACCCTCAAAACCGAGCTTGCCCTGCTCCCTTCGCCGAAGATATTCGGCGGCACCGGCAATGTATTCGTATCGCCGCCAATCACACCCGATTCTCTCAACGAGGTGCTCGACAAGACAAAAGGTATGCGCCTTATAGGCCAGCGCTTCATCCCGGACTCATATATGTTCCAGCACCTTGTCTTTCCCGAAGTGCTGGACTATATCGGCGATACGGACCCAAAACCCTTCACCTGCGGATTTTCCGGCGCCCGCTGGGCACGCTGCTATCCGCGCGGCCTGGACGTTATGGCCATCCTGGGCTCGGACCGCGCCAGGACGATTTTGGTCGAAGAAGGCGACACAGACTACATCGACTATTGGCTCCGCTTCAACGAGCTAAAGGTCGAATTCGACGCCCTTGATTTACTCGATTGGAACCGGAACCTCTACTGGGGCTGGCTGTATTCGCTAAGAGCGCTTATAGAGGGCTTCGGCGAAGGATACCCCGGCTTTATGCGAACGCAGGCCTGGGAAAAGAAGGAGCTTAATGCCGCCCTCGCCTCGTGGACCGAGCTTCGCCACGATACCATCCTCTACGCCAAACAGAGCTACACACCCGTAGAAACCAGCATTCCTCCCTCTGTGCCCGGCTACGTCGAGCCTGTCCCGGAATTTTATGGCAGACTGTTGGCACTGACCGAGATGACAAGGCAGGGCCTCAGCGACCTCGATGCGCTCTCGGCTCAGGCAGCGGACCGGCTGATAAGCCTCGAGAACATACTGATCCGTCTGATTGAAATCGCCAATAAAGAGCTGACCAATCAAACCCTCTCTGAGGAAGACTACGAGTATATAAGGCAATTCGCTCAAACCCTTGAATGGGCTGTCATCGGCGTTGAGGAAAAAGGTCTCCTGACAACGCTCGTGGCCGACGTCCATACCCACACCGCCGAGGGAAAAGTCCTCGAAGAAGCTGTAGGATACGTGGACCTGATTATCGTGGCCTGTCCGTCTCCGGACGGCTCGATTTTCCTCGCCGCAGGCCCTGTACTGTCCTACTACGAGTTCAAGCACCCAATGAGCAACCGCCTCACCGACGAGGCCTGGCAGGACCTGCTCAACTCACCCGACAAACCCGAACGGCCTAAATGGTTTGTCCCTCTGATGGGTACTACTCCGGAAGATTCCGAATAGAATCGGCCGGAGCCGCTACCACTTGGCAGTAGAGCTTGTGCCCGCGAAGTCGGGTAAAGCAATCGCAATACCTGTTAGCCCCGCCACCTGTGGGCGGGGTCATATTTCGCACCACTGAATAGTGCCTTGACCTACACTAACTCGACGCCCCGCGTCGAGCGTATTTTGCCCCGGCCTCTGGCCGGGGGTGCAAACGCGAGGAATGCTAAAATTCCCCTTGCCTTTCCCCTCCTTTTCTGTTATTTTCTGTCCCTAAAGGCGTGATGCATCCGGGAGCGGAATCAACACGAGACACGCTTCCTTAGCCTGCCCTCCGTAGCTTAAGCGAAGGGGGGAGCGCATCCGAAGGGAGATAAGAGATATGAAAATTGAATGGAAGCAGCGACTAAATTGGCAACAAAAAGTGGTGTATATTACTATGTTCTGCAAAACGGAATATTGTCTTTTAGAATAGTCTTTGTAAAATAGGATAGAATTATGAAAACCTTAATAATCAGGGAAACAAATATACCAAGAGGTCAATACATGGATGTACCAGCTAAAAGGAAAAACGAAAAATTAGGAACCTACGCGGAGAGGCTAGCCGAATTATATTGCATGAATGAAAGTGTTGAGGAACGTAAGACTAAAGGTCAGTTTTTTACTCCTTTACAGGTAGCAAGATTTATGGCGGATATGTTCAATATAAAGAAACGGCAAATAAGATTACTCGATCCAGGCGCAGGATTAGGAATGCTTTCGGCCTGCTTCTGCGATAGATTTACAGAATATAGCAAATCTTTTGAGTTAACGGTTGATGCTTATGAGAACGATCCGAAACTTCAGCCTTTCCTGAAAGCTGCTTTAGAGTCATGCAAGAAAACGCTTGCTGCCAAGGGAACCAACCTAAAATATCATATCTATAACCGGGATTTCATTTTGGAGAATGAGGCATATGTGAATAACAATGGCCTCTTTTGCGAAAAAGAAGAACCCCTTCTTTATGATTTTGCAATTGCAAATCCACCTTATTACAAACTGAACAAAAATTCCCCGCACGCTGGTATTATGAGAGACTGCGCTTGTGGACAGCCTAACATATACACTTCTTTTATGATGATCTCTGCAAATATGTTGAATCCCGGAGGAGAAATGGTATTCATCACACCAAGAAGCTTTTGTTCGGGTCTTTATTATAAGAAGTTTCGGCGATGGTTTTTAGATAATGTTAAATTATCACATGTTCACGTATTCGAGTCACGAAATGAGGTTTTCGACATAGACAAGATATTACAGGAGAACATCATACTTAAAGCCGAGAAGAAGGATGGGAAAGCAGATCGGGGCAAAATGGTCATATCTACAACTAAGAACAAGCGTTTCAGCAAAATGAAGAAACTAACTTTTTCAAACCCGGAGCTGCTCATTGATAATAGCCAAGAATCCTTTATAAAATTACCCTGTTCGCCCATTGACATTGCTGTTATGAACGTAGTAGATAAATGGCCCTTCAAGTTAAGGGATTTAGGCTTAGAAATTTCAACAGGGCCTGTTGTGCCTTTTAGGGTCAAGAAACATCTCATCCTGAAATCCACAAGTAACGGGAAATCAGTGCCTTTGTTGTGGATGCACAATATGAAAGGTATCAAAACTATATGGCCCGAAAATAAGAACAAAAAGCCTATTTCTATCAAAGTAACAGAAAATAGTAGGAAGTTATTGTTGCCAGTCAAAAATTATGTCCTTGTCAGGCGATTCAGTGCAAAAGAAGAACCTCGAAGGTTACATTCGTCGGTTTTCTTAGAATCAAAATTCCCACACGAGGCGATTGGCATTGAAAATCATTTGAATTACATTCACAAACCGGGTGGACATTTGTCTGTCAATGAAGCATACGGTATATCCGCAATTTTGAACACAGCAATAGTGGACAATTACTTCAGAACGCTTAACGGCAATACGCAAGTCAACGCAACAGACATAAGGAGCCTTCCTTTTCCTTCCATAAAGGATGTTAAAAGAATAGGGCAGCTTGTTCGTAAAAAGTTGGATGCTAAGACCGAATTTGACCTTGATAAATCCGTGGGAGCCGTATTGGTTATAGATGAAAATTTAATAGATATTCTGCATAAACAAAGCGATGACTATGAGTAAAATAATCGATGCCATTGACATTTTAAAAGCTCTGGGATTACCGAAGGCACAGCAGAATGAAAGATCAGCTTTGACATTGCTGGCTTTGCTTGATCTAAAAGAAAGCAGCAAATGGTCGGCGAGCAAGCAAAGAATCATAAGAATCCATGACATTCTTGAGTTTGTCCTGACTACTTATGGTAAACAGTATGCCGAAAATACGAGAGAAACGATAAGGCGACAAACACTACATCAGTTCGAGCAAGCCGGTATAGTCGAAAGAAATCCTGACAACCCTCAGAGACCTACTAACAGTCCCCGCACCGTTTACGCAATCGAAGTCTACACGCTTGAAGTTATAAAGAGATACGGCACTCCTCGTTGGAATGCTGCTGTAAATAAGTGGGTAAAACGAAGGGGAAGGCTGATTGACAGGTACGAGAAACGTCGAAAAAAACATCTCATATCCTTGGATTTGCCTGGAGGCTCTTCAGTGGATTTTTCTCCAGGTAAAAATGGCATGACCCCAAAAAACTGTACCATTGAGAATTAGAGGGTATCCGATAAAA
>CAYUFX010000023.1:0-55623 GCA_964444135.1 uncultured Pirellulales bacterium | reverse complement strand
GAACGTGGATAACTCTCTAATCGAGGTTGGTACATAATTCGGGGTCAGATCACCCCCAACCTTTTTCTTTAATCGTTTCTTTTGCCAAATTAGGTAAGTCAGATTCAAGAACCTTATCTTCCTTTTTTTCTACCTCAGCCATTACTTTATCTTGGAATTCTTTCATTTCATTTACAACTATCCCAAGACCTTTTGACAATGAATGTTGGATTTTCTCAATTTCTTTCAGGAAGTTATTTACCGAAATGCCGAATAACTCATTAAAAATCTCATCATGCGGACTTAATAAATCATATAAGTGAGGCATATCGTGTACGAAATATCTATCACAACGCACACTAAGCCACAACATTTCGGCTTGCACATAAAAATAGTCATAATTCACATCGTAATCTTTTTGTGTGGCTTCCAAGAATGCTGACCTATATATTTGAAACCAAGGAATCAAAGTATCATATAAGCTCTTAACTTCATTAAATAGTTCTTTCCATGCAGTCTCATCAAACTTGGTTATATTTACATTAGAACATGGAGTAGATACTATTACACTCTGAATATAATCAAGCATTCTTGCTGTAACCATCTCTTCAAACCCATATTCGATTTCAGAAGTTTTCCCAATCGTTGAGCAAGCAAAATGGAAATAGCTGCATTGCAATAAAATAAGAGGATTAAATCCTTGAACAAGCTTACGAATCTTGTTGACGCGCCCGTTAATCTCCTCACACATTTTAGGGTATTGTTCCGCAGCTTTCTTTTTGAATGCCTTGTGTTGCTTTGGCGTCATATTACTTT
The DNA here is from genome assembly GCA_964444135.1 of uncultured Pirellulales bacterium. Classification (GTDB taxonomy): domain Bacteria; phylum Planctomycetota; class Phycisphaerae; order Sedimentisphaerales; family Anaerobacaceae; genus NIOZ-UU13. The sequence continues at coordinate 54,828 of CAYUFX010000023.1, read as the reverse complement.
TCGTGACAATGGTCTTCCCGAAACGGGTCATAGCAATTCCGCCACCATAAAATACTTCATCTGGCTTCAATAAGACTTTTTTTCTCTTTTTTCTTAAATCCCTTAGCATTTCATCGTATCTTCGTATGTATATTCTACCTCTCTTTGAAGAGAGAAAAACCATGGATAGCCATTTTTCACCCTGCCATAATTCCTCTTTTTCTTGTTTTACAATTTTACCGCCAAAATCCAATAAAGAAAACCCAAACCCGCAATCTTGTCCCCGCATGTCTCTGCCTGTACCCGCGAAGGCGGGTAGCGGGGACCCTTCTTTATTTCCGCCTGCCCCCGGGTGAGCTCCTGCGCACCCACAAGCCAGGGTCAAAACTAACAAATCCGCGTAAATCCGCGTAAATCCGTGTAAATCCGTGGTTGCTATCTCGTATTTCTCAAAGTTGCCCGCTTTTACCGACAAAATTATCTCCGGCCACTTCATAAAAAGCAAGAAAAATACTGAGCATAAAAAGCTCGTAGTCATTTGACTATCCTCATCCGGCATCTCACTTCGTCATTCGTCATTCCTTGCTCGATATTCGATATTCCTTTTTGTCTTTTTATCCAATTAACTAATCACAAATTAACCAATTAACTGTCGTCGCCCCGCCTGCCCCGAATAAGCCGTAGCCCTGATTAAGCCGAAGCCCTGAACGCAGCCGAAGGGGAAGCCGAAGGGTCAGCCGAATGGGTCGAATGGATCCGTTGTTTTAAATAGGTAAAAATTCCGCCGATTTTCAATCAAAAACGCTGATACCTCAGAACAAAAATCAAAATGTTCAAAAATTCTTTAACTTACTTTCCCAAATAGAGTTACGAGAATCTTGAATCGATATTTGAAGACTTTTTTCGCATCAAAAGTGCAGGTAGCTCTAATTATAGAAGCGCTACTTTTTCGCCTCTGGCAAAAAGAAGCCAAACTCTAAGCTTGTCCCCGATTGTCGTAGTCGGGGATCCAGATTATAGCTTATCCATTTAACCAAATTATCCATTTTTACCAAATTAACCAATGAATCATAACAACCATAGAGAATCGAGCATCGAGCATCGAGTATCCAGTTATTTACGTGCCTATAAGGAACCTCTACATCTGTCGAGAATCCTCTACAAATCAGCTCATTTTATGCAAAACAAACCCAATTTCCGAAAAAGTCAAATGAATGTAAATCCATATATTACAAGGAATTATGAAAATATATCCAATTGGACACTTGGTGAAAACAAACCCAATTCAAACCCAATCAAACCCAATTTGCCAGAGAGTAAAATTGATGCAAAGTCTGTATTTACAAAGGATTACAGAAAAAAAGACGCTTTCGCAGTCCGAAAAAACAAACCCAATTCAAACCCTGTCCTGAGCGCAGTCGAATGGGCCAATTTCTGAAAAGCCCAAAATGAACGCAAACTTATATGTTATAGAGGATTATGAAAATGAAACCACCTTCAGACCCCAAAAATACAAACCCAATCAAAGCCTGTCCTGAGCGCAGTCGAATGGGCCAATTTCACCTACCCCCAAAACCCCCCATCTTCTCACAAAATAACTCCCCTTCTATCCTACCCGGCCAACGTACAATCCTTCATAACCACCAGGCGTTAGCCGTATGTTTTGCCGGTTTCATCCACGTAAATAGTGCCGCTTGCCTGTTTTATCACTTTAATGGCCTTGGGTACCTCATCCAGCTTTGGGACCTTGAATATTTTGCCACACTTGCGGCAGTTTATCCTTCGGTCGGAGGCACTGCTATCAAGCAGCCAGGTAGTGCCGCATTTCGGGCATTGGGCGATAATCTGCATCGGTATATTCCTTATACCAACAGCCGAATACTAAATAAGGAGCACCTTTTGGAACTAACTTTAAGCCAAAATATTCTACTCACGCCGTCGATAGTTATCCATCAGAAATTTATCTACTGTCCCATAACTTTCCTTCTGACCAAACGTTATCACCTTATATACAAAGAACAAAAGTCTGTGGCTGAGTTTGGTGAGATTTTCCTTGATTTAGATTCTTAAATCTGCTAAAATAATTAGTGTTGGGGGCGGAATGAGAAAAAGAATTTCATGTAAAGTTATTAGAACAATTCCTCTTAGCACAAACAGCAGTGAGCTGCGCGATGCAAGCATGTCAAACGACCGATCTCATAACATTAGCGATTCTGCTTCCAGAACCCTAACCACAAAAAAGTACATTTGGGAACCGGCTGCGAATGCTCAAGCCGGACACACCAATAACTCAGTTACCTATACAGACCGGTTAGACATTACAAGAATGTCCATCAACGATGGTCTGACAGCGCAAATACTCGATATTTACGTTTAAATTTGGCTTTCCGCTTTATGAGCTACAGTCATCAAGGCCGAGTAGGCAGTCTATATCAAATCTTTTAGAAGGTGTCTCAGGTAAAAACGGCATTGTGAGAGTATTATTGCAGATGCAATTATAGTGAAAAAGACATCAGGCGAGACCTCATTTATCACAACAGCCAAGGCTGTACCTGCGGCGGGAGGATGCTCGACATCCAAAGCTACCATAACGAAGATAGCAATTCCCACTACGAGTGGATACTCAATAAAATATGGGAGTGTGACGAAGTAGAATATATTTCCCGTGACCAAACCAACGAAATGGCCGCCAACAACGTTCCTTGTTTGCGCGGAGGCAGCGGTTGGCATTGCGAATACGATAAAAGCGGTGGCGCCCATTGCACTGATCACGACCATTTTGTCCTTACCCAGAATGAGGACAATAATAAACAGAGCAACGGTAGCCAAAAAGCTCTGCCAGAGGTAATATTTCCAAAGCTTTTTCAATTTCTCCCCAATTGGTGTTTGCAGTTTTATATGATGTTTATGCAGCACCATCGCAATTATTTTATGTTTCCATTTTGTGAACCTGCCGCAATTAGGCACAAGCCCAAGCTGCATTTGTGCAGAACAAAATGTGGTCACTTTAATATGTAATAGCCCCTACGTTACAAACAAAAAAACGGCGAGGTACGTGTAACCTTAGGGGTTCTAAGTGTACACACTTCCTCGCCGAGCTTATAGAATCCGTTCAGGCTCCTGATTAGACCATCCGTGGTCGGCCCTGCGATTTAAGACTTTTTATTTTAAGATTTTTATATACCGTAAGTTACAATATTTTTTGCAGCTCGTTTGGTGTTCTTCAGACTTTCAAGCTCACCGGACAATAAAAGCTTTCTTGCCCGCTCGATGGCCTTAGAATCTGTCTTTGGTGTTTGCATCGCCCTGTCAATAAAAGAGGCATAATCGATCTGTATGGATGCATCCACATCATTATCCGGAAGAGCTGCCGCAGAGTTAGGCTGCCTGGATGACGATTTTTCCAGGAAGTCCTGAATTTTATTGGCATTCACCTTTTCAATCATAGCACTATAGTTCTTTTCAGAATTCTCTATTCACGATTCTTTTCGCACGTTTTTGATAAAACTTTACAAATTTTTTTGAATTTTTCATTTTTTTCTAAAGTTAACGTCCTTTTTGGACGAACTTAAGTGTTTGGCTATAAAAAACCTTCCTTTTGAACTGGTTCCCAAACATATTTTTGCATTTTAGGGCCTCAACTATAGCGTTTCCGCAACCTCATAACTTACAAACTTTATAAATTCAATTGGACTAACAGCCGCTAACTGTTCATGCAAAGGCGCATAACCCGAGCGCTTTTGTGAGCGAAAATAGTCTCTTATGCGATACTCGGTTGTTTTATCGGCGCTGTCCCAAACCTGCTCAATGGCCCATAACAACTGTCCATCTCTGAGGTCAATAAGTTTTAAGCGAAGTCCAATAGTCATATAAGGATAAGGTCTGAATTCAGTAATAGTCCCAATCAATACTGCATCGCACTTTAATGTCTCACGGATTGCCGATAACTGGTCAATGGTATATTTCGAGTCCATGTCCAACTGCAAACTTCGCCACGAAGGGTCATTCTGTCGGACAATAGTTAAACCGAAAATCTGTTTCTTTTGCAATGCCTGGTATAGCCTTTCGGTTACATCAGTAGAGACTTTTGGATAACTCGAATTGTTGTCCAGCTCAACAATATCAACCCTTCCCACCGTAGTTAAGCTCTTATTCGAATTCAGATAATAGTAGTCAGCTGCCGGTGCAGAAGCTCTATGATAAGCAATGCACCCCGATAAAAGAGCTGCCAGCAATAACAATATTGCGACTCGTGACTGGTGCCCTACCACTCGCGGGATGTGAGGGAAACCGCAAACGACGAACAACGAGCGGCGAGTGACTAAATATGATAATATGGTTCTCGAGCTATTCATTCGATTCACCTAACATCAGTGTTTTCTAATTTCCAGACTGGTTTGGCTTACTTAATGATGTGACAGTAGTCGAGCTTGTATCCTTACCCTGGGCCGATTTCGTCTTGACCTCTCCGCCAAGAACTTTAAGTATCTTAAGCAAAGCTTCCAGCTGGGCTGTTTCGGCGTCACGTATTTCATCACGGAAACCAAGGATATCGGTTTTCCAATTATTCAACTCAATACGCATTGTAATTAAAAGGTCATTTGCTTCGCTTAACTCCCTCTGTGTCTGTTGTAATTGAGCCTCAAGAGTAACGACCTGGCCCTTAAGCTGCTGGTTCCTTGCGGTCAGGTCCCGGTTTTCCTGCCGTAGTACAGCCGCTTCTTCAGAGAGTTTGGCATGCTCTTTCGACAATTCCATCGCGGACTCTACGACAGTCGGCTTCTGTGGAGCAGATTCCTGAAATCTTTTTGCTACGGATTCACTCTGCTGTTTTTCAGACTTCGGCGAGCTCAGTCGAGCCGTAGAGTCGGACAGGATAGCAACATCCAACGGTTCCTCGACAGATATGCAGTTCGATAACAAAAATATCGGCATTAATGAAATCAGTAAAAGGATTGTTTTTTTGTTACTTTGCATTGTACTTTTCTCCATTTATTTTGTTTGGTTGGGTACTTGAGGCATACCTTTTTGCTTTTCGGTAACCTCCGGCGCTTTGGCACCTGCATATTCACATCTTAAATACATTCCTGTACCGCAGGAACAGGTTATTTCTATAACAGCGAATTCGGGTTGGCTTTCCACGATACGCACCTGCGGCTCGACTAAGACTGCGCCCGGCTGTTTTGGACTGCCCGGCTCAGGCTGCATAATATCGATTGTGAATCGGCCTTCGAGTTTAACGTCGCTTTCCTTTAGAATCCGGCCTGCTGTTTTTCCCATTTATTATCTTAATCCTTTTAATTAATCACCAATCGGCGATTTTTTAGTCAAGCACAGTAATCAACCCCGATACTATCGGAATTCCGGTCGCTTTTGTTTTCAGTCCACTTTTGGTCTGAATTGTCAATATCCTTATCATCCGCCGACTCGTTCAACTGTTGTTCGCCTTCTTCCTCATTTTCCTGTTGTAACTGCTGGCGGCGTTTTCTTTCTTCACGTCGCTTTGCGGGAGTCAAACCAGTGATACTTTGCAAACCTTCGACCGGTTTTATCATATTGGAATCATAATCTGCCATCTTTCCAATACCTCAATTTTACAGACAAGTTAAATATAGCACTTGCGTGCAGCTGGCTGACACGTGATTCAGTAATTTCGAAAATCTCTGCGATCTGTTTCATTGTCAGGTGTTGTTGGTAATAGAGCAGGATGAGCTGCCGACGCCTCTTGGACAACTTTTGTATCGCCTCGGCCAAGTTATCAATAAGCTCTGCTCGTTCAATCTGCACATCAGGAGCGTTCGTATTATTTGCAGCTAAAAGATTACACAGCGCAGGCAAATCCTCTCCAAAGCTATCGAGTGAGACAAAATGCTGTGTACGAGCGTTTTCGAATGTTTCATAAAGCTCATCAACAGAGATTCCAAGCTTTTCAGCTAATTCGGCATCAGTAGGGGTTTTGCCCGTCTGCTCGAGAATTTTCCGGCTGAGCTGCCGGGCATCTCGAATCCGCTTGTTGAGATTTGCAGGCAGTAAAGATGAGCCTCTTAATTCATCAAGAATGGCTCCTTTGATTCTAATATAAGCATAGGTTTTGAACTCGGCGTGGTGGGAGGGGTCGAAATCACGGGCAGCTTTAACCAATCCAACAGCTCCTGCGGAAACCATATCTTCAAATGATAAGGGAGGTTTCAGGTACGTTACCACCTGCCTGACTACCTTGTGAACCATAGGTAAAAGCTCGGCTATCTGCTCATTTTCTACTTTGCCTTTGGCGGACTTTTTCTGGCCTGAATATGCGCGCAGGGCAACGCTATTTAGATGCTTTCGGCTATCTTCAGGTGTTTCCAAAGTCAATAAATCAGCTTTGGTCTCGCCAATGAACTGAACTTCACAGGTGTTTTCAGCCTTCACTGCCACTGTTCTTTTCCTTTTGTCGATTCATCTGGTGTGTAACCATCGCACTTATCAAAATAGCGTTTACGGCCTTTACCGCCCAAGCTCCTGCTATATACGCAATCACCGCACCGGCGAGTGCCCTTTTGCAACAGGTAAACGGCGAAAGACCACTAAACCAGCCGATAAAGCCCAAGCCGAAAAAACATATCACGGCAATACTTACTGCGATTGAGCGACCGTGTAACGGCATAATCTTTATCCCTTGTCTATTGTCAATAATCAATCACATATCACATTGCCCCCCTGCTAACCTGCTAAAGCAGGGGCAAGCTGTTCCTGTTCCTGTCCTTCAGGTACTGTCGTCACCTGCCGGATGGATATGTTTTCAATTGGTTCTACTTCGGTTCCAAGCACGATTTCGTCATAAGCAACGACCGGCAAAAGCGACACTGTTCGTGATAACATTGCGGCCAGCTGTGAGCGTAACCTTGAATCACATAACAAAATCACCTTGTCCCTGCCTTTGTCCATTGCTGCCTTCCAGGCTTGCGCGGTTTTTCTACTTATATCCATTGCTATCTCAGCAGGTAAAGCGAGGTTTATTCCATCCACTTCCTGGCGCAAGTTTGAGACCATTTGGTGTTCGAGCGCCGGTTCCATTGTTATGGCCGAAATCTTACCGTCCTCGTTTTTATAAAGCTCGGTAATGGTTCTGTTCAGGCTTTTACGAACCATCTCGGTTAAGACATCGGTGTTTTTGGTTTTTGAGGTGTTCTCTCCCAACGATTCAAGTATGACAGTCATCTCACGAATTGGTATTGCATCTGCCAGAAGGTTCTTAAGGACGCGCTGAAGCATTCCAATAGGTACTTCTCCGTTGGTACCAACAACCTCACCGACCAAAGAGGGCTGAGTTTTGCGAAGCCTGTCAACAAGAAGCTGAACGTCCTCACGTGTCAACAATTCGCTTGCGTGTTTTTTCAGCGTTTCAGATAAATGAGTAATGAAAACAGATTCGGGGTCGATTACAGTATATCCGTTTAGCTCGGCCTTTTCCTTGTCGGCCGGCGTAATCCACAAAGCAGGCAATCCATAAACAGGTTCATTGGTTTTTAAGCCCTCAACTTTTGTCTGAACATTACCGGCATCCATTGCGAGGAACATATTTGGCTCTAATTTTCCTTTTGCTACTATATGGTCGAGAATCCTAATTTCGTAAGTAGTAGGTTCAAGGTTTATATTGTCCTTCAGGCGAACCAGAGGAATAACGATTCCAAGCTCCTGAGCAAATTTTCTCCGCAGCGCTCCGATTCGGTCGAAAATAGCACTGTCTTTTCGAGGGTCCACCATACTAATCAATCGCACACCGACCTGTACTGAAACTCTGTCGACGTCCAGCAAGTCTTCGACCGGTTGTTTTTCGGCTTTTGTCATTTGCGCTGACTTTTCGAGCTTTTTGGGACGACGTTTTCCAGGCTTGCCCACAGTCCGTCCAGTTAAAGCAGCACCTGCAGCCAATAATAGAAACGGAACAGGAGGCAGGCCGGGCACAAGGGCCAATGCAGCAATTATGAATGATGCTATCGTCAGTGGCTCGCTGGTCTTAAGAAACTGCCTGCTAAGGTCCTGACCGACACTATACTTCGAAGAGATTTTAGTCACCAGAAAACCAGCACTTATGGAGATTACCATCGATGGTATCTGGCTGACAAGTCCATCGCCAATGGAAAGAATGGAATAAGTCCTTACAGCACCGGCAACCGTCATACCGCGTGAGTAACCCATAGCTATGCCGCCGATGATGTTAATAGCAGTGATTATTATTCCGGCCTTTGCATCGCCTCGAATGAATTTGCTGGCACCATCCATTGCACCATAGAATTCACTTTCTTTGACAATTTTTGCTCTACGTTCGTTGGCCTGCGTCTCGGTAATAATTCCCGCGTTAAGGTCCGCGTCGATAGCCATTTGTTTACCGGGCATAGCATCGAGGGTAAAACGAGCAGCCACTTCACTGATTCGCTCAGCACCTTTTGTAATTACTATGAACTGGATAACAACAAGAATTAAGAAAATTACCAAGCCTACGACGAAACTACCGCCGGCAACAAAACCACCGAAAGTCTGGATAATTTTCCCGGCATTACCCTGTAAAAGTATCAATCTGGTAGAAGCTACGTTAAGAGATAGCCGAAACAGTGTTACGAAAAGAAGCAGCGAAGGGAAGGTAGATAATTCGAGTGCCTCTTTTGACGAAAGTGTAATTATCAGAACAGCCACAGCCAATGAAATACTACAAGCCAGAAGCATATCCAGCAACGGTGTTGGCAGCGGAATTAGAAGGGTGGCAAGAACCGTCACCAGACCGACAGCCAAAATAAGATTGCTGTGGGACGTGAAAGGTATCTTGAGGGTGTTCGGTCCCGATGCTCCTGGTACATTTGATTGTATAGAATCTGCCATAACAATCGGTTCCCGCAAAGCGGGGTTCCTTTCTTCTCAAATTCAAGCGCCGGTGACTTCAGCGTCGCCAAGGCCAAGAATCTGTTGTATCTTGACGGCGAATCGGCCGTCCACAACCACAACACTTCCCGTGGCAAACCGAGTATCCCTGAGATACAAGTCTGCGGGTTCACCAATAGATTTATCGAGTTCCAATACTGAGCCAGGTCCAAGCCGTAAAAGCCGCCGGACAGGTATCTCCGTTTGTCCGATAGCAACAGTAACAGCTATGTTGACATCCAGTAAGAAGTCAATACTTCCGCCGGCACCTGTGTCGCCGGTTGCATTAACTTCAGAAAATTCAGCAGATTGCGCCTGTGTTTTTGAGTCTTCTTGTGCCGTACCGCTTTCCTGTTTTTCCTCCACGGCTTCAGTTGTTTCTGCCATATTTTGATTTCCTTTACAAAATTGGTGATTGGTTAATTGGTTAATTAACTACTCACTATTTACCACTCACCACTCACTATTTACTCTGTATCACAAGACAGTCCTGTAATTACCACAGCGTGCTTGCCCGCTGATTTTGCAGGCCGACCGCGAAAAGCAATTTGACCGCTAACTACCAACTCTATCGATTCATTAACCTTTTTATCAAGTAACAATATATCTCCCACCTCAAGACTCATTATCTCTTCAAGAGTAAGCACCGTAGAAGCCAGTTGAGCCGTAATACAAACCGGCATTTGCTGCATATGTCCAAGGATAGCTTTTGAGATTTCCTCGGCCGAGAACCCCTTAGCAGTATCAGCGGCTTTGCCCACAATAGATTCCAGCTTGCTGCCGAGTACTAAGATGTAAGCTTCAGAACCGCTTTCCCGGTTTTTTTTCTTGACGTCAAAAGTAATTTCACAGAGTTCTTCTGTGCCTTTCAGTTCGAAAGGAAAGAGTCCTCGGACAATATTCTTTGCCGGCTGGAAGTACCAAATATTCTGAGAAAACGCTTCAATAAGGGCAGAGAGCAGGTCCAACAAAAGCGATTCTTCCAATTGCGACAAATCTCTACCTGAATTTTCTTCAGATTCAGGGTCACCGAGCAATTGTGTAGCCCAGATGAACGCAGTTTTGGTGGGTATGCTAATGAGTCCACATGGATGGTCCTGGTCGGTGCCGAAAGCAAGATAGTAATCATTCTGCCTGCTCTCCATAGCCTGGCCTACAAACTCAGCAGCAAAGTGCTGCTTTGTCGAAACAACTGTTACATCGAACTCGCTGTGGCAAAAGTCAGCGAATTTTACAGTCATCGCTTTGGCTACCTTTTTTGTGAAATCGTCGAGTTTATACTGCTTGGTATCAAAATAGTGAGGCTTGTTCCAATTGTACTCAGTAGCCTCTATACCTGTAGTATCTTCCATTGGGCCGGACCCAACGGCACTGAGGAGCTGGTGTATTTTTTCGTTGCTTAAATTGTTAGCCGCCCTGCTCATTGTACAGCGAATTCTTTAAATAGAATGCTTTTGATTTTGGGTTTGGAATCAGGAAAAAGCTTTTCGTTAAAAGCGTCGAGCACCTGCGATTGGATGCGCTTGAGGTTCATTTCACCTCTGATATCATCAAGACTTAAACTCGCAAGGTAAACAGTAAGCCAGTTTGTTAGAATGGGTTTTTTCTCATTAAAAAAAACTCTGCCCTTCTGTTCATCCATCTCAGGACTTACTTCAAGTGTTAAAGAGGCCCGAACATAGCGTGTTACGTCGGTCACATTGAGATTTGCTATAACAGGCTCCAAATCATAATACCAGGTTTTTTGTGCACCAGCCGCCGAACTCTTCGCTTCGAGGTTCTCTACCTGGGCAGATTGGTTCTGTTCGGAAACTCCAGGCGTTTGAGACGTTTTGGAACCGGCAAATATTCGACCGAGAGTAAGACCAGCACCGGCGAAAACCACTACTACGACAGCAATTATTATCCACGGCAGGAACCGACCAACCAAGGACTTCTTATCACTTGATTTGGTCTTTGTGGTTTCTTGTTTTTCCTGCGTTTCCTGCTGTTTTGCATCATTTTCATCTGCCATTTCTTTACCTCAACTATTTACTGTAAAAACATTGTAATCATGCCAACTGCATGCAATTTTGTCTGCGATATCGATGTATTCTATCGCGTAACGTTCGGTCACTAATACCTAAGACCTTCGCGGCCTTGGTCTGGTTGCCTCCTGTCTGGCGTAAAGTATCCAAAATCGCTCTCTTTTCTATCTGTTCAAGCGGCACTCCTCCAAGGTCTGAGGCCTGAGTAGTATTTGACGGAACCCCAAACACACTATTTTGTGCTGCACCAAATGAGTTCGGGCCTGGTCTGGCCCGTTGCGAAACCGTCAAATCACAGTTTCTTTCCTGTGGAAGTGGTTGTAATTCATCAAAAAGCCAAGAGACATCAGCTAATGAGAGTGTCTGTCCAACTCCCAAAATCAACGATGTTCGCACAACATTGCGCAATTGCCGGATATTTCCGGGCCAGTGGTATTTAGCAAAAATGTCCATCATGGCAGGGTCAAGTCTGGTGATACGGCGCTGTACTTCGCGAGTGTAAAGGTTGACAAAATACCACACAAGGTCATATAGGTCATCTTTGCGTTCTCTGAGAGGACAGACCACTAATCTTACGCCGCTTAATCGATAATAAAGGTCCCGACGGAACCGTCCCTGCTGAACTTCCTGTAATAAATCCTTATTTGTAGTACTTACTATTCGAACATCGACTCTAACACTTTCATTTCCGCCAACACGTTCAAAATCCTGCTGCTCAAGCACTCGCAAAAGCTTGGCCTGAAACCTTATGGGCGTTTCGGTAATCTCATCCAGGAGCAAAGTTCCACCATGAGCCATTTCGAACCGGCCTTTGCGCCGAGCGTAGGCACCGGTGAAGGCGCCTTTCTCATGTCCAAACAGCTCGCTTTCGAGCAGCGAGTCACTTAATGCAGCACAATTGATTTTGATATACGAACCCTGTGCTCTTTTACTTTTTTGATGTATGAGATAAGAGAGCAGCTCCTTGCCGGTCCCACTTTCACCACTTATTAAAACCGGCGCAGAGGTTGGAGCGATTCTTTCAGCCAAATTGACAGTTTGCACGAGTTTTACACTTCTGCCCACAATTCGATAAAGGCAACGTGTATCTTCGTGAGCCGAAGCTACCGTTAAAACGCTGTGGTTAGGCAGGAAAGTATCCAGCAGGGTCTCTATTTTTTCACAGTCAAGCGGCTTGATTAGGAAATCGCAACAACCCAGACGAATGGCCCTGACTGCCGTCTCGATAGTTCGCTGGTGGTTTTGCGGGCTTCGCTTTTTAGCCTTTGTTATCATAATCACCGGCAGTTCCGGCCAATTTGCCTTGATTGTCTCGAGCAGCTCAAAGCCATCCTGCGGTCGACTGGACATGTTTATCCGCTGGTTTATTCTGTCACTGGTAAATACAAGGTCACAGCTTCCTTTATTAATAAAGTCAATTGCACTGTCTTTATCGTTGGCAAGATGCCCGCGAATTCCTTTGCGAGCCAATATCTCAAGCATAAACCGAGCCAGCTCAGAGTCGTTATCAGCTATCAAAACATTCGCGATATCTTCTTGTCTACCCCCGCCAGCAACAGGCGGGTGTTTACCCCCGCCAGCGACAAGCGGGGGCTTGCTATTGTTGAGGTTGTTTATTTCGACCTTACTCACTTGAAGCATACTCCATATAATCTACAGTTTGTGTTCTGCAATTAACTCACCTGGTTTGTCTGTTAGGTACCAATCGAGCAATTTGCTTCGGGCTTCGGCTAATTCCCTCCACGGCGAATTGGGGTACTCTGTAATTAGTTGTCCGTACATCTTCACTGCCGTGATCGGGTCATCATTCCGCAAACAGTTGCCTATTTGAAATAAGATCCAGGCTCTGTCCCGCGCTGAGCCGACGTCATCCGGACTTTTGCGTTTAAGGGCTTCCTGGTAAAATATTGCAGCTTCCTTTAGATTTCCGCTGAGAGCCAAGGTCTCTCCCAGCTCAAAAGAGTTGCTCAGATTATCAAGATGCTGCGAAATGTCCTTTAGTGTTTGTAAAGTGTGGTTACTTATCGGCTCGTATGGCAGTTTGGTTTCGATTTCCTTTGTCTTTTGCTCCTTCGGCACTGTTGTACCGGGTAAAGTCTCATTAGGTTCAGCTGTTTGTACAACCTCGGGGACAAGGACCGGCTCAGAAGCCCGCTTATCCGGCTTAAGTTCAATAGAGCGGATTTGTTCGATTATCCGCTTAAGCTCATCCTTTGTTCTTTCATCATTTTCGCCTTTAGCAATACTAAGCTCAGCTCGCCATAATTGTCGTCTGAAGTCACTATTTGGGTCTGGCAGGATAGCAAAACTGCTCTGCGGCGATTTTTGACCAACCGCAACAGCGGTGTTTGGTAAATGGTAAATGGTAAATGGTAAATGGTTTACCAATAACCAACAACCAATAACCGATACCCAATAACCAATAGAATTTTTATTTTTCATTACCATTACCTCTGACCTAAAAGAGCTAATGCTGCATCGTCATATTTTTTCTGTCGGTTATAAGCGGCTGCCAGCAGCTTTGAGGCTTTTTGCTTTATCCGGGCTGATGCCGCTGAATCCAAAAGCTGCAAACAAACAGAGACTGTTTGAGAGTTTTGACCAAGTTTCAAAGCAACCTGCGCTAATTCGAGAGCTACTTCGTGCGCCAAAGGTCCGGGTGCAGCGCTAATAAGAATTTCCGTTAATATCTTGTGGGCAAATGTTAAATCTCCCTTTGCGATGTAGCAGTTAGCTAACTCAAAAGACACTCTTGTTTTCAACTGAGAGTCAGGCAAATATTCAGCGATGTCACCAAGTATGGTGATAGCTTTATCGGGCAAGTCCATAAAACGAAATACTTTGCTCTTTAGCAGTAATAACTCGATAGATTCTTTCTTTGAGAATTGCCAGGAATGTATGCTCTCCAACAATGTAAGAGCCTCGACGAAATGCTCCAGTTGTATTTGTGTTTCAACTAAAGCTGAGACAGCCTCCACATACTTTTCTCTGGTAAGTCGCTCTGCCGGTCCGCTCAGGGCAAATTCAAAAGCAGCACAGGCTTGCTCAGGCTTTTTTAAAGCCAGGTATGTTTTACCCAGGAGAAAGTACGCTAAATAGAAGTCTGTGTCTGTGCGGTCTTTAGTGAGTTTGAGGTATCGAGTCAGCCATCTGGCGGCAGTTTCATAGTCCTGAGCCTCGTAGGAACATCTGCCTGCTCCGAGAGCAGAGGCAATCTGCAACTCCGAGGACAAACCAAGATTGTACACTTTGCGATAGAGCCTTTCAGCTTCGTTCAAAAGGCCGGCTTTCTTTGTGGCATCAGCAAGATTCAAACATGCCTGGCCATAAAATTCGGTATCAGGATACTGCTCAACAAGCTGTCTCAAATCCTCTCGGGCACCGGAATAGTCAGAGATATCAGCTTTGAGTTTGCTCGAGTTTAACAGTGCATGCGGCGCCAAAGATGTTTGTGAAAAGTGGTTGGCCACTAACTTGTACTCCGCAATAGCGTTGGTAAGCTGGCCCTTCTGAGTATGCAAAAGTCCCAGAGCAAAATGAGCATTTGGAATACGTTGGTCGTTATGGAATGCGAGTAAAAATTTTCTCCAAAATGAAATAGTATCCTGGATAAGCAAAGATACGTGTTCTGTTAATGAAGAATAGTCAGCCGGGTCGGAAATTTTTACGAGCCCATTTTCATCGAGACGTGCCAATAAGCCCACGTGCCCTGCTGCTACTTCGATGGCCTGCTGGGCGGTTGCCGTCGACAGATACAAACTCACAGGCCTTTTGCGTATAGCATCCCTTGCCGGCTCTTCGGCTGGCCTCTTGTGGTGAACCCAGGAAATATCAAGGCCAGCATTTGCAGTAAATCTTGCCAGCAGCTCTTCAATCGATGCCCCATGAGCAACGACAGACCAACGAGGTGGAACACCCTGATGTTCGAGCTTCTGAATCTGTGGGCTGAGCAATCCTTCTGTTAATTGCTTTGAGCCGGAATTCAAAAAGACTCGTAACTGCGTCTCATCCAAGTTAGTGAAAGGGTCAATCTCAACAAAGCTGCTCCACAACCGGTCAGGAAGGTCCGTATCGGCATCGCAAAGCGAAAGGATATTTCTGGTCATCGACTCAGCAATGAGGAAATTACAATCACGCTGCACCGACAAAGCCCAATCCTTGTCGAAATCCACTGCTTCGACCATAGCAATCGTCTGATAAGCCCTGGTTCTCGCCTTGAGATACTGTTTCTTCTGCACCTCGGCAAAACTCAGGTTATAATTTGCAATCACCCTAACGACAGGTGAGTGACTTTGTGAAAGTGTTCTAAGTAAATTGTTGGCCTGGTCGTGGTTGCCAGCCCCCCTCAAACACAAAGCCATTTTTAGTTGAAGGAAATCATTCAGCAATTCCGCTTCAGCACCGGCTGGAAGATTTTGACGAAGCTGATTATAAACTGCATAAGCCTTGTCGTAATCCTTTTGCAGATAGAAATTGCGAGCAACTTCCAAAGACAGAGGTTGTGTTGGTGGAAACAAAGGCTCCGGCTTTTGGATTTGTTCCTGTACTACCTGTACTACCTGTGTGGAATCTTCAACCGGCGATTCAGAGGGACGTGCTTGTTGAGCGGTAGGTATTGGAATTTCGTTAAGGGGCCGTAGTAAAGGTTCCAACACCGCATACAGCAACATTGCACTAATTACAATAATGGCAGCAATGAGGACTTTTTGAAGGGCCGAAAAACGTTTACGCTGAATCGACTGCGGTGGGATTTGGCTTGCGCCGGCAGGTTGTTGAACTACAGCAACCTGGGTGGAATCCTCCAAGAGTTTGTAAAAATCTTCGTCTCCAACAAACACATCCCGCTCCGAGAGCTCCCTGCGAACTTTACCTGTAAATAATTCGCTGTCCGATGGCATGTCGGAAGTACTCTGTTGGAGAACATTTTTTTGTTCTTCTTTTGCCATAGCTTCCAAGTCAGCCCCCACCGACCCCCCGCTGTTTGCTTCTCACCTGTGCCTGCGCAACCGCAGGTGCAAGCAAAACGAACCAGCGGGGTCAAAACGGTGGAGGCGCATATCACAACCTCATTTTTTTTATAAAGTAGCAATCACTGTGCCAGAAACGGCTACGGATGGAGGGATTGATGTATTTAGAGGCTTTTTGCCCGAAAAATCAACCTTGGGCGTTAGCTCAAGATGTTCGCAGTGTAAAGAAATGTCAGCATTTTAGACGAATCGATAGATTTTCTAACAGGTATCGTCCAGTTAGAACCCTATCAGAGAGCCGCTACCGGCTGAGATAAGGATGATGCTGAAACGTCATTTTGCTCTTGTTTAATCCGCCGCGGCGGATTTGCGATATACGAATCCTTTTCGATATTGTACTGCTTGACCTTGGCGTAAAGAGTTGCTCTGGTTATGCCAAGAAGAGCAGCAGCACGTGTCTTTTGCCAGCCTGTTTTCTGCAAAGCCCGAGCAATCAGCTCGCGTTCGGCCTTTGCCAACGAGAAATCTTTGATGAGACCGGGTGTCAGGCTATCCGATGCCTCACTCCATTGAGTCGGGTCAATATAGATGGCGTTTAGCCCGATCTTGTCTGTTGTCTCTAACAGAATCGCCCTTTCGATGACGTTACACAACTCACGGACGTTTCCCGGCCAATCGTGCTTCTCCAGGGCCTCAATAGCTAATTCAGTCAGGGATGTTATCTTACCGCGCTTCTGGGGATAGATGGTTGAGGTCTTGAGAAAGTACTTGGCGAGGAGCCGGATATCCTGTCTTCGCTCTTGTGACCTGAGAGGAGCAAGAGTAATAGGACTAATATTCAGGCGGTAATACAGGTCGCGTCGGAAGCGATTGGTCTGGACCTCATTTTTGAGATTACGATTGCTCGAAGCTATTATCGTGGCGCTGCAGGGGATATTTTTTATACCCCCGACCTTTCGGAAGCTTTTTTCCTGTAGGACACGGAGCAATTTAGCCTGCAGGTTTATTGGCATCTCACTTATCTCATCAAGCAAGAGTGTGCCAGACTGGGCCAACTCCATAAGTCCTGTTTTCTCACGGTCAGCACCGGTAAAAGAGCCTTTCACATGGCCAAAAAGCTCGCTTTCCAGCAGATTCGCTGTCAGAGCTGCACAATTTACGGCTACAAATTGCTCGTTCGGATGCCTTAGAGTATGTATCGCCTTAGCGGCCAGCTCTTTACCTGTGCCTGTTTCACCAACTATCAAAATCGGATTGCATCGGCTGGCAGCCACAAGTTTAATCATTTTGAGAGTATTGAGAATAGCTTTACTGCAGCCGACCATAGAGACAGAAACAGCTAAGTCTTCAGCAAAAAAACAACTTGTGTTTTGTTCAGAGTGAGAAGTTTCGGATTTAATTTTTATCCTGTTTATAATTTGCTCCAACTGAGCATAATCCCGCCTTGACTTCAGATAGTCATAGGCCCCGGTCTGTATAAACTCTGTGGACAAGTCGGTGTTGTTATCATCATTACCAATCACCACGATGGGAACATCGATTGAATTTTTATCGGTCTTTTCAAGGAATTCATGGATATGATGCGGGCCAAACCGATGGTCGAAAAGAATTAAATCCGGATTGACCGTTTGAACGATATCCAAAGCATCGGCCAGGTTATCGGCCCCAAATACTTCCTGGCCATACTCCTGAGCCAGCCGCTGAACTTCGGGGTCCTTGCTTACTACAACAATTCTACGTAAACTCATCTTTGCCCAAAACTATAAGCGTTGTTCGGCGCTAAGTAAGTTGTTTTCACGTTATGCAGGTATTCAAACTTCATAGATATGTGAATAATACAAAGCCATAAATCGACAGACATCCAAAGACAACTTTAATTTATTTATGGGACCGGCCAATAATGTCATTGATTCTGTCAGCATCAAAAATACATCGGATTATATGATATTATTATAGGACATCCCGCACTTATTCGGCGTGAGGCCGTTCTCAAAATGTGCGGGATAAGAAGGCAAAGCCAATAGCGAGAAGACATTGCTTTTTATGGGACGTTTTAGTGTCACCGAGTAAACTAAAACAGAACAACAAAAATTTTCAGCATGACCATCAAGTCCAAGCCGGAAAAATTTTCTGGGATAAAGGAAAATTTATCCCCCAAGAAAATCTGTTAACAAAGGTGATTTCTACCTTTATTCAACTTTTTAGTTTCCGTAATGTCTGTTGTGACAGGAAGTTGTGTATCACAAAAGCGGCGGCGATTGTAATGTGGCACAACAATTGCTTCCTTTTGCCTGTCGCTCGTACCAGTAAGATGTCGAGTTGTGACCGACAACCTCGGGATTTAAAAAGAAATTTAGTTTTTTGTCTTTTGAAAAAGGTTGAAAAGTTATGGACCCAATATCAGCAACAAATACAGCAAGTAACATCCAAATGGATTATATGAATCTTCTGATAACCCAACTACAAAACCAGAACCCGCTGGAACCGTTAGACAATAATGAGATGGCTTCCCAACTGGCCCAGTTCTCACAACTACAGCAGCTCGAATCAATGAACGAAAGCTTTGCAAAGGTGCTTGCCACTACTGAGCTTACCTATGCTAATTCGTTGATAGGTAAGGAAGTTTCATTCATGCTGGAAACCGAGACAGGTGCAACAGATATCACAAGCGGCATAGTCGAACAAGTTTATAATAACGTTGACGGGGAAATATTCTTGAGAGTAGGAGACTATATGTTTGGATTGGAAAATGTAATATCCGTCAAAAACTAAATTCAGATTTTAGGTTTCGATTTAAGGAGAGATAAAAATGAGTTTTGCATTATCAGCCGGAGTTACGGGGCTGCAAGCCCACCAGAAAATGATTGATGTAGCCGGCAACAACCTGGCCAACGTCAATACCACGGCCTTTAAGGCCAGCAGAATAACCTTCTCGGAACTACTAAGTGAGACGATAAAAAAGGCCTCACAGCCAACAAGTACCGTCGGCGGCACTAACCCTCAACAGATGGGCAGCGGTGTCGGAGTAGCCGGTATAACCCCAAACACAACACAGGGCAACATCGTAAATACAGGTAATCCTCTGGACCTGGCGTTAGAAGGAGAAGGCTATTTTGTGGTCAGTGATGGTCAACAGAACATCTATACCCGTGCAGGTGCCTTTGCCGTTGATGCGGACTCAATTATGGTTGACCCCTCCACAGGCTATCGCGTCCAGCGTATCGGCTCATTGGGTGAAAGTGACGGCTTCCAGATTGCCGGTGACAGTGACCTGCATGTACCTTATGATGTCTCGATGCCGGCAAGGCTTACGTCACAAATAGTAGTATCCGGTAATTTAAGCGCCGATGAGACGTTTATGGCACCACAAACACAACTGCTGGCATCGAATGCAACTTACACCCAAGGGGGCACGGCGGCTGTTGAAACCACATTAATCGATGACCTCGACCAGACTACCAGCGGGACATATAGCTCTGCCACAATTACCGTCTCCGGTTTTGAACACGATGGTACTCCTTTGAGCGATCTCACTCCTCTTAGTGTAGATGCCACCACTACTTTGGATGACCTTATTAGCCATATAAATACCATTCTTGGCGCTACCAACGCGACAGCGTCCTTAGACAACGGCCAAATACGTATAACCGATGTCAGCAGCGGCTACAGCAAGTCCGATGTGCATCTGACGTTCGCGAACAGCGGCACCGCCAACTGGACGGAGCCGGCGTATTTCGAGATGTTGACCGTTGGCGGCGACGAGGTCAGAAGCGTTAATATTAAGACCTACGACTCTCAGGGGGGTAAACACGTCTTCTCGGGCGCATTTGTCCGGACAGATACCCCCAATACGTGGGATATGGTACTGACCTCAATCACCGGCAATATCAATGAGATAACTATACCAAATCGGCGTATTGAAGATATAACCTTTGACGCTACGAACGGCTATTATACCGGTTTGGGCGGCAGCGACCCAGCCGAGTTTGTAATAAGCTTTGCACATGACCCCTCGAATCCACAAACCATTGGCTTAGACTTTGGCACCATAGGCACACTAAACGGCTTGACACAATTCGCTGGAAACTCTACAGCAGTAGCAAAAGAACAGGATGGCTACGAAGCAGGTAATCTGTCCACGGTATCGGTCAATAAAGAAGGCATAGTTATCGGTGCTTTCTCTAATGGCATCAAGAAGGACATTGCAGCGGTACAGATAGCATTGTTCCAGAATACATCAGGCCTGGAAAGTGTCGGCGGCGGGTACTTTACTACTTCGGCCAACTCAGGAGCGCCGGTATCTACGCAGGCGATGACCGGCGGTGCCGGATCCATTCATGGTGGTGCATTGGAAAAATCCAACGCAGATGTGGCGACCCAGTTTGTTTCTATGATTCAAGCACAAAACGGCTTCCAGGCCAATGCCAGGACCATCAGAGTCGCCAACGACATACTGCGAGAGCTGAGCAACCTTATCAGATAGTAACTTTGGAAATTTAAGATGCCTACAGCACATGTTATGACAGCAGGATTTAATATCATTGTTCCGGCACTTACACCGGTAGAGAGGTGGAAGGCCGCGGGGCGGTTTGGTACCAGCATAACTGAACCATGGTTTATTCTAACAGGAGTGGCTGTCATAATCGTTTTAGCTGGGCTGCTGTTGATGATTAGCTTACGTCGAATAGCACGGGAACGAAAGGTTGGTGGGCAGCTATTTTTTGATTATGCCGAACAGCGTGGACTAAGCGGACGGGAGCAACAAATTTTGCTTGAGATAGCATGTAGGGCAGGACTTAAGAGAAGCCATTCTATTTTTACAATGGTCTGTGCCTTTGATCATGGAGCAGGTAAGATGATAGAAGAAAGCCTTGCCCAACAGGGAGCAGAAGAAAGCCAACGGTTAAGAACCGAACTGTCCTTTCTGCGAGAAAAGCTTGGCTTCCAGAAACAAAACTCAGTCTCAATTGGTTCGTCAACAAAATTGAAGAAGCCAAGCAGCAGACAAATTCCCGAAGGTAAAAAACTTTATATAAACCGGCGTAAAGCTCCTGACTTAGGTGATATTGAGTCCACCATTATTAAAAACGACAATATGGAACTTACTATCAGATTGACAACATCGGTGGAAAGCAAGCTGGGCGAGTTCTGGCGTGCGCAATATTATTATGGCACTTCGGTCTGGGAGTTTGATACTTCTGTAGTTCGCTGTTATGGCGACATTCTGGTTTTGAATCATAGCGATGATATGCGGTTCATTAGTCGCCGGCGCTTCTTGCGTATTCGAGTAAACAAGCCGGCCTTCATTGCACGCTTTCCATTCACAAGAATGTTGCGGCCAAACAGCATCAGCAGCAAAGAGGTTCCAGGAGCGAGGCAAGGTTCGGCAAATGCATCCGGCAACACCTGGGGACCTCCGGAATTTATACCTGCGACTGTTACGGAGCTGGGTGGCCCCGGTCTGCGTATAGAGGCCCCTCTGGAAGTAAAAGCAGGCGACAGAGTCTTGGTAATAGTTAATCTGAGTGAAGAAAAGAGCCAGGACTTAAACCCGCACCAAAAAAGCAATTCACCACCCTCCGTTCTGGTGCAGGACAGTAGAGCAACACCGTCAAAAATAATAGAAGATATTGGTGAGGTCAGGCACATCGGAGCTATAGGAGATGGTTTTTCAATAGCAGTGGAATTGACGGGCTTAAGCGACTCAAACGTCAGCGAGCTAATTCGCGCTGCCAACGCAGCTTCAATAAGCACCAACAGCAACCGTCAAGATACTCCGAACTCCGTAAACACAGAAGAAAACGTTTCGGAGGCGGTGGCTGTACAAGGAACCTGAAATGTCGGAACTTACAGACCAAGTTAGTTCAAGCATTGATGCATTAACAAAGGAATTTGAAATAATAGCGCACAATCTGGCCAATGTAAGCACGGCCGGATTCAAGCGTAGAAGCAACGCTTTCTCACAATATATTGAGACGCCAGAGGCGGGGACAGAGACATATTTACCCGGAAGCATTGAACTGAACTCGGTATTTGATTTTTCCCAGGGCAATATTGTCGAAACAGGCCGGTCTTTGGATATTGCTCTGTACGGCAAGGGATTTTTTGTGATAGAGACACCTACAGGACCGCTTTACAGGCGCAACGGCATGTTCTACACAAACCAAAATGGTCAAATAATGGATTCTCAGGGACGAATTGTAGCAGGTGAGGCAGGGCCAATCACGATACCGAGCGATGTGGGAATCGAGCAAGTGAGTGTCTCGAGTGACGGAAGCATCAGTGCCGGCGGTATAGCCATCGGAAAATTCAGATTGGTCGATTTCGGAGACAACCAAGACAAACTTGTCCCATATGGAGAGAACTGTTATGCGATGCCTGATGAGAATATACAACCGGTCGCAGCGGAAAATATAGTTGTAAAGCAGGGCTACCAAGAGGCCTCCAACGTAAAGATCATAGACGAATTAGTGGATATGATAATGGTGTCCAGGCTCTATGAAGCAAATATGAAGTTTTTTACAGCCAGTATGGAAGTGGCCAACACTATTATAAGTGCAATTATGGCCTAACCTCGATTTTGCAGAAGACTTAAACCAGTAAGATGATAAGGAGAAAAAAATTATGTTAAGGGCATTTTCCACTTCAGCGACGGGTATGGCGGCCCAGCAGTTAATGGTGGACACGATTGCTAATAATCTTGCCAATATCAACACCACGGGTTTCAAGCGGAGCCAGGTTGCTTTTCAGGATTTGCTTTACATAACTCTACAAGAGCCCGGCACAGAAGTGGTTTCCGGCACAAATACGCCCACCGGCCTGGAAATAGGAAGCGGCGTGCAAACTGCAGCTACCGTAAGAGTTTTTAGCATCGGTGAGCTTGAGAATACCAGCAAACCTCTCGATATGGCCATTTCAGGCGAAGGATTCCTTCAGGTAAGTATGCCAAACGGTGATATAAGATACACCCGCGACGGCTCGCTGCAACTAAATGCCAACGGTGAATTAGTTACAATCACCGGATACCCGATAGAGCCGGCCATCAGCGTTCCAATAGACGCCACCTCTGTTAATATCGGCAAGGATGGAGGTGTTAATATTACCGATGCTGCGGGGACACAATCAGTTGTAGGTACGATTCAGTTAGCACGTTTTCCGAATCCATCAGGTCTTTCCAGTGAAGGCGGTAATCTATTTGCAGAGACTTTAGCAAGCGGCACGGCTACGACCGGCACAGCAGGAGAGAGTGGTTTCGGTGCTATCCAGTCGGGATTTCTGGAAAAATCGAATGTCCAGATGATAACCGAACTTGTCAACCTTATCACCGCCCAGCGAGCATACGAGACGAACTCCCGTGCAATCAGAGCGGGAGACGAAATGCTAAGGCAGGCAAATCAAATAGCAAGGTTCTAAGTGAAAGAGGATTATGAGTAAAAAAAAGAGCACAAGAACACAAGGGCATAAGAACATAAGAATACTTGTAAGCTGTATATTTATGACTTGTGCGATTCTCTGCCAGGCATCGGTGAACACAAAAGCCGACAACACGAAGAATGATTCTGCTCTCCAGGTTTACCTGCCGAGAGAAATTACAGTCAAAGACAGTAGCTTAAGCCTGGGCCAGGTTAGCATAATTCGAGGCAAAGAATCTCTTGTATCCAAGGCGAGCGAAATCGAATTAGGGCGGATTTCAGTGCCGGGGCAGAAGATTGTTATCGACAGGGCAATGGTCTTAAGCAGATTGGCCTCAAACGGCATCCCTGCATCGAAAGTAACATTCACCGGTGCAGAAAAAATAACGGTACAGCAGCAAGAGCAAACCATCCGTAGTATTGAATTTGTTAAGTTAGCAAGCTCCTTTCTGGAAAAAAATCCTTCCGTCGTTTCAGCTTGTGGATTCAATCCAATACGGAGGCCTAAAGATTTCATCATCACCGGTAGCAGCAAAGATATAAGATTGTCTCCTCGATTAGTCCAAAGCAGGGCAAGAAACCAGGCAAGGGTTGAGATTACCATTCTTTCAGGCGGCAAAAAAATCGATGTGCGTGAGGTTACTTTCGGGTTGACATACAATGCCGCCCAAGCAGTAACAAAGGTTGATATTCCTGCAGGTGCGGTTATCAGTCCTGAGAATGTCAAGATAGAAAAGACGATATCGAACTATCCGGAGTCGTCTGATTGGAGGCCTCCTTACGGCCTCATTGTCAAGCGTCAGATACCGGCAAAGACCGTTCTTCGTCCAAATATGTTGGGCCCTGTCAAGTCACCAATCATTGCTAAGCGAAATCGAAAGGTTGTGATTCGAATTGACAGGCCCGGGTTTCTGATTACGGCTTTTGGAAAAGCTATGCAGGATGGCCGAGCCGGGGAATATATAAAAGTTCGAAACGTTGACTCACAAAGAATAATCTTAGTCAGAGTCAACGAAGACGGAAGCGTGGAACCTGTTTTTTAGAAGGAGAAATAAATGAACAGAAAACAGAAGACAGAGGACAGAAGACAGAGGACAGAGGACAGAGGACAGAGAACAGAAGACAGAAGACAGACTCTGACTTCTGACTTCCGACTTCTGACTTCTGAGATAGTGCTTGTCTTGATGGTTCTTTTGCTCTTACCGGCTACCTGCCTACAAGCAGGTTCTATCTGGGCCAAGAGGGACAAGAATATGAAGGACTTATACGCCGACGATGTGGCCCGTCAGATAGGTGATATCCTTACCATTATGATCAGCGAAGACAGCAAGGTCGATAACAAAGCAAAAAGGGATTTAAAGAAGGACACTAATCGGTCAAACGCCTTTAATGGGGAGCTGGGAATCACAACGCCGAATCATAATATTCTACCCCGCATGCCCGGCTTCACGATGAATGCTACATCGGGTAATGAGCTGAAAAGCAAGGCTGATTACAAAGACGAACGCAAGTTTGAGGACCAGGTCAGTGTAGTAGTAATGGATATCCTGCCTAATCGCAACCTTATAGTCATGGGAACACGCAGCCGAAATATTGCAGGTGATATACAAACCATCGAGGTAAGCGGTATAGTCAGGCCGAGCGATATTGCATTTGATAACATGGTCAAGAGTGAACAGGTGGCAGATTTTCGTATTGTTACTAAAAATTCAGGCGTCGCGGCACCCTACACAAGGCCGGGCTGGCTCGGCAGTATATTTGACATTCTCTGGCCGTTTTGATTGTACCGTCTGCACAGATTTATTTTTTGAGAGTAATAGCTTATGAAATCAGTAATACGAGCAAAAGAGCAAAAGAGCATAATGGTCCTTATGACGTGTGCACTTTTGGGCTGTGTGCTTATGGCTGGAGCCGGGCAATGCGAGCGAATAAAAGACATTGTTGATATTCAGGGGCTTCGAAGCAATCCACTGACAGGCGTTGGCTTAGTCATTGGCCTGGCCGGTAACGGCGACAGCGGTGTGCTATCGCGACAAATGCTTACAAACATGCTGAGGGAATCGGGATTAGTTCTTACTCCCACCGATTTGACCGGCGGTAATATTGCAGTTGTTTGGGTTACAGCGGAATTGGGGCCCTTTGCCCGTGAAGGCTCACGAATCGATGTTGACGTCTCTGCTATAGGAAATGCCAAAAGCCTCCAGGGCGGAAAGCTGTTGCCGACACCTCTGAAAGGTCTTGATGGTCAGGTTTATGCCATAGCGGACGGAGGAGTTTCAATCGGCGGCTGGACAGCAGCAGGCGATAAGGCTTCGATTACAAAAAACCACCAGACGGTCGGTCGAATTCCCGACGGCGCGGTAGTTGAAAAGGAAGAAATAGCTACATTCGTGGAATACATTGGGGGCCATAGGCTTATCACGCTTAATCTTAGGAACAGCGATTTTTCAACCGTAGAGCAAATCAGCAAAGCCATTAACCAGAATTATGCAAACAGCGCAATAGTAGTTGACGCCGGTACAGTTACAGTTAAAGTTCCAAGCGAAATTAGTCAGAAAGATATAGCCGGCTTTATCGTCGATATTACAAAGCACGAAGTGAAGGTTGATATTCCTGCGGTGGTGGTTATCAACGAGCGCACCGGCACTATCGTGGTCGGCGAAAACGTCGGAATATCAGCAGTGGCGATTTCGCAGGGCAGCCTTGTTGTAAAAATCAAGGAAATGCCGATTGTTTCACAGCCAACCGCGCCTTTCTCTGATGCCGGGGACACTAAAGTTGTTCAAGACACGTTGATAGGAATCGAAGAGGACGAAGGATATCTGATTCCTATGTCCCGGTCGGTTACCGTCTCAGAGTTAGCCAAAAGCCTTAACGGCATAGGGGCAACGCCCACAGACCTGATAGCGATATTTAACGCTTTGAAAAAGGCCGGCGCCCTTCAAGCCAAGCTGGTGATAATGTAGGAGCAATTTAATGGACAGCGTCAAATTGATACTAACTGAACCAGTCTCACCGCCAGCCATGCTGGAGCAACTCGACAAATCGATGCTCAGCAGCATTTCGGAAGAGAAAAAGAAGCAAGCAGCAAAAGATTTTGAATCAGTTCTACTGAATAAACTGCTGGACGAAATGAAAAATAGTATCGTGGACTGGGGCTCTGAAAAAGACGGAACTTCCAAGCAGATTCATGGAATATTCTGGCTATACCTTGCCCGCGATATTGCAAACAACGGCGGGCTTGGACTGTGGAAGGATATATATCAATCTCTGACCAACGCTGAGCATGCAAACACAGCACAAAAACCAGACTTCGACGGGACTTCGGCGAGTTCAGCCGAGCCGCTTAGCCGAGTCGTGGATGGGCATTTATGAAATCGACGGCAACTGAAATAGAAGATAAAGTTGATGAGCTGCTGTCTTGTCTTGACAAAGACAGCCAACATATACAAGAGAGCTTGTCGCAATTGAATAGACTTCGCAGCCTGGTTATCAAGCGCGACGATGCCGCTTTGGGCAAACTGCTTGAGATTATCCGGGCCGAGTCGGACAGCTACAGAAGCCACGAATCAAAACGCCAAACGATACGAAAAGAATTGGCGAATGCTCTTGGGTGTAACACAGAGCAAATGACTTTGTCGGCGCTGGAAGCAAGTCTACCAAAAGGGAAAAAAGCTCAGGTAACCCAGAGGAAAGCGAAGTTAATGTCACTGATTAAAGAACTTAAGAAAGAATATTTAAGCACGGCTTTGCTTTTGTCTGAATGCGCCAGATTCAATAACCTGCTTTTGAAGAGTATCTTCGACCTCGGCAAGACAGGGGCGGTTTACTACAACTCCAATGGTGCGACCAAACGGCAAACTGATATGGCTTTTGTAAACATTCAGTTTTGAGAAACGTCGTCCGGACCTGTTGAGCTTAGGCTAATACCCAGCAGGTGCGGGACGGGAACTGTGAGAACTGTGTTCTAAATAGAGTTAAGAAATGGATAGTTTCTCCATAGGAATTAGCGGCCTTGAAGCAGCCCAGAAGGCCTTTGATATAATCGGCAATAATGTTGCCAACGCTGCTACCGACGGCTACCACCGCCAGAGAATAGAACTGCGTCCCGCTTATTCGCCGCAAGTCGGTGCGGTTCTTTTGGGAGGAGGCGTCGATGTCGTCGGTATTACCAGATTAATTGATGGTCTTCTGGAGCAGGAGATTCTCCGTCAAGGATCGTTATTAGGTCAGGTCTCGCAGGAATTTGCCACGCTGCAGACGGTCGAAAACACATTTGGGGAATTTTTAGAGGGGAGCGGTTTGAGCGGAGCTATAGACAATTTTTTCAACGCCTTGCAGGACCTTTCCGCTCATCCGACAGAAGTCATCTGGCAACACCAGATTGTAACCGCTGCCAAGACTATGGCCGGTCAATTCAGAACATTAGGAGAATTTCTGGCAGAATTAAAAAAGCAAATTGAATTAGAAGCTAAGAACACTATCGAACAGATCAATATTCTGACAAACAGAATAGCCGAACTGAACGATAGCATAGAAAAGCATGAAATAAGCGGTGGCCAAGACAACAATTTACGGGACCTAAG
Source organism: uncultured Pirellulales bacterium (assembly GCA_964444135.1). GTDB lineage: Bacteria > Planctomycetota > Phycisphaerae > Sedimentisphaerales > Anaerobacaceae > NIOZ-UU13. The sequence goes on along the minus strand of CAYUFX010000023.1, from coordinate 26,959 downwards.
GGACCAGTGCATAAAAGAACTGTCCTCATTAGTCAGTATAGAGACCCAGACGCGACAGTATGGTGTGACCGATGTTTATGTAGCTGGAACTCCTGTGGCGATAGGTGCCACCGCAATCGACCTTGAGACAGGTTTTAGAGAAGATGGCAAACTGGGTATTTCCATCGCCGGCGTAAACAATTTTAACATAAACGTGCAAGGCGGACAATTAGGTGGATTATTGTCGTTAAGAAACGAACTGGTCTCTGATATACACGATACCCTGGACGATCTGGCAACTGCAATGATACAGCAGATAAATCAATATCATGTTCAGGGAGTCGGCTCAACCGGGTCGTTTACTGAACTGACCGGCTGGCTTGTGACGAGCGAGGTTCTGGGCGATTTCGCCCCCCCCATAACCAGTGGTTCGGTATTTATCAGAGTTACGGATACAACAGTTCCCGGAACAACCACAATAACTCGAAATGAAATTGACATTGCCAATGACCTCCCGGCTGACCCTACACTATCTGACTTTGCAGATTATATTACTAACAACATTACCGGTCTTAGTGCTTCGGTGATTTCTTCCAAGCTTCACATCCAGGCTGACACAAACTATAAATTTGATTTTCTGCCCGCCGTTCTTCCTGAGCCTGAACCCCTCGACATTAATTTCAATGGGTCCTCGGATCCAACTGTAAGCGTATCAGGCATTTATACAGGAAGTTCAAACGACACTTTCACATTCAGTGTTTCCGGCACAGGTAATGTTGGAGTTGATACCCTCACACTTACAGTAACTGACGGCGTCTCAAACACAATTGATACCATCAATATCGGTTCCGGCTATGCGGTGGGTGACAAGATCGATGTTGGAGACACAGGAATCAAGATATCTCTTAGTATAGGTGATCTGGTTGACGGAGATTCTTTTAGCATTGATGTTTTTGCGAACACTGACACTTCGGGGGTGTTGGCAGCGGTTGGAATCAACACCTTTTTTTCCGGCAGCAGCGCTATAAATATAGCAGTTTGCTCGGATATAGCTGCTACACCGGGCCGTGTGGCATCAGCCCTGGGTGCGGATATGACCGACAACGCCAACGCTTTGCGGATGGCAGGCTTGAGGGACCAGACTGTAACCAGCCTGAACTCTATGACACCTGGAGAGTTTTATCGCCAGATGGTCACGGACATTGGTCAACAGCTTTTTGTTAGACAGGCACGCAAAGACAATATCGAATCTATGGTCCAAAACCTGGGCAATCAACAAAGTGAGATAAGCGGTGTCAACATCAACGATGAAGCCGCCCAGATGTTAGTCTTCGAGCAGATGTTCAAGGGAATGAGCAAATATCTAAGCACAGTTCAATCCTTGCTGTTATCTCTTATGGAAATAATATGAGAAGTGTGAAGCGCATATTGTGAAGCGCAAAGTAAGATATGAGATATGAAAAATGAGTGGAGCACTGAACAATATTTATAATAATGTCAGCTTTGCGTTGCACCTTCATAGCGATGCAATGGCTAACCTACAAGAACAAGTATCTACAGGCTCAAGGATAAATCGAATCTCCGATGACCCTGCTGACGCCTATCGGGTTTTAGGGCTCAATACCAATGTAAAGTCCCTGGAAAATTATATCAACAACGTCTCAGAAGTCATTAGCATCCTGGAGCTTTCCTCGGCCATTATCGAGGATATAACGTCAAATTTCACTGAGACCCAAGTACGTATAACTCAAATTACCAGTGGCATCTACGACGAAGCAGCAAGAAAAAGGACAGCAGAAGGAATCAACGATATATTAGAGCAAACAGTCTCATTGGCTAACACTAAACATATGGACCAATACCTCTTTGGGGGGACCGATACGGGCTCTGCGCCATATACGGTAGAACGTACCGATGGAAAAATCACCAGAGTAACTTATCAAGGTAGTTTTGAGAATAGAGATATTGAAGTAGCACCAGGGATAGAATCATCAGCCTTCTACATAGGCGATAATATCTTTCGCACCTACGACCGCAGCGCCCCGGTTTTGATTGGTGATACCGGTTGCAAAGCCGGCACGGGGACATCGAGTGTTCGCGGTGGAGTATGGCTGACAGTAACCGGCTCGGCAGGCAATTACAATCTCTCTATCGATGACGGCCTGAGCACTTTTAATACAGACGGCACAGACACCAATTTGGCTGTAACAGATTCGCGAACCGGAGAAGTCCTATACGTTGACACCACGGAAATAGCCAGCACCGGAGTTGATTTGGTAAGCACACCCGGAACTTATGATATATTCAACACACTTATTATTATTCGGGACATATTGGAAAATGAAAAAGGGCTTTCCGATGCTCAAGTTCGAGAGCAGCTAAACCACTTACCGAGCTTATTTGAAGAGACAAATAAACTTCTGGTCCAATCCGAGGTCTCTATTGGGTCTAAAATCGGCTTTCTGGACAACCTCAAAAACAGCCTAAAGGACATACAATACAATATCGAGGACGAAGCGACCCGCCTGCAGGAAGCAGACATCGCCCAAATAGCTATAGACCTCTCTCGCCGGGAGGTTCTATATCAAATGTCATTATCAGTGGCTGCAAAACTTATGTCTATGTCGCTGCTGGATTTCATCGAATAGCTGTTAAGGAAAAATGTAAAAAACTGAAAGGTAACTTTCGAGAACATATATGTTCGATATTTAGGAGTAAATCGGATGGCAATAATGGGGACGAATTCAAATCCACCAGGCGAACACATGCAAAATAGTGTATTCCTGCCGAGACGTGGCTCTGGCACGGCTGGTGGGAATCCTAATCATTATCATTACGAGAGAGGTTTGGAATTAGCGGAAGCCGGTAAATATCAGGAAGCCCTGGCCTGTATGCAAGAACATCTTCGCACGACCGGCGGCAACGCACAAGTACTGAATGATACGGGAGCAATTCTGTATTGCCTGGGCCGTTCGGATGAAGCCATCGAGCATTTAGTCAAAGCTCGGAGCCACCAAGAAAACTCCGCTGAAATAGTGTGGAACCTTGTAGAAGCATATCTTGCTGTCGGCAAAGCAAACGAAGCTATGCAGCTTTTCGATAATATGGAGCAGATGGGCATATTGAATGTGGACGTACTTAACAGAACCGCCAACATCTTCTTAGAGCAGAATAATAAGGGCAGCGCAATTGAAATGCTGCTGCGCTCACTGCAAATCTTGCCCAACCAGGAGATTCTCAGGCCGATGATTGAAGTGATTCGCAGCAAAAGACCTAAGATAGCTTTCTTCTGTGGTGGTGATGGTATGGGATTTCTTAACGAAATCATCAAATTTGCAAAGCAGCGTTTTCAAGTACACGTTTTTGAAGAGCAAACAGAAGAAGAACTATACGAATTAATGAAATGGAGTGATATTTCGTGGTTTGAGTGGTGCACAAATCTTGCGGTAATAGGCTCGAAGCAGCCGAAAGTCTGTAAAAACATTATCAGACTGCACCGCTACGAAGCCTATGGTCAATGGCCCGAGCAGGTGAATTGGGCTAATATCGACATCCTTGTTACTGTTGGTAACAGCTTTGTCAAAGATGCTCTTATCCACACGGTACCGAACCTCGAAAGTCAAACATCGATAGTTACCATCCCTAATGGAGTAGATCTTGAAAAATTTACTTTTACCGAGCGCCAGCGCGGCAAGAATATTGCTTTTTTGTCTAATCTGAGAACGGTAAAGAACCACGCTTTCGTTTTACAGTGCATGCAAAAGCTGCACTATATTGCCCCTGAGTATCGTCTGTTCTTCGGGGGTATATTTCAGGACCAAGCTCTTGAGCAATATCTAAAGCACATGGTTGATGCCCTCGACCTTCGCGATGTGGTGTTCTTCGACGGCTGGCAGGAAGATGTCCGTTCCTGGCTTGAGGACAAACACTACATCGTTTCGACGAGTATCATTGAAAGCCAGGGTATGGGAATTCTGGAAGCAATGGCCTGCGGTCTAAAGCCGGTCATCCATAATTTCCCAGGTGCAGAGGAGATATTTCCGTCAGAGTTTTTATTTAACATCTCGGAAGAATTCTGCGAGCAGATTCTTTCCGATACCTACGAGCCCAAAAGGTATCGCAGATTCGTCGAAGAAAAGTATCCGCTGAAAAACCAGTTGACCAATATCAACAATATCTTCACCCAATTTAAAGTCGAGATAGATTCACAACAATCCGGTCCTGTGCTTTGCAATAACTTGGAAAATTGGGGTCTTGAAGAGATTAGATTACCCGCAGAATTTTCCGCTCCGACGTTCGAGAATAAATTGACTGTGTAAATCTTAGCTATTTAGAAAATGTTAGATACTCCTGGAATGTCAAAAAACAACGAGAGGTCCCCAAAACATAACGAGGCGGTTTTGGGGACCCCAAAAAAGGCCGGGCCGGCTGTTACTGTGCTTGTCCCGACTTTTAACCGGCGCCGATATTTAGCCGGGGCCCTGGCCAGCGTTGTGCGCCAGAGTTATCGAAATCTTCAGATAATCGTAATAAATGACGGCGGTGAAGACGTAAGCGATATAGTTAATTCATTTGGGAATGAGCGGTTAATATTTATCAACAGAAAAGAGAATCGCGGCAAAGCCTTCTCGCTCAATGAAGCATTACTTCGAGCGGAAGGAAAATATGTTGCCTACCTTGACGACGACGACCTGTATTATCCTAATCACATTGAAACACTGGTCGATGCTCTTGAAAATAATAGCGACTGCCAGGTTGCATACAGTGATTTGTATAAAGTGTATTGTAAAGTTTGCCCGGACGGCAGCCGAAAGGTTTTAAGTAAAGTCGTTGAAATCAGCAGGGACTTCGACCGCTTTTTTATGCTGTACTGGAACCATGTCCTGCACGTAAGCCTTATGCATCGGAGGGATTTACTTGAAAAAACCGGGCCATACAACGAGGACATCAACGTTTTAATTGACTGGGATATGACTCGGCGGTTGGTTTTCTTCTCAGATTTTCACCACGTCCCCGAAATTACCGGTGAATTTTATCAGCCTAACAGTGACAGTGACAGGATATCAGTTCAGCGGCGCAAGAATGAAAAGGAATATACGAGGAACATTCTAACGATACGAACGACCAGGCCCGCCAAACCCTGGACGAAACTCGGAGATATATCCATCATTTTTACTACAGAGAGATTGAACAAGCAGGCAGGCACAACCCTGGGTTCTATCTGGCAGCGTACCTTCTATCCATACGAGGTTTATCTGCCTCTGCCGACAGCGGATTTCGAAAAACTCGACACTGTTATGCCTAACATAATCCCTGTGCTCGTTAATCCGTTGTCTTCTCAGGCCGAGCGAATAGATGCAGCTTTAGCCATATGTGATGGTGAATATATTGCCATAGTACCAAGCGGATTTCCCATTAGAGAATTCTGGGTAGAGGATTCGCTCCATGCTTTGGTCAACAGTCCAGTCAACAATGAGGGATTTGAGTTAGAAGACTCGACAGATAGACTCTGGGCGGTATTGGTCGGAAAAAATGACTTACAGTATGCTCGGAGAAGCTTTCCAAATTTATCGGTGCGTGAATCTCTGCATGCGGCCGGCATAGCAATAAGGCGCCTGCAACCGGAAGAAATACCATTTCAGTTTGACCAATTACTTGAAAAAGCCAAGTCAGCAGAAAAAACCGGTAATTGGTCAAAGGCTGCTGAAATGTTTGAATATATCACGGAGCATTATCAAAACGAACTGTGGATGAAAACGTTAGCTGCAAAGGCATCCTTCAAAGCCGGCGGCCACATCCGAGCAGCCGAACTCAGCCGTGAAGTCAACCGTCGACGACCAGCGGTGGAGACACTCTTGTTGGAGGCAAAGGTCAAACGCGAGAAAAATGATTTTAACTCGGCGATTAATTTACTCGAAAAAGCGGAACAAATACTCGAAGGAAAAGAATTGCTATGGACATAACACAAAATAATATCGATGAACAGCACGACTCGACACAGCATTACGAAGTTCTGCAGGAGCTGGGGGACTGCTACACTTCTGTCGGCAACTACACACAGGCACAACAGTGCTACGAAAAAGCAGCCGTCCTATCGCCAGACGAAGCTGGCCCTTACGTTGGGCTTGGAGTAGTTGCCCTGCAAAAGAATCTTCTTGATGATGCTGAAATAGCCTTTAGGGTCGCCTGTCGGCTGGACGCCAATTGCGCCAAGGCCTATGCGGGCCTCGCTATGGTCGCACAGCAAAGAGCCGATTACAAGCAGGCCTTTGAGATGTACCTTAAAAGCCTGGAGCTGGACACCGACAATCTAATAGCTCTTCTGGGCCTATTTCAGACCTCCTGCCAGATGGGTTCATTCTCAAAGGTCATTCACTATCTGGAGACATATTTGAATATGCACCCAGGTGATACCTCCGTTATGTTCCCACTGGCGGCGCTATATATGAAAGATGGCAAGCTTGAGGAGTCTAAAAAAATTCTCCTGGATATATTAACTCTGGACAAGAGCCACACAGACGCAGCTAATCTCCTGGAAGAAGTCGAACATAGTTTGGCCCAGGTAAAACAAGGAATCCAAACAGGAGCTCGAGTGTAATGAGCACCGATAGTGTTGAGATTATTCCAGATGGACAGATACACCTGAGGGACGAGCTGCAAAGCCTGTTGGAAAAGCAAATAGAGCTTGCCCGTCAGGGCAACATCAATGAAATTGAGGTCTTATGCAGGCAAGCCGGCTCTCTTGTGGGGAAAATCTCACGGTCGGGGATTCTTGAATCGTCTGAATTTAAAAGCCAGCACGAGAAGTTACGAAAATTATACCAGAACCTATGTCTTGCTCTAACAGCTCAGCAAGCCGAGACTGCGGAAGAGCTAAGCCGGGTCCGCAAAGGCAAAAAGACCATAGAGACGTATCGCAGTAATATTTGAATTGCAGGGGAATGAATGAAAAGGGAGGCTAAATGTTTATCGTGAAAAAAAGCGTATCACGAAAAATCGGAGAACCAGAGGCAAAGTATTTGCCCCGAGTAAGCAGAGCTGAAAGCAATTACTCTGATGATAGTGTTGTCCTCACTGGCAGCTCCGTCGATGCGACTGCTGTTGGTGGCAGGTCACAGGCTGACACGCAGCAGAGACTAAAACAAGCACACAAAGAATGGAATCCGAGCAAACGTTGGAATCCGTTTAATAGCTATAAGCTCCTTGCTCAGGTTGAAAGGTGGAAAAAGATCAAGCGAGGCAGGCCTCTTCCTCCGCCGGTACTTATCACTGTTGACCCCTCCAATATCTGCAACTTGAATTGTCTCTGGTGTAACGCAGAGCTTGTAAGAAGGGAATGGAAGAGCTCCTTGTCGGAAAAGGCATTATTTGAAATTTCTGATTTCCTGCCCCACTGGGGCCAAGGCACAGATTGTCAAGAGCCGGGAGTCCAGGCGATTTGTATTGCCGGGGGTGGAGAGCCGCTATTAAATCCGGCAACAGGCAACTTCATCGATACAGTTGTCGCAAACGATATTGACGTGGGCGTGGTTACTAACGGCACAAAAATAGACGAATTTGTCGATTCGTTATCTCAGGCGGTATGGGTTGGTGTATCTATTGATGCAGCCACAAAAGAAACTTTCAATAAATTAAAAGGTTTGTCTCCTGACTGTGATTTATTTGACCGTGTTATTGAGAATGTTGCTATCTTAGTTGATTACGCCAAGATGCACAATAATAAGTTAGGCTGGAAGCATCCCGCTTATGGAGTGAGCTTCAAGTATCTTCTGTACAAGGGTAACATCGGCGAAGTGTACGAGGCGACGAAACTTGCAAAACAAATAGGATGCAAGAATATTCATTTCAGACCCGCGGGGACCACCTGGGATAAATTAGGCACAGAACAGGAAATTACCTTTTCCCGGGATGACGTATCATTGTTCAAACAACAGATTGCAGAAGCGTTGGAACTGGATGACGAAACTTTCGGCGTTTATGGAGTAACCCACAAATTCAATTCTCAGTTTGCCAGCGCTAACTATTTTAGCAGATGTCATTCCATTTTTATGACAGCAGTAATCGAGCCACCAGTTGGGAAAGATGCGCCAAAAGATTCGTTCACAGTCGGGCTTTGCTGCGACAGGCGCGGCGACCCAAAACTGGAATTAGCCAGAAATATCGAAAGCACGCAGGAAATCCAAAAATTGTGGGGCAGCAAAAAACATTGGGATATTCATGACAATATTGTGATTCAAAATGAATGTCCAAGGTGTACCTATCAACCGCACAATGAAATATATGAGCAGGTTATTTTAAATGACAGCATGACATACAAGTTTATTTGACGGCACGTATAGGAAAAAAATGGAACTATCAGTAATCGGTTTAGGTAAGTTGGGTCTTTGCACGGCTGCGTATTTCGCCTCCAAAGGACACAAAGTTCTTGGGCTTGAGAAGAACAAGTACTTTGTCAGTGAACTGGGGCGAAAAGGTTGTCCTATCAGAGAGACAGGACTGTCCAAGCTTCTGGACATGGCGTGGGACAACTTTGAGGTAACAACCAGTTTGACCGACGCTGTACTGCATTCGGATGTTACGCTAATTATTGTTCCGACTCCAAGCAAGCCTGATGGGAAGTTTTCCAACGATTATGTTGAGGGTGTATTACACGGAATTGGGCCGATGCTTGCGTCCAAGAATAACTTCCATGTGGTGGATGTTGTCTCGACCGTTATGCCTGGCTCATCCGAAGGCGTTTTTAAGCCTTTGCTGGAACAATTAAGCGGCAAGCTCTGCGGGAAAGGATTTGGGCTTGTTTACAATCCTGAGTTTATAGCTTTAGGGTCGATAATTCAGGATTTTTCAAGACCGGATATGGTGCTTATAGGCGCATCTGATGAAAGGTCGGCAGGAATAGTAAAAAAACTTTACGTTAGCAGCTGTGAGAACAAGCCGCATATCGCGACGATGTCATTGCTGAATGCAGAAATCACCAAATTAAGTTTGAATTGCTTTGTAACGACAAAGATAAGTTTTGCCAACGAGCTGGCCAATATATGTGAGAGAATTTCCGGCGCGGACGTAGATGAAATAACCGAAGCAATAGGAACTGACAGCCGAATAGGGCCGAAGTATTTGCGAGCGGGTCTGGGCTTTGGCGGGACGTGTTTCCCTCGTGATAATCTGGCCTTTCAGGCCTTTACAAAAGAAGTGGGCTATGAGCCGAAATTGAGCAAGGCAACTGTCGCGATTAATGATGCGATGGTGGATAGGCTGTTCGAGATTATAGAAGCAAAGGTAATAGAACGAAAACACATAGCTTTACTTGGTCTATCCTACAAACCGAATACCCATATAACGGAAAAGTCGCAATCAATCATGTTAGCCGAGAAACTAATCGATGCTGGTTATGTGGTAACCGTTTACGACCCGGCGGCATTAGATAACGCAAAAGATGTATTGGGTGATAAAGTCAGATATTGTAACGACCCATACGAGTGCGTTGATGGCTCAGATGCCATTGTGCTTTTGACGAAATGGCCGGAATTCAGAAATTTAGATTGGAATAAAGTTGAGAAGAATGTCAAAGAAGGAGCTGTTTTGTTAGATAGCTGGCGAGAGCTTAAAAATGAGAAGTTCGCAAAGCTCAATTATGTTGGTTTGGGTCTTGGATGTACAGAAAAATGGCCTTGTGAGATATTGACATGAACAGCCTTCAGGAATTTAAGAGTGTAACGATTGAGCGAGTCCAGGCATTCTGGGATGCCAGGCCCTGCAATATCCGTCATTCAGTGCAGGAGCTTGGCAGTCGAGCATACTTTGACGAGGTAGAAGCGAGGAAGTATTTTGTTGAACCCCATATACCTGTCTTTGCCGAGTTTGAAAAATGGAAAGATAAAAAGGTTCTGGAAGTGGGATGCGGCATTGGAACAGACACAATAAGTTTTGCCAGAGCCGGAGCAAAAGTAACAGCAATAGATTATTCGGAAAAGTCGCTCGAAATTGCAAAAAAACGGGCTGAAGTCTATGGATTGGAAATTGATTTCTTTAAAGCAAATGCCGAGGAGCTTTTAAAGGTTGTTCCGGTAGAGGATTACGATTTGGTTTATTCTTTTGGCGTTATACATCATACACCGAATCCTGAAAGGGCTATCTCGGAGATTCGCAAGTATATGGGGCCCGAAAGCGTATTTAAGATGATGGTTTATAACCGATATTCGTGGAAGGTCTTCCGGATTTTGATGACGTATGGCAAAGGGGCATTCTGGAAACTGCCGGAACTGGTAGCGGGGTACTCAGAAGCGCAGAGCGGCTGTCCGGTAACTTATACGTTTACAAAGAAAAGCATCAGGGATTTGCTCGAAGGATTTGAGGTTTTAGAGACAAGAGCCGAGCATATTTTCCCTTATCGCATCGAGGATTACAAAAAGTATCGCTACGAAAAGGTATGGTATTTTCGTTATCTTCCTAAAAAGATTTTTCGCTGGATGGAACGAAGATGGGGCTGGCACTTGTGCGTGACGGCAAGGATAAAGAGCTAAAAGCGCCGGAAGCGATAAAAGGTTAATAATTATGCGGGCATATTTGTTGGATGATTTCAAAGTCGAGATTGACCCCAGAGCGTCTGAAATAGGCGGGTGCTGGGAGGGAAAACCGCGCAACGGCATACCGAATGCGTGGGGCATGAACGAGTTGCGGTTTTTTTATAAACAAACATTGGAATACGAATCCCCGGTGATTATGGACATTGGTGCCAATACGGGGGCATTTTCTATGCTTGCTGTGATGAATCCGGTGATGAGAAGTTATGCCTTTGAGCCTGCGCCTGTTACTTTCGAAGTGTTAAAGCAAAACATAATCCTGAATAATCTTCAGGATAGAGTTAAGGCTTTTCAGTTGGCTCTGGCGGATAAGAACGGCAGAGCCATATTGAAGTATCCAAAATCGGGGACAAATTCAGGGTTGGCTTGTATAGGGAAACCTTTGAGATTTAACGAATGGGTTGAATACGAAGTTGACGTTCAACGACTTGATGATTTTGCAACCGAGTATGGGATTGACAAAGTAGATTTGCTTAAGATTGACACTGAGGGTTGTGAACTGTTTGTTTTAAGAGGAGCGGAAGAATTTATAAGGCAGTGTCGTCCGAATATCTTTTGTGAATATTATGAAGATAATGCCAGACAATTCGGATACCATCCAATTGAAATAGTAAAATTTCTTACCTTGTTCGGGTACAGTTACGTGAAAGTCAGTCATGAAGATATGTATTTTTACCAGCCTAAAAGAGCAGTTCTAACAAAACGACACATTGCTACGTCAGAGCTTCGCGCTTCAGATCCTGCTCTGAGAAAAGAACCATTTAGAACAGCCGATGAAGAACAAGCTATCGAAATTGATGCAAATAATGATATCAACAAGTCACAATTGCCTTGTGCCTCTAACCAGATTAAAGATTACTGCTCGTTGGACCCTGTAAGCGGAAAGATTATTCTTCCTGCCGAGGTTACGCGAGTATGGATTGATGTTGGAGCCTATGACGGCGAGGTAACGTTGCCTTATCTTCGCCAAGCAAACGACTTAATAGTGGTCGCTTTTGAGCCACTGATTGAGAAGTGGAGGCAGTTAAAGAAAAGTCATCCTCGTATGATTGCGTTACCGATGGCAGTTAGTACCACTCAAGGATTTGCAGATTTTTACCATACCGAAAATGACGTGTCCAGCTCGCTGCATCCCTTTAATCTTGATGGTTTTGCACTCTGGAAAAACACAGACGGGCTTAAAGTAATTGACAGACGCACCGTTCCGACTATGCCACTCGAACAGATTCTGAAGCGTTTACCTTTGGAGCGTGTTGAATTTGTTAAAATCGATGCACAAGGACACGACTTGGATGTAGTTAAATCAGCTGGCAACCAGCTTCAAAAAATAGACAGAATAAAACTTGAGGTAGCGGTTACTTCATCGCAGCTTTATCGGGGGTCTGCTACAAAGAAAGAGGTTGTCTCCTATATGACAAGGCTCGGTTTCAAACTCACCGAGACTGAATCACAGACGAACGGACAAGAAGAAAACCTTACGTTCTTAAACGTGCAGAATAATTCAAAAGCTTTTACGTTTTCCTTATCGGGAAAACCCAAGTCTGATTTTACTCGGGGTCAAGAAATGAGTAATTCTTACGATGGAAAGCCAATGTTAAGTATTGTAGCTGCCGGACGCAATGACGACCATGGTGGTAATCTGTTACGCCGAATGCAAATGTTTATCAACGGTATTTTGGCGCAATCGCAGCAATATAGGCTTTCGGTGGAACTGGTTTTGGTAGAATGGAACCCGCCGCAGGACAGGCCACGATTGGCTGAGGTTCTACCATTTCCTGAACGAAGCGATTATTGTACTATCCGTATTATACAGGTCCCAGCAGAGGTTCATAATCGGTATAAGCATGCTGACGGGCTGGCTCTCTACCAGATGATAGCCAAGAACGTGGGCATCCGGCGGGCGCAGGGAGAATTCATACTGGCGACAAATATTGACATCCTGTTTTCCGACGAATTATTTGCGTTCTTTGCTTCCGGAAAGATGACCAGAGGTAAAATGTATCGTGTGGACCGCTATGATGTTAATAATAAAGTTCTGCAGCAACCTACTGTTTCCGAGCAGTTAGCGTTTTGTCGCGAAAATATTATTCGGATAAATAAACGAAACGGGACGCAGAACTTGATAACCGGCGATTATCATATGATATATCCGCCTGAGGGAGAAGATGTTCCGCGATTAAGAACGAAAAGGGCACACCTTCACACCAATGGATGCGGTGATTTTCAACTAATGCATAGGGACCATTGGTTTGCACTGCATGGCTACCCAGAGTTTGATATGCATTCGTTCCACGTGGATTCGCTTTTTTCTTTCATGGCACATTATGGCGGGGCCGAGGAAGAAGTCCTTAACTATCCGATGTGTATTTACCACATAGAGCATAGTGCCGGCTGGACACCAGAGATTCATAAAAAAGGAACCCTATGGAAGAATCTTGAAGCCAGAAAAGTTGAGAGGATTTCCAACACCCAATTTGACGCTTATGCGGTGACAATGACGGAGCAAAGAAAACCCATCATTTTTAACGACGACAACTGGGGCCTTGAGACGGAGGAATTTGAGGAAGATGTACCGGTGCGAGCAGAATTTGATGTGTCAAATTCCAAAAGCACCAGGCAGATTGTCAGTGTAACAGAGTCTTCAGGGGACCCAGGCGGTCCAGCAAACCGTGCAGTCAATGAAAAGTATCTGAGCATTGTGGTCGCTTCTCGGAATGATGACTATGATGCAAACATTTTACGCCGGATGCAGGTATTTGCAAAAGGACTTGTTGAACAGTGCAGGCGTTTCAATCTTGATGCGGAGCTTATAATCGTTGAGTGGAATCCGCCGGCAGGTAGAAAAAGACTTTATGAGGTTCTTGACTGGCCGGATGACCTGGGCCCTTTGACGGTTCGATTCATCGAGGTACCGGCGGAAATTCATAACAGCATTGGCAATTCGGATAAGTTCCCACTTTTCCAAATGATAGCCAAGAACGTGGGTATCAGGCGGGCAAGGGGAAAATTTGTATTGGCGACCAATATCGACATTTTGTTTTCTAATGAGCTGATGCAGTTTTTATCAAGCGGCCGGCTCGATGAGAACTGTTTCTACCGTATTGACCGACATGATGTTGGTAGCAAAATAGTGCCTGAGCGTAAAGATATTAACGAGCAGCTGGAGTTCTGCCGGAACAATATTGTGCGTGTTCATGGACTATATGGTACCAAGAAAATATCGGAAATGGAATCGGACCACTTCATTTATGACGGTAAGGATAAAAAGCTGCATACGAATGGGTGTGGTGATTTCACGCTGATGTCACGTACTAATTGGCATTTGTTCAGAGCGTATCCGGAACTGCCGAGATGGTCTATTTATGTTGATGTGCTACTACTACATATGGCTTATGTCAGTGGTTTGCATCAGGTTATTTTGCCCGAGCCTATGAGAATTTACCACATTGAGCATGATATGAGCTGGGCTGTTAGTGATGAGGCCAAACAGAAACTTACAACAGAACGTTATCCGAGTCTCGACTATCAAAAAGAATACCTCGTCTGGTGCCAGCAGATGTTAGAGAGGGGTCGGCCAATAACAAATAACGATGAAAACTGGGGCTATGCACAGACTGAATTTAAGGAATACGTGATTAGCGGCCGATGGAAAGATCAGATGACAGACAGGAACGTAATTTCACAGGATAATAACCGCAAACCGTTTCAAGAATGGATTGATACACTGGCATTAACTCAAAATCGTCTCTATTACCGTGACCAGACTCCTGAATCGCTGAATATGCTGGTCGAGCTCGTTCATAGATACAAGCCTACCAAGATCGTAGAGTTGGGCACCCTTTCGGGCTTTTCATTGCGTGCCTGGCTTTCGGCTCAAAGCGAAGCAGAAGTGATTGCTATTGATTTGTCATTCAAGCCACTGTTTAGAAGCCAAAAAGTCCTTCCTGTTGAACTGTCCGGAGTAAGACTTCTTGAACAAGACATTCTGAAAACGGACTTCAGGCAACTCTGGTCCGAAGAAGACAAAGTATTGTTATATATTGATGCACACGACCAACTCAATACTTCTATTATGACGCATATTCTTGACAATGCGTTACCATTACTGCCGCAGGGCAGCATCGTAACGGTAGATGATTTTTGGTACTGTCCCGAAGTCTTAACAAATGATAGTGTTTCAAGGTTTTTTGAAGAAGTTACTATCAACGCTATCGATCCTTTGCAATGCTTTAAGGGATATTATGCTTCTTATTGGAAAGGAGGTTTCTTTGTAGGTTTTCGTGAAGTAGTACCGCTGGTTGAGTGGGTAAACTGCAACAAAGTAGAGCTTATTTTAAATCCTGGTGATAAGGCAGTAACATTCGAGTGTCCGGCGCTGAGGAAAAATACCGGCAAAAGTTTTGACGCAGAGAGATTCAGAACATTAACAGGCGGCATCCTGTACAATCCGGTGGATATATTTAGCGTTCATGGTAGCAAAGAAGCAAAAGGAAACCGGGGGGTTGATGCTTTGTGTGAGGCCGGTGCGCAGTTCTATGCTTCCGGCCGGATAAAAGAGGCTGAGGATTGCTTTGGGCAGGCCATTTTTCTTGACCCTGATATCAACGGAGCGTTTTATGCGCAAGCAGTTTGTTTTGCGCGAGAAGGAAACTTTGAAATGGCCACAGAGAAACTGCGAATGGAAATGAATAGTAAGTTCCCTCATCCTCGTGCGAAGAAGTTGTACGAAGATATTAAACAATATATCCGGAAAAAGCATAAGCCGATTTCAAAAGTGCAGCAAACAGTGCCGACTGGAAATATCACAATTTTTGCACTGCCGAAAGCTTTTCGCGGCCAAGATTCAGTAAGGCAGAGAAATGCTATAAAGAGCTGGATGTTACTTGAGCCACGGCCGGAGATTATTTTATTTGGTGATGATGATGGAGTGGCTCATGTAGCTGAGGAATTTGGACTGCGCCATATACCGGATGTTAAACGAAATTCCTACGGCACGCCACTGATAAATGACTTGTTTGAAAAAGCTCAGACGGAGGCCTCAAATCATGTCTTAGTATATGTAAACTCAGATATTATTTTATTGAGCGACTTTATGCCGGCAGTCCAGAAAGTTACCAATCGCTTTAATGAATTTTTGATGATAGAACAACGTTGGGACACTGATATTCCAGGGCCGATAGACTTCGAAGATGCCGATTGGGAACAGAAGCTGCGACAATTTGTCAGCCAGAATGGTTCGCTGCATGCTGTGACAGGGATAGATTGCTTCGTATTCACTAAATACCTATGGTCCGTTATACGGCCTTTTGGCCTCGGCCGAACAATGTGGGACATATGGCTTGTCAGAAAAGCTCTCCAAGACAAAAAAGATATAATTGACGCTACTGAAACGGTTATGATTGTACACCAAAACCATCCTTATATTTCTTTCCCTAAACGAAAAGAGGAGGAACTTATCAATTATCAACTTGGTGACAATAACACTTCTTCCGGTTTTGTTTCGGATGCTGGTTGGAAATTAACTCCAAAAGGTCTTATTAAAAAATATCTCCAGCAAACTAATGACCCTGGGCCTGAGGCAATTCAGCTATGTCAGAAAGCTCCCGGGAAGTTGCGACAATATGAGCCTTTCGAAGCATTAAAGATTTTCAATGAAGCCCAGCACAAAGCCCAGGCTGAAAAATTAGCAATTCAAGGCTTTCAGACGACAGGGACAGCCTGCCTGCTAAAGTCAGGAAGACCGGATGAAGCAGCTTCAGCCGCCGAAGCTGAATTGTCTTTACAACCTGATAACAAAAATGGCCAAAAGATATTCGAACCTATTAACAGGATGCCAAAAAAACCGGAAAAGCCTGAGCCAACGGAACCAAATAACTGCATAAACAGACCATATTCTCTGGCTATTACATGGGAACAGGTAAAACAGATGCCGATTATCCGGCTTTATGCCGGCGATGTCCCCAAACAGAAAGAGTATGAGGGTGTGATTGGTTTGTCACTGAGTAGAAACGACCAAAATCATCTCCGACACGACATTACCCAACCGTTCCCACTTATGGATAATTCGGTCGATAGTTTTCAGGCGGAAGATGTGCTTGAGCACATCCCATATGAAAAACTAGTACCTGTCATAAAAGAGATATACCGCGTATTGAAACCAGATGGCTTGTTTCGGCTTTCTGTTCCAGATTACGGATGTGATGTATTGCAGAACCGGTCCATAAAAGATGAAAAGGACCAGATAGTTTTCGACCCAGGCGGAGGTGGAACACCGGAATATCCGGGACATGTCTGGTTTCCGAGAATTGATACTGTCATGCAACTGCTAACAAAAACAAAATTTCACGGATCAGGGAAAATAGAACTTTTGCACTATTACAACAAGGACGGCACTTTTGTGGCGAAACCGATAGATTACTCTAAAGGTCATATTATGCGCACACCGGATTTCGATGAACGCGTAAAGGTCCCATATCGTCCAATGTCCTTGGTAATAGATTTGACAAAGGGGAGGGAAATAGCATCTCAAAGCTGCAGAACAAAACCAGAAATTTGGTCAGGTTCAGTACTTGCAAATGAAATTAATTCTTCACCTACTTGGCGTCCTGAAAAACAGAATCAATGTATACAAAGACGGTTTACCGAAAATTCGCTGGCTTCATTTGCTGAAGAGTTGGTGAAAAAAGCGGTGCAACTGCTCAAGGAGAATCAAGAGTCTGATGCGATGGACTATTTTGATGTAGGCGCCCGTCTACATCCGAAGCTGGCACAGGAACAATGCAGACGTGTCGTGAATCTCCTCGATCAGAGCACGCTGGCTCGGATCTGCTCTAAAGCTCGAAGGAAAACAGCCACAGTCCAAAAGCATCAGGGAGCCAGCTTACTGCTCAAAAACACCAAAGACCGACTTGATAAAATGCAAGAAGACATAAATGGATGCATTGAAAATCGCCAGTCTAAGACGCAACATCAATATACCGCCAACAAATATACATGTGAAAATCCCGAAAGAAATGAATCAAGAACAAAGAAGTATTTATCAGAAATCCTTAGGCAAAATAGAAGTAATATTTGTTCAAAAATGCAGGTGCTTGGGACCAAGTATGGTGGTTGGGCTGTAGATTTGGACCTGATACCTTTTGGTAGCACAGTTATCTCTGCGGGCGTTGGTGAAGATATTTCATTCGATCTTGAATTAATTAATCGGAAAAACTGTAAAATTATTGGAATAGACCCAACAGAGAAAGCAAAGAGATACATTGAACGTAACAAGAATGAACATTTTTGGTTTATACATAAGGCTTTATATTCTAAAAGTAATAAAAAAATAAAAATTTACAAAAACACAAATCCAGACTATGTTTCGGAGTCAATTACACCATCTCACAAAAGTGTTTCAGAAACAGATTTTTACGAAGCCGAAACAATAAGTTTAGAGGACCTTTTGAATAAGTACAAGAATGTATCTGTGCTAAAGATGGATATCGAAGGCGCTGAGTACGAGGTTCTCAGTTCCATAAGTAAACTAGATATACCGCAGATATGCGTAGAATTTCATCACTTTTGCACAGATTTTACAGCTAATGACACAGAAAAATGCATCAAGCGTTTACAAAGAATGGGCTATATACTGGCGCACTGTACAAATGAACACGGAGCGGTAAAAGAAGCGACCCTCGTGCATCAAAAATATATAAGCAAAAAAACGGCTGAGATGAATATAGGCGAACCTCGAACACTTTTTACGAAAGATGTTCCGGTAATATTGGTATGTTACAATCGGCCTAAGCATACGCTTGAGGTCTTAAATGCTTTAAGAGAACATAACGTTCAGAATTTATATGTTTTCTCAGATGCGCCAAAATCCGACGAAGACGTAGAAGCTGTTTCTTTGACGAGGCATCTGGTGCACAGCATCGACTGGACAAAGCCAAAAATAATCGAGCGCACGGAAAATCTGGGACTTGCGCGAAATATTGTAAGCGCTGTTGATTATGTTTTTGAACGACACAACAGACTGATTTTGCTGGAAGACGATTGTGTTCCTCAGCGATATTTCTTTGATTTTATGCACACCTGTCTCGAAAAGTATGAAAATAACCAACGAGTATTTGGCATATCAGGTTACACAGTCCAAATTCCTGACAAAATACGGTCCGACTACCCGTTCGATTTGTATTTCTGTCCTCGAATAGGCAGTTGGGGCTGGGCAACATGGAAGAGAGCATGGACACATTATAAGGAGGATATGTACGAGCTTGTTGAAACTGCCATCAAAAATGACGTTGATATAGACCAGGGTGGTACAGATATTCCAATATCTATAGAGAATTTCTTAAAGGGGCAACTGAAAGATGTATGGACTCTGAACTGGGTGCTTTCCGTATATGTCAACAATGGTATTTATATCTATCCAACAAGGTCTCACATCAGTAATATCGGCACGGACGGGACGGGGGCTCACTGTGGGAAAACCGACAAGTACCACTCTTTCTCTTGTGACACAAGACCAACACGTTATCCGGCGGACGTTTTTCTTGATGAACAGGTTATGGAGAACTTCAAAAGCTATTACCGGGTGGCTCCCGACCGAAGCCGTAGTGCCGTCCATTTCTTAAGGTCCCTGGGACCAAAAAAGTCCCTTAAAATCGCGCAGATAAGCACTATCGATAAAAAAGGTGGTGCCGCAAAAGTAGCATGGATGCTAAAGGAAGGCCTAAAAGCCAGAGGGCTGGGAACACAGATGTTCGTCGGCCAGAAATTGTCGAACGATCCGGATATCAAAATAATCACAGACCCAATACAGGATAGTAATACGTATTATAAAGAGCAGGGTTTCTTGTCATATGATATAAATTCGACCTTCACGCTGAGTTCCCAAAAAGAACTTTTAGAGTCCGATGTTGCAC
The DNA here is from genome assembly GCA_964444135.1 of uncultured Pirellulales bacterium. Classification (GTDB taxonomy): domain Bacteria; phylum Planctomycetota; class Phycisphaerae; order Sedimentisphaerales; family Anaerobacaceae; genus NIOZ-UU13. The sequence goes on along the minus strand of CAYUFX010000023.1, from coordinate 7,488 downwards.
ATTTCCATAATTTGCACGGCAACTATTTCAATCCATTTGCCTTATCCGTTTTGACAAATATCAAGCCGTCTGTGTGGACCCTCCACGATATGCAGAGTATGACCGGCCATTGTGCTTATGCGTTTGATTGCGAAAAATGGCAGACCGGCTGTGGAAACTGCCCAGACCTCGAATCATATCCGCCTATCACCAAGGATCGTACCGCCGAAATGTGGCGTGACAAAAAAATCATATATAAAGAATCTGACTTTGAGCTGATAGTGCCTTCACAATGGCTGAAAAACATAGTTAAAAAGAGCATACTCAAAGATAAAAAAGTCCATTTGATATACAATGGCATCGACGAACGTATTTATAGACCCTTGGACAAGCAAGCAATTCGTAAAATGTTTAAGATCCCTCCGAACGCCATCATTATTAGTTTCGTCGCACACGGAGGATTAATTGATAAGCGAAAAGGCGGCAATTTCATCCTGGAGGCCTATAAGTACTTCACTGCGAAATATCCTAATACGTTTTTTATTTGCGTTGGGGGCACTTCTGACAAGGCGCCGACGGAAAGATTGCTACAAATTCCCTTTTTATTTGACGAAGAGAAGCTGGTTCAACTCTATTGCGCATCTGATATATTTCTATTCCCTACGTTGGCGGACAACTGTCCCCTCGTGATATTGGAAGTTATGGGGTGCGGTGTTCCAATTATATCTTTCAATACGGGAGGAGTTCCTGAGTTAATTGAACATGGAAAAACGGGGCTGTTAGCTGGATTCAAGAATAGTGAAGAATTTATCAAAATGACCGAATGTCTGGTTGCTGACAAAGCAAAACGAGAAGAATTTAGCGCTGCCAGCCGTGAAAGACTAATAAAAATGTTCACACTTGATCAGATGGTTGACAGACACATCACATTATATGAACGACTGGCGGAGAACGCCCAAAAGAAGGACTATGTTCCACTCAAGAATAGGGTAGCCCTGCCCACAATCTTCAGAGAAAATAGAAATGAACAGCTAAAAAAAAGACAAATGCCTCCACTAAATCAGACAGTAAAAGTGGCTGCCCAACATAAGCCAAACAGCATCGACACGGACAAATCCCAACAGTTTCCAATTGTATTTGTCAATTTTGGTAATCAGGACAGTTTAAAGTACGCTTTAGCTCAGGCAAAATTGTCTAACCCCAACAGTGTCATTTATCTTATCGGTGACGAAACCAATGACAAATATGATTTTGTCGAACACCACCATTATAAAAATTATTCTACTGCTGCTCAAGATTTTGTAAATGTTTATAAACATCTTAGCACCAATAAGTACAATGCCGAACTTATCTGTTTTCTCAGATGGTTCATACTAAGAGAATTTTTAGAACACATGAGCTTTAGGAGATGCTTGTATCTCGATTCAGACGTCATGCTTTATACCGACATTCAGCAATATCAAAGAAAATTCAAGGATTTTGACTTCACATTGTCACAGGGTCAAGGGCCAAGCTGCAACTTCATCAATAGCATCTCGGCCTTAACAGAATTTTGTGATTTAGCTCTTCAGCATTACACAAACACGGAATTACTGAAAAATCTGGAAGATTCTTTCAACGCCAGAGTTGCCAAAGGATTGCCTGGCGGGGTATGTGACATGACAATGTTTGGAAAATATCGAGAAAAACACCCGGATAAGGTCTGTGAAATATCTCAAATAAAAGACCACTCAAAATTTGACCACCATCTTAACGTATCGGAAAACTTTGAAATGCAGAACGGCTTTAAGAAAGTCATCTGGATAAAAAAGCAGCCTTATGGAAAACATATTGATTACGAACAGCCCATTAAATTTAATACATTACATTTCCAGGGGAAAGCCAGTGGTTCAATAAAAGATTATTTCACGGGCAGGTTACTGCTCGCAACGAATACAGACAAATGGATAATCGAGAACTTCACAGAAAGTCCAATACCCCCGTCTGGCAAGAGTGAGATAGAGCAGTCTAAGCCCAAGCTAATCTTCCCAGAAAATCGATACCATGTTTCAGCCATAGTATCTACCTACAACTCAGAAAAGTTCATCCGAGGCTGTTTGGAAGATTTGGAGCAACAGACAATTGCCGACAAGCTGGAGATCATTGTCGTCAACAGCGGCTCGCAGGAAAACGAAGAAGCAATCGTTCATGAATATCAGCAAAAGTATAATAACATAGTCTATATCAAAACCGGGCAACGTGAGGGAATCTATACGGCCTGGAACCGCGCCATCAAGATTGCTCGGGGGACTTTTCTAACTAACGCCAACACAGACGACCGGCACCGTGAAGATGCTCTGGAAATAATGGCTGAAACGCTGCTGGCCAATCCTGATGTTGCTCTTGTTTACGGCGACCAGATATGTACCGATACGCCAAATAGCACCTTTGCCAATCATCACGCTATCGAGATGGCCAGGAGAGCTGAATACAGTCACGAAAGACTACTCTTCGGTTGTTGCGTGGGTTCGCAGCCGATGTGGCGCAAATCACTGCACACCGAACTCGGATATTTCGATGACACATTGACCTGTGCAGGCGATTGGGACTTCTGGCTGCGTATCTCAATCTCAAGTAGATACAAATTCAAACATATACCCGAGTTTTTGGGCCTATACTATTATAACGAAAACGGCATCGAACATGGCAGAAAGATTCACAGTCTGTATGAGAGATATATAGTCGGTAAGCGATACGGAAATCCGTATATATCGGTGATACCCCTATACACGAGCAAGGACAATCCTTTGGTTTCAGTGATAATGACTGTTTACAATTGTGCTGAATATATCGGCGATGCAATCGAGAGCGTGCTGATTCAAAACTATCCAAAATTCGAGCTTATAATCATCAACGATGGCTCGACGGATAGTACCAAAGAGGTCATTTCACGCTATGAAGATCAAAGAATCAGGTATTGTTACCAGGAAAACGCCGGCATGTCCAATGCGCTGAACCATGCCGTAAGGCAAGCCCGAGGGCAATATATTATGCCTCTGGACGCAGATGATATGATGTTTCCGAACTTTATTGCCAAACACTTGGCGGAATTCGAAAAACACCCAGATGCTGACCTTGTATATTGCGATGTTTTGCTGATTGACGAGAATAGTAAACCGATAAGGATAATGAATAAGCCCGAATATCAGGATCGCAGGTATCTGATTAGAGATCTGTTCCGGGCGGGACATCCTGTAGTGCCATTTAGACTCGGCATCAAAAGAACAGTCTATGACAAAATAGGCCTTTACGATGAAAAACTAAAAGTAGGCATGGACTATGATATGATGAGACGCTTCGTAAAGGCCGGTCTTAAAGAACATCATCTCAGCGAGCCGTTGCATCTAAGAAGAATGCACGCTAACAGTCTTTCGGGAAATTATTCCGTCCAAAAGGCAAAAAGCCATTTTGAGGTCATCAAGCGATTTATTGATACATTCACGCACGATGAGTTATTCCCGGACGTCGCGTGGGACGAGATAGCGCCCCAGATGAGGCAATTACATGCTAAATGCCTGGCTGCCGGGACTTACCTTGCAATAGGACAAGATTATGTAAAGACAAAGGCTACCGAATGTTCAAGAACAGCTTTCGACCTGGCCTGTTCAGAGCTAAATGACTGTGTAAAAATGGACCCTGAAAACCAGGGTCTGCGGCAGCTATTGCAAAAGTCTAAACTCATACGAGCCAGATATACCGAGGCACTACAGCAAGCTGTTTCTAAATGAATGTAAATATGGTAAGCAAATATAAGATAAATAGTTAAGCAAAAAGTGTTTTTGAACGATAATAATTGACGTCAGGTGTGGGCGTCAGCCGTGTTTGTAGATTTTTGTTAAGGTATGAAAACTTAAACCAAAAGGTAGATAAAGATGTCAACGTTACGTCTTCCAGGGCTCTTAACGGGGATAGATACAGCCAAACTCATCGAGCAACTGATGGCTATTGAGCGCCGTTCACTCAATGTGTACGAAGAACGCATAAGTATTTGGGAGGAAAGACAAGATGCTCTGAGCACTCTGGAAAACAAACTCAGCAACTTAAGAAACGCCGTTCGGGCTCTTTCCGATGCCAAAGAACTTCGCGCCTTTTCAGTCGCCTCCAGCGACACCGACAAATTAACTGCCGAGGCATCCTATAACGCCTTCGAAGGCAATCACACGGTCGTAATCAACCAGTTGGCTAATGCCGAGCGCTGGATTCACACGAACGGGCTCGAATATGCCGAGAATTACGTCGGAGCGGGAACTTTTATTTACTCATATAACAATAAGGAAACGGTTTTGACGACCACATCTGAGACAACACTCGAGGATTTCGTCGGCTTAATCAATAACGATGCGAACAATCCCGGGATTACAGCCAGTTTGCTATATTATAACGATGCCTACCATCTGGTGCTAAATGGCAATGACGCCGGCTCCGATTATGAAATCTCAATCAACGCAAGCAGCACCGAAGTCTGGGCTCCTGACACCGAGCAGCAGAACCACACTTTTAATGTTGACGGTGACAATGCTACACTAAGTACCAGAATTACAGAACTCGACCAATTTACGGGGAGTCTGGGAACAGGAGATAAAATTACAATCACCGGTAAGGATCATAATGGTGTTGCCATAACTCCGGTAGAGCTTACCGTTACAAGTAATACCAAGCTCGCTCATCTTATTTCAGAAATTAATGACGCTTTTGACGGAGTAGCCAAAGCGACCCTCGTTAACGGGCAAATTATTTTGACCGACGATATCTATGGAGCAAGTGGACTTGAAATTGGATTATCTTTCACACAGGGTACCGGCTCAACAGCAGACCTGGGCTTACCTACTATGGCCTTTGAGACGGAAGGTGGCAGCACATCAGCATCGGGAATGAACAACGATTTTGAACCAGCGGACTTTAGCGAAACTCAATCGGCTCAGGATAGTGAAATAAGGGTTGACGGCTACCCGCCCGGTGCTTGGATCAGCAGGAGCTCCAACACGGTAGATGACGTCATTTCCGGCGTGGCACTACATCTGCACGATACGACTGATGCCAGTGGAGAGGAGCTAACTCTGACCAGAGATATCCAATCGGTAAAAGACAAACTAACCAAAATGGTCGATGCCTATAACTTTGCCGTCGAGTATATTAAGGAAAAGACCGGGTACAATGACGTTCTAAAAACCGCTGGTCTCTTAATGGGAGATTATGTCGTTTCGACCATAAGGCCGCAGATTCGCACACCGCTTATCGCCCAGACCAATGGATTTATAGAGGATATAGACAACTTCCTGACGCCGGGTCATCTCGGCTTTAAGCTCGACAGGGAAGGGGTATTGAGTCTTGATATGAATGTCCTTGATGAAGCAATAGCTGAAGATTATATGAGCGTCCTGGCCATAATCGGAGCAGATAAGACCGGCAGCAGCGACAATAATACTATCGAATTTTATGGTGCCCACAGCGATTATACCACAGCGGGCAGATACGACGTCGAGGTGGTGGTAAGCGGTGGAGCAATCACCAGCGCCAAAATCAAACTCTCGACCGAATCAACCTACCGAGATGCAACATACAGTGGCAATATAATTACCGGCGATAGCACCTTTGACGATAACGGTTACCCTATGTATCCCGAGAACGCCCTTCAACTCAGTGTTGACTTAAGTCAGGACGGCACTTTCACCGCCACTGTCAGGGTAAAGCAGGGCTTTACCGGAGCAATAGAGGACGCACTGGATAAAATGCTCAAGGTAACAACCGGTCCTATCCAAATCGACCAGAAACACGTGGACAACCAAATAGAATATTTACAGGAAAAGATTGAAAACGAAGAATATCGCCTTATTAAAAGAGAAGAAAGATTGATAGCTCGATTTAGCCGTCTTGAGAAAAACTTAGCTTTGATACAACAACAGATGAGCGCCTTAGGTTTCGGTCTATGACATAAAGGCAAGAACGTAGTGTGGATTTTCATCCGGTTAGTTATTAGAGGGAACACCCAAACACTTGTTGTTATGTCTGCAAGTTTGCTTTTCTACGACGTAAACGATAAATCATAGCTAACACTTCTGCTATCGCCACATATAAAGTCTCAGGTATAGGACTGCCGAGTTTGACCGTTGAATATATTGTTCTGGCCAACTCGGGCCTTCTGACAATCGGCACACCATAGGCCCGTGCAATTTCCCTGATTTTTTCCGCCAAATGGTCTGCCCCCTTGGCCACCATCACAGGCGCTTCCATCGTCTTGGCATCATAACGCAGCGCAACAGCTACATGTGTTGGGTTGACAAGAACCACACTAGCCTTGGGCACTTCCTGCAGCATACGCTTCAAGGCCGCTTGGAACTGGATTTGCCGGATTCGACCTTTGACCTCAGGTGAACCTATTGTATCCCTGAGCTCCTGTTTTACTTCCTGCTTGGTCATCTTCAGTTCCTGGATGTATTTCCATTTCTGATAGAAGGCATCAGCAATACCCATAGCCAATAGTGCAAAGCCAATGCGTATCATCAGGCCAAGTATTATCTTTGCGATAACTGCAAGTATTTGTGTGGACCAGGCCCATCGAAGCCCAGCAAGCATATCAAGCTTGCTCCGAAGGTACAACCAAACGATGAGTGAGATGAAAAACAGCTTTAGTACGGATAATAAGAGTTTCACCAGAGAACGAGCGTTTACCAGTTTCAGTAACCCTGTGACCGGATTAAGCTGGTTGAATTTTAATTCTAAAGCCCCCGGCGTATAATTCAGCCCGCTGACAGCGACGCTGGCTATAAAAGAACCCGCACAAAGTGCCCCGAGAATGGGGCAGATAACAAGTATCAAATCGATAGTTTTTCTACTGATGAAATCCAAAAATCCACTGCTATCGGCAAAAATGCTATTTTCGCACGACATCCCCTGCCTAATTTGTATCACGAACCATTGGAGCAAGTCCGGTGCCAACAGCGCTAACATTGCCACCAACACCAGAAGTGTTACAATCGATGTCAGCTCCTGAGACTGTGGCACCTGCCCTTTGCCCTTGGCTTTCGACAATCTCCTTGCTGTTGGCTGTTCAGTCCTTTCGGCAGCTTGCTCCGGCATAATCTGTCCCCAATAAGGTAATTGGTTAAATGGTTAATTGGTGAGTAGTTATCAGGAAAGTGCCTAAAGTGACAGCTTTGCTGTCATTCTGAACGCAGCGCAGCGAAGTGAAGAATCTCTTTTTCGTTGACCAGAACCTTCGGCTTCGCCTCAGAGCTTGCCCTGAGCCTGCCGAAGGGATGACACTTACGTGTCACTTTAGGCACTTCAAACTTTAGTTCATTTATTCCAATCACTGCTCACCAATTACCAATCACCAATTACAAGGGCAGTAGTTTGCCCATCCAATCAGCGAATTCGGCCACAAACGTATTAATAAACGGCAAAAATATCGCCACCATTAACAATCCCAGACCTACACGCATTGGCAAACTGATAAATAGAATGTTCATT